>JAUMVK010000026.1:0-55373 GCA_030530205.1 Thermoguttaceae bacterium | reverse complement strand
TTTCTGAGCTTTGGCTTTTGCTTTCTTTGCATCTACTTTTTTGGCCTTGGCTTTTGGAGCCTTAACCTTTTGAGCCTTGGCTTTCTTGTCTTTGTCTTTCGGCGCCTTTACTTTCTGAGCCTTGGTCTTCTGTGCCTTAGCTTTTTCAGTCTTTGTTTTCTGCTCCTTTACTTTCTGCGCATCCGCTTTCTTGCAGCAAGCCCCCTTGCCGTCTTTGGCGGCGGCTTTGCGGGCTTCGATCTTCTTCCTGATTTCGGCTCGGAACGTGTCGGCTTCCGCCTTGGTCACTTTGCCGTCTTTGTCGGCATCGATGCGATCAAACAAACGCAGTAGGAACTTGGCGTCTGCGGGCAGTTCGTCTTTCGTGACAACGCCGTCGTTGTTGGCGTCGAACTTGAAGATGGTGAAATCACCGCGTTTGTGTTGAGCTGCCGGTTCTTTCGGAGCAGCCGGGGCGGCATCGTCAGCAACGCACACCAAAGGCATTGCCAAAACCGCCAGCGCGATCAGAAACAGTTTTTTCATTAAAACGTCTCCTTGAAAAAAAAGGGGAAATAGAGTGAAATGGCTATCACAGGTACATGTCACAATAAAAATGCCAGCATATTTAATAGGTAAAACGTTCTGTTTGTGGTTTTTATTGCACCAGAATTGCGTTTTTAAAATAATCGCCACTTTTTCAGTGTTCCGGAATACGTTTTCAGTTCCCGTATTTCGATGCGTGGAATTTCGTGATGACACACAAAAAAAGGCACCCATTGCTGAGTGCCTTAGGTAGTTAAACGAGATGGAATGGCTTACTTGCAGCTGCGGAGGAACTCGGCGATCTCGGTGTTGCCTTCGCGGGCGGCTTCTTCCGCAGGGGTGCGGCCGTCCTCGTTCACAGCGTTGACGTTGGCACCCTTTTCGACGAGGAATTTGACGATTTCGAGGGTTCCGTCTTCAGCAGCGACGTGGAGCGGCGTTTCGGCATCATCGTTCGTGACGTTGATGTTCGCGCCATTCTCGACCAGGAGCTGGACCATTTCGAGGCTCGATCCGTCGCAGGCTTCGAAGATCGGCGTAGTCTGGTCCTCGTCTTCGGCGTTGACGTTCGCGCCTTTTTCGATCAGGAATCGGGCGACTTCGACCTGGCCTTTGTCAGCGGCGGCGTGGAGGGCCGTTTCGTCGTCTTCAGACGTGGCGTTCACATTGGCGCCCTGACCGATGAGTTCCTGGACCTTCGCCAGATCGCCCCTTTTGGCGGCGATGTACAGGGCCGACTCGCAACCGGTCTCGGCGACTTCGATTTCAGCGATTTCGGTCTCGTCCTCGTCAGCTTCTTCGACGTCCTCAGCTTCTTCAGCTTCTTCAACGTCTGCGACGTCATCTTCGTCTTCGTCCTCGGCGTCCTCAGCGTCTTCGATGTCTTTGTCGTCGTCATCCGCGTCGTCGATGTCGTCGGCATCATCGTCATCTTCATCTTCGGTCAGCTGGGAAATCGGCTGTTCCCCATTGGGCTGCTCGCTAACGGCCTGGGCGGACGCCCCCTCTTCAGCCGTGCCTTGGGCGGAAGTATTGCAGGCAAAAGCGCTCAAAGTCCAGAGCAACGCAGCGGACAGCAAAGCAACGATGGAAATGGTGATCTTTTTCATGATTCAGTCTCCTTATTGGAAATTTTTGATTGTTTTCGGGGAGGACATCCCTCACGCCTTACATAAGTAGTATATGGGATGAATGTTAAGTGAATTTAAATGGTTTGTAAATATTCAGTAAAGATTCCGGATTTTGGAAAAATATTTCCGTGTAGCCGGGTTTGTGCTTTAACAGGATGATTCTTTCTCCTTGACTTTTCTGCCCCCCCCTTGCGGGCGTGTGGCCAAATCTTATAATACAGATACATCACTGGTCCTTAAACAGAGCCCCAACCAACGAAAGTATAATAAAAACTCACACAAAGTCCGCGACGTTCGCAAAGTTTTGAATGAAAAGATTAGATACTGCGTTTTCGCAGCGCATCGTAAACCACCTTTAAAACTTCGCGGACTTTGCGAACTTTGAGTGAGACAAATCCCGATCACACAATTACCCCAACGAGAGGAATAATACTCATGAAACCATTAACCCTTTTTGCAGCGATCGCCATGACCATTTCATTAACCACAGGATGTTTCGCGGCCGGCTTTCAGACCGACACGTTCAAGACAAAGAGCGGTAAAACCGTCACCATTACCGCCATCAAGCACGCAAGCCTGCGGATCGAGTACGACGGCCTCGAAATTCAGGTCGATCCCGTCGTGAAATACGCGCCCGAGACCGACTATTCCGCGTTCCCGAAGGCGGACGTCATCCTGATCACGCACGAGCATTTCGACCATTGCGACCCCGCCGCAATCAACGCGCTCAAAAAGGCCGGGACGCAGGTTTTCGCCAATCCCGCCGTTCAGAAGAAACTCGGCTTGGGGGTTGCGCTGGAGAACGGCGACAGCCGTGTGATCGCGAAAGGCATTCAACTTGACGCGGTTCCGGCCTACAACACCTCGCCGGGGCACACGAAGTTCCACCCCCAGGGACGCGACAACGGCTACGTCCTGACGCTCGACGGGCTGCGCATCTACATCGCGGGCGATACGGAGGTCATTCCCGAAATGGTGGAGCTGAAGAACATCGACGTGGCTTTCCTGCCCTGCAACCAGCCGTACACGATGACCCCGGAACAGGTCGCAAAGGCGGCGCGGATAATCAACCCGAAGGTCCTTTTCCCGTACCATTACTCGGAAACGCCGGTCCAGCGAGTGGCGGAACTTCTCACCGATACGCCCATCGATGTCCGTATCCGGAACTATCAGTAGGAGAAATGTGATAAAACGCACCTGCGGTATTTATTCACGACCTATCATGCAAGTAGAAAGGTAAGTATTATTATGGTAGAATTCCCCATGGAAAGTCTCTTGTCCGTACTCGATTTTGAGAAGGACATGATTGGTGACACATGGCGACGTTCTTTTCTTGGTGGCGTCGAATTGCGCGTTGACTGCGCGAATAAAAAATTTCTCTACGAAGAAGCCGGTATCACCGTTACCATGGCCACGACCTCGAATTTCTCCAAGCCAGAGAATTTCGTCGTGTTCGAGTGTGTCTGCCGACTTCTCGAAAAGGGGTATAAGCCCAAGGACCTTGAACTGGAGCCGGCGTGGAGGTTTGGTCACAACGACAAGGCGGCGCGAGCCGACATCTGGGTACGCACGACGGACAAATCCGGCAAACATTCCCTCCTCATCATCGAGTGCAAGACGCCGGGACGCGAGTTTGAATCCGCATGGCGCGACACTTGCGAGGACGGCGGGCAGTTGTTTTCCTACTTCCATCAGGAACGCGCCACCCAATTTCTCTGCCTTTACACATCCAATCTTATTGATGACAAGGAAGTCAAATGCGACTACTACCTGATAAACGTCCAGGACAACGAGGAATACCTCAAGACGCTCGATAAACCGAAGACATACGCCAAGGCCTCCAATGCCAAGGGACTTTTTGCCGTATGGCGCGACACCTATCGCCTCGACGCCGCCACCGTAGGACTTTTTGAACCCGATATTGCCGCATACAAGCCCGGCAAGAACAAGTATTCCCTTGATGATCTCTCCGAGATCGATCACGCCTCGATGCAGAGTAAGTACAACGAGTTTGCTACGATCCTGCGCCAGCACAATGTGAGCGGGCGCGAAAACGCATTCGACAAGCTGGTGAATCTCTTCCTCGCCAAGGTCGTGGACGAAAGCCGCAACGGCGGCGAGCTGATGTTCTACTGGAAGGGCATTGCTTACGACAGCCCGTTTGATCTTCAGGACCGCCTCGAGAGTCTTTACTCTATAGGCATGAAAGAGTTCCTCGGCGAAACTGTTACATACATCCGCGAAGCGGACATTAGAAAAGCGTTCAAACGTTTCGAGAAAGATCCTGACGCTACAAAAGACGCCGTTCTCGACTACTTCCGCCGCCTGAAGTTCTACACCAACAACGATTTCTCTTTCATCGACGTCCACAACGAACGCCTTTTCCTTGAGAACGCCGCGATCCTCCTGAAGATCGTCCAGATGCTTGAGGATATCCGCCTCGTAACGGACGAACCCAATCAGTTTCTTGGGGACCTTTTTGAGGGGTTTCTCGACAACGGCGTAAAACAGTCGGAAGGCCAATTCTTTACTCCGCTGCCTGTCGTGCGTTTCATCGTCTCATCGTTGCCGCTTCAGGAAATGATACGGAACATGCCAGTTCCCCCGAAGGTCATCGACTACTCCTGCGGCGCAGGGCACTTCCTCAACGAGTACGCCCAGCAGATCAAGCCGTTCATTAACATCTACCACCGGGGGAATGATAAGGCTTTCTTTTCCGCCATTACAGGCGTTGAGAAGGAATACCGGCTTTCGAAGGTCGCCAAGGTTGCTGCGTTCATGTATGGTGAGGATGAAATCAAAATCGTTTATGCGGACGCTCTTGTAAACTCCCCCGATATGCCGGAGGAATCCTTCGACATACTCATCGCCAATCCTCCCTATTCCGTAAAAGGTTTTCTCGAAACGCTGCCCGAAAACGACCGCGCACGCTATGACCTCACGGAGCGCGTCTCCGACACTTCAAAGAACAACTCCATCGAGACGTTTTTCGTGGAACGCGCCGCGCAGCTTCTCAAGCCGTGCGGTATTGCGGGAATCATCCTTCCCGCGAGTATTCTTTCTAACGGCGACGGCGTTTATACACGCTGCCGCGAGATTATTCTGGAAAACTTCGATATAATCGCCATTGCCGAGTTTGCCTCCGGCACGTTCGAGATGACGGGAACAAACACTATCACGCTCTTTCTCCGTAAGAAGGACGCTCCGCCGGACTTCGCCGACCACTGGCGTAACCGGGTCAAAGCATGGTTTGAATCGAAACACGACGGCGATGAGGTTTTCAACGACGCCGACGCGCTCGAACGCTACTGCGCCAAGCGTGGATTTGATCTCGAAGAATACAAATTGTTTCTTGGCAGAACTCTGCCCCCTTCCTCTGAACTCTGGAATACTTCCGCCTTCAAAGCGTACCGTGAAACCTTCGCGAAAAAGAACGCAAAGAAGAAAGGGACGGACGTACAGGACTTCATCCGCGCCCAGGAGCGTGACAGGCTTTATTACTTCCTCCTTGCGGACTCGAACCCCGTTCCCGTGCTGCTCGTCAAGATGCCAACGGAGACGAAAGCCGCCAAGGCGTTTCTTGGCTACGAATGGAGCCGCGCCAAGGGCAACGAAGGAATCAAATATTTGGGAAGCGCGACTTCCACGACGGCCGAAGAGGACACACTCTCCCGCAACCGGGGAATCAAGTCCATCAATACGCCGCTGTTCGACAACTCGCGCCTGGACAATGAGGATGCGCCCAAGCTCAACTCGCTCATCCGCAAGAACTTCAGGGGTATCCTCACGGACATTCCTGAAGAACTCAAACCATTCACCCGCCGCGTATTGCTTACCGACATGCTCGACTTTGACGCCGTGACCTTCGACAAACAGATAAAGACAAGCGCGGCGGAGAGGGTGATGGTATCGAGTAATTTCCAGTTTGTGCGACTTGGAGATGTGGCCCCATACGTCACTGAACGAACAGATTATAGTAAAATTGACCCATCCGCTTACATTTCCACGGAAAACATGCTTCCGAAATGCAACGGAGTAATTCCGTACGAAGGGACACCGAATGTCGATAGTATAATCTCATTCCGCAAGGGTGATATTCTTGTGTCAAATATTCGTCCATATCTGAAGAAATTGTGGTTGGCTGATCGTGATGGAGGATGTTCGCCTGACGTGCTAGTGTTCAGGATCCGAGAGACCCCCTTGACATCTCCTGACAAAGGGAACGAGACAAACGAACCCATCTCTTGTATCCCCGAATACCTCGCCCAATTGCTATGCCGAAATGATTTCTTTGAATTCATGATGAATGGTGTTAAAGGCATGAAAATGCCGCGAGGTAACAAGGACGATATACCAAAATATGGAATACCTCTCCCACCTCTTTCCGTACAGCAGGCCGTAGCGGAGGAGTGTGCGGCGGCCGATGCAGACTATGCCAAGGCGAAGAAAACCATTGAAGACGCCAAAGTGAAGATTGCGGCATTATTTGATGAGGCGCAAACAAAAGCAGTATGTACATATAAACTTTCAGACGATAGTAAATTCTCTCTTCAAATTGGGCGGCGTGTACTTGGTACGGAGGTTTCCCCTGATTACGACATTCCTGTTTATAGTGCAAACGTACGCATGCCGTTTGGAAGGATAAACAAGTTACTCAAAACGCTAACGGACTTCTCAGTAGATTCCGTACTTTGGGGAATAGATGGAGACTGGATGGTGAATTGCATTAAAAAGGACAAGCCTTTTTATCCGACAGACCATTGCGGCGTTTTGCGTGTAGATGAAAGTTTTGCCGTTGCAGAATTCGTTGCGTTCGCTTTGTACAAGGCGGGGAAATTGGCAGGGTTTGACCGTGCACATCGCGCATCCACCGACAGAGTTACTGCGCTTTCTATAAACCTTCCTTCTCTTGAGGAACAGAAGAAGGTTGTCGCGGCAGTGGAGGCGTTGGAGGCAGAAATTGCGGCGGCGAAGGAGGTAATGTCCGCCTGTCCCGCCCGTAAGCGCGAAATCCTCCGCAAACATGGTGTCCTGTTGTAAATTGAAGGAATACCAATGATGGAATTCAAAGATAAAAACGTCGTCTCTCCGGGCGGGGGCAGGGAGTGCAACCCCCGGTCCAGCGCGTGGCGGAACTTCTCAAGGGCACGTCCATCGATGTCCGCATCAGGAACTACCAGTAAAAACCTCATTCCTTGCCTGGGAGAGACCGGCAGCTTTTCTTTCAGATCTCACGCGATGTTGCGGAGTTGCGGAGAATTAGAGAATGAGTAGGCGCTGGTTCTCAACCATCCCAACCTTAAAAACTCCGCGTCTCCGCATCTCCGCGTGAGATAAAAACACCAAGTTTTTTTGCCGCAAAGAACACAAAGGACGCAAAGAGGAGAAAAGTGAAAAATGATCAAGATTTCATTGCGCCGAGCGTTGACCGGTGACAAGAAAATGCTCCTTGTGTCCTTTGTGGTTTAAAAACATCATTCAGCGTTTGGAAGAATCAGGCCTCACGCGGAGCTGCGGAGGCGCGGAGGATTCAAGACAGGGTTTGAGCGAATGGTCAACGGCTTTATGGGGTTCAAACGTCCCAACAAAAAACTCCGCGTCTCCGCATCTCCGCGTGAGATAAAAAACATACACTGAACCCGGCCGTTTTTTAATTATTTTTTCGGTACGCAGTTACCGGATGAGCCTTTAAAATCTGGCTGGAGCAAGAGCATGACCTTTACCGGCAATATTAAAGGCTCCGGCAGACTGGAAGTATTAGCCGATTCCGGCTGGGTCATCATGGGAACAAAATGCGCGGACAACGCCTTTACAGGCGACGTTCAGACGAACTGGACAGACAATAGCAACTACGGTAAGATGCGTTTGGCCGCGGATCAGCCCTTTGGCGCCAATGCCGGTCAGGGAAATATCTACGGAACGTTGGATATGAACGGATTCAGCCAAATCTTCAAGGGTCTGCATAACGATGGCGATAAAGGGTCCATTTACAATAATTTAACAACACTTTCGACGTTAACGCTTGACACAACGGGCAAGGATTTGACGTTCCAGAGTTCCATTAAGGGCAACATCGCTCTGGTCATAAAAGGAACCGGAAAGCAGACGTTAAGCAAAACTGTTGCATATACCGGCTCGACCACGATTGAATCGGGAACGCTGGCTCTGACCTCGAACAGTTCCACGAGCAATAAGCTTTACAACCTTTCCGGCGCGGGAAATCTCGATTACGGGTCCTCTCCTCTGGAATTGTTCAACACTGCCGATACCGTATTTTCAGGGAAACTCTCCGGTTCCGGAAAACTAACGTTCCAAAACGGTTCCGGCTGGATTGAATTGGGGCTGACTGCCGACGAAACATTCACCGGAAACGTTCAAATTAACTATGCCAACAGCAATTCGCAGGGCCGGGTCAGACTGGGCGCGGATAACGCCTTGGGAACCGCAAATCGGGCATTCATCTATGGAACGCTGGACATGAACGGACATAACCAGTCGTTCGCGGGTTTGTCTAACGATGGCAATAAAGGTCCGATCTTTAATGATGCCGACACGCTGTCAACGTTAACGATCGACAACATATCCGAGGATTTGAGGTTCCAGAGTTCCATCAGCGGCAACGTCGCGCTGGTTTTGACCGGAACTGAAAATGGAAAGCTGACGTTGGCCAAAGCTCCTGAATACACCGGCCCGACGACGGTTCAGGCGGGAACGCTGGCGCTTTCCCAGGGCGGAACGTTGTACAATCTTTCCGGCGGAAGCGCCGACTTGGCTGCGGCAATCGACTCGACCGGCAAGAATTTGACACTTGAAAACACCGAAAACACCAAATTCATCGGCTCGATCGCAGCCGCGGCGATCACGAAGACCGGCGAAGGCACGCTGAAGGTGAACACCGGCGAGACCGGGGCGATTATGGCCTCCAGCCTGACCGTCACGGGCGGGGAATTCGACCTGCTGGGCAGCTCCACGGGCGGACTGACGATCAGCAACGCGGTCTTCTCACCGGGCAACTCGGTCGGTGCCGCGGAGGTAGGCGGAGCGTTTACGCTTACGGACGGCGCGTCGGTCATCATGGAGATCGGCGGCTCGGCCCCCAGCCAGAACGACTCGCTGGTCGCCTCGGGAGACCTGGAATTGGGTGACGGCAAAATTTACCTGACCCTGGCGGACGCCTGCGACCTGCCGTCCGGCGGACAGTTTACCGCGGTCTTCTCGGGCAGTAACAGCGCCTCGATCAAGAACAATTTTATCGACGATCACGTCATTTCGTACTACTTCTCCGACCTGGCCTACGTGCCGTACGGCGAAGGTCAGTACGCCATCACCGGCATCCTCGACGCGAACGCCCTGCCGGAACCGTCCGCGTGGCTCTTGCTGCTGTGCGGCGCCTTCGGACTGCTGTATTTTCGGAAACGAAAATGAGCCAATCATTTAAAATCGTCATTTCCTCCCACCTTTTTCCTGCCTTCCCACCTGATGCCATGACTAAATTCACCTTCATTTTATCGGCGCTTCTGCTTGTAACAGCAGCGGCGGTCAACGCCCAGAGCGTCACCCTGACGACCAACAGTGAAACCGAGTACACGATCGTCTTGCCGGACGAGCCGACACCGGTGGAAAAGACCGCAGCGGCGGAACTGCAAAACTACCTGACGGAAATCACCGGGGCCGCGTTCCGGACGATTTCGGAAAAAGACCTTCCCGCCGGGGCAAAGGCGATTTACGTAGGCAAAACGAACCGGGCGCAGAAGACGGTCGATTTCGCCACGTTCCGGCTGGACGAGATCTTCATGAAGTCACTGGACGACGGCTCGATCATTCTGGCCGGGCACGACCAGCGCGGCACGCTCTACGCGGTCTATACGTTTCTGGAGGATAAACTCGGCGTTCGCTGGTGGACGGATACGGAATCGACCGTTCCCAAGACGCCGGATCTGACCATTGCGCCGCTGGACGTCCGGTACGCGCCGAAGCTGATCTACCGCGAATCCTCGTACAAAGTCGGCTTCCGTGACCCGGTCTTTGCCGCCCGTTGCAAGAATAACGGCTCGCGTCCCGCTCTGGGGCCGGAGCTGGGCGGACGGCACACGTACCAGTTCTTCGTCCATTCGTTCAACCATCTGATCCCGGGCGAGAAGTACTTCAAAGACCACCCGGACTGGTTCCCGGAGATCGACGGCGTGCGGAAGTTCGGGCATCCGGACTGGGCGTGGCCGTCGGCGGGGGCGAAGGAACTCATGGCGTCGCTCAAGCCGGAGCAGGTCCATCGCTCTGGCACGCAGCTCTGCCTGGCCAACGACGAAATGCGGGCGGAGCTGACCAAAAACGCTCTGGAAGCTCTGCGGAAGAACCCCAACGCGACGATCATCTCCATCAGTCAGAACGACTGGAAGGGGTACTGCGAGTGCGAGAAATGCCGCGCGCTGGATGAGGCGGAGGGGTCGCACTCGGCGTCGCTGATCCACTTCGTCAACAAAGTCGCGGAGGACATTGAGAAGGAATTCCCGAACGTGTGGGTCGATACGCTGGCGTACCAGTACACGCGCAAGCCGCCGAAGACGATCAAGCCACGGCATAACGTGATCGTCCGGCTCTGCACGATCGAATGTTCGTTCCTCAAGCCGCTGACGGACGAGTCGAACAAGACACTCAAGGAAGACATCGAGGGCTGGGCGAAAATCGCGCCGCAGCTTTTCGTCTGGGACTACGTGACCAACTTTTCGTTCTACCTCCAGCCGCACCCCAACATGCGCGCGTTGGCGCCGAACATCCGGTTCTTCGTCGATAATAAAACCATCGGACTGTACGAGCAGGGCGACCGCGACACGACCGTCAGCGATTTCGTTTACGCCCGATACTGGGTCATCATGCACCTGCTCTGGAACCCGGATCAGGACGCAAAGGCGCTCTGGAACGAGTTCTTCGTGAACTATTACGGCCCGAAAGCCGGTCCGATTTTGCTCGAGTACCTGAACTTCATCCACGACAAAGCCTGGGCGTCCAACGTCTATTTGCACTGCTTCATGGCGAACACGGACAAATGGCTCGACGCCGCGTCGTTTAACCAGTCGGCGGAGATCGTCGCCCGGGCGCGGGAAGCGGTCAAGGATGATCCGGTCCTCAAACGCCGCGTGGACGTTGCGTTGCTTTCGTACGACCTGCTTTGGGTGCGTAATTACACCAAGGTCAAAGCGGAGATCGAAAAGTCAGGCCAGCCGTTCTACGGCCCGGAAAATCCCGGCGCGCTCGCCCGAGCCGTCATTGATCTGGCGGAAAAAGAAGGGACGTTCCAGTACCGCGAATGGATCTCTCACTGGCCGTGGGAACCGTTTAAAAAGTCGATTCTGGAAATGTACCCGAACGAATAGAGGACCTGGTGACTAGGCTGCAAAATACGGGGACGATGTTTCTGCGTGTCGTCCCCATAAAGTTTTTAAAAAAGGCTCATCCGACAAGTACGTATCTGTGTCTTTTGATCCGTGAAAATCCGTATTTAAATAAAGGGTGGAAGTGGATTGGGCCTGTACCTTGGGAAAGGTTTTGAAGTTTTGGAAAATTTCTTATACACGGAATCAATCCGCGTTTTAATTATTCTTCCGGTACGCGGTTACCGGATGAACTGAAGAAATTAACCCGGATTGGGATAATAACGAATTACCCTAACAAGATCGCGCTGTTTGTATGCTCCTTCCAACTATAAGGGAAGTGGCGCTAAAGCGGAAATGCTATAAGGAAAAGAGTAATGTTTGACGAAATGCCGGTCATCTTTCCCAAGGGACTATATCGTTTTCATTGGGATGCGCGGACGATAGAAATTCTTGATCGAACGGGGCGTCCCATTATCACAGCGGCACAAACAAGCGATGTCAGAAATCCGTTTGCCCGTGCGATATGGCAAGAGATCCGCGGACCGCAAGGAATACAATGGCGGTACGTCTCACAGCAGGGATATGGTGAGGGAGAAAAGCGAAACATTGGTCTTTACGATGAGAATTGGCGTGAGAGCGCGTTTTTTCAACTTCATAAAAATATTTCATTTTCGTCAACCAAGCATCGGCGATTTCACTATAAGATCTCTGTTGAAACAGCTGGTAACGCTTTCCATTTTTTTGTAACTGGGGGGTGTGCTGATCATTTTATGGTCAGTGATGAACGTTTTCGTCGAGTGTTTCATATTTCTTGTGACAACCGAACGTGTACCATATCGGACGGGACTGTTCACGTTGCCCAGGAACTTTCTTTTCGCTTAATGAGCCTTCTGATTCCACTGGCAATACAATTTCGATATGATTTGAGACACGAAGACGTGCCCATTTGGTCCCAAATTCAGTCTTCCTGATCATACGAATTTGCCAGAAACAGACTTGGGAAGACTTTTTTCCACTTGGCAAATTATTTCAGATGTGCCAAACTGAAAACCTCCATCCACGAACCCGCAAAAGGCGAATTTCCCCATCCCGCGTTCCTCACACACCACTCCAACCATTGCCCGTTATTTTCCCGCTCGTACCTGCACGAAAGCCGGAATATGCGGAGTGTTTGGCCTGTTGAAACGGTGTGGGGGATCATCGAGTACGGGGATAAAGACAGTCGCAAGGTATATCTGTTTTCTGTTCTCTGGCCCCGGATTTTCCCGGATGGAGTTGCCGGCAAATAAGGCTCGGGGGGTATAAAAAGCCGAGCCAATGTGGGCGTCCCGGAGTCTTTCGTCAGTCGTCGTCAGACACTCTTTCCAAGGGCTTTTGCCTCGGCGACGAACGGGGTGTCTTTGACTGTGCCTTTTTCGTACACGCCGTCGGCGCAGACCAAGCCACACTCCTCGCTGCCGTCGTAACAGTCGAGGAATCCGCGAAGCGCCGCCAGCGAACCGCCGAACTTTGAACGGTCCGTGTCCGCCATCGTGAGGAGGTAGTAGAACCGCTTGTTCGTGAGATTCGGATAAATGACCACCGTACGGTCAATGAGGGCCTTGAGCTGGGCGCAGATCGTGTAGAAATAGACCGGCGAGGCGAGAACGATCACGTCGGCCGCCATCATCTTGTCGATGACGCCTCGCGCGTCGTCTTTGAGGGCGCACTTGCCCGTCTTCTGGCATGCGTAACAGCCCGTACAGTAACCGATCTTGAGTTCGGCGATCCGCACTTTTTCGACGTCGTTCCCAGCCGCTTTCGCCCCTTCCGCGAACGCGTCGCAGAGAATGTCAGAGTTCCCGCCTTTGCGTGGCGAGGATGAGATGATCAGTACTTTTTTCATGGTGTTTCCTCCTGTTTGATCGTTTTTCCTTTTCATCATGGGTTCAGCCGAGTTTTGCCACAAGTTCGGCGATCTTTTGACGGGTCTCGTCGGTTTTCTGCTCGCTGGCTTTGGCGGTGATGATACCGGTATCTTCGAAGCCGCAAAAGTTGATGATCCCGCGGTACTCTCCGATCGCGCCGTCATAGACCGCCGGGGAGTTGGACGAGAGAAGCAGGGCCGTCTTTCGCACCTTGGCCGGCTTCCAGATCGCGTAGAAGCGCTGAATGGCGGCCTGGATCTGTGCGGACATCGTGAAGTAGTAAATGGGCGCGGCAAGAACAAGGGCCTCCGCCTCCGCCAGCAGCGGGTAGAGTTCCTGCATGTCGTCTTTCTGGACGCACACGCCGCCGCCTTTGGTGTGGCAGTATTCGCAGGCGAGGCAGCCGGCGATCTTCTTGCGCGACACATCGACTACCGTCACCTGGTGCCCCGCCTCTTCCGCGGCTTTGCGGTATTCTTCGGCCATCCATGCGGTGTTTCCCGTCGCTCTGGGCGAGCCTTGCAAAATCAGTACGTTCATGTTGGTTTCTCCTGTTTCAGTTTCGTGTGATAAAATGATGAATCGGGTTGAGCCCCTGATTTTAGTGGTTCCTCTTGATCAGAGTCACGCGTCTTGAATCCGCTTGCCGGTATGGACTTGCCAGCCCCCTAATTACATAAAGTTACAAGAGGGAAACTGTCAACGGTTACTCGTTAGAATCGTTTCCGTCTCTTCCTGAATGATACAGCTCATCGTGGGTCGTGATAATGTTTTCTATTTCAGAACTATCCTTCGCTTCCTGCAAACTCAGAGTGACGTTTCAAAACCGGACGGCTTTCCAGATCTGCTTTCGGAGGAAGAGGAGCTAACATGAAATCAGAAGGTACAATTTTCATATTGGTTATTTCCATGTATTGCTCAAAATTATTAAAAAATTGAGCATCGTCCAAAAGGATTGCTCAAAATTTGCCATTTTTTGAGCATAACAAATCGAATTTGCTCATCATACCACAGATTTTGAACAAAGTCAAGAGGCCAGGAGAGAAATTCCTGAAACGTCAGAATAAATTTCAGTTTTTCCCATTTAATATTGCACCGATAGGTACGCACCGACGCAGGACCGCAAGCTGCGGGAAATAGCCCAAGCCCGCGGAATCACGATTGCGAGGGTGGGCGAGCGTTCGAGATTTTGCGTATTACCGACCTGTGAACGGGAGGGTACGAGAAAGCCGGAGGCTGGCCGCGCTTACTCCTGACTGGGAACTAAAAGGAGCCGCAAGCCAAGGTCCCCGTTCCAGACCCCCGGGCTGTACCCGGTACGGAAAGCGGAGCGACAGTTCCCGGCGTAGTCATCCCAGCCTCCACCGCGGCACACGCCGAGCGAGCCACTATCAGGGCCTGTCGGGTCGCTCGCTGGCGACTTAGAGTAATAGTTTTTCTTATACCAATCGGAACACCACTCCCATACGTTCCCGTGCATATCATACAAGCCCCAAGGGTTCGGCTGTTTCTGCCCTGCTGGGTGGGTCGTCCAACCCGAATTATCTACGTACCACCCCATCTCGTCAAGTGTTCCCGCATAAGCCCCCGTCGTACCCGCCCTGCAGGCGTATTCCCACTGCGCTTCCGTGGGAAGCTGGACATGCTGGCCCAGTTTCTCGCTCAATTTCTTGCAGAAATTTTGACAGTCATACCAGTTTACATAATACATTGGATAATTAGCGCCTTTTCCATACAGACGTCCATCTATCCCTTGTTTGGCCTTGGTTTCTATGCTCTCACCCACCACGCTCTGCCACATCGCCTGGGTCACTTCCGTCTCAAGAAGCCAGAAGCCCTTCGTCAGCTTCACATTGTGTGGTGTTTCGTTATACGGCCAGAAGCTAGAGGGGCGATCTAACCATTCGGATTTGGGAGCGCCCATCATAAACTCGCCCGGCGGGCACCAGCGGAAAGCGTATTCGATATCGTCCGCCGTCAGAACGATTCGATCGCCAGCTTTAGGGTTAGAAGGAAGTTCGTCGGCCCAACTGCAGGATACCATAAAGATCCCCAAAAGCAAAAGTGTAAGGATTGCAAGCGGTTTTTTCATAATGAACCTCCCAAAAAACTTCCTTCATTTTAATCGACAGGGATGAAAAAGTCAAGTGGGAGGGTTACTTATTCTCAGAAGCGTTTATAATGCGGGTGCCCGATTTGAGGGGAGCGGGTCCCTCACCATGCACCCCAATAATGAAGACAATTTGTTCATTTCGTCAGAACAATTATATGATTGTGATTTATCTCACGCGAAGTTCGCAAAGTCCGCAAAGTTTTAAAGGTGGTTTACGACGCGCTGCGTAAACGCTGCGTTCAACTCATCCATATCTCTTTGCGTCCTTTGCGTTCTTTGTGGCTAAATTGGTTTAGGGTACAGCGCGTCAGTTCTGCCCCACAGCCTCGGCGTAGGCGGCATCATCGACCGGCTCAAGCCACTCGTTGGACTGTTCCGTGCCGGGGACTTCCAGCGCGATGTGCTGGAACCACGAGTCGGGCGCGGCGCCGTGCCAGTGCTTGACGCCGGCGGGAATGTTCACCGTGTCGCCTTTCACGAGCCGCCGCGCCGGTTTGCCCCATTCCTGGTAGTAGCCCTCGCCGGCTGTGACGATCAGGATCTGCCCGCCGCCGGTCTTGGCGTGGTGGACGTGCCAGTTGTTGCGGCAGCCCGGCTCGAACGTCACGCCGAACGCCGGAACCTGGTCGAGCGTCAGTTTGTGGAGGTAGCTCCTCCCGATGAAAAACTTCGCGTACGCGGTGTTCGGCTCGCCCACCGGGATCGGCGACCAGTCAGCGGGAAGGTCTTTCGGGTCTTGTGGGAGCTGAACGCGTCGCACGATCTCCGCCGCCTGTTCGTCGGTGATGCCGTTTCCCTTGCCGATGGCGATGTGCGCCTTGAGCTGAGGCTCCGTCTCCGGGCGGGCCGCAAGTGCGGCAATGGTGACGATCTCGCGGGTACACCAGTCGAGATTGTCGCGCTCGAAAATGTCGCCGAACAGATGCGCCTTCAGATATTCGTCAAGCTGCGGATGAAAATCGAAAAGCGGGCCTTTCACGGGCACACCGCAGAGTTTTGTCTGATTCGCAGTGCCGTCGGCAAGCGCGTTATAGTCGGCCCTGAACGCCGAAGGCTTGTTTCCCTCGGGAGGGTTGCACTCTTTGGCGATCGTCATCAGCGTCACGGCCGCATTGAGAGCGCGAGGAAAACCACAGTAGGCGTAAAGCTGCCCGACGAGTTCCTTCGCCTCGTTGAGCGTCAGCCCTGTGTCAAAACCGATTTTAAGCGCTTCCGCAAGTTTGTCCTGCTCGCCGCGCGCCACTGCTGCGCCAATATCGACGATAGCGGTTTCTTTGGGCGTCAATGCCGCTGCGTTTGCCACGATTGCCAGTGTCATGAGGATTCCTCCTGTAATTTGTTTGATCATAGTTTGTTCCTTCTACTGTTGAAATGATTACTTGCCAAGAAAAGGCCCGGCCTCTTCGTTGGTTGCCTCAAGTTTGAAATACACGGGCCGAAGTCCGTCGTTGCAGCACGTGATCACCTCGCCCGGGTTCTTCATCCAGCCGCCGCCGTAGAACTCACGCACTCCGCAGGCAAGCGCGAAGACGTACTGGTTGATCGTGCGCCAGGCAGCGTCGCACATTCCTTTCGGACAGGTATTCGTCGCGTAAAACACCTGCCCCGGTTTCAGGATGGGGCAGGGTTCCAGCCCCTCCACGGCATATTCCTCGCAGAAGGCCTGGTTCAGTGAGGTCTCAAGCACCGTGATTTTGACGATCTTCATTTCCCGGCTTCCTTTTTGAAAATCAGGTTCATGTGTTCCAGGTCGAGCGGCTGCATTGGCGCGAGGTGGAGCGACTTCACCATGGGCAGTGTCCCTTCCTTGTACGTCTTGAAATGCGGCGTTTCGAGGTGCGCCTTGTATGCCGCCTCGCCGCGGTAGATTTCGACGATGCGGATCTGCGTCGGCTGTTCCTTCTTCTGCATCGGGAAGATACACACGACTCCCGGTTCTTTGGCGACCGACTCTGCTCCGACGGTCTTCGCGGCCGCGAGGTAGGCTTCCAGATGTTCCGGATAAACCTCGATTTCCGCGATTCGGACGAGTAGTTCCTCCGCTTTTGCCTCAAGTGTCAGCAGCGCCAAAACAGCGCAGACTATCGCGGCCATGATAAACCATCGTGATTTTGAACCCGGGTGAAACTTTGTATGGATTGTAGATGCAGTATTCAAAATGTCTTTTCCAATCTTTCTCATTCAAAACTTTGCGAACCTGGCGGACTTTGCGTGAGTTTTTACCGCAACGCACTCTTCATTCATGCGTAACAGTCTGCGGCAAAATGATCTCCCGGCGGCCGTCTGGATAAATAAGCGTACCTTTGCCGCCGGTGGAGCGCACCTCGATTTTGTCGCCGTGTACCTTGACGCAGATTTCGCCGAACGGTGTCGGAATCGTCCCCTCCATCCACTCAAGACCGCCGAGATTCGGGCGCACCTCGTACTCCTCCCAGCCAGGTTTCGTGGGTTTTACGCCGAGGAAATACTTTGGCAGGAGATAGACGGGACTCGCGCCCCACGCATGGCAGAGTGACTTGCCGAACGGGCGGCCGTACATCGCGTAGTGCTGCACGCCTTCCACCCTCGGATCGTATTCTTCCCAGAAACTGGTCGCGCCGAGTTTCAGCATTCCGCCCCAGTAATCCTTGATGCGCTTGAGAACGGTTTCCTGGCGTCCGATCGCGCAAAGGCTTTCCAGTTCGTAGTACTGCCAGTAAGGCGTTTTGATGCCCATCACGTCGGGATTGTCGAGCACGTTCCGGACGACCGCCTCTTTCTGCGCCTCGTCGAAGTAGCCGAGGAAAATGCCGAAGATGTTGGCGTAGCGGGTCAGCTCCTTTGCCGGTTCTCCATTTTCGGGTTTGAAGTGCATCAGAGCCTTGCTCTCGTCGTTCCAGAATGTGGGGATTATTTTCGCGCGCAGCTCGGCGCTTTTTTCGCCGTATTCCCTGGCCTTGGCCTCGTCACCTGCCACACTGGCCATTTGGGCCGCGATCCGGAGCGACTCGGCAAAGAGCACCTGCTGGAACGATACGGCCCCGCCATGAAGACTCATCGGCCCGGGCGCCCAGTCGATAAACACCCAATCTCCCGGCCGTCCGACCGCGAAGGAGTCCTTGTCGGTGCGCGACAAACTCCAGTCCGCATACGCCTTGACACGTGGCCAGATCTGCTTCAGGAATTCCGTATCGCCGGAGTACATGTAGTACTCGTCCACGGCAATGATCCAGAAGAATGTATAGTCGAGGATCGTGTTGACGTGCGCGCCGATCGGGTCTTTGCCTCCGAGCAGGGTCAGCGTGCGCCTTGCGACCGGGTTGTCCGCGAAGAGGTACGCCGCCATGTTCACGCTTTGGCGAGTGTCGCCCGACCAGACCCAGCGGTCGCGCTTGATGCCGTCCAGATAGAACTCGCGAGTGGTCAAATGGAGCGTATAGGCCGCCACGTCCCAGATTTTGTTGATCTCTTCATCGTTGCAGCGGAACGCGCCGCGATAGGGAATGGGCAGGTATTCGTAAATCAGTTTGACGCTCTTGATCTTCAGATCCCCCGAAAGGACCTGGAACCTCGCAAATCGAAGCGCCATTGCGAAAGGCGTGCGGCGCCTGGATTCCTTGTTACTTTCGGGAATGTTGAATTCCTCCCACACGTCCGCCTCGGTGCCGGCTTTGGCCTCTTCTTCGCTTTCTGCGTAGATGATGCGGAAGGATCCGCTGCCTTCCACGACGTATTCAAGAAGGCCCATCGTCTCCCGGCCGAAGTCGGCGACAAGCCCACCCTTGCCGTCCAGTTCCGTTTTGACCGGTTCGAAGGTTTTGTACGCCATCCGGCAATCGTTCTCGTCCGTGGCCACCTGACACGATTCCATGGGGCGCCATCTGACGCTCCAGGATTTATCTGTCTTGACGGTCGGGCCGTCGATCTTCAGCGCTGGCGGCTTGACGGCGTTCTTGACGCGGATCTGGATGTTGTAGTTTCCCTGAGGGAGTGTCGCGCAGCCATCGGCATCGGGGAAGACATTTCCCGGCGACTGGATGTACGCATCCCCACAAACTTCGACCTTGATACGCTCAGGTTTTTCGAGATTCACATTTTTCTCAAACGTCACCTGCGGCCAATGCGAGTATTCCGGCCAAAACACGCCGCAATGCATCCCATGCTCAATGCGGCGCGACTGTACGTCGCTCCCGAGCCACATTTCGTAATCACCCGGATAACGGATCCACACGCCTTCCTCCGCCAGGGTGTTTGCAACCATTGCGAGTGCGGCTATGGCTATTATTACGATTCGTTTCATGGCTATATCTCCTTGTCAAATCGGTTTCATCGCCCTCGCCGGAACACCCGGTGCGGGCGAGTTATTCATTATACCCCAGGCAGGGAAAACGTCAATGCCTTGCCGTTGACATTTCCATAAAAAATTTTAGCCGCAAAGGACGCAAAGAGCGCAAAGAATTTTATTTTGTTACCGCTCGCCCCAGCGGTACCGCAATCACTCTCAAATCTCTTTTTTTTCTTTGCGTCCTTTGTGTTCTTTGCGGCTTAAAAAATCATCGTGGTGTTTTTATCTCACGCGGAGGTGCGGAGCCGCGGAGTTTTATGGTTGGGATGGTTGGCAACTCGCGCAAACTCATTCTTTAATCCTCCGCGCCTCCGCAGCTCCGCGTGAGATTTGAAAGAGGCTGCACTGGCCCCCCCCTTTGCGGCTAAATGAGTTACAAAATCCGGTCCCCCCAGAACGCCACGGAGACGTCTTCACAGCCGGCCTCTTTCGCCCAGACGAGCCGCGGGCGGATCAGAGGTTCGTCGAGGCGCATTCCCACGTGCCCCCGTTTGTGGCCGAGTTCCCACAGATGGCCGAAAACGATCCGCTTGGCGTTGATCTTTTTCACGGCCACGGCGGTATCAATGCCGCAGCCCGGGAAGAACAACCAAAGGTCGGGCCGTCCCCAGACGGTTTCGAGTTTCGGCTCCGTGCCGCGTCCGCTGTCGCCGGTGTGGTAGAGGATGAAGCTGCCGATCCTGATCTCAAACGCTGTCGTAAAGTTGATCAGTTTGGGATTATGGTCGATGAGCGAGGTGCGGATCTCCACGTCCTTGATCTTGAACGTCTTCACGCCGTGAACCAGGCCGCTTTCCTTCGCGCCGCTATTCTCTAGGAAGTTGGAGATGACAGTCTTTCCCGCACCGTCCATCGCATCGTAGAAATCCTGCCGCCAGTGGTCGCCGTGGTTGTGGGTGATGAGCGCGAAATCGAGCAGCGGGGCAAACTCGACCGCCCGCCGGTGAAAAAGGTCGATGGAGAAAAGCGACTCGCGTGTCTTGACGATGTAGCCCATGTTGTACACGCTCCACACGGCCGGCACGACGCCCGTCACGACCGTCTCTTTTACCTCACACATCACCTTGTCGAACGCCTTTTCCAGCTTCTCCAGAGATACCAGGCCCCGGGTATTGCCGTCGATCAGGTACGCCTTGTACTCCTCCGGCGCCACGAGTTCCGTCTCGCGGTCCCACTGAGCGATCGCATCCTCGGCCATCTCCCCGCCTTGTGTGTTCTTCGTGATGCCGGCCGACATCAACGCCGCCGCGCCGATCGAACCGATAAATTCACGTCTGTTCATTTTTATCTCCTTAAAGTCTGTGGAATGAAACGAGGCCCTTTGGACCGTTAAAAAACGTTGCAGCAGAACCGATCCTCTCCGTGTTTTTTTATCTCACGCAAAGTTCGCAAAGTCCGCGAAGTTTTAAAGGTGGTTTAAGATGGCTGCGCAAACACTGCGTCCCATTCATCTTCCTCATTTAAAACTTGGCGGACTTGGCGAACTTTGCGTGAGTTTTTTATCCTGTCTTCCGTTAGGCCAGGGGGGGCAATCTTCCTCATTCAAACCTTTGGAATTTCATTTTTTCAGGTCGAACTGCTCGATCGTGAACTTGCCGACGGCTTTCATCATCGAGCCGTACTTGACGAACGGTTCAGACTTCATGTGCTCGGCCAGCGCGGCTTCGTCCCGCCAGGTCTCGCAGAAGAACAGAACGTCCGCTCTTGTCCCACTCTGGAACACGTCATACGCGACGCAGCCGTCCTGTTTGAGCGACTCCGCGACCAGTTCCCTCGCTGCCGCGAGAGCCTCTTCCGCCCGGCCTTCCTCCGCCTGGTAAAAACAGTTGATACGAATCATGGGTTTCTCCTTTCGTTGGGATGATGGGGTAATTCTTTCAGAATACAGGGTAACACTCCGTTGTTCTCAGCTTCTCGGCAAAGCGCCCGTCACGTCGTGAGCGCGGTAGGGTTCTTCGAGGAAGCGGACATCTTCAGCGGAAAGCGTCAAATCGACCGATCTCACCGCCGCGTCAAAGTGCTTTTCATTGGTCGCTCCCACGATTGGCGCGGCTACCCCTTTGGCGAAGTGCCACGCGAGAGCGATTTCCGACATGGTAACGCCAAGACGCTTTGCCAGTTCCGCGACGCGGGAGATGATCTCCATGTCGTTTTCCTTCGCCCTGTCATATTTCGCCCGCAGGACTTTATCCGTTTGCGAACGTTTCGAGCCGCTTTCCCATTCCGGGTGCGTGAGGTGCCCGCCGGCAAGGGATGAATAAGGAATGAGGGAAACGCCATACTGCTGCGCGACAGGGATCAGGTCCCGTTCGTCCTCGCGGTAGAGGAGGTTATAGTGGTTCTGGAGGGTCGAGAAAAGCGTCCAGCCGTTCTTTTCCGCCGCGATTTGCATGTTGTGGAACTGGTATCCGTACATCGCCGAAGCGCCGAGAGCGCGAACTTTGCCCGATTTCACCAGCGCGTCCAGAGCCGCCATCGTCTCTTCGATCGGGGTCGAGTAGTCAAAACGATGGATCTGGTACAGGTCGAGATAATCCGTCCCGAGACGTTTCAGCGTCCCGTCGATCTCCCTGGCAATCGCGTCCTTTGAGAGATGGCCCTCATTGAAATAGACCTTCGAGGCGATCACCACTTTGTCCCGGGCGACCCCCACCTCCCGGAGCGCGTTGCCGAGATATTCTTCGCTCGTGCCGTGAGCGTAGCAGTTGGCGGTGTCGAAGAAATTGACCCCCAAATCGAGGGCGTGCCCCACCATACGAGTCGTTTCCTCCTGCGGCAGCGTCCAGAGGTGGAAATCCTCCGACGCCTTGCCGTAAGACATGCAACCGACGCATATCCGGCTGACTTCGATGCCGGTGTTGCCCAGTTTGGTGTATTTCATGATTTGAGTTTTCCTTTCTTTGAAAATGGACGATCAGGGAAAAAGTACGGAGTCATTTCTCTATCTGTTCCAGCCATTTGGTGACCGCGGCGGTGACCTCTTCCGGCTCGTTTTGCGCGACGTGCCCGAAGAGTTCGAGGCCTTTTTGTTCGACCTTCAGCCCGGGATAGGCCGCCGCCAGTTTGCGTGCCGTGGAACCGAGGCCCGAGCCTTCGTGCGTGCAGAACGGCAGGATCGTCTTGCCGTCGATCTGCGCCTGGTCGAGGAACGAGTAAATGATCATCGGGGCGGCAGACCACCAGTTCGGGTAGCCGAGATAAATCGTGCCGACCTCCGAAAGATCGGGGATCTCGCCGACAAATTCCGGGCGTGCCTTCGCCTCGAGCTCCTTCTTCGCGAGCTCAATGCAGGTCGTGTATTTTTCGGGATAGGGTTCCTTCTCCTTGAGCTCCCAGATCTCCGCACCGGTCTGTGCGGCGATCTCTTTCGCGACCTTGGCGGTGTTCCCCTCGGTGATGAACCCGACTGAATAGTTCTCGCCTGCATGCGAGAAATAGATGATCATGCTCTTGTGCACTTTCTCTTCTCCTTTATTGGTATTGGTATTACTTGTATTGGTATTTCTGGTACAGCCAATGTTGACGAGTGTTACCGCACCCGCGGCTGCGCTCACGTTCCTGATGAATTCTCTTCTGTTCATGATGCAACTCCTTAAAAACTGCAAATGCACGTAAGACGGCCTGGATCATTCGAATGCGTACTCTTCACCGTCGTCAGGTATAAGGACGCGGGAGGCGAGGTTCCGCCGTTCCAGGGCCGCCTTGAGAGTCTCGCGTGTCAGCGAGGCGTGGGCGACCGTGTCCATGTGACTTGCGATGACCACCGCGTTGGGTGCAGCCCGACAGACCGATTCGACGTCCGCATCGTTCATGATGAGGCGTCCGTACGTCTTGAGCTGCGCGGCGCAGGCGTTCAGCACGACCACATCCGGTTTCAGCTCCGCCATCGTCTTTGCGACCTCGTCACACCAGATCGTGTCGCCGAGGATCCAGAGCGTCTTCTTTTCGCCGGGCGAGGAGAAAAAGATGCCGGTCGCCGGACCGCACGGCTCTTTCGTCCCATGCCTGGCGAACGTGCGCTTCAGGGTCACACCTTTGAACGTGACGCCGTCGTCCGTAAACGTCCGTACGTTCTCGAAGCCCGACTTCTTCATCACGCCGACCTCGCGCTCGTTCTGCACGAACAGCGGGACGGATTTGTCGAGCTTCTCGCCTGCCGTACCGTCGGGCGCCATATCGAAGTGGTCGGGGTGAAGGTGCGTGAGCAGGTAGGCGTCAACTCCGCTGAGCACATTGGAAAGCGGCATGGGCAGTTCGCACATCGGCATCACGATACCCAGCTGCGCCGGATCAACCACTTCCGAGGCAAAAGGTGACTGACCAAATGTGAACCCCTCAGACTTACTGATGAGCCACGGGTCGATCAGGAATTCCACGCCTCCGAAAGTGACGCGAAGCGTTGCATTGCGTATCTGTTTTATCTTCATTTTGATTTCCTTTCTGGAATCCTGCGCCATGCCTCCAGCGGCGGCGAGGTTGATCCCTGCGATTCTGGCGGGTAGAATTACCTTTCAACCGGCTCATAGTCGATCTTCGATTCATCGTCAGTCGCTTCGAGCTTCATGATGACCGGGCGAAGGCCGTCGTTGCAGCTGACGATTGCGACGCCGGGTTCCCGAATCCAATCCCCATAGTAGAACAATCCGCTGTCCGCCCCGTGAGCAAGAGCGAATACGTACTGGTAAATCGCCTTCCACGCCTCGTCGCAGAACCCCTGAGGTTTCGCGTAGTCGGCGTAGAAGACGTCGCCAGCTTTCATCATGGGGCAGGCTGTCAGGCCATGGATGCCATATTCTTCCGCCAGTTCTTTGTCGAGTGTTGTTTTGAGAATGGTGATTTTAACTTTTTTCATTGTTGCCCTTTCCGCAGATTCTTGTGAGTTTATGCCATCATGGTATCGCGCCGATCCCCTGGAGGATTCCCGCGATACCGGTCGCTGCAACGTCTTTGAAAATTTTGCCCTCTTTGTCGAACGAGTAGAAGTTCATGACTGTGGTCGAGAATTTCCGACCGTTCGGCTGCAATCCCGCAAACGGGGCGGGGCCATTGAACGTGCCGGAACATTCCCACTGGACCGCGACGGTATTCTCGTCCGCCACCATATCCACGAGTTTCCACTGCACGTCGGGAAAACTCTTGCGCATGAGGCTGACGACGCTCAAATACCCTTCCGCGCCATAAAGCGGAGTGGGCGAGACCGGCGTGTCGAATGCGGCCGTCTCCGCGATAAGTTTTCGGCCCAGTTCCAGGTCGTTCGTGTTGATGCACTTCTCAAAAAGGCGCATGGCCTCCCGATTTCTTTCAGTGCGTTGATTCATTGTGGTTCCTCTTGATTCATCGTTATTCCTGCCGTTAGCGGCAAACGCGGCGGTCAAAAACCCGGCGATGGCTTTGGTGGTTTCGTCAATGCGTCCAGAGAAGCCGTGGTCCGCGCCGGGAATGGGACGGAATTCGGCCGGTGCGCCGTCATGTTCCCGAACGAAACGCTCGCCGTAGGTCCACGGAACGATCCGGTCGCCGGTCCCGTGGACGACGAGGAGCGGTCCGCGGTAGGCGGCGGCTTCAGCATAGACGTCGCGGCGCTGGGCGTCGAGAATATAGTCGCGCCCCACGTGAAGGTGACCACCGAAGATGGCGACCGTTTCGGGCGGGTCGAGCGGGTCGAACCCACTGCCGAAGATGTTCCCGCGGAGCATGTCCTCGCGAATCACCGCTGCCGGGGCGGCGAGGACGAGCGCGGCGATCCGGCTGCCATTGCGTGCGGCGGTGAGCGACGCTACGACCCCGCCCTGCGAGTGCCCCACCAGCGCGAGACGCGCGCCGGGATGCGTTTCGGCGCAGCGAGCCAGGACGGCTTCGGCGTCAATCACCTCGTTCGCGATGGTCATGCGGGAGAACTCGCCGCCGGTTTCGCCGTGACCGTTGAAGTCGAAGCGCACGACGCCGATCCCGCGTGCGAGCAGGGCGTCGGCAATGCCGCGAATGAGCGGGTCGTTTTTGTTCGACGTGAAGCCGTGACAGAGGACCGCCACGGGCGTTTCAGCCGTCGCGTCCTCGGGCATCGACTCGACGCAGACCAGACGGACGGGTTCACCGCCGGCGTCCTGTCGGACGACTTCGAACCGGTTTTCCGCTGCCGCGAATGGTACCGCGAGCAGGGCTAAGATGATGGTGGTGATTTTGATGAGCGCTTTCATGGTTTTTTCTCTTCCGGTGGTATTCATTTCGTCAGTTCCTTATGCTGAGTGGAATGGAGAAATTGAACGAATAGCGCAAAGACCCGTCGGGCAGATCGACCGGTTCACACAATTCCGACGAAAGGCGCAGCAACTGGTCGTGCGTCGGTGACAGTTTGTTGGCCTGGTGAGTGATGGTGACGTTCATCGTGCCTTTGGGGGCAGGCGAAAAGATGGAGTCTATCAGCCTCTGCCGCAGTTCCTCGTTCCCGCTGCGGGTCCGCGCACAGAAAGTAAGCGTTGCCCGCCCTTCATCCTGTTTCCGAGCGATCCTGAACGTATGCGCTTCTTTGTCCCCGGCCTGGACGACGTAATCGCGGCTGATGGGGTATGCCATGCTGAAACGCGAGCCGGGCGGCAACGGGTCCTTCGAGATGACGCTGCAGTCCACGCGAACCTCGTTATCGCGGCGGAAACGATAGACGATGGAAACATCGAGGTCCTCTTCGGGGATCCTGTACCGGCTTTCGACGGCCGCCAGCACATCTCTCCCGGACTCGGCTTTCGAATCACCAGGGATTTCGCATTCTTTGGCGTCAAAAGATACGAACTCGGCTTTTGTCTCTTTCCCGCCAAGGGAAACCTCGAACGAACTTTCACCGTTGATGTAGAACTTCTCAGGTTCCGTCACGTTGAACTTGATGTACTTGAGCGCACCCGATAAGCGGTCGAACGCATAGATGCGGAAACTCAGTTTGTTCGTGTTCACGATCTCGACCACAGCATCCCCTTTGTGTCCTTCCCGAACATGCCAGTGGGCATCGTTCCATTCGGCAAATGCCGTACTGGCCATCACCGCCATCACTATTCCAACGACGGCCCGCGCAAACATCCTCCGCGTATTCATGAGTTTGTTCCTTTCGGTCATTTCTCGTCCATGTCTTCGCGCAATTCCTGTGCGTGCTGACGCACCCGCTCCAGCCACTTGTCGCGCTGGGACTCGGGGTAGAAATCGCCAAAGGTTTCGCACCCCTTTATCGTCCCGAACTCCTCAGGGGTGTACAGGTACACGGCATCGGACGGCAGATAGACACACCACACGTCATCGCCTTCGGTTGCCGCAAGGCCCACCTTGTCGTATTCAGAATCTTCGTTGAATATGTAGCAGCGCTCCCCGAACCGGAATTTGCAGTGCGAGACGGCAAGACGCTGTACGAAATTACCGCGCTCCTTCCAATAGCGGGAATACGAATAGGGATTGCCGTCCTCGCTCCCGTCGCCCCAGACGAGTTCATACAGCTGCCGCTTGAGTTCGATGTTGGCAATTTGCCCGCGAAGCGTCTCCCAGGATCGGTGGATAGTTATGACCGAGCCGAAGACGATGAGAGCGAACATCACACATAACACGCCGTTCGTCAGGCGTCGCGCCCTGGTCACATTCATTCGCTTGAGCCCCGCCTTTTCGAGTGCGGCGGCGAGTTCCGGTCCGTCCACGCCGCGCCCGTCCCAGTCGGGGACGCAAACCACACTGCCGTTGTTGCATTGCAGGTAGAGCGCGTCGGGGTCGATACGGTACTTCGCGAACTCGCTCCACGGCATCGTCGCCATGCTCTCGCCGTGAGCGACGTAAATGCCCTCGTCGGAAAGACGGTATTCGGCAAGGTTCGTCTTGCGCTTGCGGTAGGAGTCCATGATACAGCGACGGAAGCGACGGCGGCGAAACCAGCCAGTCCAAACAATTGTCAGCGAAATGGGTAAAAGGAGTACACCAAGGTTCACGCCGCTTTGGATGACGAACCCTTGGACTATCAGCTCCGGCAGAAAGCACTCCACCGCCAAGAAAAACAGCACGGCGGCCATGGCGAACACCATGCGGAAGTATCGCTTGAACGGACGCATCGCCAGCTCCAGCGTTTCCTGCTCGCTCTTCTCGCAAGTATATATCAGTTCCATCGTTCCGTTCCTTTCATTGGCAATATTCATCCCCGACCCACGAAGACGACGAGCTTCCCCTTGGGAATTATTTGAAGCAGCGTCCGTCGGTCTTGCGCGGGCAGTCCTTTTTTCCGGCGCCGCCAGTACCGAGGCAGCGGTAGCAGATCTCGTTTTCGAGGGGAGCGCCCGAGAAGTAGGCGTCCAGGTTTTCAAACGTTGTCTGGGCGATGTTCGCAAGTGCCTCGTGGGTCAGGAACGCCTGATGCGATGTGACGATCACGTTCGGCATCGAGACGAGCAGGGAAAGCGTCTTGTTCTGCCGGGTCACTTCCGAGCGGTCTTCGTAGAACCATTCGCTTTCTTCCTCGTAAACGTCCAGCCCGGCGGCTCCCACGGTCCCTTCGCGCAATGCCGCCAGCAGCGCCACACTGTCGATGAGTCCGCCGCGGGAGGTGTTGATGATCACCACGCCGCGCTTCATCTTCCGGATCGTCTCCGCGTTGATCATGTGATGCGTTGCGGGCAGAAGCGGGCAATGAAGCGAGAGGATGTCCGACTCCGCGAGAAGCTGAGCCAGGGGCACGTACTCAAGGCCGTTCGAGGGGTCGGGGAACGCGTCATAGGCGAGGACCTTCATGCCGAACCCTTTGCAAATGTCCGTGAAAATGCGCCCGATCCTCCCTGTGCCGATCACGCCAGCCGTCTTGCCGTGGAGGTCGAAGCCGGTCAGACCAACGAGGGAGAAATTGAAGTCCCGTGTCCGTGCCGCAGCCTTGTGGATGTGACGGTTGAGCGTCAGCAGAAGCGCGGCTGCGTGTTCGGCAATCGCGTAGGGCGAATAGGCCGGGACGCGCACGACCGTCAGCCGCTTTTCGTACGCCGCCTTGAAATCGACGTTATTGTAACCAGCGCAGCGCATGGCAAGGACCTTGATCCCGCGAGCGGCAAGGCCCTCCACCACGGCCCGGTCGATCTCGGAGTTCACAAACGCGCAAGCCGCATCGCAGCCCTCGGCCAATGGCAACGCCGCAGCGGTCAGGCGCGTTTCGAAATAGCGTATCTCGTACCGCCCGCCGTTCAAGCGGTCGAACGACTCCCTGTCGTAGGGCTTTGTGTCGAAAAATGCGATCTTTTTCACGTGTTGACTCTCCTTTCGATCCGTGTTTGCCGAACTTTCTCCGCAGCTATTTCAGGTATTTCCTGTAAAACGCCTCGATCCGGTCGAACGGGATGGCGTTCTTTCCGCCGCCGTCATAGAGGTCGCAGTGGCTCGCGCCGGGGACGATGACGAGTTCCTTGTTTTCGCCTTTGAGTTTGGAAAAAG
The DNA here is from genome assembly GCA_030530205.1 of Thermoguttaceae bacterium. Taxonomy (GTDB): domain Bacteria; phylum Planctomycetota; class Planctomycetia; order Pirellulales; family Thermoguttaceae; genus RGIG3701. Next base: position 26,568 of record JAUMVK010000026.1, on the reverse strand, counting down.
CGGTCTCGCCGAAGTACCGGCTGTGCGCCTTTTCACCGTGGAGGACCATGACCGCGCTCTCGATCTCGTTGGCGTAGGCGAGCAGTTTGGCGTTCAGGAACGAGAGGAAACTCGTCACGTTCCAGCCGTCCGTCGAGTTGAGCGAGCGGGGATGGAAGCCGCGCGGCATCTTGTAGTAGGCGTAGTAGTCCTTGACGAACTGCGGAGCGTCGTCCGGAAGCGGATCAACGACCCCGCCGCCGCGTTTGGGCGTCCCGGACTGGAAATCGACGATGCGCTGGGCGTTCATCGCTTCGCGTTTCTTCATGCGTTCGGCTGCGGAATCTTCCGCGTCGTTGTAGCCGTTCGCCGTCACGCGGGTCATGTCGTACATCGTCGAGGCGACGGTCGCCTTGACGCGCGTATCGATCGCCGCCGCATTGATGGCAAGACCGCCCCACCCGCAAATGCCGAGGATGCCGATTTTCTCCGGGTCCACGTCATCGCGGCTGAGGAGGTAATCGACCGCAGCCTGGAAGTCCTCCGTGTTAATGTCCGGCGAGGCGACGTAACGCGGCGAACCGCCCGACTCCCCCGTGAAGGACGGGTCGAACGCGATGGTCAGGAAACCGCGCTCCGCAAGCGTCTGGGCGTAAAGGCCGCTCGACTGTTCCTTCACGGCCCCGAAAGGACCACTGACGGCAATCGCTGCGAGCCGCCCCTCCGCGCCTTTCGGCTTGTACACGTCCGCCGCCAGCGTGATGCCGAAGCGGTTTTGGAAGGTCGCCTTGCAGTGGTCCACCTTCTCAGATTTCGGGAACGTTTTGTCCCATTCTTTTGTCAGTTCCAGATCCGCAGCGTTTGCGGTAAAAGTCATAGCCATGAGAATTGCTCCTATAATGAATCGGGTCATGTTGAAAACTCCTTTGGGATTGTTTGGCGGATTCTTTCGGTATGTATGGTAAGTCCCATTATAATAGTAAGAAAACCCGTTGTCAAGGGGGCAGATTTCACGCGGAAAAGAAGTGGGAAAGATTTCACGAAAATTTGTTATTAATAACAGATCTGGGGTCAAGTACAAATTCATCTGTGAATTCTTCTGAATTAAATGAATGAAATTGTCTGATTACAAAAATACATAATCGACCCGAGGTCCAAAACCGGCCAGAATATGACGAAATACGTGCTATCAAAATTATTTATCTAAAATCTTGAACCTTTACAGAATATTAGAAAAATAATTCTGAGGAGCCTGACAACAAGAAAGAATTACCCCCGATAGAGTTCATCGTCCCGGATCTGTAAAAATTCAATTATCACTGCGGTAATATCCTCTTTACTCAGATTTGAGAAATAACCATTGATTTCTTCAATAACGCCATTCTCTCCTCCGGTTTCATACTTTGCTAATGTGCGTACCGCACTGCGAAGAAACAGCCCTACTGGATAAATTCAAGTGTTTCCTTGAGAATTTTTGTGGATTCGTTCACGTGGAATAATCAAGCGCCACCCCCAGTAACAACAGGAGAATGGCAGCGGGAGTGACTTTTCCGTCACCCCCATCCTTACCACTCACAGGACTTGACAGCCTGGATTTTCAGACTCTAATTAGAATTATCAGAGGTAGATTCCAACAGATTCAGTAACTGACCTGTTTAAACCACAAGTTCAGTCTTTCCCCGTAAAACACGAGGTGAAAATGATCCATTGCAAGCCCGTGAAGCGTCATCTCTGTAAAATCATCTAATAAATATACCGTACGAGTGTGGCGGTTCCGAGGCCCTTCAGGACCGCGGTGAGTTTTTCGCCCGAAACGCCCGCCGGGTTTTCCAGAATGACCCGGTAATAGGTCTGCGCGTTCGGCTCCGTCAGGGTCTTGCCGAGCTCCTCCAGCGTGACCGGCTTGCCGTCGATCGTGATCGCGTCCGCGTCGCCGAGCGTCACCGTGAACGTCTGCACATTCAGGTTTTTGGCCTCCTCAATGACCGACTCAAGCGTCACGTGCTGGCCGTTGAGCGTCTTGCTGACGTCCGCCGCGGTCATGAACGCCATGATCTCGAGCGTCTCGCGCGGCTCGATCGGGGTTTTGCCTGTCAGGAAGAACTTGCAGATCTCGTCACACAGCGGTTTGTAGCCGTCGTATTTCCCGGCCAGGTCGGCCCCTTTGCTCCCGAAGACCATCCCGCCGTAGGGCTGGGCGCCGGCACGCTGACCGCGGAAAACACCGATCTTGCCGTTTTCCCAAACGCCTACCGCCACGTCATAATTCGGGGTCGAGGTGCGCGAAACGCTCACGCAGCCGGGGCCCATCATGGTGAAAAGCGTCTCCACGCCGTGGATCCCGTACCAGTAGAAATCCGGGTGGAACTCGTTCAGGTGGCAGGGGCTCCAGGCGTCCACGCCGTGCGTCTCGCCGAACGGACTGTCCTCGCGCACCCGACGCATTCCCTCGCTGTAGCGGAGCGACGACGCGGAAAAGAACGGCACGTTTTTCTCCTCGGCCAGACGGAAGATCTCGATCACTTCCCAAAGGTTCCCCGCCATCGGCTTATCGACGAAGAACGGCTTGCCCGCCTCGATGACCGGTTTGGCGAATTCCAGGTGCGGACGCCCGTCCACGCTCTCGATCAGCACGCCGTCCACGTTGGCGAGCATCTCCTCGACCGTGTCGTAAACCTTGACTCCGAGCGGCGCGATGTCGTTGGCGTAGCCGTCTTTGCGGCTCCAGCTGCTTTCATTGTCGGGCATTCCGCCCTTGTAGGCGCCAATGACCTGGAATTTCTGGTAGTCGCCCTCGGCGTTCGGGTCGTTGAAGAGCTTGACGAACGCGGGGACGTGTGACGTATCGGTCCCGATGATGCCGAGCCGGAACACGCCGTCCGCCTGGGCTGACGCAGAGACAAAGAGGAAAGAAACGAACAAAAGGGGAAGGATGAAGTGTTTCATGATGGACCTGAAAGGTTAAAGGAAGTGGGAAGGATAAAATGCGGTTCCGGACCGCCCCTCGATGAAAAGCGCCCGGCCCAAAATGATATTATAATACAGGAAAAACCCGCTGTCAAGGGGACGGACCAATTATGAATCAAGAATTATGAATTATGAATTTGGGACGACGCAGCCGCGGCACCTGTTTGAATGCAGACACTTGGGTCTCATGATTTCCTGAACATTGCGACACGATCGACCCCTTCATTTTATCCCGAATTTTGAGGCCGTTCAAGAGGGGCTTCGTCAAAAATCCCTAAGATTTCACACCGGGCGGCGCTCCGAAGAAGTCAAGGTCCCCGCAGGCCGCAGATTTTCACCAAAAATCCCCAAAAATCCCAAGAAAATCCCGGAACAAATCCCCCCTCCCCCTGTTGTAAATCAGGGAAAAAGGGTAAAATAATAAAATGGAGATTTATGGCTTGCTTTTAAAAAGGAAAAGATCATGTTTCGATCCAGCTTTTTTTCGTTCCTGTTCGTTTGTGCCCTGCTCGTTCCACAAATGACGCTGGAAGCCGCGATCACCATCGGCAGAGGTTCACGGAATTCTTACGGAAACGCCTATAATATTCCGGCGGACGATTTCATCATCGAGTCCGGCGGCTGCTTCCATTCCATTCCCTCTTCTATCGTCGAGGAAAATGTAAACCGATACATCAAGAATAATTTTCAGATCGCCGGTCCAGGATTCCTCCTCGGCAATGGTACTCAGGAAACCTCCGGCGCCATCCGCGTCTGCAGCGGCGTGACGGACGCTTCGCTTCTGGTGAACACGTGGTTCGGTGGGACCATCACGATCACGGCCGACGCGACTATCGGGATCGCCCAGCTCGCGGCCATCAAGGACACGTACCTGACGAATCTCGCCGCCTCTGAGTCTGCCGCGGGAACCGCCCGCCTGACGCTCCGCGCCTCCGACTCGAGCGACACGTTTTTCATCGTCGCAAACAATGACTCGTTCACCAACCCGATCACGATCGCGGGCAATGGCCGCACGCAGATCGGCAAGATCTCCAGCACGGCCGTGACGGTTTACGACCAGGATTCCAACCCCTCGACCCGGCTGGCAGCCCAAACATTTAATTTCGACGGCTCGGCAGGATCGCTCGGCTCCGGCGCGATCAGCATTGAAGGAAACTCCAGCCTGATTTTTGAACGGACCGGGAACGTGACCATCGCGAATACGATCAGCGGAACTGGCAGCCTTTCCTTCAAAGGCGACGCGGTTTACACGTTCTCCGCCGCCAGTGCCCTGACCGGTCTGTCCAACACCAACTCAAAACCGATCGAGATCGACGAGAACGCAACGGTTCGGGTTTACGGCTCGAACACGCAATCCTCCTCCAGCCAGAAATTCACCGGCTCTGGAACGCTCATCGTCGGGTACGATCCCACTTCTTCATCGATCCAAGGCTACTCCGCAATCGCGGGTTTTTCCAACTTCACGGGCCGGCTCCTCCTTGCCGACGGTTACCGCTGGAACCCCGGGACGGGTTTCTCCGCCACTTACTCCCTCGGGACGAAAGAAGGGGGCCAGATGTGGCTCACAAGCTCCGAAAATTACGATCTGACGCTCTACCTCGAAGGAATGGGCAAGCAAGGGGTGGAAGCGTTCGGCGCGATTCGCATGACCGGCCAGTATAACGGCTCGGAAATGACCAACCTCGACGGCACGGTGTACCTGACGGGCGACACTCGGGTCAGTGCCGCGAACCATTCGGGAATTTCCGGCCAAGCCTACAATCTGGGGATGATTTCCGCCAAAATTCTCAGCGAGGACACGTCGAACAAAGCCCCACTGCGCATTTGCGGCCTGGGCTTCCCCGTGCATGCCCCTTCGAGTTACACCCAGATGGCGCTGACGTCCTCCGAAAATGACTACGGCAAAACCTTCATCGAGGGGCGCGGAATCGTGCAGATCGGTTTCAACGGAACGATCAACGGCACACAATATAACGGCACGACCGGCGTTTTAGGCTCCGGTGACGTGGTTTTCACGGCCGTCGATGGGACGACCGCCACTACTTCCGACCTGGGCGGGAAGGTGATTTTCGCCCGTTCGAACGACTACGCCATCGCGAACGCCTTCCAGGGGGCGGGAGCGATCGACTTCACCGCGGGCGGGAACTACTCGCTGACGGACACGAACGCCCTGACCGATTTCACAGGCCTGCTGACCGTTGCGGATGGGGCCACGCTGACGTTCGCAGATCAGACCGTCCCGGCGGACGTTTCCTTCGCGCTGAACGGCGGGACGCTTCTGGGAGGCGCGACGATCCAGGGCGCGGTGACGACCGACTCCGCCAGCGCCGTCGGTACCGGCCTGACCTTTGCGCAGGACCTCCTGATCAACGGGGCGTTCCTCGCTGACCTGAGCGATGCGACCTGCCCGCTGCTCACTTCGGCCGGGGATCTTGAACTGGTGGACGGCGCCGCGATCCACTTTATGAACGAGGAGGGTTTCAGCACCGGCGACACCGTCGTTTTGATGCAGGGGAACGCCGCGAGTTTCTCGAATCTGGATCTGGACTCGCTTCTGATCGAGAGTTCTCTGCCGTGGACGCTGAGCCTGACCCCCTCGGAGGGTGCGATGCTTCTGACTGCGCAGGTGCAGCTCCCCGAGCCGTCTTCAATGGTACTTGCCCTGCTTTGCATTGCAGGTTTGTTTGTTTTTCGTAAGATTTTTTAGAAAGGAAGAAAGGAAGAACTCATGGATCGTCGTGAATTTCTTCAGTCGGCAGCAACCGCCGCGGCCGCTGGCGCTCTTGTGACGGGCGCAGTGGCAGCGACTTCCGCCGAAACCGTTTCCAATCCACTTGAATCCACAGAGGAGAAAAAAATGAAAAAAATCATCATGGCCGCAGATCCGTTTGCCGTTGACCTGAAAGACGCCGTGAAGGCGGACCTCATCGCGAAGGGTTACGAAGTCGAAGACGTTGGCTCGCAGAAGGGCCAGGACATTGCGTACTTCGACTGCGCTCCGGTCGCCTGCAAGAAGCTCCAGGCCGACCCGACCGCCCGTGGTATCCTGTTCTGCGGGACGGGCATGGGGATGAGCATCGTCGCGAACCGCTTCGCCGGGATCCACGCCTCGGTGGTGGAATCGGTCTTTGCGGCCAAAATGTGCCGGGTGATCAACAATGCGAACGTGCTTTGCCTTGGCGCGATGATTTGGGGCGAGTGGATGGCGAAAGAAGCCGTGAACACGTTCCTGACGACGGAATTCACGAAGGCGGACGGTTTCGAGCCGCTCGAAGGTTTCCTCCAGGACGCATTCAAAAAAGTCAACGCGATCAAGGACTGAGTTCCTCCTCAGACGTTTTAGTACTCAAACATTAATGCCGTGGCTGAACACCCAACCGAGTCAATTTTGTGGGAAGACGCTTGTACGTTGTCTATGTAAGGCGGTAAATGGAAGCCGGAGGCCGGAATTACGCACCGGATGGGGGTGAATGTTGAGTTTACGAAACTCCCCCAATCTCGCTGCGCTCGATAGCCCCCTCAATGAGGGGGCCTTGAAAATGACGCTGGAAGCATCGTCTCCGCAGTCGATTTCCATTAATCGATTTTCGGCAGTTCAAACCCGGTGCGCTGTTTGCGCGAGAAGAAGCTCTGCGCCTGCGGGTCGTTCACGAACTGCTCCCTGGTGGGATCCCATTCGAGCGGGCGATTCAGGCGGCACGCCAGGTTGCAAATGTGGCAAACCGTCATGGACTGCACATTATCACGGGCGTCGGCGATGGGGCGGCCCCCTTCGCGCACACAGTCGAAGAAGTTCGCGGCGTGCCCGTGGAACGGCTTGCCGTGATTCAGTTCTTTGTAATCGTCCTCGGTGAATTTCTTCCACTCGCCCTCTTCGTAAGGTTTTCCGGCAATACGCGCACGGTTCACGTGGATCTTCCCTTTGGTTCCCTCGATGAGGATCCCGTTCCCGTCTTTTCCTTCGTCATAGAGGTGGAATTCCAGGCCGTCGGGGAATTTCATATCGATTTTGAAATCGACCGGCGTGTTGAAGAGGTTCTGCTTCACCGGGTAGCCGTCCTTGTATTCGGTCATGAAGGAAACATCATGCGGGACGTACGAAACCGGCATTTCTTCGGGCTTCTGGCGGTCCAGGATGAAAAGGGCGCAGTCGATGTGGTGCGCGCCCCAGTCTGTGATTTTGCCGCCCGAGTACTGGAACCACCAGCGGAACGTGATGTGGCCGTTGCTCCAGTGCGGGATCGGGTAACTCGTCCACGGGCTTTCATTGTCCGGCGAGGCCAAATATTCAGTGTACGGCGCCTGACCGAGCCACGTGTTCCAGTCGAGCGAATCGGGCAGCTCGCGGGGGTTGAGTTCCGGCGACGTGCGGCCGTGGTCGATGAGGCACGTCACGCGCGTGATCTCGCCCAAAAGCCCCTTCCGGACCATCAGAGCGGCCGTTGCGAACTCGTTCTTCTGCGAGCGCTGCTGGGTCCAGACCTGAAAAACTTTCCCGTATTTGTTCACGGCGTTGCGGATGAGCTGGTTTTCTTCGAGCGTCAGCGTCAGCGGCTTCTGGCACATCACGTGCTTGCCGGACTGAAGGGCCTCGACTGAGATTTTCGTGTGCCAGTGATCCGGAGTCGCCACGCCGACCGCGTCGATGTCCGTGCGGTCCAGGATCCTGCGGTACTCGGTGGTCGTGAACGGTTCTTCCCACTTTCCATCGACTTTACGCCCCAGTTTGGCGTTCAGGGCGCGGGCCAGTCCGTATTTCGTATCGACGTCGCAAAGAGCCACCAGGTCGGACTGCCCGTTAAATTCCCCCGCGTTGCCAAGCCCCTGCATTCCCAGTCCCACGAAGGCGGTGCGGATCCGTTCGGAGACCGACTGACCGAAAGCCGGGCGGGCAATATACTGCGGCATGAAGGAAGCGAGAGAAAGGGCCGCGCTGGCCTTGAGGAAATTACGACGGGAAAGATTCATGATTCAATCTCCTGTTTCAGGTTGGAAATGTGAAATGTGGGCGGGACGGGCAAGTGAGGCCAAAAGTCTCTGCGACCAAATTCGCCCCACACCTTTATATTTATCATTCTACACGAAAAACGGATTTCGTCAAGGTTTTTTTCCCGCAAATCGTTCTTTTTTTTCCGCAAGAGTGAGTTCCAGGTCAAGCAGGAAACGTTTCACTTCAACGCCGGCAGCGTAGCCGGTCAGAGAGCCGTCAGACCCGATGACCCGGTGGCAGGGGATGAAGATCACCAACGGATTGCGGTGATTGGCCATTCCAACCGCCCGCGAGGCCGAAGGCTGGCCGATCCTGCGAGCCAGTTCACCGTAAGAAATCGTCGTTCCGTAAGGTATTTTTTGGAGCTCAGCCCAGACTTTCTGCTGGAATGGTGTACCGATTGGGTTCAGTGGAATGTCAAACGCCTGGCGTTTCCCGCTAAAGTATTCGTTCAGTTCACAGGCCGCCTGAGTCAGAAAGGATGTTTCAGGAGAATCATTTCCCTCGGCCGAAAAAGACGCAGAAACCAGAAACCCGTTGGATTCACGAAGAAAAATGGGACCAACTGGGGACGAATAAACCATGAAATCGTAAGGACCAGACAAAAATATGAATCGGTCATGGGAGAAAATAATGCACTCCCATGACGCGAGCGAAAGATCATCAGGAAAGGAACTGCAAAATCACCATGATTAAAAGGATCACGAAGAAAACCAAAGCCACGTAAAGGAACATGAGCTGGTCCTTTTTCTTTTTCGGTGTGTGTGACTTCGTGGTTTTGGATTTTCCAGCGCTTGATTTGCCAGGATTGGGTTTCAACGTGGCAGACTTTCCCGTACCGGATTTGCCAATAGCGGACTTACTCTCGGAGGCTTTCCCAACTGTGGATTTTCCGCTGACCACGACACTGGAGCCGGATTTTTTCAGGTGGGTAGAGGTTCCCGAGGCATTTCCGGTAGAGGAACTCTTTTTAAGGACGGCACTGTCCAGAACACCATGGTGGGAAACCGTCGAACCTCCCGAATTCGCCGAGGGACCGAAATTCAATACAAAATCGTGCGTACTTCCATCGGTTGCCCCCTTGGAGTCCTGACCGGAGGCCGCTTTTTGCGACAGAAACGCCATCGGGTCATCGGCGGTTTTTTTCTTCAGGACTGAACTGCCAGAATGGTTGACATTGCTCTTGGAAGTGGCTTCCACTTTCTTGTCCTGGTGATGCGAATGTACTCCGCTTTTTTCCGTTTTGGCTACGGATTTGACGGTGGATTTGGCCGCGGATTTGGAGGCTTCCTCTGATTTCGCCTCTGATTTTTCACCGAATGAAAGGTTCGGAACCGATTTCGATTTTTCCTCTACAGGGATTTCAAAACTGAACGGCTTTGTCCCGCTTTCGGCTTTCGCTTCAGGCTTCGCGGCGGTTTCCGCCTTGGGTTCAGCATGAGTTTCCCCCTTCAAATTCTCGGGAGACAATCCCGGGATTTCCGGGATGTTCTCGTCAATCGCGTTGAGTGCGCCGAAACTGAAGTCCGGGAGTTTTCCTTTGGAAGAGTCCTTCCCGTGAGTGGATTCCGGTTCGTGTGACACCTCCTGCTTTTTCTGGGTTTTCCCTGAACTCAGAACAGAAGATTTCTCTGCGGATTTATCATCGTTTGTGCTTTTCCGGTTCCCGACCATTTTTTTCACGCGGTCAAGAGCGGCAAAAAAAGTTTTTTTGGCGGTCGGCTTTGACTGACCTTTGTCCCGCTTCAGAGCCGAGGAATGACCACTGGACGAGCCGGTTCCCAGGCCGAACGAAATGGACGAGGAATCGTCTTTCCTGCCGCCCGAAGGATTCGCCAGGTTCGCGATATTGGCCAGGGAGTTCAAATCCTGAAGAGCTTCGAGTTGGATCGCGCCGGATTTCTTCTCCTGATTTTCTTCCTTCTTGCGCTGAAGGGACGCCAGCGTACCCGTAAACCCTTCGACTTTCTGTCCGTTCTCCAGCAGGAAGCAGGTCAGATCGTCAGCCACTTCCTCGGCCGTCTGCTGCCGGTCGTTGGGGTCTTTGGCCATCATTTTCCAGCAGATTTCCGCCAGAGAATCCGGGACCTCTGGACGTTCATCCTGGATCCGGGTCGGCATTCGCTTCTGATGGGCGGCAATACGTTGGGCAAGCGTCCCTTCCGGGAAAGGAACATGGCCAACGAGCAAATAATACAGCGTGCAGCCCAGCCCGTAAATGTCGGCGCGGGCATCCACGTTATGACTGTTACGAGCCTGTTCAGGGGCCAAATAGTCAGCCGTTCCAAGGACGTTTTCGTCGTATGTGAGCGTCAGAGACGCGCGTTTCTCATCGGTGAACCGTGCCAAACCCAGGTCCAGAACATGAATAACGTCGTCTTTATCGACCAGAAGGTTCGCAGGCTTCATATCACGGTGGATCAGCCCTGCGTTGTGTGCGTGCTGAAGCCCCAGCGCGGCCTGGCGGATGTACTTCGCAGCCCGGTAAATGTCGAGCGGCCCCTCTTTCTTCACGAGAGTCAGAAGGTCCAGCCCGTCAATGAATTCCATGACCAGGTAGTAGATGGAATTCCCTTCCGTGTCCACGTCATACGCCCGCACGATGTTCGGATGGTCCAGCGCAGCGACCGCCTGCGCCTCAAGCAGGAAGCGTTCCAGGTATGAAGAATCCGAAGTAACACGGCTCTTTGGCAGGACTTTGATCGCGACCTGACGTTCCAGGATCGTATGTACCGCCAGATACACGCTGCTCATTCCGCCGGCGCCAATAGAACGCAGGAGCTTATATTTTCCGAGGAAGAAACCCTTATATTTACCGGCGAAGATGTTGTCCGACTGCCACGTTGTAAGGTAATTGTTCTGAATCAGCCAATCGGCAAACGAGTGTGTATCATCCGGGTCCGTGGTCGTTTCGAGGCCACGCCAGGTATTGAGGCATTCGTTCAGCTGGTCCACGCTTTCGAAGAGGCGCGACCGCTCAAGCATCCTCAAATATTCGTTCATGACTATCTCAGCCATTTTTACACTCGTTGGATTGGATTCTCACCGATGCTCTGAAAAACTTCTATCCTAAATCTTCTGGATTTCGTAAACTTCTCAGATTAAAAAATTTTTCAACTGCTCTATACTATACCAGATTTCGGCTTAATTTTCCAGTGGGATTAGGCCCTTTTTTGACAAATTTTTTGAAATTTTTCGTAAAATTTTAAATTTTTTGTTGGGTTGGTACGTAATAAAGAGTTTGGTCTTAAATGATATGGGTCAGGAAAGGGGCCTGCTCACCTATTTTTCGTCCGGTCCGGTCCAGCGTTTCGTCAGATCGTTTTCGATTCCGAGCTGGTCGCAAATGCGCGAGACGATGAAATTCACGGCTTCGTCAAGGTCGTTTATCCCTTTATAAAACGCTGGTGAGGCGGGAAGGATGATCCCCCCGGCACGGGTGATTCGGGCCATATTTTCCAGATGGATCAGGGAGTAGGGGGTTTCACGTGGAACAAGAACCAGGCGGCGGTGTTCTTTCAGGTGAACCTCGGCCGAGCGGTGGATCAGGTTCAGGCTCAACCCGGAAGCGATAGCTCCAAGCGTTCCCATCGTACAGGGGCAAACCACCATCCCATCCGTGCGAAACGATCCGGAAGCGATCGACGCGGTAAAATCATCGCAGCGGTGAAAATGAATATAACCCGGAGAAAGGCCGAGGAAGTTGGGGGCAAATTCCTGTTTCGGGAGAGAAATCCCCCGTTCCGTTTCGAGCACGCGGTAGGCCGTGTCGCTCATCATGAGATGAACGTCGCAGCCGCAAGAGCTCAAAACCTCCAAAAGACGCAGGGCATACGCCATCCCGCTCGCGCCGGTAATACCAACGACGAATCTTTTCGCGCACATAAATTCCTCACCAGCCCGAAATAAATCATACTTTGAAAATAGACTCCAGTTTTAACGACGCTGGAAGCATCGTCCCCGTAAACTTCCGAACGAGTTAAAAAATCATCCTCTGAACATCCGGCAGAAGCGTAACGGAACCGGAGTTTTTGACGAGCCGTTCCACTTCCCCGGCACTTTCGAGCGGCATAATACCGATGTCTTCCAGTAAGTCTGGGGCGATTTGGGAGACGAAGAATACCCGGAAATTATGGATCACTCGCAACCCGGCCAGCATCAGCCCGGCGTCGGGGAGTTCCTCCCGATGAACGATCTTCTCCGTGGGTTCCAGGGCCTGGACCTCGCGGTAAATTTCCAGAGCGCGTGGAAGCTCGCCCGACAAATCCGAGCACAAAACGATGGCCCCGTCGTTCGGGTCGGCCCAATTGGAAGCGCATTCCAGAGCGCGCATCGCCCAGTACCACGAGATGGACTCCTGGCCCGTCACGGAAGCCAGAACGACTTGGGAGCGTGTTTTCGAGAGGCTGGTCCAGATTTCCTTGTAGAGTGAATAGCCGTCCAGCTCCACATCTCGGTAATCTCCGGCCAGAATCCGTGCGATTCCCGAGGAACCAGGCGAGGGAACCCCAGGAACGACCTGAAGCATACACAAAACGCCGAGCTGGCGCGTGGCTTCGGCGACTTCACGCTCAAGTTCATGTTGAAGCGCGTGATTGGCCGCGTGGAGTACCGGGCCAAAATCTTTGAAACGTTTATGCGTCTCGGCATCGCTGAACGTCGGATAAATTGCCGTGTGGATCCCCGCGTGACCGGGCGTACTTTTCGGAAGGAAGAAGCCGATCGGGAGGACTGACTCCGCATCGAAAAGTTCCCGGTGGATCACGAGCGTTTCGTTCGTTTCGGCCACACCAAGGAACGCCATTTCTTCCTTTTTGTTTGGGCGATGGGTGGTCAGGGTGACGCGCTTTTGAACGTCGGGGCTCAAATCCTCAAGCGAGGAACGAATGAGACCGGCCTCCTCGTCCGTTTTCGTCTGAAGGATCGTAACACGGGCAGGGCGCTGCTCGGCCGGAGCGGAAAAAACATAATCGAGAACAGCCTGAAGGATCGTCCCGATTTGCGGAACGCCTGGAGCAACCGGAATGACCAGATGATCATCGTTCATCAGGCTCTCACGAAACGGCGGGAAATTCAACGGAGCCTCCAACGCGCACTTCACAACGGCAGAAAGTTCCGGGAGAGGAATGTTCTCCACCGCCTCCTGCTTGTGTACGTAAAGAACCGACTCATCAGGAAAATCAAGGTCAAGAAAAGATTCCTGGCCGTAAGGAAACTGAATTTTCATTCTTTAAAGCCTTTTTAATTGCGAATTAAAACTGCGCTTTCATTTCCAGCGTGGCGGTCTCGACGGCTTCCTCCCACTGCGTGTCGGTGAAACGGCCCGCGTAGTCCTTGCGGGTGTGGGCGAAAATGATCCCGCGGGAGTTATTAATGATCGCGCCAAGCCCTTCCGAATCGAACGCGGGTTTCACGCCTTCGGCCGTTCCGCCCTGCGCGCCGAAACCGGGGACCAGCAGCCACGCGTGCGGCATCCTCTGACGCAGCTCGGCCAACTGTTCGGGGTACGTCGCGCCGACGACCGCTCCGACTGCGCCGTATTTTTCACCTTGAGCCTCCGCAAACGTTTTAGCGGTCTTTTCGACCCAGTCCGCTGTGTGTTGGTAGATGGTTTTTCCGTCCGCGACCAGGTCCTGAAGCATCCCGCCGCCGGGGTTGGAAGTCTTCACGAGGACGAAGATCCCCGCATCGTTTTTCTCGGCCACGTTCACAAACGGCTGCACGCTGTCTTCCCCCAGGTACGGGCTTACGGTCAGAGCGTCACCGCCCCACGCCGAGTTTTCTCCGAGGTACGCGGCCGCGTAGCCTTCCGCAGTGGAGCCGATGTCGTTGCGCTTCCCGTCGAGGATCACGATCAGACCGAGCTGGTGCGCGTAGGCGATCACGTCCGCAAGAGCGCACATTCCGTGAGGCCCAACCGCTTCAAAGAACGCGAGCTGCGGCTTGACGCAGGCGACGTGCGGGGCGATGACGTCCAGCAGACGCAGGGAAAAAGTGCGGTAAACCGCCGCCACGCCCTTGAGGTCTTTCGGGTCCACGCCCTTGCGCAGGTACTCCGGGATCATGTTGAAACGGGGATCGACGCCGACAAGAACGGGCGTCTTTTTGGCGCGGATGGCCGCGGAAAGTCTGGAAGAAAAGGTCATGGGAAGTCTCCGGGAGTTGAAAGGTTTGAGCAGTTAGCAGGCGTAATTCACAGAATTACATGATTCTGTATTATAGCACAAACCAAAGAAACCGCAAGGGGAAGGGAAATATATTAATATAACGAAAATACACAAAGCAGGAAGAATTAAAATCCGGTATATTCGGAACTTTTCATCAAAAAAATCCCTCTCCCCCCATTGACGAAAAAAAAATCGGGTGTAAAATAAAGAGCAAAATTTTGAAAACACTTTATTTCATCATAATTTTTTTGGAGGTAATCCCGTGCCAATTAGTGAACGCGCAAAGGAAATCAAACGTCGCCGTCATCGCAAAGTCAAAGTCGCCCAGTATGCTGCCCGCGTTGAAAAGGGTACGCTGAGCAAAGAAGATGCTGTTGTGAAACTTCGCAAGCTGACTATCGGCAGTGAACAGCACGTCGAGAATCTGGGCTATTGATCCTTTTAGCCTGATTTAACCGTTCATACCCAAAAGTACCGGGTCCATTAAACAGGACGCGGTACTTTATTTGTTTTAAATCAACTTTACAAAGAACTCAAACAAAAAGACGACGCGAAAAGCGCCGTCTTCTGTTTAAGAAATACACTTTACGAAATCCTGATCATTTCTTCCGCCCACGGCCAGGATTCCAGCCGCCCCGAGGATGAGGAGGAGCCACGCGGTGGGTTCAGGCACGTAGTTGGACGAGATCCCAGTCACGGCCGCGCCGTTAAACTCGGCCCCGGTGAAGTTCCACGTGAACCGGTCCAGGTCTCCCAGCTCGGCAAAGTTCAGGGAAACTTCCGCCGTCTGGCCGTCTTTCTTCTCGGCGGTCGCGCCGTCGCCGTACTCGGCTTCGAGCTGGGCGTTCAGTGCCGTCATGAACGAGTCCATGTCCTCCGTGGCGATCTCCAGGTTAAAGGAGCGCGTACTGTCCGCACCGGCGAAATCGACCCACCCGGTCTTCAGGGCAAGGCCCTCGGGAAGCTCGACTTCCGCTTCGGTGCCGAAATCGACGGTTCCCGCCTTGGTCTGGAGCTTCAGGGCTTTTTCGTCCAGGTACCAGAAATCTTCGTAAACGTTCTTCGAGTTGTTCGTCACGGTCGGGACGCCGTTCCCGCTGACGGTCATGATGGTTACGGGGTCCACCCAGTCCGGAACGTCGCCGGTGTGCGTGACGCTGATCAGGCCGTACTGTTCCAGGTCGCCGGTGATCGCGAGCAGCCCGAACTGGTCGCCGTTGGTGATGTAGTTGACGGCCGAGCCGTTCTTGATGTAGGTCTTGCCCAGCGCGTTCATCTCACCGCCGGAAATGTTCAGGACGGCGTTCCCGCTGGTGACGCCGGTCCCGACGGAGAGGGCGTAGCCGGCCCAGCCGATGTTCGAGGTGGAGGCCTGTTTCGTGGTGACGGTTCCGCCGTTCATGTTGAACGTGGCGTTGCCGTTTTTGGCCAGAACCATCCCGTTGCCCTGGGAGGTCCCGTTGGAGGTGAGCGTTCCGCCGTTCATGTTATAGGTGGACGTTCCGCCGGACCGGTCCCACTGCATCGTGAACCACGCGACGTTGACGTCCCCGCCGTTCTGGGTCATCACGTTATCGACGCCGTCATTATTGAAGCCCAGCAAGAACCAGCTGTTCGTGGTGAGTGAGCCGCCGTTCATGACCACGGTCCCCTGGCCGTTATTTCCGATGGCGACCTCGTTGCACTTGATGACCGTTCCGTCGTTGATGGTCAGTTCACCCGTGCCGGTGGTTTGGTTGCCGAGGGTTATACGAGAGGAAACGTTCACCGTCGTGTTCGTCAGAGTAGCTCGTCCGGGCGTGTTGTTCGAGATGTACAAATTGGCCGTGGTGATGGTTCCGCCCGTGGCGTTGAGAGTGCCGTTTCCTTTGTAGTCACCGTCGGCGATGTGCCCGAGCACGATGCCGGTGTTGGCCTTGACGGTCCCGCCGCTGAGGTTCATGACGCCGGTGCCGACGCGGCCGATGTAGATCCAGCCGTTCGACTGAATTTCCCCGCCGCTCATGTTGAACGTGACGCTGCTCCCCTTGCGGTCGCCGATTTCCAGGCCATTATCCGCCGCGCCGGGCTGATCCATGGAGCCAGCTCCGGTGACGACGATTTTGCCGCTGCCGCTGAGATTATACGTGCCTTGCCCGTTGTGGCCCAGAGGCATCCAGCGGGTTTGGATTGTTCCGCCCGAGTGATACACTGTGCCGTTCGCGCTGGCGACGTTGTTCCCGATGCAGAAGTACGAGGAGGTCGTGATGTTCCCGCCGTCCATGTAGAGCGTCCCGGTCCCGCGGTAGCCCACGTCGAAGTTCGTGCTTGTGACGCTCGTTCCTTCGTGGATCTTCGCTGTGCCGGTGGAGCCAGCTTCGTTGGCGATTTTGAACGTGCCCAGGCCGCTGACGGTCGTGTTGGTGAGTTCCGCCTCGGCGGTGGAGCCGTTCGTGTTCGAGATGTAGATGTTCGACGCCCTCAGCGTTCCGCCTGTGGTGATCAATTTACCGGTGTCGAGTCCCCGGCCCACTATGAAATCGCCGCTGATCGTTAACGCGCCGGCGGATCGGACGGTCCCGTTCGTCGTGAAGGCCGAGCCGATGGTGAGCGAGGCGCCGCTCTTGACGTCGATCGCCGCGTTGGGTTCCAGCCCCAGACTCTGTGCGGAAGCCGTGTCGGTGACCTGAACGGTTCCCACGTTCACGTGCGTCGGCGTGTCGGCGGTGGGGACGCCCGCTGCGGTGGTTCCGTCCGGGTTCAGCCACGCGCCGGATTCACCCCACGTCTTGCCCGAGGATGCGTTATAGATCAGCGAGCCTTCCGCGTAGTTCGGGATCGCCAGGACCTGGAGGGAACGGTGGTCCGCCGCGGCCGTGTTGGGGGCCATCGTCCAGTCCAGCGCGTCGGCTTTGTTCGAGTTGCCGATGCCGGCGTCGATCGTATTGCCCGTGGTCGTTCGGTAGAGACGCGAAAGCCCAAAGAGCGTCTGGCCCGTCTGCGTGGTGGAGTCGTAAAGGTGGATCTGGTAGGAGCCGTGGTCGCCGCCACCGTCGGGCGTGTCGTTCCAGTCGTAACCGGTCGTCGTGCCGGAGGTCGGCAGGGTGAACGGGTTTCCGTTCTGGTCCGGCTTGGAAGCCTGCGCGCCGGCTGCGTAGTTCTTTCCCCAGAATTCGAGGATGATGTTCTGGTTCGTGAGGGATTTCACGCCGTCCGCGTTGGCCGTCACGTTGGCAAAGAGCGGCATGTTGGCCGAGCTGTAGGACGTGTACACGTTCGAGCCGGTGACCACCATGTTCACCACGTCCTCGGCTTTCCCCACGCGCGGGATCCCCAGTTTGTAAAAACTGTCGGGCGAGTAGTTCGGCGCGTCGATCAGGACCCACTCGTCCTTTTGGGTGGAGGCGTTGGTGGCCTGGAAGTAAAAGATCGCGGATTTTCCGCCATTGGCAAAGTCGGTCGAGTTGGCGTAGTCGTACCAGTTGGGAGTGCCGACGGTGGTGTCCCCGTTCCGGGGCAGGCTGGCCCTGGTCGCGACGATCTTGTACATCGAGAGGTCGCCGAGCTGCTTCTGGGCGGTCTGATTGGTCATGAAAGTTTTTTCGACCGTGCCGGCAAAAAGGGCCGAAGCCGCGAAAACCATTGCGAACGAAGCGACGAATTTGGCAATAAAACGATTCATTTGAAAAGTCCTTATGTTAGGGTTAAAATCCCGGGTACAGGCTTGGGCTCATCAAAACCAGCACCTCTTAAAACTCATTAAATCAAATTGTACACAAGACTTTGTAAATTACAACCAAAAAAATCTGAAATTGCGAAAAAAAGACAAAAATTTTAAAAGTTTGACTTTTGACAAAGGGACAAACTGACAAAAAGTATATGTTTTTGTCCTTTTGTCAAAATGTCCAATGGAGCAGGGGAGGCTCCTCTCACGATTTTATTCCTCCAGCCCGATCATTGCCTGTTCCATTTTTTTGTTGAGGCGCCATTCGTTGTAGTATCTTCGAAAGGTTCGTTCACTGACCGGATCCTCCGGGTGTTCCACCTTCCAGTAGTTGTAAGCGGCGACGTGGTTCATTCCGCGCTGGAACAGATCGGCAAACATTTCTTTCCTCTCTCTCCGCCGGTCTTTTTGGGGGATCTGTGTCTTTATGGTGTTTTCACCTACGGTGATTTTCCATTCATTATCCTTGAGCCACGCCTCAACGGTTTTGGCGTGTTCTCCGCAGAAAGAGCGGTGCTTGGTGAAGGTCATAACAAATCGCGCTCCCTGGTCCTCGGTATAGTCGAAGGGTCTGCGCAGCTCGATGATGGTGTGCATGATGTCGCTTTTGGCGGAGGTTCCTCTCGGGCCGTTTCCCTCGATCTTGCCGTTATGGTCCACGAGAACGACCGCCACGCCGCGGCTTCGGACCCGCAGGATGAAGGTCTGCATGACGATCCAGGATT
This sequence comes from Thermoguttaceae bacterium, assembly GCA_030530205.1. GTDB lineage: Bacteria > Planctomycetota > Planctomycetia > Pirellulales > Thermoguttaceae > RGIG3701. The sequence goes on along the minus strand of JAUMVK010000026.1, from coordinate 8,037 downwards.
CCATCTGATTGGTTCGATCGACTTTGTAAAGGGTGGATAAATTATCGAGGAACAGGACGTCGGGTTTGTGGGTTTGAATGGCGTTTTCGACGAGGAACTGGTCATCGGCGTTGAAGAGGTTCAGGGAGATACGCTCTGGCGGCCAGTCGCAGGGGATGAGCTGGAACTTGGGGCTGAAAATCCCCAGGTCGTTCATCCTTTGGCGCATGGCGATGATGCCCATTTCACCGTCGAGGTAAAGCACCTTGCGGAACTTCGGAACGTCCCAGCGTCCAAAGAGTTTCACTCCTTCGGTGAGGGCTTTCGCCATCATGAGGCTGAGGAATGTTTTACCCACTCCTGCTCGGGCTGAAATGATCATCGATTCGCCGCTTCTGAGAATGGGGTCGATCAGGATGTCGGGTTCAGGGAGTTCAAAATTTTCCATCTGACTGAAAGTAAACGGGGTCAAAGCCCTTTCACGGATCAACTCTTCACGGTGTTTCTGAAGCAAACGCTCTTCTTCTTCGTCATCCTGCCTGCGCAGATCCTCATCGTTGTCGAACATGCCATAAGGCGTCATAGAATAAATGTCCTTTCCGGGTTAAAGAAATCTTTGAGAATAAATTAATTAATAGATCCAATTAATTAATGTATGATTCAGAACGGATGATTTCTTAAATCACGATGACTCTATTATACGGCCAGGAGCCATTTTGTCAAGTTTTTTCTTTGGAAATGCTCGGTTTAAGAGGCGTTTGAGACTGGAAAACACGGGAGAAAAATAATTTGGAATTCGTAACTCGTGATGCGTGTTTGACGCTTCACGGAACGCAGGTTTTGTGGATCCGGAGGTTTTTGACAAAATGACAAACGGACAAAAACATATACTTTTTGTCAATATGTCCGTTTGTCCAAAGGAGTCATTGTGGCCGATACACCTTCCAACGGCCGCACTGAAACCACAATTCCCGCGGAATCTCTTTGCCGTATTTTTCCTGTTCAAAGTCCGAAACACACAGAACCTTTCTGCGGCTTTTTTCGAGGCTTTCTTCCAGCGACTCCCAGGGATGCGCCACCACACGGTCCGCGAGGTAAAAATCGGCTGAGTACGGCGTAACACACGCGAAATAGACGCACTGCGGCCCCAGGTATTGCATTTTCTCATTCTCGTACAGATGAGTGGGCATTTTGTCCGTCTGGTTGACACCGAACCAAACCGCGGCGACCATCAAAACCGGCAAAAGGATCGCGGCCAGCCGAACGCCCCAACGCAGTCCACTCAAGAGTTTTGGATTCTCCAAAAGACCCCCGTCCGAATGACGCACCGCAATGAAAATGGCCGTAAACGGGATCGTCGGAAGCAGGTAATAAAGCAGTGACCGGCTCGTCAGACTCCAGAAAAACGTGACCCCCAGCGCCGTCAGGAGACTCAGCCCGGTAAGCGGGTCCGAAAAGAGCTTCCCGGCAAAAAACTTTTGACGAAATGGCTTGATCAACGGCAGGAAAAACAGCAGCGGAAGGTTCACTACGCAAAACCACAGAACCGCCATGCCGCGAAACGTTTCGCGCCCCGCTCCGAAACGGTCACCGTAATTCTGATACAAAAACCGTCCCAGATTTTCGTGAAGGAAAAAATATTCCAGAAAGTCGGGATTCTTCATCGTCATGAGCCAGTACCACGGGACCGCGAGCAGAAGAAAAACGAGCGTCCCAACGAGCCAGGCGTGCTCCCGGAGTTCTTTCCACCGGCCGTTAATGAGCACAAACAGAAAGACGGGGAAACCCGCCATCACCAGAGCGACGGGGCCTTTTACGACCATTCCGACACCAAGAGCCGCGAAAAAAACGACGCTGAACGCTTTCTTCCACCGACCGGGCTGAAGCTCCGAGCAGAAAAACACGTACGCCAGAACCGCCGCCGTGACACACGCAGCGAGCGCCAGGTCGATCATCATCAGGCCGCAATAAAGATAAAAGATGAACGAAACGGCACATAAAAGGGAGGCCATCCGCGCGGTCTGAACGTCTCGCAGACACCGAACCGACCAGTAAACCATCCCGACGATAAAAATCCCCGAGAGAAAAGCCGGGAAACGCACGGCAAACGGGTCCAGCCCGAAGATTTTGCAGGAAAGCGCCCCAAGCTGAAAAACCAGCGCGGGTTTCCCCTCGTAATTCTGAAACACGCCGTCATGGATGAACTGCGGCTCCAGATAGTTCCCCGAAACTGCCATATTCCGCGCGATCACGCTGTACCGCGCCTCGGAAGGGTCCATCAGAGGCACAAAAACGTTCAAAACCAGCCGGGTCAGCAAAAGCCAGCCCATCAGGAGAAGCCATTCTCTTCGGGTGCAAAAATTCATCTTCTGGTTCAACTCAATAAAGCGTCGATGGTAGTTTTCAGGGAACCTGGACGTTCTTCACGTTTTCTTTGCCCGACTCGCAGGTCACGGCCTCGCAGTCCGGGTTCAGGTTCAGAATGTTCGAAATGATGGAATCCGTGAGAGACCCGGCAATCAAAACCGCCGCCTTGGAGCGTGAGATCACGTTCGTCACGATGATCCCGTACGTATCGCCCAAGGGCGTCACACCGCCCCACGCCGGGTTCGAGTCGCCGATCCGGATCGTCGCGCGGTCCCGGATCCCGTCCACCGGCGAAGTATCGACCACGCCGTCCACCGTCACGTGATGGATCCGGATGCCGCTGGCGTTGAGCAGACGCACGATCTGGTGCCCGCCGGTCGAATGGCTCATGACGTTCCGGACCGTGACGTTCCATATATCGTTTTCACGCCCGTCGGAGCGATTCCCGCTGACTTCCGTTTTGGCGATCATCCCGTCAGGCCGGATCCCGGTCCCGATGGCGGTCAGCGCCACCGTATCGTCGCCGGTGCAGCCCTGGATCGTATCGATCACGATGTCGTGGCAGCCTTTCCGAAGGTCCAGACCGTCCTGGTTTAAAATCCGGACGCGCTCGCCGTCGATCTGGCGGTTTTCCTGGGCGAGAAACGTAATTTCGCGGATCTGGCCGAAGGCGCACCGCTCGAACGACATCGCCCAGCAGTGCGGGTTCCGGATCGTCACTCCGCGCACCGAGAAATGCTCCACGTACGCGAAAAGCACGCCGATATTGCGCCAATCGCCGAGCTGGGACTCGCCTTCTTTGCCCGCGTCGGTCCCGTAGGTCCGCACGCCCAGTGTTTTCCCTGAGTCGCCCGTGGCCCTCGGGTGGTCTGCGCCGACCAGTTCCGCGTGACCCAAGCCAATGACGTGGACGTTCTCGATCGGCTCGATGGGCGAGATCCCCAGGCCGCAGTTGGCAGAACGGATGAAATTGTCGCGCGAGGCGTCGGAAAGTTTGATGACGCAGTTTTCCAGGATCAGCGTCGTGTTGGCCGGGAGCAGGATCGCCGAGTCGATCAGCCAGAACGTCCGGTCCGAGGCCGCGTCGGGAATTCTGGCGGGGATCCGAACCACGCCGCCGGTCTCCGCCGAGGCCGCGACCGCCTGCGCGATGCGTTCGGAGTCCGTGCCCGTGTAGGCGTTCGGGTCGTTCCGCTCCGCCGCGTAAAGCGTGAACGGAACCAGGAAAAGGCAAAACGCTAAAATTGGTTTTTTCATAATCATCGGGAAAAAAGTTAGGAGTGTGGAGTGCGGTGATACAGTCGCGCAAGCGACATTCACCGCTTTCTCTTGCGGCAATACAGCCTCGAAGAGGCATTTGCCACTGAAGTACTCTGGACGTTTCTCACGTGAAAACCATTTTTCACCGCCATATTTTGAGGTCGCTAAGTGAAAGCGGCAAATGAAGCCTTCGGCTTCTGTATTGCCGCACTCCATACTGAATTCATTCCACCGCCAACCCGAAGGAGTCGAGCGTCCACGTGCCGTCTTTGATTTCGGCGCCGCGTTCGAGGCGGAACTTGGCCGGGGCCGGGGCGTTTTCAAGTGTGAAGGTCACCGGGGTCTTTTTCATGTTGAGCACGACCAGGACCTTGCGGCCATCCAGCACGCGGTAGAACGAAAGGACCGATTCCGGCGCGGAGTTTTCCACCCACTCGACCGTTCCGCGGGAGAAGATCGGGTCGCCGCGGCGCAGCGTCGAGAGGGCCGAGACGAAGTGGAGCCGGTTCTGGGCCGCCTCGGTCGGGAGCTTCGACCAGTCTATCACGCAGTTCCCGTACTTCGTGCTTCCGTAGAGGGAATGGCGCGAAATGTCCGCGATCTCCTCGCCGCAGTAGAGCATCGGCACACCGTCGAGCGTGAAAATGAGGGCCAACGCCGCGTCCACCCCGGCATTCGTCCAGCGTTTGTCCTGGCGATTGTACCAGTCGTCGTTGGAAATGTCGTGATTATCGAGGTAGTGCACGATGCGCGCCCCCTTCGGACGCTGGGCGGTCATTTTCTCGACGCAATCACGCAGCGTTTTGGCCGATTTGTTGTGGTCGAACACACCGCGCAGGGCGCCGTTGAACGGGAAGCCGTAGTTCAGGTCGAACGCGAAAAGCTGGTCCTGCAGGCGCGTTCCTTCGGCGAAGAAGCAGCAGTCCGGCTTCACTTTATCGACGCGGCGGCGCGCCTCTTCCCAGAAGTCGAGCGGGATCCCGTCCGCCACGTCCATGCGGAAACCATCCACGTCAAACGTCCGAACGAGGAACTCCATGTTCCCGTAAAAGTACTCGCGGACCTCCGGTTTCGTGAAGTCGAATTCCGGGAATTTCCAGCGCGTCAGGTGGATCGAGCCGTCCGCGTTCCGCCGGAAGTACTCGGGGTGCGTCTTCACCAGCGTCGCCTCCGGCCCGCAGTGGAGATAAACCAGGTCGAACATCACGTGGAAGCCCTGCCGGTGCGCCTCATCGACGAACGCGCGAACGTCCGCCTCGGTGCCGTATTCCGGGTCGATTTTGTCGTAGTCGTTCATCCGGTACGGGTTCTTCGGGTTTCCGAGCTTGGACTGGACCTGACGCGGCGACCAGAATTCCTGCCGCATATCGTTGTCCATCGTGAAGAGCGGGCAGAAGTAGATCACCGTGACGCCGGCGTCTTTCAGGATCGGGAGTTTCTCGCGGATGGCCGCCACGGTCCCTTCGGGAGTCATGGCGCGCGTGTTGATCTGGTACATGACGGCGTTCTGGATCCACTCGGCCGACTGACGGGCCGTCTTCTCGTGAAGCGGTTCCTCCGCGAAAAGCGTGGCCGCCCCGAGCAAAAGGGCCAGGAAGGAAAAACGGGTGAGGAAGGTTGAAATTTTCATGGTTTCATTAAGGGGGGTTAAAGGAAAACGGGGAAAAAAGGCACGATTTTTCAATTATACCGAACTTTTCACAAAATGCAACCTCCCCCTTGCTTTTTCCGGAAAAATGTGCTAAACTATACAAGTACCGAGGTTAGAAAACGGGATAGGCCAAAAAATGAAAGAAAACTGCAAAGGGATCGTATTCGACTATAATGGAACGCTTTTCTGGGACACGCCGCTCCACATCGAGGCGTGGTTCAAGTACTGCGCCGAGCGCGGGATCCCGCTCACTCTCGAAGATTTCTACAAGAAAGTCCACGGCAAGACGAACGAGGCGATCCTGAATATTCTCTTCGAGGGGAAACTCACCCCGGAAGAATCCGCTTTCGAGGCTGAAGAAAAAGAACGCATTTACCGCGAGATCTGCGTCGAGAAAAACCTCCAGCTTGCGGCGGGTGTAGAGGAGCTTCTGGACCACTTGAAGACGGTCGGCCTTCCGTTCACGATCGCCACCGCGTCGTATCTCTCCAACGTGCAGTTTTTCTACGAGTTTTCGCGCCTGGACCGCTGGTTCCGCTTCGAGGACCTGGTCTTTCTCGATGGTACCATTGCCGGAAAACCCGACCCGGCGATGTACCTCAAGGCGATGCGGAACATAGGCTGCGAACCGAAAGACGTTCTGATTTTTGAAGACTCCCCGCCCGGGATCCAGGCCGCTCGTGCCGCAAACCCGGGAAAGATCATCCTCGTGGACTCGGACGGGCGCGATTATTCGGCCTACCCGTACGAAGTCATTCGCGACTTTTACGAAGTGATCGACCGGTTTTGAATCGCTTGCGCAGCATTATTTCAGGTACGTTTCTCTCGGCTGACGCAGAAGATGATCGTGCGGTGAGGCGTGGATGAAATGGCAGTCACGGCAGTTTTCGCGCCAGTTCTCTTCGAGCTTCGTTGTTTCATGCTGCTCGTCCAGCTTCTCGGAGATGTGGCACTTGTAGCAGGCGTCCGCGGGGGTCATAAGTTCACCGACGTGAATGAGTCCATCCCCTTCATTCTTCACGGTCTCGTGGCACCTTCCGCACGGGTTCGGCCCTGGCTTCATATTGTGCAGGCGGTACACGTTCCAGCTTGGGTCACCCGCGTGGTCTTTATCGTTGCGGCCAAGCACGAAACGCAGCTCTTTCTCACCAATCTGAAGGCTTTGCTGACCGATTTCCATCCCGAGGATCCCTACGTGTACATCCCCGCCGAAATGTTTATCCCACTTGAGCGGTTTGCCATTGAACAGAACGGTGTCGGCCGGCAGATCACCCTTGAGGATCAGCCAAATGCGACTCTGAACGACTACAGAATTATCGTGGGGCGCAACGAGTTTCAGATTTTCACCGATCTGAACAGGCTCTGCCCGGAATGTCTCCTGAGCAAATACAGACGCCATGGAAAAAAGGACAAAACAGATAAAAAGGCTGGGTTTCATTTGGGCTCCTTCAAATATGCAGGTCAATCATCCTAATTATAACCGATTTGAAACAAATCGCAAGAGGGGGGGAGAAATATGGGAGTTGGTTTGCATTGGGAAGACCTTAGACGTTAAAAGCCGATTGGCTTTTTCAACTCCTCGGCTCTTGTGCGCGGGAGTGGCGCGAAAATGAAACAAAGGTTGGTTTCCTGCTGGAAATTTTACATTTTTTTCCAAAAAAACGCTTCCCCTCCCTTTTCTTTTTTTTCATTTTTCGCTATACTTAGCTGATGAAGAAAAGATTTCCATTCAAGAGCAGACAGTTTGGTCCGGGGACATACCGTAAAAGGCTCGTTCCGTGGCGTGGGCGATTTCGGAGCGTGACGCCGAAAAAGCGCAAGCCGGAGGCGAAGGTTTTGCCGTTTCAGGAGGTCCCGCTTTCAGGCGAGCTTCCGGAACGGACGGACTTTATGCGTTCGCTTGAGGCGCTGCTTTTCCTGACTCGTGAACCGCTTAGCGCCCAGCGTTTGGCGCAGTTCCTGAACACGGGTGAAACCTCGCAGGTGGTTGACGGTATTCGGAAGCTGAACCAGATTTATGACGGCACACGTACGGCGTTTCGTATTCTGGAATTCGCCCGTGGCTTTCAGCTTCGGACGCGGCCACAGTTCACGCCCTGGCTTCGTCAGCTTTGCCGTCAGGTGGGTGTGGCGAATCAGGAAAGTCCTGAGATCCGTCTTTCTCCGCCGGCGATGGAGACGCTTGCGATCATCGCGTACCGGGAGGCATACTCTACCCCCGTGACCCGTGCGGAAATCGAGGCGGTGCGAGGTGTTCAGTCGTGCATGGAGATCTTGCGCCAACTACTCGGCAAGGATTTGATCCGCATCGCGGGACGCAGTCCTGAACTGGGTCGGCCTCGCCTTTACCGAACGACGAAGAAGTTCCTCGAAGTTTTCGGCCTGAAAAGCCTGCTTCAGCTTCCGAAAGTGGATATTTAACGGTTTATTTTCTCAAAAATCTCCATAAAATCACGAAAAAAAAGAAATACATCGAAAGATTTTTTGGATGAGAGCCGAAAAACCGTTTAGTATTTTGAAATTTGCTTCATTTTTTGTTTTTTTTTCCAGAATTTCTCAAGAATTTTCATGAGGAGAAATACACATGCGTAAGTCTTTTGCTGAAAATGGCTTCAATTTTGAACTGGTTTCTGATTCCGAGCGTGAATCTTTTACCCTTCCGCCGTGCCAGATGATGGCTTACAGTGACTACGACGAAAACCAGGACGACGAAATGGACGATGACTGGGACGAAGATGATGAGGATGACTGGGACGAAGACGAGGATGAAGATGATGAAG
>JAUMVK010000072.1:0-11359 GCA_030530205.1 Thermoguttaceae bacterium | reverse complement strand
GCAAGCCGGAGCTTCGCAAGCCGGAGCACAAGCCGGGGCGCAACATTTACGGAAACCAGCGTTCGCTGCGGAGACGCTAGCCAGAACGATGACAACTGCCATCAGAGAAACCAAACGTTTCATATTTTTCCTCCGTTTAAACTTTGGGATACCAAGTGTCCTTTTGGACTGTGTGACGGTTTATACCACTAAAACCGTTTTTTCGAATAGTGGATGTTTCTCGCCCTGGGGAAATACACCCACTGTTTCATCTTACTTCTGTATATTTTACTCAAATTAAAATTTTGGTCAATAGCCCCCCAAGGGGTTTTTTTACTAATTTTGCTATTTTCTTCAAAATTTTTGAGTTTTTAGTCTTGGGCAGCTTCTGAATATCTCCAGAACTTCCCCAAACTTTTCCTTTTATCGGCCTTCTCATTTTGGCACTTTAACGCAAATTTGTAAATTTGCCAAAATTTCTCATTTTTTTCAGGCTCTTTATTTTAACTATACCACATATTTTATATTTGGCAAGCCCCCCAATTTAAAATTTTTAAAAAAAATTCAGGTTTAGGCAATTCAAGCAGGCCAAATACAAATGTAGTGGTTATAGCGACCTCTGATTAACATATCCCCTATAAATTCTGATTTTCCCTATTTTGCACGAACTATCCAGGTCTCCCAGAAGGTTTCACGTGCTGATTATTTCCAAATAATCAGAAGATATTTGCGATATTTACTGGTTTTTTCCAGGTAACGTGTTATAATTGAATTGGAACTTTTGCCAACAATTATTAATATATACCTGCCACAGAGGCATATTTATGAGCACCATAACTATTCGAAAAATCGTTATCGTTTTCTTTACGATCGCAATTCTGATGGTAATGAATGCTGTATTATTAGAATCGGAGTTTGTCCCTTCTTTTTTTGGGAATTCTTCATCTCAAGGAAGAGTCTCGGTGACCGGCACAGACTCCACATTTTCTCCAACCGTAACACCTCACACGCATCCTGTTGAGTGGTCTGTTTCCAAGCCACTTCAAAATAAGGAAAATGGTGAAACTATTTTGTACAATTCCGAACCCGAAAACCAGGCCTCTGGCTCGTCCTTTGTTTCCAGCCCTCAAAAAAGCCCTGAATGCTGCCCGATTTTAACTCAAAATTTTTCTCGAAAAAATAAAAATATTTCCCAAAAGGATCTCCAGGATGATGATCTTGGGGATTCCAGAAAGAAAATCCCCTCCGACATCGTGCGAAATGCGCCTTGGCCGTTTTCCGCCACCGGTGGGAATGTGGAAGTAAATGAAACTCGGCCGAGCGTTTCCCCAATTTCGGGTCAAACTTCTCCTTCCTCTGAAACCGTAGCAGTCGTGGAACGTCAGGGAACCTCTGCGAAGAAAAAAGTTTTGCCTTCGGAAAAGGGCCTGAAATCCCCGGACTTGCCTGTCTCCCCTGCTCCGCCGCCGCAGGAAGCACAAGCCACAGCTTTTCTGGCTCATGAGCCCGTCCTTCCTCCGGGGTATCACGTGGCTCCTCGTGTAACCATGAAACCGTCCCTTCCTTCGTCACCTGTTCCGGCCTCCCACGAAGCGCCCGGGATCCCGCTCTCCCCTGCTCCGCCGCAGGACATTACACTTCCGGAACTTCCGCCAATCGAGGGGAGGATCCGGGATTTTCCGCCAGTCGAGGCAAAAACATTGCGAGACTTTCCACCTGTGGAAGAATCAGAAGACACGAGTCTGCTCCCAATGCCGACTTTGGGAGAGAAAAAGGGAGAAAATATGCCAGAGAAGACTTTTCAGGAGCCAATTATTAATGAAAACGCGCAGGGAAACTTCCCGATGGCTTACGGCGAAATGGAACTGGTGAAACCGAACGGGTATTTTGGTGTCCAAAAACCGGTTATAATCCCATCCGTACCGATCGAAAAGGAGAATTCAAACGATCTCCTAACGATCGATTCGGTCGTGGATCTCCCGGAATCGGAGAAAATCCGGGAGTTTCCCAAGACAAAAGATTGAGTGCAAACCAAGCAAAAAACAAGCAATAATTTGGATTTATGCTTAATTTTCAAGAAAATCACTTTTTATTGACAATTTCTTTCACCTGATCGATCGAAATGTCCTTCAGGCGGAAAAGCCCTTGCGTGTCGTTCACACCGTTTGCCGCGATGATGAACTTGCGGGTTCGTTTGTTCCGGGCGAATGTAAAATTGATTTCGCCATAAACCTGGGTTCTTTCCAAATTCAACTGGGAAGGCGTGGAGTCCAAAAGCTGCGCCAGCTCCATCGTGGCGGCCGGCGTGGCCGAAAACTCGAATTTATCGGGCAGACCCGTGTCCGGGTTTCCATCGTAGTACCAGCCTGTACACGTGGCGGGCTGCATCTCGCTCAGCGGCTGATTGGCGATTTTTATCGAAAAAAAGACAAAAAGCGTGAAACAGGTGATAAACGTGCAAAGGTGCAGGATTGTCGCGCGTTTGTAATATTTCGGCCGGCGAACGTCCTTGATTTCAGCGGTTTTACCGGTGATCGGAGCAGGGGACTCGGGGGATTTTTTCTTGTTTTTCTTGCTCATTTTTATTTTTCGGTGACGAGGAAATACGATTCCTGGCATCAAAATCGTTTTAATCAGAACAAATTAATTAAATTCCATTTAAAAATCGTTGAATTTCGATGTTCAACTGTTCCGGTTGTTCCATCGGCGCCAAATGTGCCGCATTGGGGATGGAGACGAACTTCCCGCCGGGAATCGTCTCGGCCAGAGCGCTCATCGCGAACGGTGGCGAAAGAACGTCCAGCTCGCCGGTCAAAACCAGCGTCGGAACGGAAATTTGCCGCACCGCTTCGGAAAAGTCACTGCGCTGGGCCATCCCGCGGGCTACTGAGGCGACGCCGAGCGGATTATTTCCCGTGACCATTTTCCTGTAGGCCGCGAAAACGCCCAGCGGGTTTTCCGCGTCGGCGAGTGTGGCGGGGGTCATGAGGTTCTGCTTCATACCGTCCACCATAAACGCGCAGGTTTTCTCCGCTTCGAGCTTTTCGGCCGTGGCGAGACGCTTTGCCGCGCCTTCCGGGGAGTCGCAGCGGGCGTTCGTGTCGCAGAGGATCAGCGCTACGAGCCGGTCCGCGTGGCGGCGCCAGAATTCCAGCCCGACGTAGCCGCCCATCGAAAGGCCGCAGTAGGCGCATTTTTCGATGCCGAGCTGGTCGAGCAGGGCACTCAGGTCGTCCGCCAGGTCGGCCATCGTCGTGATCTTCTCACCAGAAGCGGGACTTTGGCCCATGCCTCGAAAATCGGGCGCAATGACGGTGAAGTCCCCGGAAAGCCCGTCGAGCTGCGCGCGCCACATCGTGTGGTCGAACGGAAACCCGTGACCAAAAAGGATCGCCGGCCCAGAGCCGTTTTTTTCGTAGTAAAGTTTCATTTTTCCTCCTCGAAAATCATTCCTGAAATGCGCATTCGGTGGAGAAAGGACTCCACGACCGGGCGGGGGACGATGTCACGCAGTTCCGGCGAGGGCAAATAATCAGCCGCCAGCGCATCGAGCAGCTCGTCCACGGTGCAGGCTTTTTCCTGTAAAACGTGGATGATGGCCGCGCCCAAGTCGTTCATCAGGTGTGTGTCGTCCGAATCGAGGCAATACACGACCATCAGCGAGTCCGCGGCGGGCGAATCACTTTCCTGGTCAGCCTTCCAACTGCGCCAAAGGAGGTGCGAGTCGGGCAGGGCACGGAAACGAAGCGGGGAAGATGACATAAAAATCCTTTTAAATGAATAATGAATGACGAATAATGGGAAAAACGCCCACTCAACCTGACGCGTAATTTCGGCCTTCGGCCTCCATTACCGCCTTTCATTATTCATTATTCGTTATTCATTTCTCTAAGTGTTCTTAGGTTCACGGCGTCCCAGTCCTCTTCAGTGCCGGTTTCTTCGTCTTTTTTCATCCCTTTCGGGGTTTCCAGGTACTTCGGGACTCCGGCAAAACGCGGGTCGTTCAGAAGAAGCCGGAACGATTCAAGCGGGATCTTCCCGAAGCCGATGTGCGCATGACGGTCCACGTGGCTTCCGCACTCTTTGGTCGCGTCATTGATGTGGAACGCGCGGAACCGGTTCAGGCCGATGATCCCGTCGAAATGCGTCATCATGTCCGCATACTTTTCGGGCGTGGAAAAGTCGTACCCTGCCGCGAATGCGTGGCACGTGTCGAAGCAGACGCCGACCCGGAACTCGTCGCCGACCGCCTCCGTCGGCTTGCGCCCCTCGACTTTTTCGATGATCTCCGCGATCTGTTCCAGCTCGAAACCGAGATTGGACCCCTGGCCCGCCGTGTTTTCGAGCAGGCAGCGGGTCTGGATCCCGGCCGTGTGCTCCAGGACGGTTTTCAGGCCCTCGGCGATCCGGTCGATCCCCTCCTGCGGCGTGGACGTCGTGTAGGAGCCGGGATGCGTCACGACGAACGGGATCCCAAGCGACTCGGCCCGAAGCAGTTCGTCCTCAAACGCCGCGATCGACTTGAGCCAAAGCTCGTCAGCCGGCGCGCCAAGATTAATAAGGTACGAATCATGCACAATGGGGTGGGAAATCCCGCACCGGACGAGCGATTCCTTAAAAAGCTCCACGTCTTTTTCGGTGAGGGCTTTTCCCTTCCACTGGTTACTGTTTTTGGAGAAGATCTGCACACAGTCGAAACCGATGGCCTGAGCGGCTTCCACAGCCCTATGCAGCCCCCCGGAGATCGACATGTGCGCGCCGAGAATGGATTTGGTCATGGCAAAGGAAATGCTGGTTAAAAACTTAAATTAAATCTCCCCAACCCCTAAATTTCCGACATGAATGGATTTCACTCCAGAAATTATGAAGGGTTGGGGAGAAAGATTCTAGTGCTCCGAAGACTTCGGAATGAAATCGGTGTTTTCATCCAGGCTCTCGATGAAGCGGGCCAGAAGATCGGCGCACGCGTCCATGTCGTCCATCGAAACAATTTCCACCGGGCTGTGCATGTAGCGGTTCGGAACGCTCACCAGCCCCGTCGCCACGCCGGCCCGAGTGACCTGAATGGTACGGGCGTCTGTTCCGGGCGGGGATCCGCTCGCGTCGATCTGGTACGGAATCTGGTGCTCGTCGCCGATTTGCATCAGGCGTTCCGCCAACCCCGGGTTGAAGTTCGGGCCACGGGTAATCACCGCGCCGCTGCCGAGTTTGATCTCGCCGACTTTTTTCGGGTCGATGGTCGGGCAGTCGCTCGTGAACGTGACGTCCACCGCGATCCCGACGTGCGGGTTGATCTTGTACGCTGCGGTCGTAGCGCCACGCAAACCGACTTCTTCCTGCGTCGTGGAAACGGCGTATGCTGCGACTTTCAGTTTGCTGGCGTCCACGCGGCGCAGGGCTTCCATGACGACCCACATGCCGCTCTTGTCATCGGTGGCGCTCGAAGCGATACGATTATTCTGAAGTTCCGAGTAAGTCATTTGGACGGTGATCGCGTCACCCACGCGAACGAGTTTGGCCGCGGATTCTTTGCTGGACGCGCCAATATCGACCCAGATGTCGGAAATCTTCGGAACGACTTTGCGCTCTTCAGCATCGAGCAGGTGAATGGGCTTTTTGCCAATGACGCCGGGGACGGGGCCGTATTTCGTCCAGACCGTGACATGCTGGCCGATGAGGTTTTGCACGTCCCAGCCGCCAAGCTGGAGGACGTACAAGTACCCGTTGTCGTCGATGTACTGGACGCTCAGACCGATCTGGTCGCAGTGCCCAGCCAACATCACGCGAAATGGAGCGTCCACGTTACGCCCGGCGTAAACGTTTCCCATGACGTCCGTTTCCACGGTCTCGGCAAACTCTTTGGCGTATTCACGTACCACGTCCTGAACGGGCTGCTCGAAGCCGGTCGGGCTGGGAGTCGTGAGCACTTTTTTGAGAAAATCTTTCGCTTTTTGATCCATTTTAGGTCCTTTCTGTTGAAAAGTGAATTTTCAAACTTCCAGTATAGCACGAAACCTGGTTTCGCGCAAGGGGGCAGGGGAGAAAAATTTGGAGAGCGGGATAGAGATCAGAGGGAACCGTCACCGTTTTCCGTGGGTTTCACCCACGGCTATTAACATTCAATCCCTACGGGGTTGCGACGACGCTGGAAGCGTCGTCCCCACAAAAAAAGCGCTTCGCGCTAAGCGAAACGCTTTTTTGTATGCTCACGCGATTAACACAAGATTAACGCTTGGAGAACTGGGTCGCACGACGGGCTTTGCGGAGACCGGGCTTCTTACGTTCGACCATACGGCTGTCACGGGTAAGAAGGTTGGCGTCCTTGAGGATCTCATAAAGACCAGCGTCGTACATACGCAGGGCACGGGCAATGCCGAGCTTGCAGGCACCGGACTGACCGGTGATCCCACCGCCGCTGACGCGGATGATGACGTCCACTTCGTCTTTTTTGCCCGTTTCAGTCAGCGGAGCCAGAACGGCGTTGCGCTGCTGCACGTTGCAGAAGTAATTTTCAAGGCTGCGGCCATTGATCGCGATGAGGCCCTTGCCGGGACGGATACGAACGCGGGCGATAGCGGTTTTACGACGACCGGTTCCGAGCGAGTCGTTGTTGCCTTTGCCTTCGATGATGACTTTATCTGCCATGGATTACACTCCTTAATTGTTTGGTTTGCACAAAATCCTCAAATTATTTGCCCATTTCAACAAGCACCGGGTTTTGAGCCTGATGCGGATGCTGATTTCCGGCGTAAACCTTGAGCTTGGAAAGCATCTTGGTCGCGAGTTTGTTTTTCGGAAGCATACGACGGACCGCTTCGGTCAGAATCGCGGTGGGATTCTTTTCCTTGCGGGTCGCGGCGTTTTCGCTGCGCAAACGAGTGTAACCGGTCGTCCAAGTGTAACGTTTCTGTTCCCACTTTTTGCCGGTGAAGACGACTTTGTCGGCATTAATAACGACGACATAACGACCGGTATCCACACCGGGCGTATAGGTTGGGCGGTCTTTGCCCATCAGAGCCATAGCAATATCGACGGCGAGACGGCCAACGACTTTGTCGGTCGCGTCAACGACGATCCATTCTTCTTTGACTTCTGCCGGTTTTACCATGAACGTTTTCTGAACCGGTTTTGAAACGGATCTTCTTTGTCCCGGATTTTTCTTCTGGACTTTCTGTTCAGGTTTTTCCACGGATGTTTCCATAATAATGAACCACTCACTAAATCTGGTTTCAACTATAGTTTCAAGGACACAAACGCTTCCCCATCGGGATTTTGTCTCGCCGTTTTTCAACGGAGTTTTTCGGCGCGATTGGCCTTGCCGCTTCGCCCTTCAGACCTCGCGAACGATCTGTAGGGCACAACTCGATCTTTCTCCTAAAAGAAAGAAACCGGATTATACCCGATTTTCGGAAAATGTCAAGGGGGTAGTGGAGCTTTTTTCAGGACGGCAAAACACAAAAAAAGCCACCTGTACAGGTGGCTGATTTGTCAAGGATGTAAAAATGAAATATCGTCCTTGCATTATTCGTCGATCTCGATTTCCGGCATCATTTCGGCCAGCGTCTCAAAGCGAGTCGGGTGCTGGAGCTTTTTGATCGCACGAATTTCGATCTGGCGCACTCGTTCCCGGGTCAGAGCGAAGAAACGTCCCACCTCGTCCAGCGTGTACAAATGCCCGTTGGCCAGGCCGTAACGCAGACGAATGACCTCGCGTTCACGGTAACTCAAATCGTAAAGCAGCTCATTGAGATTTTCACGGATCGCCTCGCAATTCACGCGGTCCACCGGGGATTCCTCACGCGTATCCTCGATGAAATCCCCGATCACACTGTCGTCGTACCGGCTTGCCGGCTGGTCGAGCGAGATCAGGTTCCGGTTCATCTGCAGAACGGTAAGAGCCTCTTTGAGCCGAATACCCGTGGAGCGGGAAATCTCTTCCATGGTCGGTTCGCGCTCGATCTGCTGAATGAGTTTCTGGTGAGCTTCTCGTACTTTGCGCATCGTTCCCACAACGTGCAGCGGAACGCGAATCGTCCGGGACTGATTCGCCGCCGAACGGGTGACCGCCTGACGGATCCACCACGTCGCATAGGTAGAAAACCGGTAGCCGCGATAAGCCTGGAATTTATCGACCGCTTTCATGAGGCCCGTGTTTCCTTCCTGAATCAAATCCAGAAATGAAATCCCATGGCTCTGATAATTTTTCGCGATGGAAACGACCAGACGCAGGTTTCCTGAACAGAGTTTCCGCTTGAAATTCTCGTACCGGGCCTGAATTTTATTGGTTTTTTCGATGAACCGCTTGAGCATCTTTGGCGTCATTTGCGCCTGACGCATTAAACGATGAAGTTCCTTGCGGGTTCGATTCCGTGTTTCGGCCGCATCCGGATCGTTCTCGAAACGTTTTAATTCGAGGTAAAGTACCTGCATCCGCTCGAAGAGATGTTTGAGTGAGTCGTAAAGGTTCCTCACAATGGGAAGCTGAACCTGCATTTCATACGCCAAATGACGGCATTTCACGTCCCGGCGGCGCATCTGTTTCAGCAATTTCTTCCGGAGTTGCATCGGCTGGCTCTTGCTGAAAGCCACTGGATAAGCAGCCTGATTCTGCTCGTAAAGGGTACGCAGGGTCGCAAGGTTCAAACGAATGATTTCCATGGCACGATTTTTTTGATGTGAATTGGTGATGCTCACATTAATCGTGCGTTCCAGACGGCATTTCCGCATCAGAAGATCGTTCATGATCCGCATCAAGCCGGTCTGAACGTAATGTGACGTGAAAATCTGGGTACAGTATTCCCGGCGGTAACGCTCGATTTTTTGAGTGATCACCTGCTCTTCCTTCAGAGAAAGACGGGGATATTCGCCCATCTGCATCAGATAAACACAAACCGGATCCTCATTTCGAAGTTCTTCGTCAGGAATCTGTTGTTCCGCCGATTCCGCCTCACGGCATAAATCTTCAAGCTCAAGAAGGGATGGGAACTGCTGTTGGAAATCCAACGATTGGGACTCCTCATCAAAATCCCTCAATGCGATTCCGTCATAGCCGGAGTCTGGCGAAACATAAAAATCATTCTTGAAATACGAAAAATCCATCGTTGCACCGAGTACTTGATTTTTGTCCTTTACTTAACTTCGTGCCCATTCAATCGTCAAGACACGAAGTTAATGCAAAACGCTTAAAATCAGCCTATCTGTTTCATATTCTGTATTTTACCCTATTTTTTCGTTTTAGTCAAGCAACTTTTCCGATTTTCTCTAAACTTTTTATTTTATAATCGAAAAACGAAAATTTTGGGTAAATATAAAAATAGTACGACCTTTTTATGGTCTTGGTTTTATATATCGTGAAAAAATCAAAAAAAGCTGACTTGAGACGGTTATTTTGATGGATTTATTTGTGATTATTTTGATTTATTTAACGCCTGTACCGGTCAGGAAAAATAGGAAGTTTCTGTTTTGGGGATAATTTGGAAATTTACGTTCAGGGTATTTTTACGAACCTCCAGAAAAAGAGAAATTTTTTTAGGATTTTAGACGATAATTACTCATGGATTGATTCGGGAATAGTCAATTGAGGAGAAAAAAACATGGAAGTACTAGTTGAAAAACCGAAACCTGCTTCAGAAGAACAGCAGAACGAACTCCGCAGGCGACTGCTTTCAATGATTCTTCAAAACGAAACCCGACGCCGTGCCCTGACACGGGCGGGTACCGCAGCTCCCGGCATTCAATAATTGGGGAAAGAAAACCGGAAACGTCCTTCGCAAAAGAAGGACGTTTCTTTTTTAAATGACAGTCTATTCCACGGCCTTAGCCAAAAACAGGGGTTCGACCATTGGGGCGATACTCGGCTCGATGAGCATCAGAAGTGCATCCTCCGGCTGAATGATCGTTTTTCCCCGCGGGACGATGAACACTCCGTCACGCCGAATCAGATAAACCAGCACATTCTCCGGAAGTTCCAGTTCTTTGATCGCCTTATGCAGAGCAGGGGAGTCCTCTGAAATAACGAATTCATACATCTGACTGGTCGAGAGACCGGTTTCCTCGAACTCAAGCGGCGGACGAGGAACCGTCTTTGTTGCAACACCAAGTTTGAGCCACTTCGCCAGTTTCATCAGCGCCTTGCCCTGGATCAATACCGACCAGATGACCGCGAAGAAAACCAGATTAAAGTTTTGGATCGCCTGCTTCTGAAGCTCCGGGTTATGTCCAAACGACACAACCGGGTAGAGCGACAGCAAAATCGGCGCCGCGCCACGGATCCCACCACACGAAATGAGGAGTTTCTCCCGGAAATTGAACCGGCTAAAACACAGAGAAATAAAAACGCTTGCCGGTCGTGCAATTAAAATCAGGAAAAAGACCAGTAACGTACCGGAAAGCCAGTATTGCCTCAAATCGGAGGGATTGACCAGCAGGCCAAGCGTCAGGAAGAGCGCCAGCTGCATTAGCCACGCCAGGCCGTCATGGAAACGCCCAAGGCCGTGTTTGTGGATGAAGTGGCAATTTCCGAGCGTCACGCCGCAGACATAAACGCCCATGAAACCGTTCCCGTGGCAAATTTCCGTCAAGCTGTAGGAAAGCAGGACCGTCGCGACCCCTATGACGTAGTACAGACCGTCAAGATCGAGTTTGACGTGATTGATCAGGTGCGCGGTGTAGCGGCCGACCAGGAAACCAACAAGCGTCCCGACCCCGATCTGAAGCGGCATTTCGTAGAAAATCGACCACCAGGAAGACTCGCCGAGGATCTGGAAAATCACGACGAACGTCAAAAACGCGGCCATCGGGTCGTTGCTGCCAGACTCCATTTCAAGGATCGGGCGCAAATCCCCTTTCAGGGCCGTGCTTTCGGACTGGAAGATCGAAAAAACGGCTGCCGCGTCGGTCGAGGAAATGACCGAACCGAGAAGTAAACCGAAATACCAGTCCATTTTCAGATACCAGACGGCGAAAAGGGCCACCAGTACCGCCGTACACGCAACGCCGACCGTACACAAAACCGTGCCGGGAACAATAACTTTCCGGATGGCTTTCCAGTTCGTATCATACCCACCGGAGAAAAGAATGAACAGAAGGGCGATAGTCCCCAAATGCGCGGCTTGGGTGAAATCATTAAAGGGGATCTGGCCCAGCCCATCCGTTCCGGCAAGCATCCCGACGAGCATGATCATCAGGAGTGTAGGGATTTTGATCCACGACGAGATTTTGCTCGCGAAGATCCCGAGGAAAAGCAGAAGGGCGATCAGCGCTACCGTGTGGAAAATGTGTAAGTCTTCGACCATTTTAACTAATGAATAATGAATAACGAATTACGGGTCAAGTGCAAGCGAAAAGTAGACAGTTGAGTGCAAAATTTTTGTCATCGGGT
>JAUMVK010000025.1:0-58226 GCA_030530205.1 Thermoguttaceae bacterium | reverse complement strand
TGTCTACTTTTCGCTTGCACTCAGCTGTCTACTTTTCGCTTGCACTTGACCAATAGAGTTTATAAATCTACAGGAGTTTTTTATGTTTACTTTTACAGTAAAACATCGGATTAGTGTCGTGAATCAAATTTCCAATATTGCCCCCCCCCTGTATTTTAACAGAATATTAGGGCTGGCAGCCGTATTGGTTTTCGGTTGTGCGACCGTGGGGGCTGCAGCGGTTATTACACTCCCCGGTACCGGAAACCAGTCCACGACCACTGAACCCGCGATCTCCGGCGGGATCACGGGCGCGGATTCCGTTCTGAAAGATTCGACCGGGGAGTTTTATCTCGATTTGACGAACAACACGTACACCGGCGGGACCTCCATCACGGCCGGGGCGTTGCGAGTCAAAAACAATAATTCGGTCGGAACGGGGACGATCAATATTGGGGCTGATGGCACTTTTATCATTAATGACGAGTTGAGAAAGATCCATAGTACGCAATTCACCCGCACGATTACCGGGACTGGAACGATCCAGTACACCAGGCAGGTCGATATGAACGGCGACCTTTCGGGATTTTCTGGCACGATTGACCAGAAAGGCCAGCACTCGATTTTCTCTCCGGTGTCGGGCGATGCGTCCAATGTGCTGATCAAGAACATTAATGTATTTTGCCCGGTGAACAACACGGATATGCTCGTCAAGATCGGGATGATCAACAGCGGCAGCGGAGAGATCCGCCCCAGCAGTGACGCGGGAACGAGTGGGACCGTCATTTTGCAGGTCGGCTCGAGCACCGCGGGTAACGGAACTTACGCCGGATCCATTATGGAAACGGAAGCCACCAAGAAGCTGGGCGTTACGAAAGTCGGCTCGAATACGTGGATCCTCACGGGCGGCAATCTCTCCTATTCCGGCCCGACGACGGTCAGCGACGGTATGCTTCAGCTCGGAACCGAGGCGATCTTAACGACGAAACTGACGAATTCCGCCGTCACCGTTTCGGGCGGCGAACTTCGGAACTACGGTTCGATCTCGAAGGCCATCACGCTGACCGGCGGTACGCTGCGCAACTTCGGCACGATCGGTGATGTCAACGTCACGTCAGGGGCCCCGACGATCGCCAACAACGGCTCGGTGACCGGGACCGTTACGATCAGCAGCGGCGCGGCGCTTCACGGCGGAACGCTCAACGACGTCAAAGTCCTGACCGGCGGTTCGTACTACAATGATGCCGGAACCTCGACGGTGGACCTCGCCGACGCGGCTTATTATGTCTCCGGCGGTCAGGAAGTGTTCAATGCGAATTGCAAAATCACCGGCACCGGTACGATTTATGGCTCTTACCAAAATACAGGCGGCTCTATTAATTTAAAAGGTGATTTGAGCGAATTTACGGGCTACTACATCATTAATACTGCCTGGAACCGTGGAACCAACTTCCAGGATAACGCGGCCAACGCCACGGGAGTGCGCATCAAATTTGAAGGCTCTGGAACGCCGCTTTTGACCCTTGTGCCCGGCTCGACGGTGAACGTTGGAATGATCTCCGGCACGGTGGGCGAGATCCGTCCCCAGGCGGGCGGCGCCTCCTCGGACGTTGCGACATTCATCGTGGGTAACGACACGAACTACGAAGACCACACGTACGGCGGGACCATCATCAAAAATGCAAATTCCGGAAAAGAGATCGGCATCACCAAGACCGGTTCGAACACGTGGACGCTGACGAACGCCAGTCTGACCTACGGCGGCCCAACGGCGATCAACGGTGGAACGCTGGAATTCACCTCGACCGCCAATCTTCCCAACTCGGCCATCACGCTGACCGGCGGAACCGCCTCGGCCCCCGCCACGCTGAAAAATGCTGGCACGATCTCCAAAGTGGTCACGGTCAACGGCGCGACGAACGCCGCCATTAATAACAGTGGAACGCTGACCAACGGCGTCACCTTGAGCGGCGCTTCCACGGCGCTGACCCTTGACGGGACCGTCGCCCTGAACGCCACTGCCGGGACGCTCACCACGCTGAACGTGAATTCCGGCACGACGACGCTCAACGCTCTTAAAAACAACGTCAGACAGATTGCCACGATCAACGTCGCCAATGGCGCGGAACTTACTTTCACCGTTCAAAATGGATTGGGGTCCAACAAATTCGTCCCGAGCATCGTCCTCAACGGCGGCACGCTGAAAAGCGGGTTTGACGGTTTCGCGAACCTCGGCCCTGTGACGCTCAACGGCGGCGTGATCACCGATGATCCGGAAAAACGGACCACATCGGATTACCAGAATTACGGGTCGCTCCTCTTCTCCTCCGCCATTAACGTGACGGACGACGCGTCGATCACGGCCGGGAAGATCATGATCCGCTGCCCCGGCTCGTCGGACGGCGGCGCCGGCAAATTCACGGTCGCGGACGGCAAAACCCTGACGGTCTCCTCGGAGATCCGTTTGTCCGACTCGAACAATGTGGCCTCCTCGCTGGAAAAACTCGGCCCGGGAAATATGGTCCTGACGAAGGATGCCAAGCTGACGGGTGCCGTGAATGGTTCCAAAGTCAAGGTTTCCGCCGGTAAACTGTCAGTGACTCAGGGCGCCAACCTGGGGAATGTTCCGTTTGAGCTGACCGGCACGACGCTGGAACTGCTCAACACCGGCACGGCCGCGTCGAATTTCGCCTTTGGCTCGACGGTTACCGGTACCGGGACGATTTCCCACAAAAGCACGATCGGCAACGCGGCGGCGTATCCGACCATCACGGGAAATCTTTCCGGCTTTGACGGAACGCTCGCCCTGAACGGGACCTCGGCCGTTCTGCAGTCCGGCCAGACCATGTCGAACGTGGTCATTACGAACCCGAACGAGCTTTGCCCGGTGAATTCGCAGTCCGTCGCGCTGGTGACGGGCACGGGCGGGACCATCCGTCCTGCTGGTGCGACGGCTTCCGTGGCTACGCTGGTCGTTGGACGTGACAAACCGGAAGAAGTCGGGACGTTCGGCGGAAGGATCTGGAACCAATCCAGCGGCAAGACGCAGGCGATCACCAAGACCGGCACGAACACGTGGATCCTGAACCGAGATGGTGACCTCGAATATACCGGCGCGACGACCGTCAACGGCGGTGTCCTCCAGATCGGTGACGAAACGCACGCGACCCGGCTGGCTGGCTCGGCCGTGACCGTCAACGACGGCGGAACGCTCGTGAACTACGGCACGATTGCGAAGGCGATGACCGTGAAAGACGGCGGAACGTACCAGGGCATGAAAGATAGTACGGCCCCGGCCGGGATCACGTTTGAGGACGGCTCCACCATCGCGTTCAATCTGGACGACTGGGATAATCTGACCTCGAAGCTCGACCTGATCGGCAGTATGTTCGGCGATACGACGGTCAAACTCTTCTCTGAAGAGGAGCCGGCCAGTATTTCCGGCAAATCGTTTGATTTGTTCGAGACTCTTCAAACGAACATTCTGGATAAAATCACCATTTCGTCCAACCTCGACGGAGTTGTGTGGACCCCGTCGTATGTGGACAATATCGTGATGCTGACCGCATCCGGTGAATTCGCAGGGGTCCCGGAACCTGCAACGTGGCTTCTGCTCCTGATCGGGCTGGGCGGATTGCTCTGGTTCAGAAAGAAATAAGAATTATGGGGGACGATGCTTCCAGCGTCGTCTCTCGTCATTTTAAACGACAAACAGGCGAGCGGGGTCAGTGATGACCCCGAAATTCCCTGCTGAGGTTTATTCCAGCTTGATCTCGACTTTCTCGCCTTGGCGCTGGAGTTCGCACTGGTCATACGCGCCGTAGAAGTCGCAGTTATTATCCATCCAGACGGTAAACCGGTAAATCTCCGCCGGGGTGAGTTTCACGCCGTAATGCTCTGTCTTTCCCGTTTCGGGATTTCTCAGGACGTTATAGTAAAGCGGGCTGCGGTTGGAGCCGAACTTGCCCGGGAACGTCTGCGGCTCCGTCCACGCCGCGTTGTCGTAGAAGAAGCAGAACCGGCGCAGATTCTCGAACGACCGGGAGAAATGCCCCGTTTTGTCGTCTCTGAAATCGATGTTGGCCGCGCGGTTCATCTTGTCGGCGTCGATCCCGGGCTGGTTTTTGTTCGTCTCATTGCCCGCGTGGCACTGAACACATTTGGCGTCCAGGACCGGCTGAACGAGCGTCACGAAATTGAGCGGGCAGGTCCCCTCCACGTCCGGCGTGATGTCGCTCGGCGCACGGCGCATGGCGGTCGGGGCTCCGATTGGCCGGTTCGCCATTCCCGTGTGGCGGTTTTCGTGGCAGCCCTGGCAGATGAGCTGCTCGCCCGGATGGACGTACGTCGCGGAGCGCATCCCCTGGACGGCGATCCCGTCTTTGTCAAGCGCCTGGAAATAGACCGGAATGTTCACCGGGAGATTGAAATACGCGCTCCCATCAGGTTCGACGGGGACCGTGCCGAGGATCTTTCGGGCCCCTTTCTGCGAGCCGAAGCCGATCCGCGGATTGTCGGCGTAGGGGGTCGTTTTGGGAAGGACCTGCACGATCCGGAGCTTTTTGATGATCGTTTTGGACCCGTCCGGCTGGTCGTAGAACGGGAACATCGTGTCGTAAACGTTGATCAGGCCGACTTGCCCGACCGCGGGAATGTCCTTCGGGTCGATCGGGACGTACTTCTCGCCCGGCGCCAGCGGCTTACCCAGAAGCGTGGCGTGCGTGACGATGTTCTGGCGTTTCCGCGGGCGGATCGGCATCGCGTCGCGGCAGGAAATGTCCGGGTCACGGTAGAGCAAAACGCGGTTCCCGTAGCGGTCGAGCAGGTAAATGCCGTAGTTATTCGCCTCACCGCCGTCTGCACGGGAGAACGGGTCATAGACGCAAATGTAGAAATCCTCCGAAAGCGGCCAAGCGGTCGCGTACGCGGCCGGGTCCTCGGAGTGCGTGCGCAGTTCAGATTCCATGTAAAGCTGGTCGGGCGTGATGCGTTTGACCTGCCCCGGCATATTCGAGTCCGGCTTGTTCGGGTCGATCAGGATCAGACCGCCGTAGTGCTGCGCGTGGTGGCTCGTTGATGTGGCGATGATCTTTTGCGACCCGGGGATCGGGTGAATGTCACACTCGAAGTGCGGCCGGTTCTGCTCGATGCGGTCGTAATTCCCCTGCAAAACGCGGGGGTCGCGGCCGTCCGGCGTCGTGATCCACGGGTGGTGCGCCTGACTGAAGCCCCGGTCCACGTAGTCCCAGCGCGTGTAAATCACCATGCCGTTGTGGTCGATGTCCGGCTCCCATTCATTCGTTTCGTGCGGGGAGAGGATCACGATGTCCGAGCCGTCCGGGTTCATCGAGTGCAGCGTGTAGCACGGCACCGGCCGACCGTGGCACCGGCCGTAACCCTGGCGCCGCTCCGAAATGAAAATGATGCGCCCGTTGGGCAGGTAGCATGGGTCGATGTCGTTGAATGCGCCCTCGGTGAGCTGAACGACGTCCGAAAGTTTGCGGGTCTGAGGGTCGAACTTCGCCTTGAAAATGTGGTACGTGTTTTCCGGGGTCCACGTGTAGGTGTGGCGCGGCTCTTTGGCGTCCGTGGCGCAGAAAAGGATCTCGTGATTGTCGTACGAAAGCTCGGGCGACAGAAACGCCCAGGTTTTGTCGAGCGTCGTCCCCTTGTACTGCCCTTCCGAAACCGGAACGTTGGCGAGCAGATCGATCACCTCCGGTTTATCCGTGAAGGCGTTTTTCAGGACGAACAGACCGCCGCCCTGCCGGCCGTGGAACCCGAAGAACTGGTCGCACATGTGGTTCCCCTGCATTTCCGGCTCCGGGTTGAAGTGGCGTTTGATGAACAAAAGGTCCGTGAAATTGAGCAGCGGGTTCTTCAGGGCGATCTTTCTCCGAAGTGCGGTCGCCCGGGCGAAAAGCGCTTTGCGCGCGTCGATTTTGTCCACTGGCGTGGATTCGGTTTCCTTTTGGAGCCGCGCCAGATCGGCCTGTTCCGCCTTCAGATCGGGAGTGCCCGGCATGGAGGAAAGTTTCTCGACCAACGGAACCAGACGGCGCACCACGATGTCGAGCGGGTCCCGATCCGAATCCAGGAGCGTCGCGGCGGGGTCGAGCGCTTCGTCCTTCGCGTTTTGCCGCATCCCTTTGCGAATTAACTGGGCTAACGCGAGCCACTCGGTGCCGTTTTCGTCCGTGCGGTCCACCCGAACGCCATCGACGATGGTGTACGCCTGAACCTTTTGGGTGAACGGGACTTTATCGCCTGTGTAGGTGATCTTCGCGTCGCCAAGATCGAGATGGTCGTGCCCGTAGCCTTCCGGCAGCGTGTCGGCCCGGATGAGCAGGAGGCTGACGCCCTTCAGATCAATATTGAAGTTTTTGGCGGGCTTTCCGCCGACCAGTTCGCCGGACTTCCAGACGAGCTTCCAGTCACAGTAGATTTCGTACTCGGCGTGGCCCTGGCCGTTGGTTTCGTCGTCGATCCCCATGACGCCGGTGAAGGAAATGCCGCATTTATCGGGCAAGGAGATCAGAATCTCTCCCGGGGCGTGGTGGCCGACGCAGTGCTCGAATTTCCGGCCGCAGATCGCGGGTTCCGCGCCGTCCACGGTCCGGTTGGCCGCGGTGCTTTTCCACCCGCAGGTCGTTTTGGAAAGGTCCATTTCATCGAGGTAAACGGTTTTTTCTCCGGCCATGGCGAAGGAGACCGTCAGGAGGAACGCGAACGCGAGCATTTGAAAGATTTTCATGGTTTTGGTTCTTTGGGGTTGAGTGGGTGAAAGCCGAATGGCGGACTTTTTGATTTGTAACCGATTATACCAGATTTGAATTAAGCAGGAAAGGGGGGACTGTTTCCGGAAATCATAAAAGTTTTGTAAATTTTATCCCTTTTTTCAGAGACGTCCTTGCGAAAACTTTTTCCTGTAGTATAATAAACGGTAGTTTATACAGAAAATGCGCAATTACCCCCCTCACCTGATTTTCCTTTAACGAGATGAACCGCACCCTCCCCTTTTTCTTTTTCCTTTCGCTTTTTTGCGCGGCGTTCGTTTCCGCACAGACTTCCGACCGGATCAGCCTGATTTGGCTCTCCATTGCGGATGAGAATGCGCAGACGGTTTCCGTCTCGTGGGCGTCGCCCGCTCCCGGGTCCAGCACGGTTTTTTACGGCCCGAATGCCAAGTGCGAAGAAACGGCGAGCGTGAATGAGGAGTCGGTGCTCCACCACGTCCGCATCCCGGTCGGAAAGGTCGTGGGTCCGGACGCCCGGTGCTTCTACCGCGTCGAAACGGTCACGCCGGACGGCAGGAAATTCATCTCCGGGCTGAACTCGTTCAAGACACTTTCCACGAAAGAGCTTCGGTTGGCTTTCGTCGGGAATATTCACACGAAAACGATTTCCGACGCGGTGGTTCGGCAGGACCCGCACGTGATTTTCCTCACGGGCGACATCGTGCCGTGCCTGCACGAAGGCGGGAAATTGAACAAAGAGTCGGCGCGGACGAACGTCCTGCCGTTTCGTCGGCTCGTCCAGAACAATCAGGCGCTTTTCGCCTCGACGCTCCTGATGCCGTGCCTCGGGAATCACGACCGTGAAATCGCCCCGCGCGGCGAGAGGGTGGAGGGGCCCTCGCGGTTTTACGACCCGGAGGCGACCGCGTACCGCACGTTCTTCGACCTGCCCGGCGATGAGTGGAAATGGTTCTTCGACTGGGAGCCGCTTTCCCTGCGTGTCGTGGCTTTGGACCTGAACCACACGAGCGACTTCGGCACGAGCCTCCAGACCTGCCACGACTGGCGCCGGGGCTCCGACCAGTTCGAGTGGTACGACCGCGTGAGTCAGGAAGGGAGCGAAAAACGTTTCATGGTGACGTTCCAGAACGAGCAGTGCAGCTCGATGCGAAACAAAGAAAATGGCGCGTGGCACGAAATGTTTTCGCGCGGGACCTGCATGATCGCCGGTTTCGGCCACTACGCCGAGCGGGCCGTGACGCCGAACGGGATGACGTACTACAACACGTCAAACTACGGCCGCGGCGACAAATACGCGGACCCGAAAAAGGTCTTTTGTGAGTCGGTCGATAATTTCCTCCTCGTGACGGTCCGCCCGGCGGAACTCAAGGCCGAGCTTCGCGACTGGAACAGTGGCGAGCAGCTGGAGAAGTAAGAAAAGAGTTTTTTATCCCTTGCCATAAATGAAAAGTTTTTCATTAATTTCATCCACCGCTGAAACCGAGTACCAAAACTGGCTCAATGGACTGAAAACGGAAATCCGCCAGACTCAAATCAAAGCGGCGCTCCGTGCCAATTATGCGCTGATTCGTCTTTACTGGCAAATCGGTTCGGATATTCAGGAACAGCAGATGGACGCGAAATGGGGCAGCCGTTTCTTCGACCGTCTGAGCCAGGACTTGAAACGGGAATTTCCGGAAGTCCAAGGGTTTTCCGTGACGAATCTCAAGTATATGAAGCGGTTTTACAAGTACTATTCGGAACTGGCTCAAATTCGTCACCAAGCTGGTGACGAATTACTATCGCAGCTTGCTCAGGTACCCTGGCGGCATAACGTCGAAATTATGACCAAGTCCCAATCACCAAGTGAGGCCCTTTTTTACGTTCAGAAGACGATCGAAAACGGTTGGAGCCGTTCTGTTTTAGTGCATCAGATCGAAAGTGGTCTTTTTAACCGAAGCGGTAAAGCCATCAGTAATTTCTCGTTAACTTTATCCGATGTTCAGAGCGATTTGGCTCAGGAAATCACTAAAGACCCCTACGTTTTTGACTTAATGGGACTGACGGAGAAATTTACCGAGCGAGAGCTGGAAGATTATTTGGCGCAAAATATGACGCGATTCCTGCTGGAACTTGGTACAGGTTTCACCTTTTATGGCCGCCAGGTCCATTTGGACGTAAATGGAGACGATTTTTTCATTGATCTTCTGTTTTACCACGTGAAGTTGCACTGTTTTGTCGTGGTTGAATTGAAAACGGTCAAATTTTCTCCGGAGCATGTCGGCCAACTTAAATTTTACGTTACGGCCGTTGACCGCAATCTCCGTACTGAATCGGACGAGCCAACGATCGGGCTTTTAATTTGTAAGGATAAAAATGACGTGGTGGCGGAATATACACTTCAGGATGTTGAAACTCCCATCGGGGTTTCTTCCTATGAGACGTTCCAGAAATTAACAGAAAAATTTCGTGGGTCTCTGCCGACCATCGAAGAAATTGAAAAACAATTCAAAGAAGAACCTGAAATGTAATACGTTACCGTTTAACTCTCAACTCCTAACTCCTAACTCAAGAAAGGTTCAATCATGCAAACCCGCCGTACATTTCTGAAATCTTCCCTCCTCGGCGCTTCGGCGCTGAGTCTCAACTACATTCCGGCCTCGGCCATGGGCGCGAACGACCGTCTGCGTGCGGCCGTTCTGGGCGTCGGGGGCCGTGGGAATAACCACTGCGAAGCGTTTGCCGCGCTGGAAAACGTCCAGCTCGTGGCGGTGGCCGACCCCGATCTTCGCCGGGCCGAAGGGACGAAAAAACGCTGGGAAGAAAAAATCGGCACGGAGATCACCGCCTACCAGGACCCACGCAAACTGCTGGAGGATAAATCGATCGACGTGGTTTCGGTCGCGTCGTGCAACCACTGGCACACGCTACTTTCGCTCTGGAGCGCAGAGGCGGGGAAGCACGTGTACTGCGAAAAACCGTGCTCGCATACGCTTTTTGAAAGCCGCCAGCTTGTGAACGCGATGAAGCGGTACGGGATCCTCATCCAGCACGGGACCCAGCACCGCAGCAACTCGAAGTGGCAAGGGGCCGCACGCGCGTTCCAGTCCGGGAAATACGGCAAGCCGATCGCGCTGTTCGCCTACGTGAACCGCACGCGCAACGGGATCGGCTTCAAACCGGTGCAGGACCCGCCGAAAGAACTGGACTGGAACCTTTGGCTCGGCCCGGTCGATTACCAGCCGTACACGGAGAACAATTTCGTCTATAACTGGCACTGGTTCTGGAACACCGGTGACGGGGAGATCGGGAATAACGGCGTGCACATGTTCGACCTGAGCCGCCTGGCCGCCGGGAATCCGCACGTTCAGCCGCGGACGGTCCAGTCGTTCGGGACCCGCCTGATCAACGCTCCGGACGACGGCTACAAAGATCAGGGTGAAACCCCGTCGATCCAGGCGGCGGTTTATGACCTCGACGGACTTCCGGTTTACTATTCGTGCTGCAACCTGCGCGACAAGAATAACCCGTGGAAGTCGATGGAAACCGCGCATTTTGTCACGGACGAGGGCGTGGTGACGAACAGTCAGTTCATCTCGAACGATGGGAAATCCAGCCCGCTCGACCTGGAATTCAACCCGGAAAAATCGGTCAACTTTTTAAATGGGACGGTCGATCATTTCCAGAATTTCGTGGACTGCGTTCGTGCGAACACGCCGGAAAAACTCGTCGCGCCGATCGTGGAAGGACACTACTCGACGTCGCTGTGCCACCTCGGGAACATTTCGTACCGGACGGGCCGTCAGGCGACGCTCGCGGAGTGCATGGATTCAATTTCCGATCATCCGCTGCTCGTGAAAGAAGTCGAGGCGGCGCTCGCCAACGTGAAGAGTCTGATCCCGGCTTTGAATTTGGAAAAAGACGTTCCGTTCACGCTGGGGCAGAAGCTGGAATTTGACAGCGAGACGGAGAAATTCGTTTCGAACCCTGCCGCGGACGCGCTTCTTCGCCGGCCCGGCCGCGGTGAGTTCGTCGTGAAAGAGTATTAAGAAAACGGGAAACGCACGGAGCAGGGGGAAATGCCGCTTTCAGCGTTTTTCAACCGGGAGTCTCATTCAAAGTGGGCCTTCCGGTTTTTCTTCCCAGCAATTGATCGATCTCGCAAAGCCGGAGTCTATTCAGGCCCAAAATTTATTTTCCTTCCCCGACGCCGCGGGAGTAGGCCTCGAACTGCTCGCGCCACGCCTCAGGAGCTTCAACCTTTCGTCCTCCCCGTGCGTTGGGGCGGACGGTTTCTTTTTTCGTGCGGTCTTTGTACTGGATCGTGCGCGGAGTGATCCCCAGCGAGCGGAACGCGTCCTGGCGCTCACGAAATTCCTGTTCAGAAAGCTTCGGGTTGGTGAGGTCCTGGTTCAGTTTTTCCCACTCCTTGAGGAACTGGCGCGCCTCTTCACGGGTCCAGCCCAAATATTCGAGCAGGGAATCATCGTCCCGGTCGAGCGCATCGCGAAGATGGTCCAGCGCCAGAATGGTTTGCTGACGGGCGAATTCCACGTTTACTGCATCCTCTTTTGTGGATGGCATCGCGGATGACTCTTCCCCCATTCTCGCGGGCATTTCAGACCCCAGCCCGGAGCCGCCGCTTACGGTCGCGTGTTCGGATTGTTCGGTACTATGGCCGGAGCCATACGCCTGGCTCTCGCGCCCGCCTTTTTGGGAGTCGGAGCCGTTTCCCTGGGTCTGATTTGGATCGGCGGAACCGGTCGGATGGTCGGCGAGGGCTGAATTTCCTCCGCGTTCCCCTTTAGGGCCTTCGCCTCCGCTTCCGGCGGGATTTCCCGATTCGTTGGGGGTGTTGCTTCCGTCCCGGCCAAGTCCCTGCTGGTCGGACTGCTCCTGCGATCCCTGACGATTTCCACCCTTGTTTTCCCCGGCTTTTCCACTGGCTTCCGCTGAATTATCGGGCTTGATCGCGTTTTTAGACTTTCGGTCCCCGGCGTTTCCCTGCTGACTGCCATCCTGCGGCGAGGATTGGCCGGATTGCTTTTCTTTTTTATTCTCGCCTCCGCCTTCTTTTGACTCAGGGTTTGATTCGTTCTTCTTGAGTTCTTTGGGGTCTTTTCCCATTTCGGCCTGAGCGTCCGTTTGGGGCGCGGGAGCCTGCGAGTCGCCATTTTTACCACTTGGCGATTCGGAATTCGGCGGAAGTTTCCCGGCTTTTTCCAGTTCTTTTTGGCGGTGCTTCAGAATTTCCTCCATCGCTTCGCCCGGATTACTCACGGGATCAGGTTTGGACCCTTCCGTTTCCTCCTCCCCGGCCAGCCGCGTGTCATCGGCGTTCAGTTCGCCGTTTTCGTCCGAATCATCCTCCATTTTGTCACGATTCGGCCGATTGGAGTTGGAATCCTGCAAACCACTTCCGTCGGAGTTTTCCTTTTCCTTCACGGGAGCCGGAAGATCCTGATCGGAGTCTGTGCCGTTCTGGAGGCCGCTCTGCGCGTTAGTTGCGTCCTCGGGGACCTCGCTTTCGGATTTAGCGCCGTTTTGGGAGTCGGGGCCGGTTTTCTTTCCGTTTTCACCGCGTTCTTCCAGTTCTTCCCCTTCCTCTGCGTCGGTTTCCTGCTCCAGATCGGAATTTTGCCCTTTCTGCTGGCGTTTTCCGTTTCCTTTTTCCTGGGATTTTTGGCCGGTTGAGGTTTTCTGCTGACCGCCTGGCTTGGTGTTCCGGGAATCCTCACGTTCCTCCTTCCGGGAGGAGTTTTCACCCTCTTCGTCGGTTCCCCCTGATTCACCTGATTTGCCGGAATCACCAGCATCTCCCGAGTCGTTTGTTTCGCCAGACTCACCCGAATTTTTGCCAGTTTCGCCAGACTTTTCACCCGATTTTTCCTCAGACTGGTCGTTTTCACCATTCTGAGCCTCGCTTTCATCTAGCGGATCATAGTCCTCCTCGGCGGTTTTCGGGCCTGAATCGTTTTTCGAGCTGCCGTTTTGCGGGTTCTCACCCTCGCCGTCTCCGGAACCTGTACCCTGGCCGTTTCCCTGCCCCTGGTCTGAATTGTCTTTTTCACCTTCCTGATTTCCGCTCTGTTCCCCTTTCCTGGACTTTTCTCCTTCGCCGGAGCTGGTTTGAGGTGCGTTTTCAACGGACTGTTCTGTAGTTTCCTCGCCGTCGAGTTCTTCGCCCTGCGCCTTTGCGTCCTCCTGATTGGGCATTTCGGCTGAAACAGGGAACGGTGACTTTTCTTCGTTTTTCTCTTCTGCGAGCGGAGAATTTTCCTGCTCGTCGGATTCCGACTCGCTATTGATTCCGGGTGTGTTCGAATCGTTGCGGGAATCCTCCTTTTCGGATGTTTTACCGACGATTTTCAAGCGGCGTTTCCCGGTTCGTGTACGGTTTCCCGCGGGCTCCTGCGTATCAGCGGCCTCGGCCCACCAAACGATCTCATCGCCGGCTTTCAGATTCCACCCGGATGGACGAAACGCGAATTCCGCCTCAAACGGAGTCCTCAGCCCAGCCCGGTCGCGCGGGAGGTTCAAAAGGGGCGGGATCGCGAGCGGTTTTCCGTTCCATTCCGCCCGAATCGCTACAGCACGCAGACCAAAATCCGGGTCAGAAGCGCTGATTTTGATCGTAGTTTCTTCTGTTTCATCGAGGGAAGAATCGTCTTTAGGCCCTTCCAGTATTCGGACCTCCGGCCCGGCGTCCGGCAAAATGTCCCAGCGGTACTTCAGCGGCTCGTTGGTTCGGCCCGCCTGATTCTGGAAGTGAATGGAAGCCTCTCGCGAGCAGGGGACGAACGTTTCCTGAAATTCCGCCTGGAATCTTGTTTGAGACTTGAGCCCTTTTTCTTCCAACGGAGTGAACGTCACTGCGGCTTTTCCGTCGAGTTTCAGCGTTACCTCCCGCGCCGGTTCACTCGTCCGAACGATCAAATCGATTTGCGTTCCCACCACGGTCTGTACATCACCGGCGGTCTGTGTGACGACGGGGAGGTTCGTGTAAGCGGGTGGCGTAAGGCGCAGAGACTCTATTGTCACGCGAA
This sequence comes from Thermoguttaceae bacterium, assembly GCA_030530205.1. GTDB lineage: Bacteria > Planctomycetota > Planctomycetia > Pirellulales > Thermoguttaceae > RGIG3701. The sequence continues at coordinate 44,464 of JAUMVK010000025.1, read as the reverse complement.
GCGGCGGCAAAACGGTCAGTTGGAACGTTTCACTCTGTGCGTCGCCTGCCTCAAGCCGCCACGTGAGATTCTGCTGAACGTCTGGAACCCGCGCTGACCAGAAACCCGGTTTTTCGGAGTCCGCGTTCATGGAAACCGGAGCGTTTACGAATTTTTTGTCCTCGGATGAGTAAAACAGGATCGGCGTTTCATTTTCTTTCAGCCGTCGAATGCGGGCTGAGACCGTGAGCGTTTCGCTCTGGTAGAGCGTGCAGTTACCTGGCTGAACCGTGTCCAGCCGAACGCGTGTCGGAACGGAAATATTGGTCCACGGGAACAACGTTCTCGCGACACTTCGCAGGGCGCTTTTGGGACTGAAAATCGAGTATAGAACGCACAAAACCACCGCGGCGGCTGCGCCCCATTTCCACCAGCGGATCTGCTGGGCCGGCAAATACGGAACGTCCTCGGCGCCGGTGATCTGCCTTGAAACGGCCAGGGCCGCTAAATTGCCTGCCGGAGTCGGAGGGGCTTTTTTCAGGTACAAAAGATTCAAAAGCCCGTTTTTTAAATCGGGTCGTGCCTTTTCAATTACGCTGGCGAGGTAAAACGGGTTGAGTTTCCAAATCAGAAACGGCAGGATCCGTCGGCAAAACACCCAGACACACAAGCCCCAGAAGATGAAATCGAGAATAAATCGCGCCCAAGTGGGAATCCCGCGAGGGAGGATCCAGTGCTCGACCAGAACGATCAGCCCGAAAAAGACGCACGTTCCCACGACCGCCTGACAAAGCGTCAGGAGGGTTTCTTCTTTACGTACCGTTTGAGCCGTGCGTTCAAGCGCCTGACGAACGGAATCGGGGAGGGAAGAATTGGTCATGAGGGATAACGAAGCAATGAAAAGGGAATTTTGAATCGGGAAAAGTTTGAAAAAAGGATTGGAAAGTTTACGGGTTTTGGGGATCCATTGACTAATATTTTACCATAAATCCTGACGTTTTACCACCCCGTTCCGACCCAAAACGACAAATTTTTTGCAAAAACTGTCATTTTGTCAGCCCGGAATTCCTCCCGAATCGCAGCGTGAAAAAATTTTTGACCGAAGCAGACCCCTGAAAATACGGGATCAACGCGCTTCGCAAAATTTTTTAAGAAAATAAAAGACCGAATGACACGCGGTTTGCAATTATTCACTTACACGTCAAAAGTGGCGGTGAGCCACGAAAAATTCAAAGTGAACGAAAGAAGAAACAAGATAAAAAGGAGACAAAATCATGGCTAATGGAGAAAAAATCATTGGTATCGACCTTGGAACTACTAACTCAGTCGTGGCCGTCATGGAAGGCAGCGAGCCGAAAGTCATCGCGAACGCCGAAGGCAATCGTTTGACCCCGAGCGTCGTCGCTTTCACCGATTCGGGCGAAGTCCTCGTCGGTGACGTCGCGCGCCGTCAGGCCGTTACGAACCCCCTGCGCACGATCAGTTCCATTAAACGTTTTATGGGCCGCCGTCACAGTGAAGTCGGCGACGAAGAAAAAACCATTCCGTACAAAGTCGTGGGCGGTCCGCAGGACTACGTGAAAGTGGAAGCCGACGGCAAGCAGTTCACCCCGCCGGAAATTTCGGCCAAGATCCTCCGTAAACTGAAGGAATCCGCCGAAGCGTACCTCGGCCACAAAGTGAACAAAGCGGTCATCACCGTTCCGGCCTACTTCAACGACGCGCAGCGTCAGGCCACCAAGGACGCGGGACAGATCGCCGGTCTGGAAGTGATGCGAATCATCAACGAGCCGACGGCTGCCTCCCTGGCTTACGGCCTTGACAAGAAAAACGAAGAGAAAATTTGCGTGTTCGACCTCGGCGGTGGTACGTTCGACGTTTCCATCCTGAACGTGGCCGACAGCGTGTGCCAGGTCATCAGCACCTCCGGCGACGGCCACTTGGGCGGCGACGACTTCGACAATGCGTTGGTGACGTACATCGCCGACAAATTCCAGGCCGCCAACGGGATCGACCTGCGCAAGGATCCGATGTCGCTCCAGCGTCTGCAGGAAGCCTGCGAAAAGGCCAAGAAGGAACTCAGTTCCGCCGCGACGACCGACATTAACCTTCCGTTCATCACGGCCGACGCCACGGGCCCGAAACACCTGATGGAGAAACTCACCCGCGCCCAGTTCGAGCAGTTGGTGAACAATCTGGTCGAGCGTTGCCGCGGCCCGGTGAACCAGTGCCTGCGTGACGCGAACCTCAGCCCGTCCGACATCGACGAGGTGGTCCTGGTCGGTGGTTCCAGCCGAATCCCGATGGTGCAGGAACTCGTGAAGAAGATCTTCGGCAAAGAGCCGCACAAAGGCGTGAACCCGGACGAAGTGGTCGCCGTTGGCGCCGCGATCCAGGGTGGTGTTTTGAGCGGCGAAGTCAACGACATTCTGCTCCTCGACGTCACGCCGCTGACGCTGGGTATTGAAACCCTCGGCGGCGTCATGACCCCGTTGGTCGAGCGTAACACCACGATCCCGACGACCAAGAAGCAGGTCTTCAGCACCGCTGAAAACAATCAGTCGGCCGTCACGGTCCGTGTTTTCCAGGGCGAACGTCCGATGGCGAACGACAACCGGTTGCTGGGCCAGTTCAATCTGGACGGAATTCCCGCCGCGCCGCGTGGCATCCCGCAGATCGAGGTCTGCTTCGACATCGACTCGAACGGCATCCTGAACGTTTCGGCCAAAGACCTGGGCACGAACCGCGAGACGAGCGTCCGCATCGAGCAGTCTTCCGGACTTTCCGAAGAAGAAATCAAGAAGATGCAGCGCGAAGCGGAAGCCCACGCCGACGAGGACAAGAAACGCCGTGATCTGGCCGAGGAACGCAACAAGGCCGAATCTCTTTGCTGGCAGTTGGAAAAGACCATGAAGGACAATGAGTCGGTCGTGACCGAAGCCGATAAAGCGGCGATCAATCCGGCCATTGAAAAGGTCCGTGAAGCCGCCAAGGGCGAAGACATTGACGCGATCAAATCCGCCGTCAGTTCGCTCGAACAGGCGTCCCACGCTTTCGCCACCCAGCTCTACCAGAAGGCTCAGGCCGCTCAGGGAGCCGCGGGCGCCCAGGCTGGTCCGCAGGGGCCGTTCGGTGCTCAGCCGGGACCGGAACAGGGACCGAAGGACGACGACACGATCGACGCTGATTTCGAAGTGAAATAATTTTTCAAGACCTGCAGCGTCGCGCCTCATGATCAGGCCCGGCGCTGTTTTTATGCAGTTTTGAAAAACGTACATAGGGAGATGAGACCATGATGTTCAATATAAACAAATTTACGACCAAATCGCAGGAAGCCATCGCGAACGCGCAGCAGCTCGCCGCCTCGGCACAGAACCCGGAGGTCACCGCTCTGCACCTTCTCACGGCCCTGCTTCAGGAAAACGACGGGATCGTCGAAATGCTCCTCGAACACCTCGGCGTCCGCAAGGACCAGATCCGGGCAATCGCGGAAGCCGATTTAAAATCCCTGCCGAAAATCAGCGGAGGTGACGTTGGGCTTGGCAGGGATTTGCAGAACGTTCTGCAAACCTCGCAGACCGAAGCCGAAAAAATGAAGGACGAATTCGTTTCGACCGAGCACCTGCTTCTGGCTTGCTCGATGGTTCCGTCCAAAGCGCAGGAAGTGCTTAAAGTGGCGCAGCTCACGCCCGAAAAACTCCTCGCGGCCCTTGCGCCTCTGCGTGGCTCCCAGCGTGTGACGGACCAGAACCCCGAGGCCAAATTCGCCGCTCTGGAACGCTACGGGATCGACCTTTGCAAGTGCGCCCGTGAAGGCAAGCTGGACCCGGTCATCGGCCGTGATAACGAGATCCGCCGCGTGATCCAGGTCCTTTCCCGCCGGACCAAGAACAACCCGGTGCTCATCGGCGAGCCGGGCGTGGGCAAGACCGCCATCGCGGAAGGCCTCGCGCTGCGAATCGTCGAGTCGGACGTTCCGCAGTCGCTGAAAAACCATTCCGTGATCGCGCTCGATATGGGGGCGCTCGTCGCGGGAGCCAAATTCCGGGGCGAGTTTGAGGAACGCCTCAAGGCCGTGCTGAAGGAAGTTCAGGCGGCGAATGGAAACATCATCCTCTTCATCGACGAGCTGCACACCGTCGTCGGGGCGGGCAAAGCGGAAGGCGGGTCCGATGCGGCCAACCTCCTGAAACCGGCTTTGGCGCGTGGTGAATTGCGCTGCGTTGGCGCGACTACCCTCGACGAGTACCGCAAGTACATCGAAAAAGACCCGGCCCTGGAACGGCGTTTCCAGCCCGTTCTGGTCGGGGAACCGTCGGTCGAAGACACGATTTCGATCCTGCGTGGGCTGAAACCCCGCTACGAGGCGCACCACAAAGGTGTGAAGATCAAGGACTCCGCCCTGGTCGCCGCCGCGAAACTTTCGTACCGGTACATCACCGAGCGATTTTTGCCGGATAAAGCGATCGACCTGATGGACGAAGCGACGTCCCGTCTGGCGATGGAGCTGGAAAGCGTGCCGGAACCGATCGACCAGATCCAGAGGAAGCTGGTCCAGTTGGAACTCGCCGCCCGTCAGTTGGCAGATGAGACGGAAGAACACGCGAAAGCGCGGCTTGCGGAAATTGAGAAGGAAATGCGTGAGAAGCGTGAAGAACTCGCGGAACTCCGCCGTCAGTGGGAACTGGAAAAAGCTGGCGTGGTCGATACACAGGCGATCCGGAACCAGCTCACCGCTGCCGAGCACGAGCGCGACATGCTGAACGCTTCGATCCGCAATAAATCCTCGATGGGCCAGGTCCCGAGCGAGGCCGACTTCCAGAAACTCTACGAGCTGGACCTCCACTGCAAGCAGTTGAGCGCGCAGCTTGAAAAAAGCTCGAAAGAGCAGGACGAACTGGAAGAATCGGAAAAGACGAACGGAAAACGCCGTCTGCTACGCAAAGAGGTCGGGCCGGAAGAGATCGCCGAGGTCGTCAGCGCGTGGACGGGGATCCCCGTATCGAGGATGATGGAGACCGAGCGGGAAAAACTGCTCGAGCTGGAAAAACGCATCCACGAACGGGTCGTGGGCCAGGATGACGCGGTGAACGCCGTGGCGAACGCCGTCCGCAGAAGCCGTGCGGGGATCCAGGCCGAGAACCGGCCGATCGGGTCGTTCATTTTCCTCGGTCCGACCGGCGTCGGGAAAACCGAACTGTGCAAGGCTTTGGCCGAGGTCATGTTCGACGACGAAAACGCGATGGTCCGCATTGATATGTCGGAGTTCATGGAGCGCCACACGGTCAGCCGTCTGATCGGCGCGCCTCCCGGATACGTCGGTTACGAGGAAGGCGGACGCCTGACCGAAGCGGTTCGCCGCCGGCCGTACTGCGTCATTCTGCTCGACGAAGTGGAAAAAGCGCACCGCGACGTTTTCAATATTTTGCTTCAGGTGCTCGATGATGGCCGCCTGACCGATAATCAGGGGCATACGGTCGATTTTTCCAACACGATCATCGTGATGACCTCGAACATCGCGAGCCGGCAGATCCAGGAACTGACCGCCGAAGGCGCGCCGGAAGTGGAAATCGAGCATGCTGCCCACAAAGAACTGCAGAACATTTTCCTGCCGGAATTCCTGAACCGTGTTGACGAGACGATCATCTTCAGCCCTCTTGGACGTGATCAGATCGGCGACATCGTGAAGATCCAGCTCAACCTCCTGAAGAAGCGAATGGCTGAGCACGACATCACGCTGGAAGTGACCGACGCGGCAGTTAATGCGATCGCGGAGGAAGGCTACGACCCGATCTACGGCGCGCGTCCGCTGAAGCGAGTGATCCAGCAGCGTCTTGAAAACCCGCTGGCCGTGCGTTTGCTGAAGGAAAAGACGATCGAGGGTCTGAACGTTCAGGTTGATTTTCAGGGTGAACAGTATGTGTTCGACGTGAAATAAAAACCGGGAGATTCGCGGGGACGATGCTGAAAGTGTCGTTCCCGTGATATTACAAGGGGCCTGATTCGTCGAGGCCCTTTTTTAATATTCGTTTCTTCCTGCGCTGGCGGTCAACACGATCGTCATTACCCCAATCGCGTAAAGGCAATATTCTACACCCGGCGATGGGACAAACTCACACGGTTTCGCATTTACGTCCTTTTCATCAACATTTGAGGGGAAAAACGTAAATGTGATTTTTTTGAGGCAGTGGCACTGAAAGCCTAAAATCAGAATAAAAACGCCAAGAGCATACGTGAAAGCTTTAAACATTTTGGCCTCATTTTCTGGAACATCATACATTGGGCACTTCGACTTGTTCCCGGAGTGACTTTAGCGTTTTCGGCCAAAAAAAATCTTTTTTCAGGACACGAATTCCATTTTTAACGATTACGCAGACTCGGAGTCTAATATTTTTTCAGGAATTCTGAAAAAAAAGGTTGAAATCTTTCTAAAAAATAGTACATTAGAAGTGAGGGCAAAATAACAGGTCAAGGGATTTTACCTGTCCTCCAGAAGCAAGGAATCAAATCAGAACGGATTTTGAAAATGTCAGAATTCAGTAATCATTCGTCATGTGATGTTAATGCCATACTTCGGAACGCGGAGCTTCGCAGTGAGCTTGAACCTTTTTATGATGAATCGATCGTTCAGGTCGAGGACAACCACTTGCCGATCGAAGTGGAAAATGACTATTTGGAAATGATGCTGGCGTGGGAAGTTGCGCCTGTTTTGCCAATCGCACAGTGGTTTAACCCGCCGCTTAAACCGGTTCATCCTTCGAAACTGACAGACGAAGAGCTTCATACCGAGCTCTACAAATTGATCAATCTCCTTTATGGCAAGAAAATTGTTCTTGATTTTACGGATCATCTTTCGGACGAAGAGCTTTATTTGCTGATTTGCCATGATATTTTGCCGTCCCGGGAGAAAATGCTGGCGGTACGTGACGGTTATTTGCACTGGGACTGTGCTCTGGTCGGCGAGAATCAGGAGATATGGCTCACGTATTACGCTTCGGATGAGGAACGGGAAATGTGGGAAGAAATGAATGAAAAATCTGCGCCGTATAAACAGATCCCACTATATCCACGTGATTTACCGAAGGATGATGAAGAATGAAACGGTTTTAACTGGGGAAATTATACGAGCTTGGGGACCAGGGGGTCCCCTTTTTCGTTGGTAAGGACGCAGGATTTTCGAGTTCCCGCAATTTGGGAAAGCCGTTTGAAATCTGGAAATTCTGTGTTGACTTTGTGGGGCAAATCTCTTTTTTCTTGAAAATTTTTCTGAAAACGACCCGATTAAAGGTTGAAATTTATGCCTGCTTGTGCTATAATTTAAATCAAATTAGCATTCATTCCCCCGATTTTGACGAGGTATCGCCATGGTTAATTTTTTTGTTCGAGAGAATCCTCTGCTGAATTTTCCTCATGACGATGATGATTCGGAGCCGCAGGATTATGTACCGAATAATACACCCGTAGCGGACGCTCCGACGATGTTGGACTATGGGGAGTTTGGCTTTCCCGATGAGCAAGTCGTGAAGGAGTGGACGATCATCGGGTGCCTGACGACCGTGGTTTGTGTTGGCGGTTTGCTGTTTGGGCTAATCGTTTTGGTGATTACCGGCTGGAAAATGTATGCGGAACAGCATCGGCCCAAGAATCCTGCCCTCGCTGGAACAGTCCAAATTCAAAATCAGGGCAAAGGCCTTAAACGAGATGAAGTCAAAGCCTATACCGTGGACTGCAAATGGAATTACCCGAGCGCCATGACTATCACGCCGGATGGAAAATACCTTGTCACTGCCGGCGGACCACGGACGAGAGCGGAGGACTCCGAAAGAAGGGTTATGCCTCGTGAAAAGGCCGACAGCGCACCGGAATGGAATGATATGGACGATTTCGAAGACCGGGCTTTTGCAGAAGCTCAGGACGTGCGTCTTCTTTCCTATGACAGCCGGCCAGCCGATTTGCCTTCAGGGGTTTACGTGGATTACCTGAATCTCGGGAAAAATGGTAAACGTATCTCGGATCATTTATCTGCAAAACCTCAACTTGACAAAGACAAATCGGAGGATGAACTGGACATCAGTTACGATGAGGCCTTTTCTGGGGCTTCACTTCCTACGCTTGCGGAACTGGAAGCGGAACATCATGGCGATATCAATGACGGAGGTGTCTGGAGTAAAACCCGGCCCAGTGTTGAGAGCTATCCCATTGCTTTCTGGTCGATGGAGTCCATGCAGCCGCTTGTCGTTTATTGGAATCACGAGTACCCGATCGTGGATATCGCGGTCTCGCCTGACGGGAAGAAAGTCGTTTCGGCTGACTCGGGTGGAAATGCGATTCTTTGGAGCCTCGATTCCCTTCCGGGAGAAGATGGAGTCGAAACTCCAACATGGCATTTTGTCAATAAAATGCAGCCGAATATGCGCACACTGCAGCGAATGGGCAAAGTGCATACGATCCACGCGGTGACGTTCACCCCCTCTGGCCGCCAGTTTGTTTTAGCCGCCACAGTGGACGCCCTTGATGAAACAGGTAACTCTTATACAACCTGTGGCGCCTTGATCCTCTGGGACATTGAAAACTGGAGCGAAGTACTTCGCAAGCGGGGCACGGGCGATCTGCTCTCCAAAGTGGATACCTACTATCAGACTTTCCAGCCCGTTGGAAAATACTGCGATGTTCAATACACACCGAACGGCAAGTACCTGATCGCGGCGGCTGCCGGTTCCAATGCGGGCATCTATTATTTCGACAATCGAACGAACAACCCGGCCTATGGGACCTGCATGGCGGATCTGAAATCGGAAGAACAACGTCCCCGCAAGGGTTACACCTCGGAATTCAAACCGAATTTGGTTCAGGGGGTCAGTCATCACGATTTCCCGAACGCTGAATCCGTGGTGCTGGCTGTCTCACCTGATATGACATCCGAGTCAAAAGAGAGCGATAGAAAGGGCCTGACGATTGTTTCGGCGGATAATTATGGTCGTATTGTGTTCTGGGATTTCGCTCCGAGAACGAACCGTCCCCGTGAAGGTGTGAAGTGCATAGCGTACTGGTCTCCGAAGAATTCAGAGAATACGACCCGAAATGTACGTCATATCTTGTACTCCATGGATCAGAAGATGGTCATGATCCTTGGTGATGAGATTTTGATTTATAAAGGGAAGGCGCCGTATGATTTCCTCGGTGCTCTGCGCACGTCTGTGAATGAAAAATCAACCATGGAGAAGAATGAATACTACCTGGTTTCGGGATTTTTCTCACAGGACAATAAATACTTTCTCGGAGGCGGAGACGATTGCCTTGTTCGGATGTGGCACGTGGAAGACATTCCAATCAATTCCCGTTTTATGGTGGATGAGAGTACGACGAAAGGTGGAAAAGCCGTCACGGCCAACGAAGACTCCCTGGCGGAAATTCAGAAAAAATTCAGTGAAATGACAAGCAATCTCACCAGGGAAGAACGTGAGGAAGCGGAAGAGGAAGCGCGTACGCAAAGAAAGGAAGACGAAAAACTGAAGACCAGAGTGCCAGCGGATCCCGATGCCGGGAAAATGTTTAAGTCCACAAAAGAGTAAGGAAAACTTATGGCAAAGAAAAAAAATGAAGGTGCCGCGGTAAAGGCCCCGAAACGAAAAATAGATGTTCTTCTGGAACAAAACGACATGCTGCGTTCTACGGTTGCCCAGATCGAAAAGGAGTTTGGATCCGGGGCGATCATGGCGCTTGGGGCTAATTCCTCCCTGAATATTGAGGGGATTTCGACGGGTTGCCTCTCGCTCGATATGGCGCTTGGCGGAAAAGGCCTCCCTCGCGGCAGAATTATTGAAGTGTTCGGCCCGGAATCCAGCGGGAAAACAACGCTTACTCTCCATGCTATTGCGCAAGCCCAGAAAATGGGCGGAATTGCCGCGTTCATCGACGCCGAACACGCGCTTGATCCCAGTTGGGCCAAAAAACTTGGCGTGGATTTGGAAACGCTGCTCGTCAGTCAGCCTTCCTGCGGTGAGGAAGCGCTGCACATTGCCGAAATGCTCATTCGTTCCAATTCTGTGGACGTGGTGGTCGTGGACTCCGTGGCGGCTCTCGTTCCGAAAAAAGAGCTGGAGGGTGAAATCGGTGACCAGTTTGTAGGTTTGCAGGCCCGGCTTATGAGCCAGTCTCTGCGTAAACTCACCGGTGCGATTTCAAAGAGCAAGGCGATCGTCATCTTTATCAACCAGATCCGTGACAAAATCGGGACGATGGGGTACGGTTCCCCTGAAACAACTCCCGGCGGACGCGCTCTGAAATTTTACTGCTCGTGTCGCATCGATGTTCGTCGAATTGGCCAGATCAAAGACGGCGAAAATGTTATTGGCCAGCGCGTCAAGGCGAAAGTGGTCAAGAACAAGGTCGCGCCTCCGTTCCAGACGGCTGAGTTTGACATGATGCACGATTCAGGGATCAGTTATGAGGGCGATATTCTGGATCACGCTTTGAATCAGAAAATCATCGTTCGCAGTGGGGCGTGGTTCCGTTACGGTGACCAGCCGCTTGGTCAGGGCCGCGAGAAAGTTCGTCAGTTTCTGCGTGAGAACCCGGATTTTGTGGAAGAACTTCGCGCGAAAGTTTTGGAAAATCTTCAGCCGGTTACGGAGGATGGAGTTTCGGACCCGGAGGAGAATTCTCTCCCGGAGTTCGATGGGCTGGACGATGAGAACGCGAACATTAATCTTTAAGAAACGCGGATATTGTCACGATAAGTTTTGAGTCATAGGATCGGAGGAGCATAGGGTAAATGTCTTCCCCGATCCTTTTTTTAGAAAAACTTCTGAAAGTTTCATCAATCTGTTTCCAAAGTACTCGATCCAGTCAGGTACAAACTCTTACAGATTTCCTTTTGTGAATAATGAGATCATTAGCGAAAACCTTCCATAAGAGGATAACTTTCATATCAAAGAAATTGTGAACGAGTTTGAACTTTCCAGAAAATAAAAAAGGCAGGGAATTTGTCAAGATACATCCCTGCCTGCCTACATGCAGATGACCAACTAATGGACCATCAATGTTCCTACAAATGTCCAAATAGCCAAAAAAATGACGTTAAAAACCAAAAACAAAACATCCATGATGCACGCTCCTTTATTTTTTATTCTCAGATTCGAGAATTAACCACTTTCCAATTATTCGTTCATTTCAGGAGGAATTATAATTAAAATGTTCTCTTTTTGGAAGAGCAGAATAAAATAATTTTGAGATTATCACGAAAAAAAATCAGAATCGTTACAAACATACAAAAAAACGGTACACACCAACGTGCATACCGTTTTAGGTTCATGCTGACTCAAAAACAGAATCAGGCTTGATCGCTCGGAGCATCCTCTTCAGCATCCTGCTTCAACTGCTCGAAACCGGCAGAGCCTCCTCCACCTTTCAGATCTTTGGTGGAAGAAGAAGGATGAATCGGAGCAGCGGTCGGAGTGTTGTCTTCCGGAACCGGCTCCTCGGCGTCTTCCGCCCACTCAACACGTTTGCGGGAGAGACCAATTTTGCGGTCTTCCGTGTCAACGCGGAGGATTTTCACCTCGATTTCCTCACCGACTTTAACGATGTCTTCCGGATTGTCAACTTTGTGGTCCGCCAGCTCGGAAATGTGGAGCAGGCCTTCCAGACCGTCTTCAAGTCCGACGAAAACGCCGAAGTTGGTGATTTTCGTAACGGTTCCCTTGACCAGCTGGCCAGGTTCGTATTTGCTCGGAATATCGTGTGCCCACGGATCTTCGGTCATCTGTTTCAGCCCCAGTGCGATGCGGCGGCGAGCCTGGTCAACCGAGAGAACGCGGCATTCGATCTTCTGGCCTTTTTCGACCATTTCACTCGGGTGAGTGATACGGCGGGTCCAGCTCATGTCAGAAACGTGGAGCAGACCGTCGATACCTTCCTGAATTTCGATGAAGGCGCCGTAATTGGTCAGATTGCGAACGGTACCAACGACGGTGCTTCCCGGCGGATATTTGTTCGCGACAGCTTCCCACGGATTCTCTTTCGTCTGCTTGATACCGAGGGAGATTTCCTGCTTGTTCTTGTTGATCGAAAGAACGACCACGTCGATCTCATCGCCCGGAGAAACCAGTTCACTCGGATGATTGATACGTTTGGTCCAGCTCATTTCACTGATATGAACGAGACCTTCAACACCTTCTTCGAGTTTGACAAACGCGCCGTAGGTCATCACGTTGACAACCGTACCATGCACGACTTTTCCCGGCGGATATTTGGCTTCAACTTCTTCCCACGGAGACGCGGTTTTCTGCTTCAGACCCAAAGCGATTTTTTCTTTCTTGTAATCGACAGAAAGAATGACGACTTCGATTTCCTGATCGAGAGACAGCATTTCCTGCGGGTGATTGATGCGGCCCCAGCTCATATCGGTGATGTGGAGGAGACCATCAATTCCTCCCAGATCAACGAACGCGCCGAAGTCTGCGAGGTTCTTGACAACACCTTTGCGGATTTCACCCGGCTTGAGCTGCTGGAGCAGTTCCTGCTTCTGGGTTTCGCGTTCCTTCTCGATGAGGAAACGGCGGCTGACGACGATGTTACGGCGCGGTTCGTCAATTTTCAGGACGGAGCACTGAATCTGACGGCCAATGTATTCACCAATGTCGGCCGGGCGGCGGATGTCCACCTGACTGGCCGGAAGGAAGACGTTCACGCCAATGTCAACGAGCAAGCCACCCTTGATTTTACGGATGACGTTACCGGTGACCACATCGCCTTCATGAACGGATTCCATGACTTTTTTCCAGGCTTCGATTTTCTCGGCTTTGCGTTTGCTGAGCATAATCATGCCCTTGGATTCATCCATCTGGGGCATTCCGCCTGCGTTACTTCCGTCTTCGACTTCTTCGATCAGAACACGAATCGTGTCGCCTGGCTTGGGAAGTTCCTGACCTTCTTCCCACTCGTTACGGTTGACAAGACCTTCGCTTTTGAATCCGACATCTACGATGACGTAGTCACCTTCAACACGAACGACCTTACCCTCGACGATCTGGTTGACGGTCAAATTGTTTCCGCCCCAGTCAATGTCTTCCATTTTTTGTTCGCCGAAAGCAAAATTGATCTGATCGTCCCAGCTGCCTTCATTCTGATCCAGTCCAAGAACTAAGTTACGATTAACCATTAAAAACCTCTGAGAGCTGACTGAATCAGCTCCGACACATAAAATTGTTAAGACCCTGATTTTCCGGCTGAACACTTATAATCAACTAATCGGAAAATCTTTCACACACAATATTAGCAGATTTTCAAATAATTGCAAGGGGTGGGGAGAGAAAAAAGAAAAATTTTTCTGAAGAATTATTGATTTAAAGTACAAAAAGACCGGTTCTGGAAAAATATGAAGGAAAAATGAAAAGGATCACGCCTTTGTACACTACTTGCGAGGGGGAGGCCGATTACGGATCCCTCCCCTTAAATTGACTCCTCTCGCCTGACTACGAATTAACCCAATTCAGGACAGAGAATCCCATCACGGAAGGAGGGCGTGATATACTCCAGACGCATATCCAGCTCGTCCATTTCGTCCTGGCTCAGCTTCATTTCGGAAATGATCGGTTTTTCCGGGATCGAACCGTTCGGACCGTAGTTTCGGGAAAGCCGGTTTTGGAACACGCCGCGCCGCTGCCAGCAGTAAAGATGGAACCCTCGCAGTTCCGCGCAGGGGATCGTCTCTTTGAGGTTCAGCATGAAAATGAGTTTGCTGTACATGTCACTGGCGGTCATATAGTCGCCGGAATCGTAAGCGCGCCACAATTTGCCAAGCAGGTCAGCGTAAACAGCCCGTTCTGTAACGAGGCCTTCGATCCCAATGCGGCAGTTGTGCAGCCACGTGAACCCGCCCCAAGCGCTCATCACGCGCTTGATTTTCGGTTTGGCCGCGACCAGTTCCTTCATGCGGGGCACGAACGGCGCGGTCTCTTCCTTGACGTAGCCGAAATATTCGGATTCCTCTCCAAGTTGGATGAGGAGTTTGGTGGACGGGCTTTTGCCGGGGCCCGAGGTCTGGATGATGACCGGCCGATTCACGATTTTCATCAGTTCGTGCCAGTACTCGTACAGATCGTCCTCGGTTTTGGCGTCGTTCGGCGGGCGGGAGATGATCGCGTCCGGTTCGAGAGACTCGGCGTGACGGGCGTAGTCGAGCATATCGGCCGTGTTCTTGCCGTTCACACCGAGGCAAAGGGCGGAGTTACGCCCTTTCATCGTTTCGGCCAGGACGGTCATTCCTTTGAGTTTTTCCTCTTTGGTCAGAAGGTCCACCGCGTCGTTCGCCTGCGGCCAGATCATACCGTGGCACTGCGCCCAATCGACGAATTTCGCCGATCTGGCGAGGGTTTCGTAATCGACGTCACCGTTTTCGAGGAATGGAGTGGAAAGGATCGGGAACGGCCCGCGGACACGGGGGTCACCCGTGATCACTTTCGCGGAGGCGTCGCGGATCGGAAGATCATCTTCTTTGATTTCTTCCTCGCTGTTGTCTTCGGTGGCCAAAACAGCCGAGGGGACTGCCGCAAGGCCCATCAAAGTGCCGAGCATACTGCGGCGGGTGAGTTCCAGTTTATTCATGAGCAAGGACTCCTTTCAAGTGGTTTTCCTGATTAATCTTCTATGAGTTTTCCATCGCGGAAGACGACCGAAACGGCCGTCGCGCTGTTTCTTTGGGTTTCCTTGTCCCGATGGTGGGTCGCCCCCATCAGGCGCGGTTCGCCCTTTTCCGAGGCGGGAAGACCAAACAATCCGACACTGAAATCCCGGTTTTTGGTGGAAACGACATTGAAATTTTCATCGGCCTGGATCGTTCTCAGGTCGCTGTAAGTGCCGGCCCAGAAGTACCCGCCGGACCACGTGAGCGTCTGCACGCCGTAGGTCGTTTTGCCGTCGAGGTGGAACTCGGCGACTTTCTCAAATTTAGGGGTCATTTTCAGGATGATATTATATGGCCGCGGATTGTCGGGGTCTTTGCCGACGCAGACGTAGAAGAAACCGTCTTTAAACGTGATCCCATCCACGCCGTCGTAGTCGTATTCCTGGATCCTGAACTTTTCGACGAACGAAAGGTCGGAGCAGTTATAGACGTAAACCCACGAGGTGCGCTCCTTGCTGGGCCAGGCGAGATGCGTGCCGACGTACAATTTCCCGTCCGCGACGCAGCAGTCGCCGTGATGGGACGGAACGGGGACTTCCTGAAGTTTTTTGCCGTTCAGATCGGTCTTGACCAGAACGTTTGTGAACGTCCAGAAGATGGACTGACCGTCCGACGCAAAACCCTGAAGGTGGTACTGATAATCGCCCTCGCACCGGATCTCCCCGGCGGAAAGGGCAGTGACGAAAAGAGCCAAAAAGAGGCTCACGACGATGGGAAGGATGTGTTTCATGGTGAGTTAGGAGTTGGGAATTAGGAGTTGGTGGGGATTAAAAAACCTGGACTTCTACGCCGGTTTGTTCGGTGATTTTGCCGGCGTATTCGCGAAGGATCTCCGGTTCGAGCGTCTGGGCCTTCGCGCAGATCGGAGGGCGGCAAACGGAATGGAGCTGAATGTACCGCACTTGACCGCCGGCGTCGAGGATCTGCCTGACCCGGCCGATGTACGCCGCCAGTTCCGTTTCACCCGGAGCCTCGCCGTTCATGCGGGAAAAAAGGGTCTGAAGGATCACCGGGTCACGGCGCGCGAACTGCGTGATCCCGTCCAAAACCGTCTGGAAAGGAACGGCGGACCGGTTGATCTGGCGGTAATATTCCTCAGTGCCCGCGTCGAGTTTCGCCCAGATTTCGCCGTGGTTCGCGAGCAAAAGCTCAAGCGTCGGAAGCAGTTCTGGCCGCCCGAGCCGCGTTGCATTGGTGATCAGCACGATTTTCATTTCCTCGGCCGCTTTCCGGAACGCTTCGTCCTGCCCGGCCGTCATGCAGGTGCGGCGAATTTCTGCCGCGAGTTCCACGGTTTGCGGAAAAAGGGGCGAAATCGTCGGCTCGCCGTTCCCGCTGAACGCGATGTCGTTCACCCGGCGCTGGTGTTTCGGCACGCTCTGAAAATACGGATGCGCGAAAATCTCGCCGGAAAGCGCGAAATGGACGCACTGTTCCAGTTCCTCGCGAAGTTTCGGGAAATCGACCTTCATGCCCGGGTGGATCTGCTCCGGGATCACCTGGCAATAGACGCAGTGGAAATTGCACTCGTTTGCGGGCGAAAGGTTGATCCCGACGGAGATCCCGCCCGCGCGCCGGCTCAGGACCGGGTATGCGTACTCGTTGTGCTGCCACTCACGCGTGTGGTTTTGGTAAAGGTTCAATTTGGAATAATCGGGCAACATTTTAAATGGGGCGTCGTTTCTTTAACGGGGTTTCCGATCCAGTATGAATCGGGAGTAAACCAGGTACCACAAAATTTCAATGATGACGAGGAAAATGATGTACTCGATGAGTGTCACGTACCAAAAATGGCGTTCCAGATTCCGGAAGGTCGAACCGATCGTATGCTCATAGGATTTCTGGGAAATGACGAGCCAGTGCGCACCGGAACCGATGTCCAGATTGACGTCGGCGCAGGAGGCGAGCCAACGCTCGGAGTACTGTCCTTTTGCCTGCGGCGCTTCGCTCAGCGGGTCGGTGTAATTCTGGGCGCTCTCCAAAGAATAGGGAATTCGGTCTTTGGTGACTCGGTATTTCTGGTCGAGCAGTTCGTCCGGGAGAGGTTTCCCGTTTTTCGTCAGCTTGTGGTAAAGCGGATGTTCCAGAATCAATCCTTGCATTTCTCCCGGGCGTTGGTCCACCAGTGTCGCGAAACTGTTGGAGTTTTCCTTGATGTTAACCAGCCGGCTAAAATTCACTGCGATGAAGACGAAACCGAGAAACTTCGGCTTTTCCTCGGCGCTGAGCACCGGCACGGAAATCGAGACGACCCACTGATGAGTCGTAGGATGCTGATATGCTTTGGAAATCATTGTTTTCCCCGCCAGGGAATCCTCGGCTTTCAGCGTGTGATCCTTACTCACATACGGCATAAAATCGACGCCGATGTCGTTGATCCCGGGGATTTGCGCGGTGAAAATCCCGTTCGCGTCACAGAAGTATAAATAGTCGTACCCCATCCGGAAATTGGACGGAAGGAGTTTTTCGAACAGTTGCTGCACTTCTATCCGTTTGGGGAAGAAAAGGAACTGGTTTTGAAGGGTTTTTTGGTTCTCTTCGGAAAGGGAGTGATCGCCGAGTTTCTGCGTGATTTCCAGCCATTCGGGGTCGGCGCTGATCTTTTGCACTAACTCGCGGAACTGCCAGTTTTCGGCAATCTGGATGACGATCCTGTACCGACGCATGACTTCCGCTTCCACGTCCCGCGCCACGGCCTCAGCTGCGAATCGGCCTGAAACGATGGAGGATTGCATGAGTACTTCCTGCGCTTCCTGCAAGGTGCGGGCGACTTCCCGGCTCACGCCCAAAAGCCCACATATCAGGATCACGATCGGCATTATGGCGCCCAGAATGTACATCGGGAACGTCGCACGGTGTTTCTGACAAATCTTCCACGCTTCCAGGAGCTCATCGAGCGACTGGAACCGGTTTTTCGGGTCGGGCTGGAGGCATTTCTCGATGATCTGCGCCATGGGAGGCAACATTCCGCGGAGCTGGCGTGTATCGACAGGAACCGGCTGAGCGAAAATCAATCGGCGGTAAACATTCAGCCGGGATGCGAGGGTCTTTTTTTCCTGGATTTTTTCGACGAAATACGGTGTGTAATATGGTGGATGCCCCATCAGCATCGTGTAAAAAATCGCTCCCAGCGCGTACACGTCCCAACGAACGTCCGGGTGGGCATTGAGTTGGGTCTGCTCCGGCGGCATATAAAAGAGCGTCCCTAGCGCAGGGGCCATCTCACTGGAAAGACGGGACTGACCAAAGTCGGCGATTCGCGGCTCTCGGTTTTGGTCCATCAGGATATTCCCGGGTTTCAGGTCGCAGTGAATGATCCCTTTCTGATGTGCCCGCTGCATCGCTTCCAAAAGCTCGCCGAAAATTTCCACCGAATCATCAAGAGTCAGTTTCTTTTCGGAAATGGCCTCGGCGAGCGAGCCGTTTTCCAGGTACTCCATGATATAATACGGTACCTCGGCATTCCACCCAACCTCCAAAAGCTGAACCATGTTCTGGTCGGAAAAAAGGAGCGAAAGCTTTTCCACCTCCTGCGTCAGGGAATCAAGATTCTGGGATTGGTGCGTGTAAAATTTGATTGCGACGCGCCGTTTCGTGTTGATTTGGATCGCCGTCCATACTTCACCATACGAACCATTCCCAAGAAAACGCTCAAATTCGTAACCGACGATTTGAATTGGCGGAACCTTTGGATTACTTGGACGCAGCGATCCTTCCCCGGTAGAACCTGAAAGTCCCATCGAGGTATCGTAGGCTACCGTTTGTTCTGAGATCGCATTATCAAGCGGTTTGGATTCGCCTGGCCCGGCAGTCTGAGCATCAGGTCCCGAATGTTCTGAACGGGGATCAGGCATTGGCTCGTGATCCTCGACGATCGTGGGGAGGTCCTGTAAATTACACGTTTTCGGTGTTTGAGGAGGAGTATTCTGCTCTGGATCTGGCTGGTTTTCTGTCATGGTTTCCAAAAACGAATGGTGAAAAGTAGTTTGGGGACGACGCGTCCAGCGCCGTTAAAATTAAGGAGCATTTGATGCCCCGAAAAGAGGATTATAATTAATGCCTGACTTTCATTACGGTCGAGGCGAACATTCCCAACAGGCACGTCACAGAGAGCATACCACAAATTATAATCCAGCGCCAGCTCATTTTAATCGCTTCTGTACGCATGATTTCACCTCGGCTTGGCGGCGTGTCGATCCCGGTCCTGAGTGACTGCCATACCTGCCACACATCATACGGGGATTCCGCCCCCGCAACCGTCGGCTCTTTGGGGCAGGTTTGAAAAAAATAAAACGACAAACCACCGAAAAGAAGGAATCCAACGAAAAAAAGGAATAAAAGTCCGCCACGTTTCTGACGTGTGCCAGAGTGACTATGAAGGGAGAGGGCTTCCTTGCGTGTTTCCGCGCGTTCCACGATCGGAAAATCGTCAATCTCTCGCAAGGTCGGAACGGAAACTGTTCGCCCGCACTCGCAAGTCAACTCACTTCCTGCCTGTGGTTTTGTAACTTCGTGAATTCGCCCGCACTCACAGGGGATTTGGTAAAATCGCAACATTTTGAACCTCGTAATTATTTCTCCTATTTATCTATCATACCTGATTTTCGCGTTTGCGCAAGGCGGACTGGGAGGTTTTCGGAAGATTTTTCATTAAAATTTCTCTTGAGAGAAAAGAAAACGGGAATCTTTTTAAAAACATTTATTTTGCCTAATCCGAATAATCGTTTTAACCGATAAAAAGATTAGAGTTAATCCCTTTTAGGAAGGTTGGTGTAAATATGAAAAAAGTACAAAATTTTTGTTTGTTTTTTGGCGCACTGATTTTGCTTTGCAGTCCAATTCTCGCGGAGGAAAAGCAGCTTCCGGCCATTCATTTTTCATCGACTGAGGAACAAAAAACGGAGGAGGTCCAACCAGCCCCTGAGCCTCAACAGGAGTACGAACAGCCAGTGGAAACAGTGGCTTTTAATGGGATCACCCCCTCAAAGACGACGGTTGAAGAACTTCACAAAATGCTCGGTGAACCGGCGAAGGTCCAAAAAGACGGAATGGGAGAGGGAATTGACGTTGAAGAATACAAGATCGAAGGTTTTAAAGGGGTCGATTTTCATATCATGAAGGGGCTCGTTTATGGAGTCATAGCGGAGTTACCGGAAAGCGTGGATGCGCGAAAACTTGCGGCCGACCTGAGAATGGAGCACATTCAATCTGTTTTTATTATGGATGAGAAAGGAGTCATTAAGGGGGAGGTCTTCCCGGAAATCGGTGTCGCTTACGCCTATGATCCTTCCAAAAAACTCGGAACGATTGAGGAAATGCAAAAGGACCCGAAGAGTGTCCCGATGAACGTGATCCAGCTTATTTTTCAGCCGGTTGGACCTGAGCCGTTCCTGCTCCGTGCCGAGACTTGGGTGGACATTGACCAGAAACGTGCGTATAAAGACATTTTGCAGGCCCTGAAGCTCGATCCAAACAACAAACAGGCGCTGGCGTACAAAAAGACCATGGATGAGGCGATTCCGACTCTGAAAGACGAAATTAAACTGAAGGACGATGAGTCGAAAAATGATGGGTCGAAATCGACAGAGCCGAAGGAGGACGAGGGCATCCTTGAAACGTTGACGCCCCCGCCACTGGAATCCATTTCGGAAGATGTCGGCGGATCAAAAAAATCGGAGAAATCTTCCACGGAAGATTCGAAGGCTGAGGAGCCGAAACATGAAGATATAAAACTGGAAGACGCATCCGATATTAATGAATTGGATCCTCCTGATTTGGATACACTGACAGAGGAAACCGGAAAAGATAAACCTGAAAAGGTTGAAAAGACCGAAAAAACAGACGAGAATGAATTGCCGCTGACGTTGGATTTGGAGGTTATTCAGGATTCCCCAAAAGAGGAGACCAAGGATGAACCGAAAGAGGAAGTAAAACTTTCGGTTGAGAAAAACACGAATTTGCAGGAAGACAAAGTCGGAGGGAAGGACTCGCTTCGTCCCGCTGAAGAAGATGATGGGGATTCCACTCTTGATTTGCCGCAGGAACTTAGTGACGACCTCGCGAAATTGAACGAACCCGACATGGAAAAATCAATGCTTCCATCGAAGGAACAGCCGATTTTGTCTTTTGAAGATGATTTGTTCCAGAAGGTTGAAAATCTGGCACAAAATGGGAAATTTGAAGAGGCGTTGGACCTTTTGAAAGAGATCCGAAAACGTTTTATCGACAATCCGTTCATTTCGTTCCGGGCGAATCTGGTTGAGGGCGATATTTTGATGATTATGCCGGCCTCGAATCGGGAAGAAGCGTTTAGCTGTCACCGAATGGCCGCAGAGCAGGGTGAAAAACTGCTCGAGGGAAAGGCATACCGGGGAAGGAAATACCCGTTGACGAAAGAAGAAAAAAGACGTGTGAAACTTTTGCTTCTGGACGTCTACCTTGGCGCGGCAGGCGATTTGTCCGTTGGTTCTTCTGAAGAGAAAAAGAATTGCGAGAAATGGCTTGACAAAGCTGCCGGGATGTTGAAAGAACTTGTACCGGAAAAGGTAGATGATTATTTATGGGAAGATGCGTTTTTGTGTTACAAAATCAGCTACAGATCCCTTTCCATCCTTTTGAAATCCGGTAAGGATCAGGAAATTGATGCGGAAGTGAATCGTCATTTGACTGTGACGATGAAAATGCTCAGCCTTGCGAAAAACTCGACGGAATACTTCAATATCTGCATGAAAACATCCCTCCTGCTGGACGATGCCAGCACGATAATGATTTTGAAGGAACACTATGGAATTGCGGAGGATTACCTTGACCGGGCTATTAAATTCATGGAACAGGTAAAATCACACCGGAAGAAAGTGGTGGTACAGGAAGAACTTCTTCTGGCTCAGCTGTATTATCATCGCGGCCAGGTGGTTGTGTTGAAAGCGGCGAAACGACCAGAGGATGAAGTCATTCAGGCTCATGAAGAAGCTGTGGAGTGGTACGAAAAAGCGCTTCCGGTCCTGCTGGAAGTCATTAAGACGAAACAGTGGAAAGACCTTCTGCAGCTTGGGAAAATCATGAATGGAATGAGCGTTTCCTACGCGAAACTGGGAAATGCCAAAAAGGCGGTGATTTTACTCAAAACGAGCATCTTTTGTCTGGAGAAGCAGGCCGAGAACAATCCGGAAGACGAGGGGCAGCTTCAGATCCCATACAAAAATATCATTCGCCTTTTGAAGTACCTCGATCAGAAAGACGAGGCGGAGGAGTACCAGAGGAAAATGGAGGCCAGGAATCTTTGATCCACTTGAAGATTGACGTGGCTTTTCGGGAAAAATCAGCAGAAAGTGGGATTTTTTTGGGAAAAAAAGAGAAATTTACAGTCTCCACTCCTTGAAAAGAATCGAAAAATAGGCTTCAATAGAAAGAAGCCTATTTTTATTTTCGACAGACCCTCATTTCAGGAGAGAAATCATGAAAAAATTTGCGCATTACGGTGCCGTGGCTTCCGAGAAAAAGGAAGGAATGTTCTTCCTCGAATCCATCAAATGCTGGGCGACGGACCCGGCCAATGACCCGAACACGATCGAGTATCTGTTTTTTGAGGATGATTCCCCAATGAAAGATTTGCCGGTCGCCAAGGGTGGACACATCGCGTACCTCGTCGATGATATTGACGCGAAATGCGAGAACAAGAAATGCTTCTGGCCGCCGATGGACGTGGTTCCGGGAATCCGTATCGCGTTCTTCACCGATGAAAACGGGGTCGTGACTGAGTACTGCCAGATGAGCTGATAAAATCCGAAGAATCGTCGATTTTTGAAGAGAGTTAGAGGGAAGAACCACGGAAACGTTCTTCCCTTTTTTCTTTTTCATCTTTTATCGGTACCGTACACGGTTCGTGGCGGTAAAGATATTCTCGTGCTGAAGTACGACCGTGAAGTCCAGGTCCTTCCCGATGTTCTGCAAATCGCACTGAAGCAGGGCAAGATTCCATTTGGAGGGGATCTCTACCTGGGCGGTGAGCAGGAATTGTACCTCACCATCTACGTTCTTCTGGCGGCAGCCGTAAAGGTCAAGAATATTCATTTCGTGGTCAGAGAGGTACTCGCTGAACCGTCGCACCACTCCGGGCTGGTCTTTCCCGAACGCTGTCAGAACAAAGCGTTCCGCCGTTGGTTCGACCAATGATTCCTGATTGGTTTTACGGACAGAAACGTCGATCTTGCATGACTTTGAAGTATGCGATAGAATGTGTGCCTGCAAATCCTCTGTTGTCATTTCAATCGGAAGGGTCACGATCATGATGAGCGTGAAGTATCCCCCCAGAACGGTTTGGCTGCATGATTCGATGTTGGCATTGACCGCCTCGGCCGCAGACGTGACTGCCGCGATGATCCCGGGGTGGTCGTTTGACATGATGTTCAGGACGTATGTGTACATGGTGTTTCCTGCGAAAAGAGGTCAATAAAAACGAAACTATTTTACCACAATTAGGTGAGGAAAAAAGGGGGGGGCCTTTGATAATGAGGAGATTGGACCGAAATTTTCAGGAATGTTCAAACCCGCGGATAGGCAAAAGCTGGCGCGTACCGTTCTCCTGCAGGCCGTAAATTCCCTCCGCCTCTGTAATTCGGCCGATTCTCCAGACGGGGATCCCGAGTGTGTTTTGCAGGATTTTTTCGGATTCTTCCCATTCAGTTGTGAAAAGGACCTCAAAATCCTCACCGTCACCAAGAGCGTGGTCCAGCGGTGAACCGGACGCGAAACCGGCCGGGATCCAGTCGTAAATTTTGGACTTTTCCGGCTTCAGTTCCGAAAGTTCCCGTGCGTCGTCTGAAATTGGAATTTCATCAAGAAATAGTTCCGCACCGCATCGGCTCCGGTGGCAAAGACGGCTCAAATCAAGCGTCAGGCCATCGCTTATGTCCATTCCCGAGTGGAGGTGGAAAACTTTGTTCAGACGCAGCATCTCAGCGGTACGCGGCATACATTCGAACTGGTGGCGTAAAATGCTCCCGCCGAGCGGCCCGGTCACGAGGATCGCGTCACCCGGTTTGGCTTCGTGGCGGCAGAGTGGTTTCCCGGCAACTTCCCCCAAAACCGTCACGGAAAGAACGAGAGGACCGTCCCACGAGTTCGTGTCACCGCCCGCGATGGCAATCGGGATTTCAGAAACGGCATCAAGGAACCCTTCGCACAAAAGTTCCATCAGTTCTGGCAGGCTATTCCCGTGGGCTTTCCGGTCTTTCCGCAAAAAAATTTCATCGGCTGGAAGATCGGACAAATTGGGGAAAACCGGTCGTTTGGGGAGTGCGACCGAAATGACGCACGCAAGAGGTTTCGCAGCCATGGCCGCAAGATCGCTCAGATTCGCGGCCAATGCTTTCCGCCCAATCTTTCTGGGATTCATCCGTGCGAGCAGAAAATCCACGCCCTCGGTCAGAAGGTCCGTACTTACGACGATTTCGGGCCGGGAACCCGCGAGTTCCAGAATTGCCGCGTCATCCCCGGGTCCCAGCTTCATTTGCGGGTGGTCGGGGAAACGGGAGCAAAGATGGGAAACGAGTTCGAGTTCCATGGGAATAACGGAGGACCTTTCTGATGAATGGAATCATCAGAAAGGTTTGGAAAGATTATCGGGGACGGACGGGTGAAGCGCCGGAGACGGTAGCCAGGGGGGATTCTGACGCCAAGTCTTTTCCTGAGAAATGACCAAGCATCACTTTCCCGTTGCGGGCGAGAAGGAATTTAACCTGCTCGGCGCGATGAATTTCTGGTTGCTCCAGGACGAAAATCACGTTTTCAAGTGAAAGGGTTTCCCACCTCTGAATCCCGAGCAAAATGTCACCGTTCTGGATCCCCTGACGCGCAGCCGGGCTGTTCGCGCGGACGTTCTGGACCAGAAGTCCACCGTTATATTTACGGTTTCCGGCGATCGTCATGCTACTCCCCGCCACGGAGGAAGTCAGAATTCCAAGATGTTTCCAGACGATTTCCTCGTCAGTCAGTTTTTCGACGTTAAATTCCGGCCGGCCTTTGATTTCGGGCGTGTACTCGGAAACAACACGGTTCTTTTTCGAGACGGCGCCCATGGTCAGTTTCACGCTTGCGCTTTTTTCGTTGCGTGAAACGGTCAAACGGATGGTTTCTCCCGGTTTTTGTTCCAGGATCGCACAGGCGAAATCGAGTTCATGATGAATTTTTTGATTGTTCACTGCAAGGATCACGTCCCCTGATTTCAGTCCAATGGAATCCGCAGGACTGTTCGGTTCAACTTTCTGAACGACCGCGCCCTGGGTATTCTTCATCGGAAGGGAAACAAAATGAATTCCGTGCCAATTATTCTCCGCGCTGCACGATTCAACCATTTTCGCGACGACTTCCATTGCACGGTTGACCGGGATGGCGAATCCAATCCCCTGTGCACCCGCACGGACAGCCACGTTGATCCCGATCATCTCGCCGTTGATATTCAGAAGCGGACCGCCGGAATTTCCCGGGTTAATGCTCGCATCTGTCTGAATTAAATCCTCGTAGGACTGTACGTCACTGACCTGAACGGAACGATGAAGCGCACTGATGATTCCTTTCGTTACGGTATGTTCGTAGCCAAAAGCATTTCCAACGGCGATGACTGTTTCGCCCGACATTAAATCGGTGGATTCTCCAAACGAGAGAGTCCTGAAAACTTCACCGGCCAACGCGTCGATCTTGATGATCGCCAGGTCCGTCTCTTTATCACGGGCAAGAACTTGAGCGACGTAAGTTTTGGTTTCAGCGGTCGTTACGTGAATTTCGCGGATCCCGTCAACGACGTGGAAGTTCGTAACAATGTAGCCGCGCGGGTCGAAAAGGACCCCGGTCCCCATTCCGTTCACGTGCTGGGCGTCCTGCTGAACCACGCTTTCACCATTGGAGCCGGACGCATCGTAAGGAACCGATTTTAAAACTTTCTCCCCGCGAATATTCACCACGGCGGGCCGTGCGGAACGAATCGCCCGTACTATCGCATCTTCACGCAGATTCATGACGGTCGCTTCGGGAAGTACCGTTTCAGTGGATGGACGATTTACAATGGATTTCGCCTGGGAAGGTTTTTCTTCTTTTTTGGTTTCAGGCTGTACCTTCGCCTTCGGTTCACTGGTGGTGATTTCTTCCGCTTTTTCCCTGGTTTTGGCCTCTATTTTAGGTTCATCTTCAGCTTCGTTTTTGGTTTCGGCTTCAGTTTTTTGAGCTTCTGGTTCTTCCTTTGGATCGGCTTTGGTTTCTTCCTGAGCGGAATCTGTTTCAGAAGCCTGGGGATCTTCCGCATCACCGGCGGGTTCCGAGACGTCTTCCAAAATAAAATCAAACGAATCCGAATCCTCTTCGGCCGTTTTTTGCTCTGATGAAACCTCCGGATCGGTAAGAGCCGCAGCGTTTGTCATCAAATCATCCGCGAAAGCTTCCATGGTTGAGGTACACAGGAAAACCAAAATAAAAAATCTGGTTAATTTGCCCCAAAATGGAAGTCTTTCTTTAATTAGTATTGGACTCATGGCTGTTATACGCTATACTACTATAGTCGTTGCGCCTGAGTTTCCTTTCAAGGCCCCAAAAATACCCCAATGCAGGTATTCTGATGGACTGTTTTTCTGGAAATTCAAAATGGACGCACTACAAATTAACCGGAGAGCGAGCCACTGCCCCGAGGCTCTGAAGCTCCCGGATGATTGTTTTGTTGAAACGATTGTAACGATTGCACAATCTTTTCAGTGGTAATCATCGACAGATAGCCAAAAAACCTTGAGAAAATTTAACGATTTTGAGGATTTTATCAGATGTATGACGGATTTCTGAATGTTTATAAACCGGCAGGAGTCACATCGTTCGATGCGGTGAAGATGGTTTTGAGGGAAATTCTGGAAGGGAAAAAACCTGAGAAAAAGGTTAAAATTGGTCATGCAGGAACACTCGACCCTCTAGCGGAGGGCGTACTTGTCATGGCGCTGGGCCGCGCGTTGAAACTCATTTCAAGGGTACAGGAACAAAAAAAGACCTACATTGGAACCTTCCGGTTTGGTTTTTCCAGCCCTTCGGAAGACGTGGAGACGGAAATGACCCCTGTGCCTGAGGGAACGCCTGCTCCCACGCTTGAAGAAATCGAGGCGGTACTCCCGGAATTTCTGGGCGAAATCATGCAGAAGCCCCCAATTTATTCTGCCCTGAAAGTGAATGGTCAAAAAGCGTATGACCTGGCGCGCAAGGGCAGGAAAGTGGAACTGAAAGCACGCCCGATACAGATTTACGGCTTGGAAGTTCTGAACTACGATTTTCCGGAACTGAAACTTAAAATCGTTTGCGGAAGCGGAACGTATGTGCGCTCTCTGGGGCGCGATTTGGCGCGGAGACTTGGGACGGAGGCGGTTATGTCCGCGCTCGTTCGGAAGGCCATTGGAAATTTCCATCTGGAAGACGCTTTGGAGATTCGGAAACGCGACGATCCGAGGCCCCTCAACCGACCGCATTGTTTGGATTTGATCCGTCCATTTTCCGATGCGGTTCCGGACCTCCCCCACATTACGTACGATTCAAGAGACGTACACAGAATGAGGACGGGCATCGCGGTAACTCATCCGGC
This sequence comes from Thermoguttaceae bacterium, assembly GCA_030530205.1. Lineage (GTDB taxonomy): Bacteria > Planctomycetota > Planctomycetia > Pirellulales > Thermoguttaceae > RGIG3701. The sequence continues at coordinate 17,195 of JAUMVK010000025.1, read as the reverse complement.
CGCAGCAGGAATGAAACCTTTGGAGGAAGCGGTGGTTCTGAACGAGGCGGGAGTTTTTCTGGGGATCGTCAGGAAAACAGAATCAGGAACACTCAGAAGCGTTTTGAATTTTGCGAATGAGACGAATGACACGTGATCCGTGAGATATTAACAGAGCTCAGGGAAACATTGATTCAGGAAAGCAGGCAAAGCCTTTATGTTTTCCTGGCAAATGTTTCCCTTTTACATTAATAATATTAGAGAAAGAAATCGGACTTCAGGAAAAATCCCCCGACTGAGGCATCCGGCGGCGAATATTCAGCATGGCACAAGCCGTGTAGCGAGGCGCCAACTTTGGCGGCATTTGACACTCCACGATGATTTTCGAGTCACCGAACGATGCTCTCAAGGCCAGAATTTTTTTTGTTAGGGTTTCTTCCGTCTCATTTTCAATCATTTGAGGTCTCAGAACCGGCAGGAAAGTCACCTGATTACCATAGCGGTCTGCTAGAAGTTTGGGATCCATGACCGAAGAGTCAAAACGAATGCAATCCACTCCGGCGGAAATCAGGCCGGGAATGTATTCCTCAAAATTCCCGGTTCCGGTGAAAAACACGAATTTGTCGCAGCTCCTGATTTTGGCGAAGAATTCTTTAAACATGGGAACCAGAATTTCGTTCCAGCGCTTCAGGGAAATTCTTCCGCTGTTATCATCGGCTAAATCGTCTTCAATACCAATTCCATCGGCATCCGTGAGGCACCAGACATTGAGTTGTTTACGGTAGTATTCGTAGAAACGGGTCATAATGTCCCGCAATTCGCGAGGTTTACGCTGGAACAGTTTACATACGGCGGTCGTTCCTCCCAAGGCGCACAAACGCCTGAAAGGATGGATCCTCGTCTGGATCAGTACAAAATGAGGGTTAGAATCACATACTTGATTTACGTTTTCCGTCATTTCCATCGAGACGGGATTATTAGGGAAACGAAGCCGCTCAAGCTCGGAAATATCGTCATAACGTGGTTCATCAGAAAGAGACCAAGCCTCATCCTCGCTGCGATTCCAGGCACAACCCCATTCGTCGAAGGCTTGCGCACGATTATCACTCTTGGGCTTCGAAACTGACAAAATGGGCAGACTATAATCCAGCAGGTCCAGATCGTTCTGAAAACGCGTACGTAACTGCGCACAGTCACTAATTCGGTTTTTCTTAACGAATTCGGGAATGGTCAGAAAAGAAGGAACTGGCGTACAAATCTGATTGCATAAAGTATTAATAACACGGTCTCTGGCAGTCATGGATATTTACTCTTATAAGTTATAATTTTGCGATTACAATGGGTGAAAAAAGGTAAGGTTGATCAAACAATCTCCCGCTTGCTTATTATGTAGAAAACGAGAAAAAAATCAAGGCCATTTCCATGAAATATGAGGAATTTTTTGTTTATTTTTTAAAATTTTACAGGAAATGATTCGTGTTTGAAATCATGTGTATAATTCATCGAACAAAATGGAGCAAATGGGCGCCAAAATGAGGAGAGGTATCCATGCTCCCAAGGCGGCTGGAATTCCATCCTGAATCACGAGAAGTTTCCCGATGTGCGCCAGTCCAATGTTTAATCCCATCAAGCCGGCAATAATCAGGAAAATCACGGTTTTGGACCTGAGTCTCGCGGAGAGGATCACTGGAATACTGAGGAATAAAAGGGAACACTCCAAAAAAGGACGAAGCAGCCGTGAATGAAAATCAGCGCGTTCCTTATAATTAGGGCCTAATTGACGTTTATTATTAATTTTTCGGTAAAGGTCAGGAATGGATTCTGGTAAAAAATTGGATTTGTCCTTGGTTAAATCCTCTGGAATCAGCATGGAAACGATGAAAACGTTGCCAGGCGAAACCCACGAGGCGGTTTCTGATGTGTAAAAAATGGGAAGTTCCACATTCAGGTGGGGAAGCCAGACCGGAACGTTTGCGGCCCGATGAAGCCAGTTCTTTTTGTCAAGGTTGATGACTCCTTCCAGCATAAAACCCGCAGGATGATCGTCACATTCCGGAAGCCAAACCGCTTTTGGAGCCAAAAGTTCATCAAGCTGGTCAAAAGTACGTTCTTTGGGGATTCCAATTTTAGGATTTAAAAACGTGTTGGTCTGTAAATCAAGGTTTGTACCGTAAATTTTTAAACCGGTGGAAGCATCGTTTCGCATATCCATCGTTTTAATTTCGATTTTACCAATGAGCGAGTCGGAATTCGCTCCCGGCCAATCCTTACAAAAAATATAAAACGCTTCTTCCGTGGAGCACATGAAAAAGATGAACGCACACCCTACGATGAAAAAAGGAATGGCGACTCGTTTGCGTGAAAAGCCCGAAGTCAGAAGAGGGATCACTTCGCCGCCGCGAACGGTTTTGCTGCTGGTTTTTTCCAGCATGAAAAATGTGATGGCAGTCGTGGCGGTGATAAACGCGAACTGGGTATAAAGCAGGATGTTCATCATACGCAGAGTGTAAAACTGCAGCAGAACAATGAAACCGTGTATTTGGGATTCCTGAAACAGGATTGGTAAATCGTCACTTTTGGATAAAATATCGAAAAGCAGGAAGAGGGAACCTCCAATAAAAATAAGTGACGTCGCGACGAAGAGATATTTCAGCATAAAATAGCGGTCCACGATTGTGAAGTACGGAAGAGGCTTCATTTTTTTCTCCGATTCGCGACGTTTTGGGAATGTAAATGCCCAAACGAATTTTGCCAGAATGCAATACTCAGTATTTGTGCATTTTACACTTTTTTAAAATTTTGTCCAGAGGGATTCCCAAAATTTCTTTTTTGTGTTATAATAAACTAAATTTTGGGCTTTTTCCTCATTTCCCCTGACGTATATAAAAATGATCCGCCTGTTTTTTAATATTTGTTATTTTTTTCTTCTGTTGATTTTTTCTCCGTTTTTACTTTATTCGGCTCTTTTTAAAGGGAAATACCGTGAAGGTTTCGGGGAGAAATTCCTCGGTAAAGCCCCCGTTTGGGAGAAAAAAAAGTCGGGCCGCAGAGTCTGGATCCATGCCGTGAGTGTGGGTGAAGTGAATTTGGCCGCCACGATCCTCAAAGAGTTTGAAAGGCGTCACCCCGATTTTGAGTTCGTTATTTCTTCGACGTCACATACTGGTATGGAACTGGCCCGGAAAAAGTTCGCGGGCAGAACCGTTTTTTACGCCCCTTTGGACTTTTCCTGGGCGGTGCGCCGCGCCATGAAACGGGTCCAGCCGGATTTTCTCGTCCTTATCGAGCTGGAGATCTGGCCGAATCTGCTCCTGACGGCTGAAAAACTCGGCGTTCCGGTCGTCGTGATGAACGGTCGGCTCGGGGAAAAAAGTTTCCGGAACTACTCGCGGATCCGGCCGGTAATGCGGCGCGTGATGCGCACACTTACGCTTGTCACGGCCCAGGACGAAGCAAGCGCTGAACGTTTTCGATCTCTCGGAGTGGCTCCAGAGAAGGTTTTCAATGTTGGGTCGATTAAATACGATGGCGCGCAGTCCGACCGTCAGAACGAAAAGACCCGGCGCCTTGCCCGGCTTTGGAATATTACGCCGGACGACCGGATCTTTCTCGCCGGCAGTACGCAGGACCCCGAGGAGGAAATGGCCGTGGAGGTTTTCAGGAGGCTCGCGCCGACTCACCCGGAGCTGAGGCTGATCCTCGTCCCGCGCCATCCGGAACGGTTTGCCGAGGTAGAGAAATTGCTCGAAAAAACGGAGTTTGAGACGCAAAAAAGGACCGATTTGAGCGAAAACCCCGAGGAAAACGGCCGCGCGCAGATTTTGCTCGTGAACACGATCGGCGAGCTGGGCGGCTGGTGGGGCACTTCGTTCGTCGGATTCGTTGGGGGGAGCATGGGCTCCCGCGGTGGGCAGAATATGCTCGAACCGGCGGCGTTCGGGACGTGCGTCTCGTTCGGCCCGAACACGTGGAACTTCCGCGACATCGTGAAGAAACTCCTGACGCACGATGCGGCGGTCGTAGTCCACGATGTGGACGAAATGACGGAATTCGTGCGGCGGACGCTCGAAGACGCGGATTTCGCCCGAACGCTTGGTCAAAACGCGTCCCGGCTCGTGGCGAGCCAGCAGGGCGCACTTAAAAAGACGCTGGACCACTTCGACCAGCTTTGAAATTTCGGCGCAGTGGAGGGGGGTTGTCGGGCGTTCAAAAAGCCCCTTCCACCCTCCTTGACGTTCCGTTTATTCTTTGTTAAAATAAAAGCTGGATTTTTTCGGCTTTTATTTTTTTGTGCGGTCACAAAATATGATTGAAATCATCGCCACTTCCACCATGGGCCTGGAATCGGTCGTCGCCCGTGAACTCCAGAATCTCGGCTACGAACCGAAAAATATTGAAGTCGGGCGGACGCTTTTCACGGGCACGGAACGCGACATTTGCCGGGCCAATATTCACTTGCGCTGCGCGGGGCACGTTCTGATCCGCGTCGGGGAGTTCCCGTGCGAAGATTTCGGCCAGCTTTTTGACCAGACGGTCGAACTGCCGTGGGAGCGGTGGCTTCCGAAAAACGCCTGCTTCCCGGTCGATGGGCGAAGCGTGCGCTCCACGCTTTCGAGCGTTCCGGCCGTGCAGGGAGTCGTGAAAAAGGCGATCGTGACGCGCCTGCAAAAAGCCTGGAAGACCGAAACTTTGCCGGAGGATGGGCCGAAATACCCGGTAGAAATTTCGCTTCTGAAGGACCGCGCTACACTCACGATCGACACGACGGGGGAAGGGCTTCACCGCCGCGGCTACAGGAAGCTGGTCGGGGCCGCTCCGCTGCGCGAAACGCTCGCCGCCGGGCTGGTCCTGCTGAGTTACTGGAATCGGGAGCGTCCGCTGCTCGACCCCTTCTGCGGCTCGGGCACGATTCCCATTGAGGCGGCGCTCATTGGCCGAAATATCGCGCCGGGCCTGAAAAGAAATTTCATCTCGGAAACGTGGAACCAAATCCCGTTTCAGGACTGGGTCGATGTGCGTCTGGCGGCGAAAGAGGCGATTTTGCCGGACGTTCCGGCCCCGATTTTCGGCTGCGACCTGGACCCGGACGCCGTCGAAATGTCCCGGTACCACGCGCAAATGGCGGGCGTTTCGAACGACGTGCGCTTCGAGTGCCGCGATTTCCTCAAAACCGAGTCCTCCGACGAGTACGGCTGCACGATCATGAACCCGCCGTACGGGAAATGGATCGGCGAATATTCCGAGCTGAAGGCCCTTTATTTCGCGATCCCGTCGATTCTGCAGAAGCTCCCGACCTGGTCGCATTACATCTACACGGCATTCCCGGACTTTGAGCGGCTGATCGGTCAGGAAGCGTCACGCCGTCGCAAAATTTACAATTCGCGGCTGGAATGTACGTACTACCAGTTTTTCGGCCCACGCCCGCCCAAGGAGACTGAGCCTTCTGAAGAAAATTCTCAGCCATCTTCCCAGCCGATTCGCGGCGTTTTCGGTGGTTTGAGTGATTCGGTCAAAAACTCCGCCAAAGATTTTGAGCGTCGGCTGGAAAAACTGAACCACCACTTGCGCCGCTGGCCGACGAAGCGGGGAATTACGTGTTTCCGGGTTTACGACCGGGACATTCCGGAGATCCCGCTGGCGATCGACCGGTACGAGGACTGCTTGCACATCGCGGAGTACGACCGCCCCAACGACCGGAATGCCGCGCAGCAGGGGCAGTGGATGGACCTGATGGTGGAAATCACGGGGCGGGTTTTGGACGTTCCGAAGGAAAAAATCTTCGTGAAGCGGCGTCAGCGTCAGCGGGGCGCGTCGCAGTACGAGCGTTGGGACACGCGCCATTTCGTCATCGAAGCGCACGAAGGGGGCTTGAAATTTTTCGTGAACCTTTCCGATTACCTCGATACGGGTCTCTTTCTTGACCACCGCATCACGCGGGAGATGGTCCGAAAAGAGGCGGCTGGGAAGCGCTTCCTGAACCTTTTCGCCTACACCGGCTCGTTCAGCGTCTATGCGGCGGCGGGGGGCGCGCAGTCCGTCACGACCGTGGACCTTTCCAACACGTACCTCGACTGGGCGCAGGATAATATGGAGCTGAACGGCTTCCGCGGGCCTCAATTCGAGTACGTGCGCAGCGACGTTTTTCGCTTCCTGAATGCGCTGTACGATGATGAAATTTTCGATCTGGTGGTGCTCGACCCCCCGACCTTTTCGAACAGTAAAGACCTCGATGACTGGGACGTTCAGCGGGACCACGCGGAAATGTTGAACCTGCTGATTTCCCACCTGGCCCCCGGCGGCGTGATCTACTTCTCGAATAATAACCGGCGGTTCAAACTCGACGAGGACGCGATCCAGGGCGTTTCCATCCGCGAAATTTCCAATCGAACAGTCCCGGAAGACTTTCGGAACAAGCGGATCCACCGATGCTGGCGCATGGTGAAAAAAGACGAGTAAAAGCCTAAGAATGAACTACGACGTAAAACCCAATCCGCTTTCCTCCACCGAGTACCCCGCGGGGTTTCGTTTCCCGGAGTTAAAAATCGGCTCGATCCCGATCGGTTTCCCGTGCATTCAGGCGGCGCTGAGTGGCGTGAGTGACTGGGCCGAGCGGCAAATCGCGCGGCGTCATGGAGCGTCGGCCACGATCAGCGAGGTGATGCTCGACGAGTTCATCGTTTCCGTCACCAAGGGTAAAAAAGCCCGCCGATTCCTGCGCTGCGAGGAGGATGACCACCCGGTCGGGGCACAGCTCATGGGGGTGGCGCCGGAAGAATTCACCGCGGCCGCGCGGCGGGTTTTGGACTGGGGCTTCGACTGGATCGACATTAATTTCGGCTGCCCGGTCAAGAAGATCCTCGGCCGGCACCGCGGCGGTTTCCACCTCTGCCAGCCGGAAATGGCACTGGCGATCGTGCGGAGCGTGCGTGACGCGGTCCCCGCTGACGTTCCGGTTTCAATCAAAATGCGGCGCGGCCTGGACGATTCGCAGGAAAGCCGGGACAAATTTTTCGAGATTTTTGACGGTGCGCGTCGCTTGGGAATCGATGTTTTTACGATCCATCCCCGGACGGTCCTCCAGCGGTATGCCGGGAACAGCGACTGGACGTTCCTGCGCGAGCTGCGGGAGTACGCGCCCGAAGTGACGATTTTGGGGAGCGGCGACCTTTTCACCGCGATGGACTGCGTGCGCATGATGCACGAAACCGGCATCAACGGCGTGACGATTGCACGAGGGGCGATTGGAAACCCCTGGATCTTCAGCGACTTGCGCGAGTTGGCCGCGGGCCGGCCGCTTCCACCCCCTCCGACGCTTGCAGAGCAGCGGGCAGTGATCGAGGAGCATTTCGCTCTTGCCGTCGAATTGTACGGTGAGAAACGGGCCGCGTTCAACATGAAAAAATTTTGCATCAAGTACGCGCAGCGCCACCCGGAATTTGAATCGGTCCGCGAAGCGTTCATCCGCTTTCACACGCGGGAACAGCTCACGGCCGTGCTGGACGAGTGGTACAAGTAACGGCAAGATCGCGGCCGGTTTGGACCGTGCTTTTTGAAGAAAGTTTACCGGTTAAGTCCGGGTCCCTTAAAACCCTTTTATCTTGTTTAACTGGAACACTTCCCCGTTTATTTCCCTAAAACTCCACGTGAGTCCTTGAGTTTTTAGTGATTATGGGGGAAAATACTAATAGAGAAATTTTTATTTTTAATTAGGATGTTTTAGTCCAGGAGGAAAATATGAAACTCGTTCCGCTGGGAGAAAAAGTAATCGTTCGTCAAATGGAAGCTGAAACTGTAACGGCTGGCGGCATTGCGCTGCCGGATTCCGCGACTGAAAAACCTGCTCAGGGAAAAGTACTCGCGGTGGGTGACGGTAAGCTTTTGGAAGACGGAACGCATGCTCCGCTCCAGGTTTGTGAGGGCGATAAAGTACTTTTTGAGAAGTATTTCGGCTGCAAAATTACTCTGAATGGCGAAGAGTACCTGATTCTGAATGAATCTGAGATTTTGGCGGTCATCGGCTGAGTTATTCTGATTTCCGATTCAAAAAATGAACGTTAAAAAAGTCTTGGTTACCGGTGCGACCGGTCTGATTGGAACGAAAATCGTGGAGAAACTTCTCGCGAGAGGTTACAGTGTTCGAGGATTTGCCCGTCGTGAGAAACCCACATACCCGCGTGGCTGCTCGACCCCACCGGAAGAACTCTGGGACCACCCGAATTTTGAATACTTTCAGGGGGATGTTTGCGATTACGACTCCGTTTTTAAAGCCATGACTGGTTGTGATTTCGTACTTCATCTCGCTGCGTACGCCAAAAACTGGTCGAAAGATAAAACGATCTTTGCCCGATTCAATATTGACGCAATGGAAAACGTTTTTAGGGCGGCCAAGGCGCATAATATTGAACGCATCGTCTGGACTTCGACCATCGTGACGCTCGGACCAACACCGCCGGGAGTTTGCGGTGATGAGGAAATGGAACGGATCACGGACCGGTATTTTACCGAGTACGAAGAAACCAAGTCGATCGCAGAAAAAAAAGCGTTCGAGTGGATCGAAAAGGAACATTTGCCGCTGGTCATCGTGAACCCAACGCGGGTATTCGGGCCGGGGCAGCTATCCGAGTCGAACGCCGTGGTCGATTTGATCCGTCAGTACTGCAACGGGACTTTCCCGATCCTGCTGAATTACGGGCGCAACGTCGGAAATTACGTTCTGGTCGATGACGTCGCGGAAGGTCACATCCTGGCGCTTGAAAAAGGCCGAATCGGTCAGAAGTACATTCTGGGGAGCGAAAACTACACGTTGGGCGAGTTCTTTAAAACCGTGGGCGAGGAGTACGGCCGGAAACGGTTCCAGCTCCCGATTTACAAAATCATCCCGTTATGCGTCGCGAATCTCCTGAAATTCATGGCTGAGACCTTCGGGATCTACCCAAAAATCACGCCCGGCTGGGTCAAGACGTTTTTGGCGGATTGGGAGTTTTCCTGCGACAAAGCCCGGCGGGAACTTGGCTACGATCCGGTGCCGGTTCGCGAGGGGATCCGCCGCTCCATAGAATGGCTGAGGGAATTGAAAGAAATCCGTTAGATTAGACGGTTTTGACTGAAATTGGGTAGGTTTTAAAAAATTTCCGGGGGACGTGTGTCCCCCGTTTGCGTTTTTCTTATTCGACCTGATTTCCAACCGCTGGATAGGGTTGATACTGGAGCGGCATCGTAGTTGGCTCCGTGCTTCGGGTCGAGGTCAGCAGCGCGACTTCCGCGAATTCCTGCTGAACTTCGGGACTGAGGCGATGCAGCCGGCGTGCCATACCAGCGACTCCAATTCCATTTTTCAGTGTCGTTTCCGAAAGTTCACTCAGAAAACCTACGATTTGGTTCAAATTGTGGTCGGCGACTTTTCCAACGAGCGGCTGGAACGTTTTGGCCAGTGCTTCCACGCCATCGTTTTCAATGCACATGAACGCATCCAGACGCACCGCCAGCAGATTCTTCCCGTTTGCGTCCTTCAACTGCTGGTTTTGAAGAATGATCAATCCGGAACCGTTGACCTTTTTGGGGAAGGGAATACCTTCGTAGGTCCCAAAAACGTAAAGGATCAACATATCCGGCGATTTATATAAATATTCGGCCTTTCCGCGGGTCCCGGCTCCATCTTCCAGGTAGAATGTGCCTGGCTTGAGCTCTACGAGCCGCATCTTGCTGACTTCCATCAACTCCCAGATGTTGACCATTGTTTCCGGGTGGCGCGTCATGAAATCGTACATTTCTTTTTCGCACGGAACGACCTGGACCGGCAAACGACGGTACATCGTCGTCGAGCTTACGACCTGACGGACTCGAGCCTGTGCCTCCGGAGAAAGCGTTTTGAAAGGAATTTGCCTCAAAATTTCCTTTTTGGTTTGATTGGAAACCGATGGATTTTTATAGTCGGTCACACCGAGGATCTGGGTTTCTGCTGCGGGAGCCGTCGCGTACAGAGTCTGGCTTTGTACGGAGGTGGAAATCAGTGAGTTCAAAAGAAAAAGACTCACAAATCCTAAAATTAACCGTGAAAATTTCGTAAACCGCTTCATTCGGTCATCCTTTACCAAAAATTAAGTCACCGCTTGCCTTGAAGCCTCCCTGCTTCAACCTTTTCGCGGCGGATTGCCATTTCTGTCAGAAAAAAACGGGAATGGTTTTTTCTTATTTAGTATTTCGGACTCCCTGAAATTTTCCAAAAGTTAATTTGTAGGGATTATTCCGGTTTTTCCAAATCTTCCGTCAGACTGTACCGGTTGTTCCGGTTATTTAAAATAGATAAAATGTCCGGTTGTTTTAAATGGGTAAAATACAAAAGATTTAACGGCAAAAAACAGAAAAAACAAAGAAAAAGGGAGGAACCTCTTGTCAGGCCCTCCCTGCTGTCTTACTTCCACAGAAACACTCGACGAATGGTTTCAAGCAGAACTTTTTTGAAATTGAACTATTTCCGCTTTCCACCCCGTTTGTTCATACGGGCGATGTTTTCCACCATACTGGAAGGTTCACGTTTACGAGCTTTGAGGTTGGAATTCACGATGAAATCAATGGTGTAACGCCAGCCCGGCACGTCATGCTGGGAGAAATCGGTTTCCCACTCATCATCTTCCTCGTCTTCGTCATCGTCCTTGACTTCCGTGAAGACGTGGTCTTCTTCATCCTCGAAATCTTCGTCTGCCCGGTCTTCCTGGAACCGGTTTCTGCTTCCCGAGCGACCTGAACGACGCTGACGGCGGGAACGCGGAATTTCTTCTTCCTCATCTTCCTCGTCCTCAGTCTCTTCCTCTGCATCCAGCCACTCACTCTTTTCGTCTTCCAGTTCCTCACGGAAACGATTTCGCCCATCACGGCGAGAACGTTTTTTCGGCTGGAATGAAACTTCTTCAGTTTCGCTTTCATCGTCGTCATCTTCTTCGGCCTGAGCTGCGGCACGAGTTTTCGCCTGTTCCATTTTTTCGTGCTGGGAACGACGGCGGCGGCGAGAACGCGCACCGTTCGGGACTGCGGTTTCTTCCTCATCGTCTTCCTGAACGACCTGAGGGGTGAGGTCTTCGTCGGTCACGAAATCGTCCAGAGGAACTTCTTCCACTTGTGGTCTGCGGGAGCGGCGGGAACGTTCGCGGCGAGAAACAGGGGCTTCCTCCTCCTGAATTTCCGGGCGGGAGGAACGGTTTTTGGAGGACTTGCGACCTGATTTGTCCACTTCATCCTTCGCTTTGCTTGCGACGACTCCAGCCACGATCGCGCCGATGGCCTCGGCTTTCTTTTCATTTGCTGAGGATTCCTGACCGGCATTCCCCTTGCGGCGGCGTCTGGGTGGAATCACTTCGGTGAGTTCATCCATTTCCGGGATTGAAACCTGTTTGAATCCGAAATCAGAAACAGATTCCTTGTCTTTCCGGCGGCCGTGTTCCGGAGCGTCACCTCGGCTTGAACGTGCTTCTTTGCCTGAATCCGCGAAAACGTTTTCAGGCGAAATAAGATCTTCGTCGTCCAGGTCGATCACGATTTTTGATTCCAATTTGGGAATATTATCTTCCGAACCACGTGATTTGGAACCTTTTTCTTCCTTGACCGATTTGGGTGATTTTTCTTCTTTTTTTGATTTGGCGGAAGCCTTTGGAGCGGCAGTTTCCGGAATGGTTACGGGCAAACCAAGTTCAAAGGCCAGGCTTCCCCAGGAATCCAATCCAGGAGGAGCGACTTGAGTTTCCGGTTCTTCGGCCACTTCAACTTCTTCGTCAGGAGCTTCGGCCTGAACGGTTTCCTCCGCGGTTTCCTCTTCCACTTCTTCCGTTTCCGCTTCTTCAGCTTCCTCCAGAAGTCCAAAACCAAAACCTTTGGCTGGATGTTCGTAGCGATTCAGCGTGATTCGGAGTGAACCGTCTTCAGAAAGAATCGGCTCGCTGGGGGCTTCTTCAGCGTCGGTTTCTTCATCAGATTCAGTGGTTTCCTCAGATTCTTCCTCTTCGGTTTCCGCTTCCTCTTTAGCCTCGTCCTCCGCGATTTCGTTCGTCAGGATTTCGACAGGCTGGTTTTCTTCAGCCTCTTCTGATTCGTTCTGAAAATCAGAATCTTCCTCCGCATCCTGCGGTTCCTCCTCATTGAAATTCAGAGAAGAGTAGGTTTTTGTCGTTTGAGTCCAACCGGAGAAAGGATCATCGTCCTGAGAATCATTTACGGTGCAGTCTTCGTTTTCCAGCACGGTTGATCCTGAGGGAGTTTCCAGCTCAAATTCCTTTTGCAGCGCGGCGGCTGGAGCAGCATCGGGGTTTTCTTCCTCGAAAAGAATTTCACGGACATTTTTGTCATGTTCCTGCGTATCTGACGTTTCAGTGAGATCGGGAGCATTTTCTTCATTTGGAGAAGCGTCATCCGCTTCGGGGGCCTGATTCGCGAAAATCTGGTCCCAGTAGTTTGATTTTTTCGGTACCATAATAAAAAAGGGAAATTATGAAATTAATGATTTGGGCTGCTCTCCGAAACCTTCATGGGGAGCAAAACGCTATTCCTTGGAGGAGTCCACCGACTCCGAAATTTTTATTCTATTTTTTCTTGATTCCATTATCCTCTTTTATTAAATCATTTCAAGGGGGAGAGTCCAAATTTTGGTCTATTTCTTGCAAAAAGACTGGAATATTTTTCAGAAACAGGGATCTGGAACATAAAAGATGGTGACAAACGAGAAAAAGAAAGACGAAGAGCGCCAATCTTTTGACGCTCTTTGGTTTTTAATCGACCGGCAGTTCGCTGCTCAAATGGCAGATATTGTCGGGGATGACTTCCGCGGTGTTATTCAGTGCGGTACGCAAGGCTCCCAGTGCGCTAATCACACCGATGACCAAAAGCGTCGTAATCGCGATCCACTCAAACGTCAGCGTTCCGCGGCGTGGTTTCGTTTTAGGGTTCAGCTTCATTTCAGCCTCCATCAGAATCAGAAGTCACGAAATTGGCGTCAATCAGGTTTACGACGTCGATCGTATCATCGATCTCGCTCAAAAAAGCATTTCTGGCTGTGACCAGACCACCCATAATTCCGACGATTAAAAGCACACACAATATAATCCACTCAAATGAAAGAACGCCGCGTTTTTTCTGGTTTTTTCTCATGGTTTCATCCTTTCTTTCAGTGAAACAGAATCAACCGCCGGAGGAATTGGTCGGATCCGCTGCCGTATTCAGGGTTTCCACACTGGTCGTCAAATCGTCCAGTTTCTTGACAACGGAGTTACGCAACGCACCTAAACCGCTAATCATCCCAATGACCAAAAGCGTTGTAATGACTATCCACTCAAATGAGAGTGAACCGCGACGTAATTTTGTTGATTTTTTCATTTTAATCCTTTCCGTCACGCGAAAAAACGTATGCTCTTATGCGGTATCGGATTTTATACTAATTCAAATTGTATATCGTGTAACTATTGTATAAGCGTCAATAAAAAAAACAGTGCCGGAAAAGTTTGCGCGTTTTGCGCATATTAATGCACGGCGCCCCTAATCGCCTTAAAGAATAAAAAAGGGCAGGAGATTATTTCTCCAGTTCTACCAGTTCTCCAATTCCTTTTTTGGCGAGTTTCAGCAGCTTGGTGAGTTGTTTTTCGTCAAAAGTCGCTTCTTCGCCAGTCCCCTGAATCTCAATGAACCTTCCGCCGGCGGTCATGACCACGTTCATATCGACCTCAGCGGCAGAGTCCTCGAGGTAGCAAAGGTCCAGACGCGGTTCACCCTCGACCAGCCCGACGCTCACCGCAGCGGCGTAGTCTTTGACCGGGAAACCCTTATCGCCCGGTTTCTTCCCCGCGAATTCCGGGATGGTTTCCAGTGCGTCGAGCAGGGCGATCATCGAGCCGGTGATGGAAAGCGTACGGGTGCCGCCGTCGGCCTGCAGGACATCGCAGTCGAGCGTGATGAGCCGCTGACCGAGGAGTTCCAGATCGACCACCGCGCGGAGGCTGCGCCCGACCAGACGCTGAATCTCGGTGGAACGACCATCGACTTTTCCGTTCCGGTCTCGGGATTTACGGGGTGAAGTACTTCCCGGCATCATGGAATACTCAGCCGTCACCCAGCCGCGAAGTTCCTCGGGATTCATCCACGGCGGGAGTTTGTCGGAAATGCTGGCGGTGCAGAGGACCATCGTTTCGCCGGCGCGGATCAGGATGCTTCCGGGCGTTTTGTTCGTAAAATGGTGCGTGATGGTAATGGGACGAAGTTCATCAGTCGGGCGATCATCGGGGCGCATTCGTTTTTCCTTTCTTGAATATTCAGAGCGTGGTCAGGGACGGACGGGTTCAAAAGCTCAAAGCCCAAATTTTGCTTTCAGGGCGGCCAGTTCTTCCTGCAGCGGCGGCATTCCGCCCGATCGGGTCGCGACCAGCGTTCCAACTTCATTTGCAAACTCAGCCTGCGTCTGAATGTCCGAGCCGCGGAGCATCGTGTAAATGAGGGCGGCAGAGAAGGAGTCGCCGCTCCCCACCGTGTCGGCCACCTGGACGATTTTACCCGGTACGTCGGCCGTCTGACCGTCCTTCCGCACGAGGAAACACCCTTTCTCGGCGCGTGTGATGCAGACTTCCGCCAGCCCGTACTTTTCGCACAGGTTCAGGGCGAAATCGACCGGCGCGAGATCCTGCGGCAAACCGAAAACCGGCTTGAGGACTTCCATCTCGCCGTCGTTCATTTTCGCCACGTTAGATTTTTGGAGCGAAGTTTCCAGTAACTCGCGGCTGAAAAAGTCCTGGCGGAGGTTCACGTCATAGAGTTTCAGACAATTGTCCGGGACCCGATCAAGGATTTTCTGGATCGTTTCGCGGGTCGTTTTTCCCCGCTGGGCCAACGTGCCGAAGCAGACGGCGGAAAGGGTCGGGAGGAGCGCTTCCAGCTCGGGGGTGAGTTCCAGAAAGTCCCACGCGACGTTTTCGTGAATCGTGTAAGAAGGCGTTCCCGTGGCGTCGAGCTGGACCGTGACCGTCCCGGTCGGGTGGCCTGCGTCGGTCTGGATGAAGTCCGTGGAAAGGCCCATTCCCGAAAGAAACCGGGTGATCTCCTCGCCAAGCGGGTCCGCTCCGACGCGGGAGGCGATGATCCCGGCCAGACCGAGCTGATTTAACTGGAAGGCGACGTTTGCCGGTGCGCCTCCCGGTTTGCGTGAATCCTCAAAAACGTCCCAGAGCAGCTCGCCGAGACCCAGAACTTTTTTTGACTGCATGGTATTCCCCTGATTCAATATTATTAATTGGATGAATATTCTCTAAAAATCTTTCAATCACATCGACTTACTGCCGGGCAAATTTCATTTTTCTTTTTTTTCTCCCCGCAGTAATACAATCGTTAAATTTTACTCAAGTCTCCAAACCGGTTTAACCGATACAAATAGAAGAGTAGCTTTACAGTTTTTGTATGTTTTTATATACAGGCTGTAAAAACGCAGGTTTCAGATTTTTATTCATTTTTCCAAATGGCCGACTTTCCTCAAGACAAAAATCAAATTCCGCCGAAACCGGTGAATCCGCCGGCTGCAGAGGAGGAACGTACGGACCCGAAGATACAACCACCGAAGGAAATCCTTCGCCCACTTGGTTCGGTAAATATACAGCCGCCGCTCCCGGTTCAGGAAGACGAAATCGTCATGCGCGCTCCGCTGACGGCTTGGGATTCCAATTTCACGGGCATCCCGGAGCTGGAAGGTCTCGATGAAACCAGGATTCACGTGAATCGGTTGGACGAGAAATCCAGTGAAGAATGGCTGAATTTTGTGCCTCCGAAGGATATTCCTGTCGTGGGTGATGAATTGGGTGCGCAGACTCTTGATGAAATCGAGTCAAGACTGCGTGATAAAACTGCACATATCCTGGTGAATACCGTTCCGTCAGAGCCTTCATCGGAGGGAATGGAGTCCCGTTCCGAGCGTTTAAAGGCGCTTGCGAGAGAAAACCGGGAGAAGCGTTTTCAGGAAGAAGCCAGTCTTGCGGCACGCGCCTGGCAGGAAGAGGACGCCCGGTTGGCCGAACTCGCCCGGAAAGCCCGTGAGGCTCATTTGGCCGAGCTGGCGAAACAGGCAGTCCAGGAACCTGAACCTGTGGCGGAGCCTGTGCCCGTAATAGAGCCGGAACCCGTGCCGGAGCCGGAACCCGTGGTAATCCCGGAACCTGTTCTTGTAGAACCGGAACCTGTTGTATTGCCACTGACTGCTGCAAAGATTCAGGAACCCGAAGCGGAACCTGTTCCCGAGCCGGTGGCAGAGGCCGTAGAGGAAGAGGACGAATTCCAGGACAGTTGGCTTGTGCGCTACCTGATTCGGGTCGGCGAGACGGTTTCCGGCTGGTTGTACAATATCGGCGACTTTGCGCTGTTTGTGTGGAACGTTTTCGTATGGCTCCTTCAGGGAACGCGGCGCGGAACACTTTTGCCGTGTATGTACGAAATTGGGATCATGAGCCTGCCGGTGATCGCGCTGACTGGAACATTTATCGGAATGGTTCTGGCCGTCCAGAGCTACAACCAGTTAAAGGATTTTTACCTTGAAACACGCATAGGCGCACTGATCAACCTTTCCCTTGTCCGTGAACTGGGGCCGGTGCTCGCGGCAACGATGCTTGCAGGACGAATCGGAAGCAGTATGGCGGCAGAATTGGGAACGATGCGAGTTACGGAACAGATCGACGCACTGGGAAGTATGGGAGTGAACCCGATCCACTACCTGGTAGTTCCCCGGTTCCTTGGGTGTGTCCTGCTGATCCCGGTTTTGACCATTTTCGCGGACTTTATGGGGATCGTGGGCGGTGCCTATTTTTCCGTATGGATTTATCATATAGACTGGCATTTTTATCTGTCGAACTCCAATAAAATCGTTGGGGAACCGGATATTTTGCTGGGAATATTCAAAAGTTTCTTCTTCGGTGCGACCATCGGCCTGATTGGATGCCACCGGGGATTCAATAGCCGTGCAGGTGCGCAAGGAGTAGGACGTGCCGCGACGGAAGCATTTGTTTTTTCGTTTGTTTTCATCCTGCTCCAGGACCTCGCGCTCGGTACGTTGTTCGAGTCAGTCGAAAGCCTGATTTTCCCGCACATGCCGAGACAACTGTAGCAATTATGAATTGTGAATTATGAATTATGAATTGACGCTTCGCGTAATGCAGGCTTCCGAAAGAACTTAACCGTTTTTAATTACCAATTTGTAATTCATAATT
>JAUMVK010000071.1:0-12389 GCA_030530205.1 Thermoguttaceae bacterium | reverse complement strand
CATTAACAACGACTATTTTGAAGAAGAAAACGAGTATTAGCATTCAACCGTAAACCAAAGATGCCGTGGGTTTCACCCACGGCTATTAACATTCAACCGCTAACGCGGTTAAAATACACAAAGAGAGCAACAAATGCCCAATTCGTATTCCCAGGTTTTTGTTCACCTCGTTTTTGCCGTAAAGTATCGTCAGCGTCTGCTTCACAAGAAGCGCGAAGATTTGTACCGTTACATCACGGGAGTGATTCAATCTCCAAAGAACAGGCATAAACTGTACGCGATCGGCGGGACGGCAGACCACATCCACATTTTGTTGAGTATGCACCCCACCCAGAGCATTGCAGATTTGGTCAAAGACATTAAGGTTTCATCCTCCATTTGGCTCAACCAGCAGAACCTTTTTATAGGGCATTTTAGCTGGCAGGACGGTTACGGAGCGTTTTCCTTGGGAATGTCTCAGCTGGTGGCCGTGACCCAATACATTTTGAATCAGGAAGAACATCACAAACGCATAACATTCCGCGAAGAATACATTGCGTTCCTGAAAAAATACGATATTCCCTACGACGAACGATACGTTTTCGGAGATTTGGTGTGAAATGCGCCAACCACGTTTCCCGTGGGTTTCACCCACGGCTAATAACATTCAACCACTAACGTGGTTATAACCCCCCAACGAGGCTTTTTATGAAAAGATTTTCAACCTTCCTCTTTTTCCTCCTTCTGGCTTCCGTCTCTTTCGCGGCGGATGGATTTACCCCGATTTTTAACGGCTCGGACCTCACCGGGTGGAAAACCCGCGGCGGGTTTGCCGAATACAGCGTCCGGGACGGCGTGATCGTCGGCGTTTGTGCGCCCAACACGCCCGGAAATACGTTCCTCTGCACCGAAAAGGACTACGCCAATTTCGTCCTGCGCCTCGAGATCAAGTTTGAGGTGATGAGCAATTCCGGCGTTCAGGTCCGCAGCCACACCAGACCGAACAAAGACCGCGAAACGATTTTCGGCTACCAGTGCGAGTTTGCCGACCGTGTAGCCGTGGGCCAGATCTACGACGAAGCCCGCCGCGCGTACCGGTACGCCACGAAGTTCCGTGACCTGAAACGCCCGGACGAGTGGTTCGCGGACGACGCTCCCCGCGCCTACAAAAAAGACGACTGGAACCAGGTCGAGATCCAGTGCCTCGGCCCGTCAATTCGGACGTGGATCAACGGCGTGCCGTGCGCCAACATGATCGACGTGCTGGACGCGGAGGGCTTCATCGGTCTGCAGGTTCACGCAGGCGGCAGAGGTACGATCCTCTTTCGGAACATCGAGATCAAGGAACTCCCCGCCACCGCTTGGGAGCCGGGCCTGAAAACCGAAAATGATTTTGCCGTCCGTGCGAAACTTCCGCTCGAAACGGTCCGCGCTCTGCTTCCGGCCGAAACTGACGCGAAATTCTTCCGGAACGGCGAGAATTCCTACGCCGCGGCCATCATCGGCGACCGCGTGGTCCAGATCGTGAACGACCTGGAGCTTCAGGACGTGACCGACGCCGGCGCGGCTTCCGCCCTGCGTGAGAAGCTCGGCAAAACCGAAACGGCGTGGGAAACCATGACGCTCACGCCCGAGCAGAAAGCGCAGATCGAACGTTAAAAATCCACTTTTCGAGATTAAATGAAGGAGAAAAAAATGAATCGTCGTCAAATGCTGGCTGCAACCGCGGCCTTTGGAATGGGTTTTGCTCTGGCCGACGTCACGAAAGCCGCCGACGCGCTGTCCGGCGAAGACCCGGAACTGAAGAAATGGCTCCTCGAAGAGGCCAAAATGGAGTTCAATCACGTGGGGATCCCGACCGACCAGGACCTGGAGTGGGACACGTACCTCGAGGCGATCAAAGTCCACATCATGGAGTACGAGAATGACCCGTTCGGGATCGAGTGGATGAAATTCGAGGAAGGGGCGCCGTTCCCGGAGTGCATCTGCAAGCGTCCGCACGTCGCGTTCAAAATCGCCAATTTCGATGAAGTGATCAAGAAGTTCAAGCTCATCGTCCCGGTCAGCCAGCCGCGCCCGTGGATGAAGACCTGCTTCGTCGAACACAAAGGCATTGGGATCGAGTTCATCAGCAAATAAAGAAATTTGAGGACCGATTTCCCATACGTGTCAACTTATGGGGACAATGCTTCAAGGGCTGGTAATGCATCAGTTTCACCTCGTATTTTACGGGGTGAAACAGGCTCTGTAACTTTACATAGGTCAGATTATCGGTCAGTTGAGGAAATGGCAGGTCTGTTGTGTCATTTGTTGAAAGCCTTGTCTGACGATATGAATTATACCGTAAAAATTCAGGTTGTCAAGACCAGCGACTTGTAGGGTGTGAAGTAATTTCGAGACTGACCTATATTTATGGCTCATCCGACAAGTGCGTACCGACACCTTTTAATCCCCAGGATTTTTAGCCTGAAGTATTCTCCATCGCGAAAACCATAAGCCTGACGTTTCATCGTCTTGATTTTGTTGTTCAGGCCTTCCAGTGGACCGGTGGAAATCGGGACTTCGTACCAGGTCAAAATGTTTTCAAGATGGGTTTCAAGGGTGAGGCAAAAGTATGTCAGAGCATCTATTTTAAGAGCTCGCGCGTACTTCAGCCAATCCTCCGCAAATTTTCTGGCCGACTGTTTGTCGGTCTGGCTCCATAATTGGTAAAGGTCTTCTTTCAGGTAATACATTTTCGACAATCGGTCGTTCAGCCGTAGTGCTTTTTCGAGGCGCTGCGGCTCGTTTTTGGATGGATCAAGGTTCTTCCTCGTGTATATGGTTTGCTGTTTTTTTACATAATACACTGAACCTGTCCGCGTTTTAATTATTTTTCAGGTACGCGGTTACCGGATGAACCAAAAATATTTCCTATAAATTCCTGAAATTTTTAGAATTATTCGGGAAAAACTAACACTCGTTCGTTATATATAGCAGGAAGAAGAATTTTTAGCAGACATTGAACTCCAAACCAGAAGAAAAATGAGTTTTTTGTATTATTACATCCGGTCGATGAGATTATACTATGCTTTCGTTACAGGCTCGACCGTTCTGGCAGGGCTTGTATTGGGTGCTGGTGAAAATGGTGTGACTTGGAACTGGCAGACTTTGCTCGCACTCGTGGCTGGGTACCTTGTTTGGGGAGTCAACCAGATTTTCAACGACTGGAGTGGGCTGGCGGAAGACCGAATCAATGCACCGCATCGGCCGATGGTTTGCGGAAAACTGCCGATTGTCCCCGCGTTGGTCCTTTCAGCAAGCTTGGAGTTGCTTTTTGGTGCTATTTTTTGCTGGATCAATCCTTGGCTGCTGGCTCCGCTTTTGGTGGGAGTCGTGTTAAACCTGGTTTATTCCTGGTTAAAGGGCTGGCCGATTGTCGGATGTCTGGTGTACGGAGCCGCCATTTCGTGCTGCTTTTTGTTTGGAATCATTCTTGCCTGTCCCCAAGGAATAGTATTTCCCCCTGGAACCTGGAATTGGTTCTTGGTCTTTGTTCTGATCCACGCATTGATGTGTCATTTCAGTTACTTCAAGGATGTCGTAGGAGATGGTGAGGCAGGAAAAAGGACACTTCAGGTTGTTCTTGGAGTCAAACGCGCTTTTTGGCTGGTTGAAATTCCAACGGTTTTTCTTTTGTTACTCTATTGGAGCCAAATTTTCCAGATCGGGAATTGGCCTCTGATGTTTGGGATTGCAGTGAGCGCAGTCTTGTTTGGGCTCTTGTCCTTGCAAATGGCGACAGACTGTTCGAAGAAAATCATGGTTTCAACTTGCTTGAATTGCCTGCTTTGCACGGCTTTGAGTTTACTTCCCGTTTTGGCTGTGGATCCAGGTTTATGGCCGATTTTTCCAGTTTCTCTTGTTTTAATATTGGTGATTTTTAATTGGTACAGAGATGAAAAAGAGTAAATTCATCACGGGATTCCCGAAACTGTTTTTTTACTGCCGCATGTCGATCGGCTGTGCCCTTCATTTTTTCCCGAAAATGCGGAGGCTCGGAGGTTTTCGCGAGTACGTGCGCCTCCTGTGGCGTTCGTCGCTTTTGACGAGGGTTTTTTATCAGCACAAACTGCTTCGTCTGCCCGATGGACGGTACAAACTGGATTTTTACCTGCCGGCATATCCCTCTGAAGGTTTTTTTATGTCGATGGAATCGAAGTTTGTTGCCAAACCGCCGCGTCCTGCTACGGTGGTGCTTTCGATGACCCGCGCGTGCCAGTATCGGTGCCCTCACTGTTACCAGGGCCGGGATGGAGCGGTGGAATTGCCGCTGGAACGCCTGCTCGAAGTCGTCGATACGCTGCGCAGTACCGGCGTGGCAGCGTATGCGGTGGAGGGGGGAGATCCGCTGCTGAAATTTGATCGGCTTCTGCCTGTTCTGCAAAAACTTTCCGGCTTGGAAGTTTGGGTGAATTCGACAGGAACGGGAGCCACGCCAGAAAAAATCCAGGCGATGAAAGAGGCCAAAGTGGTCGGAATCATGAGTTCCATTCACTCTGTAAACCCGGAAGAGCACGACACTTTTACCGGCCAGCCGGGGTCTTGGAACCGGGCTATGAATTTCCTGAAAGACTGCAAAAATGCAGGATTTCTGATCGGATTTAATACGGTCCTGACCGACAAACAAATCATTAACGGTGAAATAGAAACGATCATGGCTTTGGCCAAAGAACACGAGTGCGATTATATTCAGCTCATTCACCCCAAATCCTGCGGCCGTTGGCTCGGTACACAGTTTGAGCGGGAAAATCACGAAAAGGCGGTCAGGATCGCAGCTCAAACGCAAAAACAGTACAATTCTTCACGCGAGAAACACGCTCCAGCTTTGGTTGCGCAGGTTTTTGAAGAATCTCCCGAAATGTTAGGTTGTACGTGTGGAGGGATTGACCGGTTTTATATCGGTGCGTCGGGCGAAGTTCAGCCGTGTGAATTTTTAAATATTTCGTTCGGAAATCTTATGCAGGATTCCTACGAAACCATTTATGAAAGGATGCGCAGTGTTTTTCCGATCCCTGACGAGCATTGGGTCTGTTGTGAAAAGGCCGAGGAAATTCAGAATTTCGTCGAGGAAAACGGGCTGATTTCCACGCCGGTGCCTTGGGAAATGACTCAGGAACTGACGAAAGACTGGAAGTTCAATCATCCCACCAAAGTTTACCAGAAAATGGGGATTTACAAATGAAAGTACTTTTGATCGGAAACCCTCTTTCCCACGGTGGACGATCCCGGCGATCGTTTGAGAAAATCTACAAACAAATGGATCGGTTCGGAATCGATTTTGAATTTTACCAGTGGGATGGGCGGGATTCCGTCATCGATCGAATTGCCAATGCGAAAGGATTTGATTCTATCGTCGCAGCAGGTGGAGACGGAACCATCAATTCAGTTGTCAATGGAATCATGCAAAACGCTCAGGAAAAACTTCCTCTTGGCGTGATCTATTGCGGAACCAGCCCGGACTTCTGCAAGTTTCACGGTTTGCCGATCAATGAAATCGAAAAGTCGGTGGAGGTTTTAGCACAAGGGAGTCCTCAGGCCGTCGATGTGATGGCGGTAAAACGAAACGAGGGTGACCCGCTGGAGTTTTTTTGCTGCTGTCTCAATTTGGGAATGGGCGCTGCGGTTGCGGCGAAAGCGAACCGAATCCGGCCATGGGTTGGGGATGGGATCGGCACATTTATCGCACTGATCTCAGAGCTGGTAAAGAGTCGGAAATACACTTACGAGATCAACGGTCAAACAGTTGAAAACGTGAATCACCTGTTGGTTTCCAAAATGCCGTTCATCGCGAGCGGGATGAAAATCAACGCGGACCTGAAACCCTCGGATGGCCAGTTCGCACTTTGTGTGTTGCAGAACCTCCGGTTTTGTGACTGGCTGAAACTGATTCCCAAGATTTACCGGGGTGAAAGTGTTGGCTCCCTGGAAATACGTTCGGAATCGATCCATATTTCATCGCCAAAGACCGTGCCTGTGGAGTACGATGGCGATCCGCAAGGGGTTTTGCCTGTTGAAATTTCCATTTTTCACGAAAAACTTTATTTGATTAAAAACTGAAAATGAACGAATTTGAATTTATTCAGCGAATGTCGAAAATCCGCGAGGCCAGCGATCGCCAGGTGAACAGGACGTGGGAGTCCGATTCGGAAATCGTTCGACTGAAAGAAGGATTTCTGGCGGTCACAACGGATTGTTTCTCTGAGAATGAAGATTTCTTCCAATTCACTCCCCCTGAAATCATTGGAAGAAACATCGCGTGGGGAACACTTGCCGACTTGTGTGCCTGTGGACTTCAACCCCAATTTATCCTCCAGAACTGGAACTGCGATTCATCTCATCCCGGTGATTACTACCTGGAAATGGCTCTGGGAATTTCGAGTGTTTTGAGTTCCTTTGGTGCCTGTTCGCTTGGCGGTGATACGGGCTGCTCCGTTCCCTGGAGCTGGACTGGAACAGCTTTCAGTTTTTCGGACGTTCATCCCGTGATGCGCAAAGCGTCCCGGCAAGTCCCTTTCAAACTTTACACGACGGGGACATTTGGGGACGCCAATTTCGCCCTTATCAATCACGCGTCGATGCCTGTTTTCGAGTGCCGTCCGCCGATCCCCCAAACGGCTCTTTTCGGAACGGACTCCAGTGGCGGTTTTTTCGACGCGATCGAAAATTTCCGGCGTGTAAACCCAGAAATGAATTTGATATTGGAACTTGATCGAATCCCCTACGCGGTTTCGGGAGAATTCCCATCAGAGTTTTTGCTCATTGGTGGAGTTGGTGAGTATGAATTGATTTTCGCCCTTCCTGCAGAAGAAGAACCGCCTCAAAACGTTTTTTGTATCGGTTTTGGAGATTTTTCCGGCCCCTTGGTTTCGTTGAGCCGGTCGGGCAAAAAAGTGGGAGAGATGAAGAACTCACCACCTGATTTTCGTTCCGTTTCCCCAAATAAATTTTTATCTGTTGTTCAAACCTGGTATGGAGGACTGTTTTCATGAAATCGATTTTCGAGCAGCTTTACGAATCTCCTGCGGAATGCCCTTTGACGGAAAAAACCCATCGTCTGGCCGAGGCCCTTGTTACCCAGCGTCCCAAACATTACGATGGGCTTTGCATGACGCTCATGGAAGGCGTGAAACCTTTCACGAAAGTCCGTTTTCCTGATGGTCGGATCAAGGAAATGTTCATGCTGGGGAGCAACTCTTTCCTGAACCTCAACTACCACCCGCGTTTGAAGGAAGCGACCATCAAGGCAATGGAAAAATACGGTGTTGGAGGTGGTTCCCCACCGCTTTATTCCGGTCAGACCGATATTCACGATGAACTGGAAGAGGAAATTGCTCGTTTTACCGGAAAAGAGGCGGCGCTGGTTTTTTCCGCTGGTTATTCCGGGAACGTTGGAGTCCTTTCTGGGATTTTGCGTCCTGGAAATATCGTTTACGAAGACGCTTCGAATCATGCTTCCCTTTTTGACGGTGCGAAACTTTCCGGAGCGGAAATTGTTCCTTTTCTGCATCTGAAACCGAGTCATTTGGAACTCCAGCTCAAAAAAACGCCTGCGAGTCATTTGGGGCGGCTCATTGTGACGGACGGAGTTTTCTCGATGGAGGGGTCGCTTGCTCCCGTGGATGAACTGGTCCGTCTGAAAAAACAGTACGGCACCCTACTGATGGTCGATGACTCGCACGGTTTCTGGGCGATAGGAGAAAAAGGCCGTGGGACTGCCTCTATTTTCGGGATGATGGATCAGGTCGATATTTACTACGGAACATTCAGCAAAGCGCTCGGAAATGTTGGGGGTTTTTGTGCTGCGTCTCGAGAGATCGTGGATTACCTGCGCCTTTACGCCCGCAGTACGTTCTTCTCGAGTGCCATTCCCGCGGTTACCGTGGCGACGATTCTCGAATCCATTCGAATTGTGGACGAAGAACCCGAACATCTCGCCAATTTGAAGAGGAATCGGGACTTTTTCCAGGCTCGTTTGGAGGAATGTGGCTTCGACACGATGAATAGCCGCTCGGCTATCGTTCCGATTTTGATTGGGGATGAAGAAAAACTCGGTCCCATTCAGATGGAAATGTATGAGAATGGGATTTTCTCTAACATCGGCTCGACTCCGGCAGTGGCGTCCAGGAAATGTCGTCTGCGCCTCAACTGTATGGCGACCCACACGTTGGACCAGCTCGACTGGGCTGTCAAAACCATTCAGAAAATTGCAAAGAAATACGGAGTTCCCAAATGACGAAAGTTTTGATTACCGGCGCGGGTGGTTACATTGGTTCCAATGTCGCGGAGTACTTTGTTCAGCATGGTTTTGAGGTCACTGGAATGGTGCATCGCAAAATCGTGCCGCGATTTGCCGAGACACAGGCCGAAGCGATCCACGCCGATTTGTGCGATTTTTCCTCCCTTGACCGTTTGTTTGAAAACCACGATTACGAGTACGTGATCCACATCGCGGCACGGGCGAGTGACGTGGGGAGGCGCGAGTGGTTCCGAATCCAGAATTTCGAGGCGGCCAAGTACCTGGCGACGCTTTCGATGAAGCATGGCGTGAAACGGTTCGTTTACATGTCAACCTCCGACGTGTACGGCCTGCGGGATTTTCACGGTGAAACCGAAGAGGAACTGAGCCGGGGAACCGACATTCGGAACTACTACCCGCTTTTTAAGGTTTATACGGAGGAATGGATCGAGAAGAATCTTCCGGCCGGGCGCTGGGCTTTCGTGCGGCCTTTCATTGCGTGGGGCAACGGAGATACTTCGATTACGCCGCGTGTGATTGGATTCCTCAAAACGTCGCCTTATGCGTTCCACTTTGGCAAATGGAAGGGGAGAAACCGCTGCCCTTTGGCGCATGTCAGAAACATTTCCGTCGCGACTCACGCCGCGATGCTCCTCCCGGAAATGGCTGGCGGGGCGGTGCACGTTTTGGACCCTGAATTTACCTCATGGTCGGACTACTACCGAATGATCCATGACCGTTTTCTTCCTGAAAAACCGTACCGGGAAATGTCGCTTCCAACCTGGACGATCCGGCCGTGGGCCAAGGTGATTTCAGCCGTTTCTACCTTGCTGGGGCTTTATGTGCCGTTTTCCGATCCATCTGACTACGCATTGGATACCATGATTCGAAACATTGACGTCTCTTCGGAAAAAATGTGCCGGCTTATCGAAGCGGTCGGCGAATCGGTTTTACACACGCCGGATGGAGAGTTCTGAAGGCTCTATGGAAAAAGATTCAAAGATCCATTACACCGTGATTTCGCGGGGAAGTAAAAAGACCTTTTTTACCCCGCAAATCTGGTATGGGATGAAACTCGGCAATATTTTGAAACTTTGGAAGGAAAATCATTTTCGGTTTGATTTTTCAAGGTCTCCTATTGCCGTGCTTTGCTTGTTTTTCGGTTTGACGAACAACGTTTTTTCGTTATTGCAGGCTTTATGTGGTACAGAGAGTAAAGCCAAACACACAGAAATTACCCACTCTCCGATTTTCATTCTGGGGCACTGGAGAAGCGGGACGACCTTCTGCCATGAGCTTTTTACCTGCGATTCCAGGCTTGGCTTCGCAGATAATTATGCCTGCTTTTGTCCGGAGCATTTCCTTATCAGCCGCTGGATTTTTCCCTTCCTGATCCCTTTTCCGAAACGGCGCCCTCAGGATGCCGTCCAGATGTCGTGGCAAACTCCGCAAGAAGACGAATTTGCGCTTTCTGCGATGGGGCAGCCATCGGTTTATCATAATTTGGCGTTTCCGAATGAAGGTTTTCGGTCTTTCAGAGAATGTCTGAGTTTGGAAGATGAAAAATGGAAAGAGGCTCTCTTGCTTTTTCTGAAACGTCTTACGCTGGAATGTAAAGGACGACGCCTTGTTTTGAAATCTCCGCCGCATACGGCACGAATTGCGACATTGAGGCGGTTATTTCCGGACGCGCGTTTCGTACATATTCATCGAAATCCGCTTGATTTGTATCCTTCGATCGAGAATTTTTGGTATAAATTTTCGGACTTTTATGGTTTTCAGGCCCCGCGGATGGAATTGGAACATTTTATTATTCAAACGTTTGAAACGATGTACACTTCCTTTTTTCAGGAAGTCAAAGAGATTCCGGCGAATCGACTGGCGGAAATTTCCTTTGAAGAGTTGGTGGCCGACCCGATTCAAACTATGGGAAAAATTTACGAGACACTGGAACTCGATGTTTCGGACGATTTGTATTACGAATGGGAACGTTTTTGCGGTGAGAAAAAACAGTACAAACAAAACATTTACCAAACCGATAACGAATTACTTCAGAAAATCTGTACCTTCGAGATTTGGAAAAAATACGGCAAGGAATTTGGCTACTTCTAAATGGAGGTAGATATAAGT
The DNA here is from genome assembly GCA_030530205.1 of Thermoguttaceae bacterium. Taxonomy (GTDB): domain Bacteria; phylum Planctomycetota; class Planctomycetia; order Pirellulales; family Thermoguttaceae; genus RGIG3701. The sequence continues at coordinate 2,002 of JAUMVK010000071.1, read as the reverse complement.
ATGAAGATATTCCCAAATCGGTTAAATTATGTTATCGAATGGGACTTTATACCTATAGGGCGTGTTCACACTTTTTCGGAGAAAATCGCGAACAAGCGCAAGTTGAATGAACGCATTGTAAGTTGTGTCCGGTTTGTCGTATCGTGTAAATATACGGCGATTCACTTTTAACCGAAGGAAAAAGGGGTCGACTTCATTGCGCCGGCGATAAAGTGTTTTATCGTATTCCCAAGGCGTTTGGCGGTTCGATTTAGGGGGAACCACTGGGATCATTCCCTTATCCAAAACCGCCTGCCGTGTTTGTGTCCCTTCGTACGCTTTGTGCATCAATACAAAGGAATTGCGGTACTGACGACCCAATTTTCCAATAAGCGATCGACCTTGCTGAGCGTCATTTAAATTGGCTCGTGAAAGATGAAAAAGGACAATCGCTTTTTCATTTGCCACGATCGCGTGGATTTTGGTGTTTTTACCGCCTCGGGTCTCGCCGATGCTATGCGGACCATTTTTTTGACAGCCGGTTCCGTCAGGATGCGCCTTTACACAGGTATTATCCAATGACAGGACAATGGTAACATTAAATTCCTCATGCAAGGTGTTGAACACTTTGTCAATAACTCCGTTTTTTATCCAACGGCTGAACCGCATATAAACGGTATGCCAGAGGCCATATTTCTCTGGCAACGCCCGACATTTACAGCCGTTTTCGACAACATATAACAGTGCGTTGACGATTGTTAAACATTCCCTCTCTGCTTTGGAACCAGAGCCGCGATTTTTTTGAATTGTTTTTCGTTAAGTTGCATAATGTTATCATTATCGGCAATTTAACTCAAAAAATTTATTTTGCGCGAACACGCCCTAGAATGAATCAAAAAAATCAGGAGTACAATCTTGGGGAAAGGCCTCACCTGAAACATTCAAGTGATTTTCCGATTCGACTGTACTCCCTGAAATCATTCATTTGCAGCTGCGGAGGAACTCGGCGATCTCGGTGCGTCCTTCGTGAGCGGCTTCTTCCGCCGGGGTGCGGCCGTCTTCGTTCACGGCGTTGACGTTGGCGCCCTTTTCGACGAGGTACTTCACGATTTCAAGCGTTCCATCTTCGGCGGCGACGTGGAGGGGCGTTTCGGCGTCATCGTTGGTGGCGTTGATGTTCGCGCCGTTCTCGACCAGGAGCTGGACCATTTCAAGGCTTGAACCGTCGCAGGCCTCGAAAATCGGCGTGGTCTGATCTTCGTCCTGGGCGTTGACGTTCGCGCCTTTTTCGATCAGGAATCGGGCGACTTCGACCCGGCCTTTGTCAGCGGCAGCGTGGAGGGCCGTTTCGTCGTCTTCGGTCGTGGCGTTCACATTGGCGCCCTGACCGATGAGTTCCTGGACTTTCGCCAGATCGCCTCTTTTGGCGGCGCTGTACAGGGCCGACTCGCAACCGGTCTCGGCGACTTCGATTTCAGCGATTTCGGTCTCGTCCTCATCTGCTTCTTCGACGTCTTCAACGTCCTCAGCTTCTTCAGCTTCTTCAACGTCAGCGACGTCATCTTCGTCTTCGTCTTCCGCGTCCTCGGCATCTTCAGCGTCTTCCGCGTCCTCAATGTCCTCGGCATCTTCGGCGTCTTCGATGTCTTTGTCGTCGTCATCCGCGTCGTCGATGTCGTCGGCGTCATCTTCGTCTTCTGTCAGTTGGACAGTGGGCTGTTCGCCATTGGGCTGCTCACTAACGGCCTGGGCGGACGAACCCTCTTCAGCCGTGGCTTGGGTGGAAGTATTGCAGGCAAAAGCGCTCAGAGTCCAGAGCAGCGCGGCGGACAGCAAAGCAACGATGGAAATGGTGATCTTTTTCATGATTCAGTCTCCTTATTGGAAATTTTTGATTGTTTTCGGGGAGGACATCCCTCACGCCTTACATAAGTAGTATATGGGATGAGTGTAAAGCGAATTTAAAGGTTTTGTAATTATTCTGTAAAGATTCAGAAATATTCAGAAATTGTTTTGCCAAGCC
>JAUMVK010000100.1:0-2022 GCA_030530205.1 Thermoguttaceae bacterium | reverse complement strand
TTTTGTCTAAAATATCCGATTTTGTTTGACGTACAATCTCTTGATAAGCAGACTCCAGTAATTCGTCAGGTGTTTTTTCGTTATCAGCGATATCTAATTCCATCTGGGCTTGTTGTTGACCATGAGAAGGAATTGAACTTCTTTGAAATTCAACAAATGATGGATAGTTCTGGAGCGTTTGAAATGTGATTTTCGAAGGATTTTGGGCTAAAAGTTCGCGGCCAGTTTCTGTAATACAATATTCACCTTTTTTACATCGCTGAATTAAGCCGGCGTGAAACATATATGAATTTGCCCATGATGTTCTATCGTACAGTCTCGATTGGCCACTAGGAATCGTTTCATCCAAATCTTCTTTTGACAAGTGGAATACCGTGGTGAGGTGTGTTATTTGTTCTTTATATGAACAAGCAACACCTCGTTGACCCAAAAATTTTAAAATTGGAAGCATCAAATCATAAAATTTAGGAACGCTCATTGCAATACTCCATGAATGTTACAGGAACCTGTCAAATTAAATGTTTGGATAAAATTAGGTGATAAATCCTCGAATTTTTCCGAGGGTTTCACCCACGGCTATTAACATTCAACCGCTAAAGCGGTTGGAGATGGCAGGAACGGCTGTCCACCACATTTTTCCGTGGGTTTCGCCCACGGCTATTGATATTCAACCGCTAAAGCGGTTGAGATGATCCCGAAACGAAAACCGCAGGGCAAGGCCCCACGGTTAATCGGAAATTTCCGTGGGTTTCACCCACGGCTATTAACATTCAACCGCTAAAGCGGTTGATTTGGCAAACGTGTATCAGTTCATCGCTTCGCAGATCGCGTCGGCCATTTCCTGCGTACCGACGGCGGTCGGGTCGTTCCGGTCCGCTTTCAGGTCGTACGTGACCGATTTGCCCTCGGCGATCACTTTTGCCACGGCATTTTCCAGTTTGTCGGCGGCTTCCTTTTCGCCCAGATGACGAAGCATCAGCATGCCGGAAAGGATCATGGCCGTCGGGTTCACTTTGTTCAGGCCCTTATATTTCGGCGCGGAACCGTGCGTCGCTTCGAAGACGGCGCCGTCTTTTCCGATGTTCGCTCCCGGCGCGACTCCCAGACCGCCGACCAGACCAGCCGCCAGATCGCTCAAAATATCGCCGTAGAGGTTCGGCAGGCAGATCACGTCGTACTGCTCCGGTTTCTGCGCGAGCTGCATGCACATATTATCGATGAGGCGGAACTCGGATTCGATGTCCGGGTACTCTTTCGCGACGTTTTCGCAGACTTCCTGGAACAGGCCGTCGGAGAACTTCATGATGTTCGCTTTGTGGACGTACGTTACCTTTTTGCGGTTTTCACGGCGGGCGTACTCGAACGCGTAGCGGATGATCCGTTCTGTCCCGGAGACCGAGATCGGCTTGATCGAAATACCCGTCTCGTCACGGCCGGAGCGGATCGGCCGGTTCGGGGAGAGCTCGTTGATGAAATCGAAGAGTTTCTCGCACTCTTCCGTGCCGCGCTGGAACTCGACGCCGGCGTAAAGGTCTTCGGTGTTTTCGCGGACGATCACCAGATCGACCGGCACACTCGAGAAGAAACTGCGGACTCCGGGGTAATACTTGCACGGACGAACGCAGGCGTAAAGGCCCAGCGCCTGGCGCAGATGGACGTTAATGGACCGGAAACCCGTCCCCACCGGCGTGGTGATCGGGGCTTTCAGCGCGAGTTTCGTGCGGTCGAGCGATTCGAGCAGCGGCTGCGGCAGAGGCGTGCCGATCCGTTCCATGACGTCAATGCCCGCTTCCTGAACGTCCCAGTCGATTTTCACTCCGGTCGCATCGACGCATCGGCGCGCGGCCTCCGCCAGTTCGGGGCCGGTTCCATCGCCAGTAATCAAGGTCACATCATAAGCCACAGTTCACCTCCGTGAGTCAAAAGGAAAAGAAACGAAAAAACTTCAAACTTCATTTTACCCGATTGAAAGATTTTTGCAAGGGGGGAGAAAAAATTATGAATTATGAATGATGAATTATG
>JAUMVK010000070.1:0-12578 GCA_030530205.1 Thermoguttaceae bacterium | reverse complement strand
TTAAAAACCTGTAAGGTTTTTTAGGTTTGAGTGTGTTTTAAGTGCAACAAACTGACACATCCCCCTCCGCTGCGACCAATAAGCTCGCGATGGGCACGGAACGGTGCCCGGTGGGGAAGTGGTGATTACATTCCTAATCGTTTTTGACTGAAGTATGATTATTAATCACTTTGCTCTGTTATGTTTATACCTTTGTTCCGTTTCTGCTGCGTGATTCCTACATTGGCATATGAACAATTTTATATAATGGCAACTTCTAAAAACTCCGTATTTCGAGGTTGCCATAACAAATTCTTGATTTCGAACAGGGGATTTAATCAGTATTTGACTCTTGATTCTTGATATTCAGTGGGTTCCAAGTAATTGTCTCATTAAAGAAAATGAGATTGCCAATATGTATATTTCCAGAATAAACTTTGTATTCCCCATCAGGCGATGCCTTTATTACTAATTCGCAATGTTGATTAATCGGTTTGGACAAAAACAAAAATGGAATGTAATACTCGTGAAGAACAATCTTTTTATTATCATAGTCATAATCAGCATTAAAAAAACGCGAATGGCACCACGGAGGATGATCCAGAAATTTAACAATCGCACGTGAATCTATACCATTATTATAAATGTGTATCTGGGGTATAGGTGTAACAATTGGATAAATCTGTGACAGGGCCAACAAGTAGCAAGTGATGGAGTTTAAAACAATTAAAAGATATATCAAATTTTTGTGCATTATTACTCCTTTACGATAAATAGGGACAAAACCACCTAATCTTTCTATTTCTTACCAATACCATCCACTACTACCACTACTATTAGGGCAGGAACTTGACGATGAAGATGGTAATCCACAAAACGACCCACTTATACATCCACAAGATTCCTCAGGACTCAATGGATAGATCGATTTAGTTGATGAAGACATAGAATTCGGAACTGACGATCCCATAAAATTACCTAAATCATCTGGTACGTGCTTAGTATTTCCTGAAGAAGATATACCTCCGACTTTACTTCCGGTATTACTATGTGAATCCCAATTGCTTATTCTTCCACCATTAGCATTACGAATACTTTTACATAACGTACCCGGCCTATCTGCCCCAAACCACCATGAAGATGAATTTAGAATTTCATTTGTATTTTTCTGCCACTCTTCTTGAGCATATGAAGAACAATTATTTCCATAAATCCCATATCCAGAACCCAAAGTAGGGGTATAATCGCATACTACTTGACATCTTTCAGCTTGAAAAGTATATCCAAGCTCTATATTAGAATGGACACCGCTCGTTTTTGCTGATCCATATCCATTCTTCCATCTCCCGTACGTATTTTCCATTCCTGTATCCAAATTCTTAGCATATATCCAGGCATGTGATGAACTGCAACGAACACATAGAAGATAATTAACTTTAATTTGTTCTTTTATACAGCAATGTGTTTTAGGATTATAACAAATACCGTTGCAATATTCAAGTCCGTATGTATCTAAACCGATTATGGTTGTATTACTTATATATCGATATAGATTTATATCTCGCCCTTCATATCCATTCGGGTCCCTCGTAATAAAACGACCTAAAATAGGCGCATAGTAACGATTCCGATAAAGCATCAACCCCGTTTCATTGTCGAGGACCTGGCCGGTGAAGGTGCGGGTCCAGTTGTAATTTGAGGCGGATCGGGGGGTGAAGGCGCCATCGTAGATGTTGAGCTTGCCAAAGGCGTTGTAGGTGTAGCGTTCGACGGGCGTACCGGCGGCGTCGGTCAGGGCGACAACGTTCCAGTTCGCGTCGGCAAGGGAGTAGATCGGGGTGGTGTCCGTGTGGCGGCAGACTAGGTCGTCAACGTAGCGAAGCCCCCACGTGTAGTGGATGGTCGGCAGGTCTTCCACCGTCTCTTGTACACACTGCCAATTACGGTTGTAGTAAAACCGGCGCGTTTCGCAAGACGTGGTTTTCAAAACGCGGCGGTTGAGACCATCGTAGCGGTATTCTGCGACCAGATTCCCTGCTGGTTTTGTAACGCGAACCAGCCGGTTCCAGGCGTCGTACGTCAGGTTCAAACTCTCCGGTTCGACTCGTCTGGGGGCGGCGAAGCGGCGAGTGACGCAGAAGACGCTGGAATAATCCGCTCGGACGATACCCGCTTTGGGATTGGGGATCCGTGTCATATTCCCCGCCGCGTCGGTGCGGAGGGAAGTGTCGGAACCGTCCAAGCTCACAATCTCGTTTGCGGTGTTGTGGGTACGTGTTTGAAGTGTCCCGTTCTGCTGATACGCGAGCCAGTTGCCGGTCGTGTCGTAGTGGAAATGCTCGTGGTTTCCAACACGATCCAGGTCGATCAGCTGGTTCTGCTGGTCGTAGGTGTAGATTTCGTCAAGATCAGCCCCCGCCTGTTCCGCCAGAACATCCCGTTTGGAAGTCCGATTCCCCAGCCGGTCGTAGGTGTAACGCGTGGTTTGGTAATTCATGATACCGATACCCATTCCTACTATAATACTCTAAAAACAGCTACATTAAATTCTTACTTCTCTAATGTTTTAACTAATCAACAACGCTCATGGACAATAAAAGCAAAATGACGAATGAGAATCGAATAAAAAGGAATAAGCCAAACATCATCCAACTTAAAAAGGGACGTTTATAATAGACTTGCCACAAAATCAAGCCCGAAACTTCTCCACAGTAAAATAACGCGGGAATTAAATTCATCCCAATTGGCTCCACTCGGTACGTAAACATACCTAAAGGCCCTTGCAGCATAGCCCACAGATAACCCAATGAATCTGTTGCCCCGTCATGATATGGGAAAAAAATAATGAAGTGTAGGATAATAAGACCAATCGTCAGAATTAATCCCCAAGTCCAATGAAAACGGTCTTGTTCCAGATTTTCAGTCATAATAATCCTTTTTTGTGTTTATCGTGGGTTTTTGTTGCAGTTATTTTTGTTATTGGCTGGTCGTACTTCATAATACATTTGGGAATATTTTCCGTATGTTCCTCCGGTAATCAGTTTATTATTGGAAACGCTTTACGGGAGGCCGGTACATACAGTTCCTGCCCGACAAGATTCAGCACATTGTCGCCTTAAACCTCACGAATCCCCGAGAAGAATCTGATCGGCATATCGCCGCAGCACAGGATCGCCGAAGATTTGCCGGTCGTAGGTGTAGATGAGGATCTCGACAAAGGGATTATGCTTTCTGAACGAATGGCAGGCGGCATAGACTCCCTCCTTATACGCATCGTCGTTACACACGAACGCTATCGCATAACGGTTCATCACTACTTCCCCATGAAAACCATCGTGAATTGCCTGAAGTCACGTTTCCCAAGGCCCCCACTTCTGTTTTGAATTTAGCAGACTGTAAGGATTTTAACAAGTACCCCCCAAGAGGAAAATGGGAATTTTTTTATTAAAAAGTGGAAATTTTTAATACCGTGAGCCGTTCCACGTGAAGCTGAATCCGTTTTCCGTGACGGTCGATGCGTAGGAGTTCGAGGACGGGTACGAGTCACTGTAGCTACCCGAATCCGGGTTTTGGCCCGTCCACGTGTTGTAGTAGTCGGAGAAATAGCCCGACAGGTTGTACTCGTACCCTTCGACGTCGTTCGAGGCCGAGTGCGCGCTGGAATAGCTGTTCGTCACGCCGTTGAACGACTCCGACCAGTCCGCGGTGAAATCGTAATCGTCGTAGAAATAGCCGGATCCAAAACTGCCGGAGTGGTAGAAACTCGACCAGCCGTCCCCCTGCGTGTAGCTGCTCGATTCGTAATTATGCGTTCCCGAGCCACCGCGATGGCCGTTGGCGGACATGGAGCCGCTCTGGGTGTAGGAATAGCCGCTGACATACACCCGCCCGGTTTCGTCGAGCGACCACTCGTAGTTTTCGTCCCGTTCGTGATGAAAAACCATCGTTTCGTTGGATTCCCGCTCGTTGTGATTGTCGTCATCGAACGAATACCACCCGCTGGAATGGGAGTTCGACTCACTCCACCAGGAATCGTTTTCACCGCTGTAGGCGTACTCGCCGGAAGCGTCGAAGTCCGTATGGACGTTGCCGACGGCGGAGTAGGAGCCGTTTTGGTAGGACCAGTCAATTTGAGTGACCGCCGATCGTGAAAATGCGCCAGCCTCAGACGCATGGGCTGACCACGAATTGCCGGACGTCGCATTACCGCTGAAACCGGAGCCGGAACCCGAACACCAATATGCCGAAGCGGAGGTCTGCTGAATTTCTAACAATTTAGCATTCATTATTATTTATTGAACCACTTGGAATCAATTCGGTGTTCTAACCTGTATTTTTCCTGGATTTTAAGGTACTCCTGATGGATACAGTCCTCGCCTTTTACATCCCTTTCCCGGATGTATTCGATTACAAGGTCCAAAAGGAAATTCCTTGCAAAATCTTCGTCAGGGACAGAATTGATAAAAACATTCCTGCCGGGAAAGGCCAACAGCAACACGAGGTCTGTCCACCATGCGTTATCATGATGATAACCTGTTTTCAAAACGAGCCATTCCCGAAAATTCCACATATTAACCCTTCCCCAGAAATATCCGGTGAGAAAATTCGCTGTCACGAGAAAATCAGGGTCTCCCAAAATATAGGAACTTGGATGTTTTTGGATGTCTTTTAAATCTTCGATAATTTCATGTAAATCCATTATTTCCCTTTCTAAAAAGGCCATATAATGATCCTATATTGGTCATTCCAGTGTTTTTTAAATTGTTCAATGGTTTCTCCACTCGAATTTGTAAAAGCATCATAGACTTTACCATCTTTTACAACAACTTCATGATAAAACCACTTGTTATTTCCTCCTCGATATTGCGGTAGTGGAGAAGGATTGCCCAAACGGTTTGGCAAGGCTTTGATTCGAACAATCTTGCCTCCAATAGATTCATGTATCCTTTGGGCAAACCCTTCACAACCATCTCGAAATCGAGGATCGTGAATACTTGCCGCAGTCCATTTGAATGCCTTTGCAGCTTTGCTTGAATCTCTTTCCAGTTCAGCAGCTTCAGTAATAATATCGGTAATTCTCTCTCCGCGCTTTGTGGCATCTGCCAATTTTGAGGCGGTTTGAGCTGCTTCACACCCTTTTTTACCCCACTTTGCGGCAGTAACACTTGATCCAGCAAGCGGTATCATTGATGCGGCACTTAATGCAGCGTCAGTGTAATTACCTTCGTGCCAATAAAGAACTGCATTAACACCATCTGCCGAATCTCCTATTACAGGGAACAAGCCAATTCCATCCAGCACCAAATGAACAGAATCCATAAATGTCCAAGGATTATTTGCTAGCTGTGGGGGTGGATCTGATTCCGCCTGTGCTTGTTCTCTGGAATTTTGTAACAAAGTAGACAAAGACGCAAATTGTGCATCTGACAGGGGAACTATAATATCATCGGATGCCGAATGGAGAATTTCCTGAAGGATATTCCAAACATCGTCAAAAGTATCTGAGGAACTATAATCCGAACCGAAGAGTGCCTCTCCTTCGCCGCTGGTTGGGGGGGCTGAAACGAGTGCGAGTCCCGAAGAGCCATAATTCGCGTACGAAATCGGCTGGTTGGACGGTGTGGTAATCGTAATGCCATTTTCTGACTGAGTTCCCTGTTCGTACAGGTCGGAATTGTCGTAACCGTAGAAAAAGTCGTCGAGGTCGTCCACGTACCGCTGCGACGGCGATGAGTACGGCTCCGGGGTTTCCGGCTCGCTGGACCACGCGCTGTTGGGCTGTTCGACCGGGTTGGACCAGCTTCCAAGACCGAACGGGATGTCCCAAATGCCCGAGTACGGCGTGTTGTGGATGTAAACCCCCTGGCGGGTTCGGACGTCCCAGCCGTTCCACGTGAAGCTGAACCCGTTTTCCGTGACGGTCGAGGCGTAGGAGTTTGAGACTTAGTGCGCGCTGGATTCCCGTTCGTTGTGGCTGTAGTCTGTTTGAATTGTCAAAGATTCCTGCCCCAGACTTTTCTCGGCTGTGGGAGACTTGCATATATCTTTCAAAAATCATTCTATCAAAAAGTTTTTCAAATACAAGAGTTTCCCACCTCAAAATGAAAAATTTTCCAAAAAAAAGTGAATTTTTTTTGATGATACAGAAATTATCACCGCAAGGACCATTGGAGGGAATGGCGGAGAATTCGTAGTCCGAGGTTAAAAAAGCGAGTGATGTTTTTCCCATCACTCGCCTGGCTGATCGGTTCAGAAATCCTCATCTATTAACCGAATACCCGGATAGTAGTTCTTGCGTGGTTTTCCTCCTGAACGTTTCTTTTCGATATTGAATTCCCTCTTGAGGTCCATCCCAAGAGTTTCGGAAGAAACTGGGAGGTGACCATGATCCTTGGCCCAAATCTTGTATTTGTCGTACAATACTTGAGTTAAAACCCGTCCGTTCGGGTCGAGTTCCACATATTCATCGATGAACCGGAGCACCGGATTGCCGAAATACTTGTATTCCTCTATGATTTCATCCGATTCAGGGCATGGGTAGAAATGGTTGTCGTCACACCGCAGGTGCAGCAGCCCGTCGAGGCACCAGTTAAAAATCCCAGCGACTTTCTGCTTCCAGAACTTTTTCGTGGTGAATTCCGGACGCTTCTTCGATTCGGGGATCGTTTTGTTGAACCGCAGGATCGTGAGGCGACGGAAAAAACCGTTACTCTTGTCGCGTTGTCGCGGGAGGGTGTTGCAGGCGAAAATCAGCCGAGCCGTCGGTTCAAAGCTGATCTGAGATTTGTACTTCCGGTCGGAACTGATCGTCTGGCCAGAGACGATGGATTTGAGTTTTCCCTCGCAATTACTCCCCGTGTCACTCAGGTCGTCCACGATATTCACGAGTTTGCCACGCATGTTAATCAGAGCGAATTTGTCGTCAAACTGTTCGAGAGGGATGTTCGACGTGTTCTCCTCGCCGATCATCGTCGAAAAACCTGTCAACACCGCCGATTTGCCGTTTCCGCCTTCGCCAACCATCATGATGTATTGGTGGAGTGACGCGTCCCGCGTGAGGCAATAACCGAAGAATTCCTGAAGGAATTTATATTTGCTCCAGTCTTTTTTACCATCTTTTTCATCGACGAGCGTTTCTTCGATGAGCTTCTCCCACTCCTCACATCTCGCGTTTCCGTCGTAATCGAAATCGAACACGTAACGGTTGAAAAACAGGGGCGCGGGTGGCATGAGGTAATCGTTCCAGTCACGACTGCTGCGACCCGCTTTCCATTCCTCTTCCAGACGCGAGAAGTTCAGGATCCCGTTTCGGAATGGAATGAGTAAATCCGTTTTCTTAAACTCCTCCGGGCAATCCTTCCCTCGCCAGAAAAAGTCGCCTTTTTCCTCGCTAAAGACGATGGATTGTATCGCATTGATTATGTCAGCAACGAGGTTTCGGGTCACTCGGTATTTTCGAGGCTTTTCACTGCCACTGCAATTCCTGATTTCATTCTCGAAATCCTGTTTAAAAAGTTTCTCGGTAAACTGCGATACGGCCGCGTTCAGAGACTCGAACGTCATTTTCCTATACCCCCCGTAGTACCATCGGGAAAACTCTCCCTCCTGAAAAATCAGGGCGAACTGGTCCGGGTCGTCCTGGATTGTATAATTTTCTTTGAGAAACAGATTCGCGATCCTGTAGGGGTCGTTTGGTTCCGGCTCGTTCTTTTTAACCTTCAGGTATTCGGGAGTTTCGTTGACCAGTCTCATGAACTCTTCGATCGAGTGCTCGCTCAGGTAGTCCTTGACGTCTTTCCCGTGATTCGGCGTCACTTCGTAGGGCAGTTTTACACTACGCAGATGGGCGGCAGTCCCACTGAGGAATTGGCACCACTCTTTCACTCCCTTTTCCCCAGCATCATCGGCATCGTGGATCAGGACGACGTTCAGTCCTTCGAAGAATTTCTTCCACTCTTTTTTAGGGACCTCATTCGCTCCGCAGGCGTTGGTCAGGACGAGCCATTTCCCTCGCTTTTCTTGGGGGATCCGGGCCAGCAGTGCGGTCAGGTCGGTGATCCCCTCAACTTTGAAGACGGTCAGTTGGTCGAGTGTGCCAGCTTTACGGGCTGCCTGAATGGTTTCCAGCGCTTCTTTTCCGACCAGGCCACTTTTGGTTCCAGCGACCAGTTTGCACTTCGTGGAGCCGATCAGATCACCGCTGGCATTGAATTTGGGGAGCTCCGAACCGTTCACGGCTTCCACCACGAAACCGTTTTCCTTCCTTGTGTTTTGAGGGTTGAAAACGGGAAAGCTGACGCACATGTAGTACCCTTTGTATCGGCACAAAAAGCCCCCGGCTCGTTTCACCGCATCGCTGTTCGTGTTTTTTATCCCACACCACCAGTCCCCGCTATCGTTCCATGGCAGCGGTTCGATCTGCTCGTCAGGAGTCGCTTTTTGAGTCTCCGTGACATTTTCCTCCGGCACTTCGTGAAGAGATGGCACGTTCTCATCATCGGCTTCCGGGTGAAGCTCCCACGGCTTTCTTCCACGGAGTATCGCTTCAATGTCGATCGTGTGCGGTTCCCGAATCAACGGAACCGGGACGGTCTTTTGTGAAACGTCGGTCAGCCCGTATTTCTCTTTGTAGTAGTCCAGCACAGCCGGGAAGCTGGGAAACCCGTAGTGGCGTTTCGCGAATTTGAAAAAATCGGCATTTTTATCAGTATCGCCGAGATCAATGTAGTAACCATTGTTCAGGTTTACCGCCGCGCTTGCGTTCCGGTCCTCACGATCGTAGGCATGGCAGGAAACCCACCCGTCCGCATTGGGAGTGGTTCCCTCGAACTGTAGGCCCATAGCGCGATACTCGGCGATGAAATCAATGCGGTTCAGAATCATATCACGAATTTCGCGGTTGTTGTTTTGGGTCATAGGAACTCTCTTTCTGGGGTTAGGATCAAACGGTTTCAAATTGGCAAAAGTCCGGCAAGGGAACGGATCGGGCATCCTGCCGGTTCTCGGTGAGGAATCTGTTTTTGTGGTCGAGCCACGCCAAAAAAGCCCTTTTCCGCTTCTCTTTCCCAATCTGGGAGGCCAGTTTCCTCGCCCCCTCGAGTGTGACAAGCGTTTCGGTGAGCCACGTATTGCCGAGGAATGGGAGTGTCAGGCGCCGGACTTCTTCTCTGGGCACGAATTGTTCTACGGCATTCATAATATCCCGGTAACCCAAGGCGGCTGCGACTTCGTGACCGATGAAGCAGTTCTCGCCCTGGATGACTGCTGCGCGGACCAGCTCATCGTGAAAGTAAAAGATGGTGAGTCTGTTCATGTTTTCTCCTTTTAATTGTCCGATTCAAACGGTTTGGGAAGTGTGAGCGTCGGCACGTTGGCGACCTCTTCATCTCCGATGAGCCAGACCGCATAGCCACGGTCGTCTACCTCATTGTAATCCGAGTTTTTCTGTGGCACGACCCGCACGATGACCTGCTTTCCCCGAAGCATGCCCGGGTTGAAATCGATCGTTTCGCCCGGATGTAGTATTCCCGCCGCCCACGCCCAGCGGACATGCGCGTTCGTCTCGACCTGTCGGTCGCCGACCTTTTGGTAGAATAACAGCTGACTGAACGTTTTGTTCTGCTGCCCAGGATGTTCGCCGGTCAGCACTTCGAGCGTCAGCCGATCGTAGGGAATACCACTCTTGCGTGTCGTGCCGCTCGTGACGTCCATGATGATGCAGTGGTACAGGCCCTTGGGAATGGACGATTTGTCGTTATTGAGCATGGGGCCTCCTTTGGTCTCAAAACGCGAGTATTATACTACATGTGGTATTTCTGTCAAACAAAAATTCCCTACCGGTAGGGATTCGTTGAAATTTCCCTCAAAAAAGTCAAAAAATTGGAAGTGGGCTTGGCCTGATCGATTTTTCAAACGCGGGTATTATACCACAAACCGTGATTTTCCCAAAATCTTATCATACTACGGGTAGTATGTGAGCTAAAATTTTCCACATAAAATCCAAAAAAATCTGAATCGGGTGGTGATCCTGCTGGCTCGTCAAATACGGGTATTTTACCATAAATCTGGATTCTGTCAAATTTTAAAGGTATACATGTATACCCTTGTTCTTTTTTTTCTTAAAAAAACCAAAATTTTCAGGGATTCTTTAAGGAGGAAAACTTCGTTTTCACAAATCGCTGGACTATCTCTCACGATTACGAGGTGTTATTATACCATTAATTCACCATTTTACAAAATTTTAACCCCTCACCGGTGGTGGTCTTGAAAAAGATCGGGGAGATTTTTCTTGAAATTCCCGGAGTTTCGGCGGCTTCTGCTAATCGTGAAGGTTGAGAGCGACGACGTTCCGATTGGGACGAGTTGTCTCGGGGATCCGCCATTTGTGAGGAATATGCCCCTGCAAAGCTGTTCAGCAGTCCCTTGTGCCCAGGTTGGGAAAAGGACGGCTTCTCGCCAATCGTGGAGAATGAGCCGCGTGGAGCCGTCACGATTCCTGACAGGGAAAGCGCCCATCGTCGAAGTGTGAACCGGTCCGGTCTTCCTGACTGGCTGCCCGATTGGGAAGAGCTGGTCGTCAGCGGGATCCCGAGGGGCCTTTGGGGAAGAGTGAGCCGTCTGCAGCCTCGCCGATTTGCCCATCGTGGAAAAGTAGGCTAGGCAACGGCCCCCCGTCAGGGCCGATTGGGAAGAGTGATCGGGTCCCCGTGTTGGTCGAAGGGGATCTGAAGCCACGTAGTTTGTATGTGAGAAATTTAATTGTAAAATGGGGGCAGATTTCAGGCTGCGTCACAGGCGTCATAGGTGTCATAGCAAAATCCGAAAAACTTTTTTTATATACGGGATCACCTCTATTTAGTCTTATCTACTCCCTTCTCTTTTCATTTTCATTTCCTTACGCAATATTTTTAAAAAAACCTATGACACCTATGACGCCTATAAAACGGGATGTGGTCTCGTTCCGTAAAATACGATACTTGTGAATACAGGACAGTTTTCGTAAGCGTCACGGCTGCCGTGACATGCTGTGACGTACCTATGACGTCTTTGGCTCGGATGGTGCTCTTTCACGATCTGGAAACAACCCATTTTGTTCACAGTGCGCATCTCAACACTCCTGCTTATACATCCCAGTTTGTGCATAATTAAATCTGCTCGGAAAAAACACGCAAAGCGTCACGGGTACGTCATAGCACGTCCGATCTGCCGTGACGCATTTGGCTGGGATGGTGACGATTGAAGACCCATTGTGAAATCGATGTTTATAATTATTTCACAATTACTTTCGAGCCCGGTAAGAGTCAAAGCGTCCCCTCGCAAGCGGCACAAAGACAAAAGTCCCATCACGTTCCAAGCTGGACCAATGGGTGTGTTACCATTTCCCAATCGGGAGGTAGTCTGAGAATCCTGTTGCTGCAATATGCGGCATTTGGGAAGATGGGGATTTTCGGAAAAAGAGAGAATTATTTGCGAGCGATAAAAGACCCGCGCGGACCTCAATCGTGCTTTGAGAAGCCTTGCAAAATCGCAAAGAGAACCTATTTTTTCTGGATTTTTGATTAAGAAACCACTTTTCAAACTTTTCGATTTTGCGCCAACTCCACCCAGTTTAACATTTTGGCAATGGGATTTAAGTATTTTTGCCTGTTTTGACCTTGTAAAACCGTCGGGGCGGCGTTCTGGCTGGCCTCTCGTCCTTTGTTTCGCGGTCTGCCTATCGTGGGATGTGGGCCTCCGGGCCTTGTATCGGGCAGTTTCCGGGGCGTTCTTTAGGTCTGCGTTTGCACGTCCTCACAATCGGCCCTGGGTGCGCGTCTGCGGGGCGCTCTGCCGATCGTGGAGGAACGGTCCCCACGCGATCCGCGAGCCGCAGGCGGCGTCTGGCGGGGGCTGCTGACGGTGGGTCGCGTATACGACTTTGCCTGGAAGCCGCGGGCCTGCTCATTGTGAAAGGCGGGTGGCCACGGGGGTAGAGATACCGGTCGCGAAATGGGGGTAGAGATACCGGCTGCCTGCGCTCGGTTTATGGGGGTAGAGATACTGGCTCATGACCAGATTTCCATACAGTTATTTTGAATCGCCTCTCCGTTATTCTATTGTCGATTGTCGTCCATTTTTCGTACAAGCGGCGCAAGTGCCGGAGGGGTGTTCCGGGTCATGTTTGGGGTCAAAATGGCCAGAAATGGGCGAATTTGGCCGTTTCTGACGGTTGTAGGGAATTTTTTACCTCCTTGACTCGCGAAACCTGCCGATCGTGGCACCAGCAGCCCGCCTCGGCGCTGGGTGATCCGGTCAGCCGCCGGTCATCTGGAAAAAATTTCCGAATTTCGCCCCAGCCGGTCGTGGGAGGTGCCCCCGATGCCCCCGATTTTCGCGCGTACTCTTCGTTCTACAATTTGGAATTTAATTTCGAATTTAATTTTTAATTTTTTATTTAATTAATTTTTTTGACCTGTTTCCGCGAATAGGAAAAAAATCGGGGGCATCGGGGGCACTAAATAGTAGAGCACATCGGTTTCAGTCCCTTTTTTTCGGGCTGAAAAGGTGCCCCCGATTTTTTTGGAAGTGCCCCCGATTTTTTTCCCCGCGATCGGCTGCAT
>JAUMVK010000004.1:51901-188441 GCA_030530205.1 Thermoguttaceae bacterium | reverse complement strand
AAGCGTCGTCCCCGTAAAGCGTCGTCCCGGTATCCCCGTATTAAATCACACGGTTGTGTCACTGCGCTCCCTTCATCGGCGCCGGCACAGCTGCTATGACGACGGACGTGTCTGGGGCTTTGCCCGTGTAGAACGCGCAGTAGTGGATGCCGTCGATGACCGTCGCGTTCACGTTGCCGGAATCCCACGGCACTTCACTTCCCAGACAGACCACTTCTGAATCAGGCCAGGCCGTTGAATTCTCAAAAACGTCTTCCGGTTTCACTACGCGGCGGCGCAAGATCCCCTTCCCGCGGTGGTAGTAGTAATTGCTCAAAAGGCCCGTCTTTGGGTCGAGGATCAGGCTCGGCGTGGAGGCCATACAGTCGGCGATGTTCGTGTCGGTGCGGGTCCAGGTCTTTCCGTAGTCGGTCGAAATGAGCTGTTTCTGGCATTTTCCCGTCTCGACCCGGGCCACGGCGAGGATCTTCCCGTCGCCCAGATAAACCGCGGCCTGCTCGGTCGGCCAGTCGTCTTTGCTGATCTCTTTCTCGATGATGTTCTGGGTCCAGGTCTTTCCGTTGTCGGTACTCACGACTGTCCCCCAGGCGTGGCAGGGGCCGCTGTCGCCGTAGTTCCCCTGAAACCAGAGCGCCATCAACCCCACCGTCGGGACCGAAAATACGTCCGTGATCTGCATCGGCATCGGGTCAAGGTGCGGCGTGGAGATCAGCTCGTAATTCACGCCGTCCGTACTGCGGTACAAATCGTGTTGGATCCCCTTTCCGCAGCGGCGGATCCAGACGAGCAGGGCGCCGTTTTCGTCCAGGCCCTTACCGATCGTGACCTCGCCCCAATCGGGTGAGTTTGCGACAAGTGTCTCGGGCGACCACGTTTTGCCGCCGTCCTCGGAGGTCCGCGCCCACACGCCGCGCACGCCCTCGCCGATGGAATGGCCTGTCCCACGGCTGTAGATACAAACGAGTTTCTTCCCGAGTGCCTGAATGACCGGCCAGGAATTATAACCCGGTACGTCCTGCACGACGAGCGACTCGGTGAGCGGCGTCTGCGCGTTCAGAACGACTGAAAAAGTGACAAGGCAGAGAAAAACGAACAAGGCGGGAAGCTGGTTTCGCATGGGTGGCTCCGTGGGTTAAAGGAAGGATCGAAAAGAGGGTTGATCCCTTTTTTCGCGATTATACACAATATTCACCCCCAAGGCAAGGGGCACCGAAAAAATTTTCCAAATTGCCTGGAATATTTAAAAATTAATCTGTAGAAATAAGTGAATGTTTGACGATACAGTAAGATATAAAAATTAAATAATTTGGTAAAGGGTTTTAAAATCAGAAATTTCAGTTTTTTTATTTTTTGGGAAGGACAAAGCCATAATAATATGGTATAGTTATAAAGGGTACCGATTTTTTTTCAAAAAATTGGGAAAAATGCAGAAATTCCCCTTCCCATTCTGCGGATTTTGTGGTATAACTAAGAACGCAGAGTCGATTCGCTGCAAGGATTGAATGGAATCAAAATAAAAAACTGACAGGATATACAATGGAAATTAACAAACTGTCAAATGTCACGGGAGTGAGCCGAATCAACTCAGTCCACCAGGCAAAGATGGAAGATGGCGCCGCGAGCGTTTCCAAAAAACAGGAAGCCGCGCCGAAACAGGATGTTGTGGACGTGAAGACTCCCCAAGCGAGTGCGCAGCCGACCGATGTGACTTTTTCAGGTGTAAAGGTGAACGGGATCCGTACCGATCTGGTGAATCGTGTCCGCGCGGAAATCGCTGCCGGGACGTATGACACGCCGGAAAAAATGGAAATCGCTCTCGATAAAATGCTTGGTCAATTGTTCGATTAGTGCGATTTTTGGAGGGAAACGAAAGTCCATTCCGTGATGGGGATGGGCTTTTTGTATTTTAAAACGAAAAAACGCGGGAAAAGCGTCTGAAACCTGGCCCCGCGCAGTCTTGTGAATTATTTATCTTCTTTCAGAAGTGTATATCCGACGTGCAGGAATACGAGCCAGAAAAAGTGCACAAAGAACAGAAGCCCCAACGCGCCGGCGATCCAGCCGAAAATCTTCCCCGCCGCGAAATCCCCGACCAGACAGAGCAGGCCGCTTACCCCCGCCGCGACGACTGCCGCCATCAGGAGGAACAGGCTGGCGACCAGAAGATAAAACAAAAATTTCGGGCACGAATCGAGGAGTTTCATAATATTTAAGCTCGTGTTGAGTTAAAATGTTCAAATTATATGACTTATTATAGCACAGTTTGAAAGAAAGTCAATAGAGAAAATAAAAAATTTGGGAAAGAGTTTTGCCTAAACAAAAGAGGAGGGTTTCCCCTCCCCTGGATTATTTAAAGACGCGTCAAATTTTTAGTTTCTGCTCCACTCCGTCACGCCGCCGGGACGGTCTTCCAGAGTGATCCCCAGCGCGTTGAGCTGATTCCGAATGGCGTCGGCAGTCGCGAAATCTTTCGCTTTTTTCGCGTTTTTGCGCAGCTCGATCAAGAGGTTCATCAAGTAGTTCACCAGGTTCGAGTCTTCGCCTTCTTCCTGCTTGATTTCTTCCTCGAAAACGCCCAAAATCGCGGCAAGTTCACGGAAGATGCGAGCGCCGGCCTCCAGTTGCTTTGCTAAAGCCGCGTCTTTCGTTTCCTCCAGCTTGTTTTCGTCCACGAATTTGTTCAGGCGTTTCAGCATCTCGAACAGTTCGCCGATCATCCCGCCCGTGTTGAAATCGTCGTCCATGGAGGCGAGGCACCGTGCGCGGGACTCAACGATCCCCTTCAGAAAGTCGCCCTGAAGCGAACTGGCGAAATTATCACCATCAACGCGGTTTTTCGCGTATGGCAGCGAGTAGAAACTCTCGCCGGTCACGCGCTGGAAACGTTTGAAAAAGCGATAAAACGCTTCCATACCGGCCCCGATTTGCTGGATGCGCTCTTTGCTGTAGTCAATCGGGCGGCGGTAGTGCGTCGAGAGGACGAAGAAACGGATGTTCTCGCCGGTGAACTCTTTGAGCATATCCTTGAACGCGGCCGCGCCTTTGGATTTGCTGATCTTTCCGCCTTCCTGACTCGCCAGGTCGCCTTCTTCCGGTTCGGCGGCGCGGGTTTTACGGCCGCCGACTTTCCCGATCTCGCTCGACGCCTGCATCAGGCCGTTGTGCATCCAGTACTTGACGTACGGTTTTCCGGTGCAGCACTCGGACTGCGCGATTTCGTTTTCGTGGTGCGGGAACATCAGGTCCAGCCCGCCGCCGTGGATCTCAAAAGTGTCTCCAAGCATTTCGTGGCACATGACGGAACATTCGATGTGCCAGCCGGGACGACCGGGCCCCCACGGGCTTTCCCACGAAGGCTCGCCCGGTTTGGCGGCTTTCCAGAGCGCGAAGTCGGCGGCGTTGCGCTTCTGCGAGGCCGTTGAACCGCCTTCGCCCTGCATCTGTTCGAGCGTCCGGTGCGAAAGCTTGCCGTATTCCGGGAATTTCGCGACGTCGAAGTAAACGTCCCCTTCCGCCGGGTAGGCGTAGCCGCGGTCGATCAGGCGCTGGATGAACGGGATCATGTTCTTGATGTGCTCCGTGGCACGCGGAAAATCGCTCACGGTTTTCACGTTCAGCGCGCGGATGTTGGCCTGGTAATCCTCGGTCATCTCGGCCGCCAGCGCCGCCATGGAAATGCCACGGGCGTTCGACTCGGCGATCAGTTTGTCGTCCACGTCCGTGATGTTAATAATGAACCGGACGTCGTAGCCGTTGTACACGAGATAGCGCTTTACCGTATCGAAAATGACCGGCCCGACCATGTGCCCGATGTGGCTCGGTTTGTAAACGGTCGGCCCGCAGAGGTACATCCCGACTTTGTTCGTGCCGGAGACGGTTTTAAACTCTTCTTTCGACTTCGAGAGCGTGTTGTAAATCTGAATCATGATCAGGTCCTTTAAACGATTTGAGTGGAAATTTGAAAACGTCTCGTAATTATACCAAATTCACAGAAAAATGCAAGAGGAAATTAAGATTAATCTGTTCGTTTGGATGAGCAGAGACATAAAAAAAGCTGACAGCGAATCCATTCACTGTCAGCTTCCCGATTAAGAATCACTCACGTGTTACGGCTTAGGTGAAACACCCAGTGATTCCTCCTCTTCTTCCTGGATGATGATTCGAGGCGTGACCATCATCATCAGGCTTGTAGTTTCGCGTCCAATACCGGTGTTCTTGAACAGACGGTTGATGAACGGGATTTTGTTAAGGATCGGAACACCCTTTTCGTTACGGCCTTCACTCAGACGTTTGATACCGCCGAGGAGGATCGTACCGCCGTCAGGAACACTGACCGTCGTCGTGACCGTGACGTAGGAGTACTCAGGCAACTGAACCGTCGTACCTGTCGTCGAACCGGAGGTCGAGGACTTCTTTTCGTTGTTCTCGTCGTCGCTTGAAGTATCACGGCTGGATGACGTGCTTCCGGTGAACGTGAACTGGGTCACGTCGCCGATCTGGCTGAAGAACGGAACGACCGTCAGTCGGACGTAACGTCTGTCAGGTGAAGCCACGGCCTGAACCGTCATAAAGGTTCCTTCGGAGAGGACGACGATGACCGGCTGCAGGGCCGCTGCGAAGTCACCCACGACCGGGATGACTGAGACCACAAACGGCGTATCCGTCACGTCCTGCACCAGAGCCTGCTGGCCGTTGAAAAGTGTGACTTTCGGGGCCTGGAGGATGTTGCTGCGTTCGGTACTCTGTGAGGCTTCGAGGAACAGGTAGGCTTCCACGTCGGAGAGAATGGAGAATCCCATCGTCGCTCCTGCGTTATCACTCATGTTGAAGTTGCCGTACATCGGAAGCGCAAGCGCCGAGCTGCCCTGGTTCAGTTTGATGTCTGCGGATGAAAGGTTCGTTCCATAGTAGTCGCTCGTCGCTTTCGCGGATTCGTGATAGGACGTCGGAATACCATTCGTAGTCGAGTGTGACGCGCCGCCGGTTCCTGTGAAAGCGGATGCGTTATTGGACTTGAAGTTGACGTTGAAGTCCACACCGATTCTTTCGTAGAAACTGTCACTTAAGGTGATGAAACGGCATTCAATGGTGATCTGGAGGTCCTGCAGACGGCGAAGCTGTTCGAGCAGGTTGGCGATCTGTTCGTGGACTTCCTGCGTCTGGCTGACCACAAGGCTCAGGTTGACGTTGAAGGAGGAGATCGTACCGGTTCCACCGCCGTCATCCCACGTTTCGGGGCTGACCGTCGTCTTGATCAGGTCGATCAGTTTGTCAAAGTCTTCCTGGGACGCACCACCAGCGTTTCCGGCTGCGGGTGAACCAAATCCACCGCTCGCACCGCCGCCAACGACCGCGCTGGGACCACCAGCACCGCCCATCGGGACGGAAACCTGACCCATTCCGCCGGGAGCCATCGCAGCATCGGCGGGAGCGTTCACGTTCTGGGCGGAAACGACCTGCGGCTGTGAGGCTGCGTTAGCCATGGCACTCATCCACGGCGCAGAGTTGGCATTGGCCGTTCCCATCGCGGAGCGCAGCGCGCCTTCAAGACCCATGTTCGACGAGGGCTGGAAGTTCGGGATCGGGATCACCAGGTCAGCGACCGGGTAGGTTACCGTGTACGTATCCGTATCCTTCTTGGACTTGCTGGTGATCATCAGCACGTCGTTGCGGATGGTGTAGTCGAGATTCAACGGTTCCAGAATCAGGTTCAGGGCACTCTTGAGCGGGATCGTATCCTGAATGTTCAGGGTGACCGGCTGAGACGGCTGAACGCTTTGTTCCGCCAATCCGTCCGGCGCGAGGTGAATAGTGACTCCGGCCATCTGAGCCAGTTCGTCCATCACGCTTGCAAGCGGCTGATTGGTGTAACGGGCCTGGATCGGCGTGCTCAAACGTTTCTGGATCTCCAGCTCTTTTTCACTGTAGCGAGTTTCCTGCTTTTTGTACTTCGCGCGTTTGTTCGTGATTTCATTCCAGTCTTCACCATATACGAGGTCCTCGGTTTGAGGAACGGAGGCTTTGTCAACGTCCAGGAATGACTTGACAACGCCGTCTTCCTTCTCGGCGCGAATTTTCTCGTTCAGGTGCTTGCGGTTCCACATTTTACCCATGGTCGCCATCTGCTGGGCGAACGAGGAATCCGGGTAAAGTTCGACCGCGCGTTTGCCTAAAACTTCGGCTTCGGCGTAACGGTTTTCACGAATCAGAGAGTTAAACTGGTCGGACATTTCCTTGAGTTTGGCTTCACGTTCGTTGTAATAATCGTCACGGGCCTGAAGTTTTTCCCGACTCTTGGCGTTGGAAACGTTCAGGTCAATTTCCGCCTGATTGTCGCGGATGTAGCCTTCCATCTCGGCGACCTTGGACTTGACGTTACGCAGAAGCATTTCCTTCTGGGCGTCTGCCAGCGGAGCGCCTTCAACCTTTTTCTGATACTCTTTCAGAGTGTCCAGAGCGGCTTTCGGGTCCTCCTGACGCATCGAGCGGGTTTTCTGAACTGTGTTCTCAAATTCCGTGACCATCTGACCAAACAGAGCCGTCTGATCTCCATTCGGAGCCGCGGCGGGGGTTGGATTCTGGGCTGCGGGCAGTGCCGCGTTGGGATCCACTCCGCTGAGCATCGCCTGCATTTCCGTCAGACGATTGGCGCTGGCCGGATCAAGCTCGGAACGATACTGTTCCGCCTGCATTACGATCTGGCGAGCCTGCTCACGATTCCCCATTTGCAGAGCGGCCTGCGCCTGCTGAAGGAGCGAGTAGCCAATACTGGTCTGATTGGATGGGGTCTCAGCGGCGACCTGAATGTTCTGCGTCGTATCCGTGGCAGAGTTATAAGCGGCGCTCTGGGCGGTCGGAATTCCCGGAAGTTCCGTATTCGTAACCTGCTGAAGCTGCGGGTCTGCAACTGGCGCAGGGCTTTCAGCCGGCGGAGTGAGCGGAGCGTTCTGGGCGATCTGGGTGTTTGGAGCCGGAACGGAAGGTTCTGCCGGAGGAGTCGGAGCTTTCCCGGCTTTCTGGGTACGGGCGTTATCGATTCGGGCCAGCAGGTCTTTCGGCTGGACTTCATACTGATTGTACTGCACGTCCAACTGCTGGGCGGCGATGGAGAGCGACGCGGCCTCGTCGAGTTTTCCCCAACCCAGAAGGGTCTGGGCCTGCTCGATGAGTGACTTGGCCATCAGGCGGCGCACGCTTTCCGTTTTGCCTTCCGCTTTGAGTTTCGCCAGAGTGTCGCTGAAGTTCTGAATATGCTTCAGGACGTTCTCGTGCGTGTCGTCATTGGCGTTGTACGGAATGTTCATGGCACCAGCTTCGTTGGCGAATGTTGTGGCGCGGGCGACATCACCTTCGGCCAAAGCCAGACGAGCTTTAATGATGCAAAGATTTCGCCTTCCGACGGCTTTCGGGTCTGCCGGGTTCATGTTCACGGCAGTCGCTCCAACGGCAGGAGCCACCGGGGCGGCCTGAAGCCCCGAGGTGGACTGAATATCCATCAAAAGTTGTTCGGGAGAGTCTTCACCGGGACCAAAAACCGCATTAAGGGTTTTCGCCTGATTGGCCCAGTGGGCAGCCTGCTGCGCGTTACCCGACTTCAGTGCCTCGCGTCCATACTGGACGAACTGAGCGGCTTGCGCTTTGGTATTTTGGAGATTGGCTGTTGGTGGGGCTGTTTGACCTGAAGGCCCGTTTGGATCTAGCTGTCCAAACGCACACTGTGTCAAAATCCCCAACGAAACAGCAGCAATCACCGCAATCGTGTGTGCTTTGAATCTGTTCATTGTGTTTCTTAATCTCTTCATTTTCTAAGCCTTAAATGTAGAAATGAAACCCGGTGGTTGAATGACCATTTGGTCAGGCACGTGTCCAAAATGGCTCGACTTCCCGATTCCATGAATCTATACCCATAAATGACTACCAAGAGTAATACAAATTTCAATGAAAAAGGTCAAGATGAATTTCAGAAGTTTTTAGAGTTTTTTGTGATTTTTTGCAAATTTGTTGAAAAACGCCGGAATTCAAGCCCCAAGACAAACTCCTGGAGGAGAAAATCGGCACAAAAAAAGCGAAAGGCGCTAACAGACAAACACCACGCCAGTTCTGCTTCAATACTTATATTTAAACACGGATTTCCACGGATTAAAGGGATTCGTAGGATTTTTTCAGGAAAGACTTCAAACCCTTTCTTTAAAAATCTGTGTAAATCCTTTTAATCTGTGGAAATCCGTGTTTAAATGGAATTCTGAAGCGGAGTGCTCGTTCTGTTCTTAAAGGGACTTTTTACGCCGGATGATCAGGCCAAGCCCCAGCAGAAGCAAAAGCCACGCGGATGGTTCCGGAACGGCCGAGGAATCCAGCACGTAGCCGCCATCGCCGTTGCTGATCAGATAGTAACTCAGATTACCGCCCAGCGTAGTACCGTCCCACGTCAGCGTCCCGGTATCGCCGAGGAACGAGTTGATCGCGACCGAAAACATATCGCCCGTCGGTTTGATGACGGAACTGTCCGTCATACCGAGGAAGTCCAAATTCGTGATCGTGACGTCATTGAGGGCCAGGACCGCATTGTCCGAAAGGGAGATCGACGTGCCGGCCAAATCGTACGACTGGTCCGCCATTTCGAGCGTTCCCGCCTGTACCTGTACGTCGCCCACGCCGGTCAGAGCGCCGGAGATGGTTTGCGTTCCGAACCCGGTTTTTACGAGGTCAACGTCACGCAGGATCCCGTTGTACGTAAACGACTGACCAACCGGGACGTTCAACGTCAGATCCGCCAGCGAAGCCGTGGAGTCGTAAACCAGCGCGTTTGTGCCATCGGAACTCAGGCCCCCGACGGTCTGGTTGAAGCCGTTAAGATCGACCGAGTTCTGATTGCTGGCGGAGAGGACCGTGAGGGAGCCGGTCCCAAAGACGTTTTCCGCACCGGCTTTGAGTGTTCCCTGGCCAACGTTCGAGTTTTTCGTGGTGCCGACGATCAGACCGCCAGAGAAATCGTTCGCGGAATTTTTCAGCGTGACCGTACCACTGTCGGTCGCGATGCCGAGCTGGCCCGCGCCGGTGATCTGGCCGGAAACGGTCACCGACTTGCTGAAGCCGGAACGCAGTGTACTGAGTTTGCCTTCGGCAAGCGTGAGGGGCGAGGTAATGTCGGGATTTCCGTCACCGCCCATGATCTCGCCGCCGCTGAGGATGACCCCGGCTTTCGGCAAGGCGGAGCCGTTCGTAATGACCCATTTCCCGCCGGTCACTTCGACTTTACCGAGGTACGAGGCCGGGACCGTGAAGTAGAAACTGGGGCAGTTCCCCGTCGCATTGTCCTTCGTCGTGAGCGTCACGACCGTGTTCGCGTCGCCGTTCCCGGAGAGGGTTCCCAGTTCCAGACGCGGTGTGCCGGATGCCGGGTTGAAAACCACCGTGCCGCCGTTGGCGGTCGTTTTCAGCGCGGTCCCCAGCTTGACGGCCGTGGTCTCGGAAGTGGAAACGTTCAACGTTCCGCCGTCCAGCGTGTAGGAGCCGTTTTGCGTGGCCGGCGCTTTTGTCAGGGCGAGCGTTCCCTGGCTGATTTTTGCCGCGAAATTCCCGTCGAGTTTGCTGCCGTCCAGCGTCTGTTTGGCCGAGCCGGTTTTCGTGATGGAAAACTTGCCTGAGATTTGGCCCGCGTAGGACTGGTCGGAGGTCGTGTTAAGTGTCAGATTGGTCGTGCCGTCCGTTTTGGAGTTTTTCAGGATCGCGGAAGCGGACGTTCCGGAAAGACCCGTAAGCGCGGAAAGCGTCACACCCGGCAGATCGAGCGTGCCGTCGCTCACGGTCAGAAGGCCGGAGAAAGTGATGCCGCTGCCGCTGAGTTTCTGCGTACCCGCGCCGTTTTTCACGAGGTTGATCTTCCCGGAGAGTTTACCAACGTAGGAGTACTCCGTGCCGGATGGAACGTCAAGTGTGAGCGTGCTGGCGGTCGAGCTGGAGTTTTTGATGTCGGCCGCAGCCAGCGTCGTGGAAAGCCCCGCAATGGGGCGCGTCGTGACGCTGTAACCCGCCAGATCCAGCTTCGCGCCGGCGTTGGTGACGGTCACCACCCCCGAACCGATCGCGTTGTCCGCGCCGAGTTTCACCACCGCGGAACTCCCGCTGGCATTGTACGGGACGCCGAGGTTCAAGCCACCGGAGAACGTGTTGCCGCTGTTCGCGAAAACGACCGTCGCGTTATCGCAGGAAATGCCGAGTTCCCCCGTACCGGTGATGGGGCCGGCCAGTTTGTACGAAACATTGCCGCCGCCGGGACGAATGGAGCCGCCGGCCGGAGCGACTTCGATCGCGTTCGGAACGGTGAAACCGGTGAAATTGATCTGGTCGTTCAGCATGAACGTTCCGCCGTCCAGAATGACGGCGCCGCTGTGAAGCTGAGAGGCCCCGTTCACGTTCCATTTTCCACCCGCCAGCCGGATCTTCCCGATGTATTCAGAAGCCGAAACCATGTTCAGCGTGTTGCAGTTGCCCGTGGGATTGGTGATGCCCTGGAACGTGAAAACCGTGTCGGCCGACGTCGTTTCGTCGCCTTTGAGCGTGACGGAGATCCCGGCAGTTCCGCCCGCACGCCAGTCGAGCGTTCCGCCGTCTTTCTGGACGGTCAGCGTGATGCCGCTTGAAGTATCCACCGAGAGGGTTCCACCGTTGAGGGTTGCCGCACTGAAGGAACTCACGCCGTCCGCCAGTTTGAGGGTCCCGCCCGTGACGGTCGTCTTACCGGTGTAACCCTTGGCGTTCCCACCGAGGATCTGCGTACCGGCGCCGTCTTTCACGATGGAAATGGCTCCGGAAATGGCTCCCGTGTACGTGTATTCCTGACCGTCAGGGATGTTCAGCGTCAGGGTCGGCGAGCCGCTGCCGGCCTGGACTTTGCCCTGGGTGGCGTTCAAACCGCCGATGGTGATGTTTTGCCCCTTCAGGTCCAGAATGGCCGTCGAGGCCGAGAATGAAACGGCTCCGGTCCCCAGCGGCGTTCCGTTGGCGGCGGCCGTTCCAATGTCGATCTGCTTCTCGATGATCGTCCCGCCGGTGTACGTGTTGGCGGCGTTATTAATGACGACGCTCCCATTGTCCGCGATGTCCTTCAAAACGCCGGAAACGCCGGTGTAGTCGGAGATCACGCCGCTGAGCGTCAGCGTCGTGTCCCAGCCGGCCTTGAATCCCCCCGCATCGGTCCCGCGCTGGATGTTCTGCGTATAGTTGGACGCGCCGGCGGCGTTCATGAGGTTTCCACCATTTTGCAGAAGGACCGAACCCGAGCCCATATTGCCCGAAGCGGAAATTCGGGCGGCATCCACGACCAGCGTTCCGGTAAAGCCGCTGTTATTGGTGCTGAGGTCTGTACGGCTGCCCGCATTCCCAATCAGAATCACGGTTCCGTCCCCGGAATAAGTGAATCCCGAAAGACTTGAACCCGCCGCAACCGATGAAAAATTGACCGTGTACGTGTTATCCGCGGTGGTCGTGAGATTCAAAACCTGACCGGGCGAGGTGATCGTGTAAGGAAAGTCCTCCGCGAAGACCGGTGACGCCAAAAGGGCCAGGAACAGGGTGAATGATTTGAAGGAGTGACGCATGATTTTCATATTAAGCCCCCTGAAATGGGACGCCTGTAAAATGGTCGGGACTCGCGGCCCCGGGACTCTTTAGTTAATGGGTTCAATTAAATTCAAGGAAGTTCCAACGCTGCGCTTTTTTGAACGTGGAGTCCAGTTCACTCCAAACTTCGATTTAATCACGGATTTACTGGATTCAAGGGATTCAAAAGATTTGATTCGTCTTGAGGAAAAAATTCTGAAAAAACTTAAACCTGATCAATACGTAATCGGTGCAAATCCTTTTAATCCGTGAAAATCCGTGTTTAAATCCCGGTTGGAAGTGGATCAGGTTCACCCTTTGGAAAAGGATGAATGTTTGGAAACGTCTTTAATCGATCGTGACCGGTTGACCGTCCGCCTTGCGGCCAAGGCAGCCATAAGTTTCCAGGTCGATGCTGTACGAAATGCGATGAACGGAACCATCGCACAGAACCGTCCCAAACGAACCGGCATGCGTACTTCCGAAAAGGGTCGTGCTCGGGTAGCCGGCCCGGTCCTGACGCGGGGCGAAAGCCGTATCGGTCCGCGAGGTTCTGCGCAGCCGGTCGTTATCCGTGCCGCACCAGATGGTCTGGTCGTCGCCATCCTCACCGGCAGCATAACCTTCCGGGCGGATGTACTTCTCGGCGACGAGCATCGTGTTGGACGTTCCGTCACGGATCTCCCCAATGGTGACCGCGCTCGTACCGTAGATCACGCCGTATTTCTGGTTCTCCGGGATGGTCAGCTTACCAATGTTTTTCTTCGCGTCCGCGTAACCGCTGGGTTGGTAGTAAAAATATTCATCCGCGGCGTTCCCGGCGTAGTCGGACTTTGCGCACTGTTTCAGGCGTGTTCGGTTCGCGTTGCTGCACGATGTTCCCGCGTGCGGGTAAAGCATCGCCGGGCGGCGTGACGGGCAGTAAAAAACCGAGACCGGCGTCTCGCATCGGGTGATGGCCTGCTCGTACTGTGTCCCGCTTTTCGGGTCCTCGATTCCATCCTGACCAAGCGCCCAAAGAGCCTGCTGCTCCATAAACGGGAGGAGCGAGTACGTCCACGTGCCGGACTGGAGGCGGAAACCCAGATCCGCGTCCGCCTCATAAGACCAGTGCCAACCGGCAGAGGGGAAGTGCTTGTCCGTGGATTCCAGGTTCAGGGCTGCCAGACCTTGCTGCTTCAAATTGTTTCCGCACTGCATTTGGCGCGCGGCTTCCCGGGCCTGCTGGACCGCAGGAAGGAGGAGTCCGACCAACATTCCAATGATCGCGATGACCACCAAAAGCTCAACGAGCGTAAATCCAAGTGAACGTTTCATAAGCTTCCAATTAAAAAAGTAATACAATCATCCTTATTATACACGAGTTTGAGAGAAAAACCGGATAATTTCCAGAAAAAATATTAAAATTATTGGATTTTATAAAAAAAGGTGGCCGAAACGACCATCTTGTAAATAAAACTGAACAGAAAAAAACTCGAACTATTTCTGAACCCGGCCCTCATACACTTGACCATCCACATTCAGAAGAACTGTCTCTGGTTCAGCAGGGGCCTCACTTTCCTGAGACTTTCGTACGTTGACATTTAAAGGGGATGTCATGTGAGGCGCAAACGCTTCCGGAGGCGGAGGCGGGAGTTCACGAGTTATCAGGCGGACTCCCCAAATCAGGAAAAAAAGCCCTGCAAGAACGGTGATAAAAAGTCCGAAGCGTACAAAATTTCCGGTGCGGATGTTTTGCTGGATTTCGTTTTTCATTCAGTAACCTTCTCTTTTTTGCCTGATTGGGTCATTCTTCGTCGTCATCGTCATCATCGTCGTCGTCACCCGTACTAAGTTCCAACTCTTGACCTTCCCCAAGGAACGATTCCTGCGGAGCTTCCTCTTCGGCCTTCGCAGACTCTTTTGGCTTGGCTGGAGTGGCTGCAGGAGCTGCGGCGGGAGCAGAATCTGGGGTGGGAATGACGACTTCTTCCAGTGCAGTTTCCCATTCATCCAGCGGACGTGTGGGTGCGTTACGGTAGAAACTCTCCAAAATCAGCGCAGTCATGGCCGTGCAGTACAAACGGCCGCCTTCGTCATTGATTACTTCGCCCGAATAATACCAGCTTCCCTTTTCCAGTTTGTTCGTGCACTGCGCTCTCAGGTACGGATCAATGACCTTTTCACGCCATTTTTTCCAAGAGTCGCTGCGCAAATCACGCGCATACATCGAGCAAATGAAGTTTTCCTGAAGCTGGGTTTCGTCGTACACCGCCAGAATTTGCTCCAAAAGAGCCACAGATTCCAGGTACGTTGGGAAATCCTCTCCAAAAATCTGTATCCCGAACAGTGCCGTCCGAATTTCACGAAGTTCCAGCTTGGTCAGGCCTACAAAATTCTTGTGCTGAACATGAATTTTCTTGATTTCCTTGGCGAGGTAATCATTGGCCTTCTCAATCGTGTCTTTGGAAACCGGGATTTCCGCGGCCTTTGCCGCTTGCAGAGCGATGAGATTCCAGACCGTCGATGTGATGGCCGACACATTTTCCGCCTTACGGGTCTTGAGCATGCAGTCCACGTTTAAGCCGCGCTCCACCTTGGGGAAACCACCATCGACGTTCTGCTGTCGGGCAATGTGACGGACCAGCGCCTTGGCGAAAATCTCGTACAGTTCCAGGTTCTTTTCCTTGCGGTCATTTATTTGATGAGTGAGCGCGATATAATTGCAAACTGCGGTTGTGCCCCACGCGTGCGGGTGGAATGCAGCGTTTTCGTTTTCCTCAATGACCAGGGACGCTTCCAGCTTTTTGGCATGGGCGTAATCTGCCGGAAGAACCTGTTCGTCACTGGCAGGTTTGGCGTTGAACATCAGGAACGAAATTGCCTTGGAGTAGTTTTGTTTCTCTTTCTGGTCAATCTGGCCCGAGCCGAAAATCGCCATCAGCGCAAGCGACGTGGCAGAGATCAAATTCTGCTTGGCCAAACCTGGATTTTGGACTTTCTTGAACCCCGCGCCCTTTTTGGCGAGTGAGTGGTCAAAGGACCAGCAAGCGACACCCTGTTTGGCGTTACGTATCATTTTGTCGTTCAGCCATTCCACCGCCAGTTCAATTTCAGGCTGGACCTGATCACTGGCACCGTAGAATTTCAGCATGGTCTCACGCTTGGGTTCCAACCAGAGTGAAACACCCGTTCCAAGTTTCCTGATTTCGTCGTTCGAGATCCCGGAATCGGTTTTCTCTTCCGCTTTCGGCTCGGTTGGGGCTTTTTCCGGTTTGGCAGTTTCTTCTTCCTCGCTGTTTTCTTTGGTTTCCTCCGCCTTTTCATCGTCTTCAACGGCTTCGGAATCTTCGTCTTCCTGAGTGTCCACAGCGGCAGACTGTTCGGTGGTTTCGACCGAATCGTCCTTCACTTTAGCCGTGCTTTCAGGTTCCGTCCCGACTGATGAAGTTTTGGCTGGTTTTTCTTTCGTTGCCTCAGCTTTAGGGGCAGGGTTTTCCTTTGCGGATTTCTTCACTGTACCCGGCGTGGGATTATCCAGAATATGCTCCTGAACCGAACGTTCCGGCAGTTCTTCGACATCGTCCATACTGAATTCGTCGAGGTTGATGCCCTCCGAATCTTCGTTGGACGTATTCTGCGTCTGGGCAATCTGCTCCGGTTTCGATTTGGAGCCGGAAGAGATCATCACGGCAAGGGCGATAATTGCCACCGCGATAAGGCCGATTGCAACATATAATTTGGTTGAATCGTCATTCGAATGCGAGTGCTTTTTGGACGAATGTTTCGCAGGTGACGCTCCAATGATCGGCGGCGCGGGTGGAGCGGGCGGTACTGGAGGCGGAGGAGGCGCAGGACGCGCAGGTGGTGCGGGAGGAATAGCCCCTCCACCCATTCGCATCTGCTGCGGAGGCATCGGCTGACCCATTCCCATCTGATACGTGGGCCTTGGAGGATACATCGCAGCTTTAAGTTTAGCATCATATTCCGCGCGTTTTTTGGGGTCGAGAAGTGTCACTCGCGCCGCGGAAAGCTCGTTGAGAAGCTTTTGCGATTCGGCAGAGTGTTTGCCGCTTTGGAAAGTTCGAATATGAGCCATCTGCCGGTCAGCCGCGTTGGAGATCACGTCCCTGCTCTCCTCGAACAGAGCGATACCCAAAAGGCGGTAGTGGTTCGGCGGCTGCTCCGATGGAGCAATTCCTAACCAGGTATGATACGGATCAAATGTGTTCGACATAATGAACTCTTGTGCAGGTGAATCTTCTTTAAATCTTGCAGCGGACTCTTTTGCCAGTTCGTCCTGAAAACAACTTTCCGGGATGAATATTTTTATTTTACAACGCTTTTCAAACTCTGTAAAGGGGGAGACAGAGTTAATCAGGCCAAATTTTTATGAAAATGACGTTTTCTTTCTCGGAATCCAAACAGTATCCCTACTCCGATAAGCAACAAAGCCCACGTGGACGGCTCAGGGATGCCCATGACATCGTTGGCGTATTGCAACGCCCACATCTGACCAAGGGTCAAAAGCCCCAGTTCGCTGAAGTGAATGTGGTTGCCGCCAAGCCCGCGGTAATCGCCAAGAAGCAGGTCGGAGTCGGGGCCCTGGAACACTTCGTCGTAGTTGTTGATGACCATAAGCTGCTGCTCACGCACCACATCATCAAGCTGCTCGTTGCCGTTCGCCGAGACCAGAGCCACCATCCACGGGAAGCGGTCTGTGTCGAAGTTTTCGTTCGCGAACTGCCACGAGGCTTCGATCAGTGATTCGAGCTTGCTCGCGTAGTTCGTGTCGCCGCGGTTGGATTCGCCCTGATGCCAGAGAACGCCCGAGAAATCTCCGTCCAGTTCCTGAATCGCCAACGCGAGACGGCCATAGAGCGTCGAGTCGCCGGCGGTGTAGCCGATCTCATCCCAGCCCTCCGCCGAAGTATCGACGTTGGCCGGGTTCCACTGCTGAACACTGCTGCCCGACCAGCCGACCGAAACGATCCCGACCGGAACGCCCGTCATTTCGGAAAGCGCGTCGCCGAATGCGGGCCACGTCGAGCCGCGGTTGCTGCCGTCGCCTTTCCCGTTGATCGTGACCGGCTGCGGGTCGTTCGCGACGTCCCACTTGCCCGTGGTCATATTCAAAGAAACGACGTTTCCGGAAACGGTGCTCTGAGGCGCGTCACCGCAGTTGGTGGAGTTCGACTGCCCGGCTGTGATGAAAATATCACCGACGCCAATTCTGTTGGTGCTGGTACTCGTCATGACCTTTCCGGACTCATCCACCGCGCGGACGTCCAGGTAGTGCCACCCGCTGTCCACATCAATGGAGCCGGAATAGTTCGTGCCGCTGACGTCCAGATCGGTCCAGGTGGTTCCGTCGCTGGAGACCTGAATTTTGTCGAAGCTCGCGCCGTCGGCCAGTTTGATCGAGCCGGCAAGAGTCACCGTCGCCTGATCGTCGTGGCGCTGGTAGAAACCTTTGTACGAGGAATCGTCAAGCGTCAGAACCGCGTCGGATTCCCGCACGAACATATAAATGTTCGCGATTTGGTAATCCTTGCGGGTCTCATCGTGCGTCCAGTCCGAACCTTTGGAAGTGTCCGGGTTATTCCCTGCGCCGTATTGTTTGTTGCCGTTGAAATGGTTGACCGCGAAAATCGTCTCTTGCGTGTCCACGTTGTGTACCTGCATACTGCCGTGGCCCGAAGCGGTCGATCCTCCCGAGTCATTTATGTCGAAAATCGAGCCGCTGCCGGCATTAATGACGTTTGATTTGCCCGGCGAGTAGTTACTGGGCCAGAATTCCAGGTAGCCCTGATGGAACGAGCCGGCGGTGAGTTTTGCTTCATTGGCCGGGATGTTCGTGCTGACTTCCAGATTCTTGACGGTCCTCTGCCAGAAAATGCCGGACTGTACATTCGGAACGCCGATTTTCGCAATGTCATCGGTGAAAGCGTCCATCGAGACGAACGCATAATGCAGTTCGCTGTCGTAGGTCGGCGCGTATTCGATGTAGTAACCGACGCGGTCGAAAACGATACCGTCGGATTTCATGTCCGCCGCGTTGTTCACAATATCGTATTTCAGAATATTGTTGACGTTCCAGTTGAGCGACATTTGCTGGGTCAGGCGCAGCCCCTGCACCACGGTGTATTCCGAGCCGTTCGTCGCATTGGCCATCATCGGCGCGATCGCGGGACGGGCCAGAACGTCCAGTGTCACGGAAGTGTAATTGCCCGCGTTGTTCGAGAAAGTCCAGTCAGGCTGACCAGAGGAACTGTTCCCGATCCCCACACTGGGGTTCTGTGACCCGTGGTCATTATACGCGATGACGGTTTGTCCCTTGGTCGTGTTATGGATCTGGAAGGAACCGTGACCTCCGGGAGTTTTCTCATCTCCGAAGTCGTAAGCGGAATTACTCGCGCCGGGAACATTCGCTGTGTTGTTAGTTCCGTAGTTTGTACTCCAGATCTCCACGTTTCCGGTCAGGCCGGTGCCGTTCTCAACGTTTGCAACGTTGGAATAGACCGTCATGTTATTCACGCCCGTCTGCCAGGTAAAATTATCGTTGTTTGGGATGCCGAGTTTCGTGCGGCTCGTCTGGTTCAAAGCGTCGTAGGAAACGTAAGCGTAATCGACCGAACCGTCGCCCTTCGTCAGGCGGTAGTAGTAACCCACGCGGTCGATCGGCATTCCCGCGAGATTGCTGCCGGTGTTGATGGCGGAGAAATCCGTCGTCGGAGTACGCCCGCCATTCTTCAGATTGTACTGGAACACGCGGTCCATGCCGGCCGCATCCGCTTCCACCGCGGCGCGCTGAGTGTCCTGAACGTCATCAAAGAAATATTTCACGTAAACGCCCAGCTCGCGTTTCGAGTAGGCGTTGGCGGTATTCGCGAATGTCCAGTCCGGATTATCCGAGTAATTCCCGATTCCCATGCAGTTCCCGCCGGAGTTCCAGTTGTTGATCGCCATGATGGTCGTTTTGTTCTGGTAGTCGTGGATCTGCATGGAGCCGTGGTTTCCGTCATTATTGCGAGTGTCACCAAAGTCATATTTGCCACCATCCGCGTCCGGAATCCCTTTGGCGTTTCCCTGGCCGTAGTTGTTGGGCCAAAACTCAATATTCCCCTTATTGACCGTGATCCCTGAGGCAGCGTTGATCGTGCCGTTATTCAGAGCGGCCGCGTTGGATTTGTACGTCATATTCGTGACGTACTGCTGGTACGCCGCGTTGCTTTTGAAGGTCGGGAAGCCCATTTTGGTGTAATCGGTCGTGAAAGCGTCCATCGTGATCCCCACCCACTCGGTCGCACCGGTGCTGCTGGACGTCAGAGCGAAATAGTAACCGATCTTCTCGGGCAAATACGTAAGAGTTTTTGAATTATCCACCGAATAGGCCGGATTGGAATTTGTGTAGTTGAGACTGTTTGGAATGTCCAGCTCATACACCACGTGGTAGCCGGTCATCAGGCCGGACTGGTCCACGATCTCCCCCTTCGCGGTCAGACAAAAAGCGCTCAGTATTATTGATGTAAAAGCGAAAAAATTGCAAAAGCATTTAAGCATTTTTCTCTCCTTATATTATATTTTAACTCTATATGACAATATTATAAACCAGATTGCCGAAATTTCCATTCCACAAAAGATAAAAAATTAAAAAAAACGGAAAAAAACAAGAAAAGTTTTAAAAAGTCCGCACTTGGAAAGAATTGACGGATTTTCACCGTCCCCCCTGAAAGTGCGAAGGGTTTTAAAATCGTTCTTCCTGAAAAGATCAATGGTCAAAAAAAACGCCCGTCGTTTTGAGCGGCGAGCGTTCTGAAACTTGCGGGCGGAAATGTTACGCAGCCACCCGATTTTTCCTGTTTCTTGCGCGGACACCAAACAGCGCACCCACGCCGATAAGTAACAAAGCCCACGTGGACGGCTCAGGGATGCCCATGACATCGTTGGCGTATTGCAACGCCCACATCTGACCAAGGGTCAAAAGCCCCAGTTCGCTGAAGTGAATGTGGTTGCCGCCAAGCCCGCGGTAATCGCCAAGAAGCAGGTCGGAGTCGGGGCCCTGGAACACTTCGTCGTAGTTGTTGATGACCATAAGCTGCTGCTCACGCACCACATCATCAAGCTGCTCGTTGCCGTTCGCCGAGACCAGAGCCACCATCCACGGGAAGCGGTCTGTGTCGAAGTTTTCGTTCGCGAACTGCCACGAGGCTTCGATCAGGGATTCGAGCTTGCTCGCGTAATTCGTGTCACCGCGGTTCGATTCGCCCTGATGCCACAGAACGCCCGTGAAATCGCCATCCAGTTCCTGAATCGCCAGCGCGAGACGGCCGTAAAGCGTCGAATTGCCGGGAGTATAACCGATCGTGTCCCAGCCCTCCGCCGATGTATCGACATTGTCCGGGTTCCATTGCTGGACGCTGCTTCCGCCCCAGCCGACCGAAACGATCCCGACCGGGACGCCCGTCAATTCGGAAAGCGCATCACCGAAAGCGGGCCACGTCGAGCCGCGGTTGCTTCCATCGCCTTGACCGTTGATCAGGGTCGGCTGCGGGTCGTTCGCAACGTCCCATTTCCCCGTGGTCAGATTCAGGGAAACGACGTTCCCGGAAACGGTACTCTGGGCCGCGTCGCCATAGTTCGTGGAGTTCGACTGCCCGGCCGTGATGAAAATGTCACCGACGCCAATTCTGTTGGTGCTGGTACTCGTCATGACCTTTCCGGACTCATCCAGCGCGCGGACGTCCAGGTAGTGCCACCCGCTGTCGAGCGTGAACGTGCCGGAGTAGTTTGTACCGCTGACGTCCAAATCGGTCCAGGTAGTTCCATCGCTGGAGACCTGAATTTTGTCGAAGCTCGCGCCGTCGGCCAGTTTGATCGAACCGGCAAGAGTCACCGTCGCCTGATCGTCGTGGCGCTGGTAGAAGCCTTTGTACGACGAATCGTCGAGCGTCAGCACCGCGTCGGATTCACGTACGAAGGTATAAACGTTCGCGATTTTGTAATCCTGGCGAGAATAGTCGAAAGTCCAGTCTCTCTGGCCGCCGCCTGAATTCGTGGATGCTTTCGGGTTCGTACCGGCTCCATAAGATTTTCCACCGTTGAAATGGCAGACGGAAAAAACCGTTTCTTCTTTATCCAGGTTGTGGACCTGCATACTGCCGTGCCCCGCAGCGGTCGAAGCTCCCGAGTCGTTGATGTCGAACACATCGCCGCTCCCCGCAGTGATCACGTTGCCTTTGGCCTGACCGTAATTGCTGGGCCAGAATTCCAGGTAGCCCTGATG
This sequence comes from Thermoguttaceae bacterium, assembly GCA_030530205.1. Lineage (GTDB taxonomy): Bacteria > Planctomycetota > Planctomycetia > Pirellulales > Thermoguttaceae > RGIG3701. The sequence continues at coordinate 167,575 of JAUMVK010000004.1, read as the reverse complement.
GAACTTGCCGGCGGTGATGATCCCCTCATTGGCCGGTACGTTCGTGCTGACTTCCAGATTCTTGACGGTCTTCTGCCAGAAAATACCGGATTCCACATTCGGAACGCCGATTTTCGTAATGTCATCGGTGAAAGCGTCCATGGAGACGAATGCGTAATGCAGTTCGCTGTCGTAGGTCGGCGCGTATTCGATGTAGTAACCGATGCGGTCAAACATGATGCCATCGGTTTTCATAGCCGCCGCGTTATCGACGATGTCGTATTTCAGCGTATTTGTGCTATTCCAGTTGGTCTCCATTTGTGTGGTCAGGCGCAGCCCCTGGACCACGGAATACTGCGAGCCGTTTGTCGCCTCGGCCATCATCGGCGCGATCGCGGGAGATGCCAGAACGTCGAGCGTCACGGAGTCGTAATTGTTCCCGTTCGTTATGAACGTCCAATCAGGGTGACCAGATAGGTTATTTCCAATCCCTACGCTGGGATTGGGTGCCCTGTGGTTATTATAGGCGATGACGGTTTGTCCTTTGGTTGTGTTATGGATCTGGAATGAACCGTGACCATTTCCACTGCCTGAAGGTGTATCACCGAAGTCGTAGGTGTTACCGTCTGCGCCGGGAACGTTGGCCCCGTTAGCCGTTGCATAGTCCGTGCTCCAGATCTCCACATTCCCGGTCAGGCCGGTGCCGTTCTCAACGTTTGCGACGTTGGAATAGACCGTCATGTTCTTCACGCCAGTCTGGAACATAAAGTTCTGATTTTCTGGAATTCCGAGTTTCGTTCGGCTGGTCTTGTCCAACGCGTCGTAGGAAACGTAAGCGTAATCGACCGAACTGCCCTTCGTCAGGCGGTAGTAGTAACCCACGCGGTCGATCGGCATTCCCGAGAGGCTGTTCACATTGGCGGTGAAGTCCGCTGATGGAGTGTTACCGCCTTGAGAAACCTCGTACTGGTACACGCGCTCCATCCTGGCCGAGTCCGTTTCCACTGCGGCACGCTGACCATTCGTAACATCATCAAAGAGGTATTTCACGTAAACGCCGAGCTGACGGTCGGAATAGACGCTCGCTGTATTCGCAAACGTCCAGTCGGGATTGATCTGGTTGTTCCCGGAGTACTGGGTGTTGTTCCCGATCCCCATGCAGTTCCCGCCGCCGTTCCAGTTGTTGATCGCCATCACGACGGTCTTGTTCTCGTGGTCGTGGATCTGCATCGAGCCGTAGTTTCCGCCGCCGTCGCGTGTGTCGCCAAAGTCGTAATTAGTTTGAGCGTTCGGAATGTCTAACGCATTGTTGCCGTTGTAGTTGTTGGGCCAAAACTCAATATTCCCCTTCTTGACCCTGATCCCCGCGGCGGCGTTAAGCGAGCCGGTATTCAGCGCGGCCGCGTTCGATTTGTACGCCATGTTCGTGACATACTGCTGAAAAACGGCGCCGCTGCCGAAGGTCGGAACACCCATTTTGGTGTAATCCGACGTGAAAGCGTCCATCGTGATCCCCACCCACTCGGTCGTATCGGTACCGCTGGACTTCAGGGAGAAATAGTACCCGATCTTTTCAATTTTATAATTGTCCGCCGCAAGACGGGCCGTATTATCCACCGAATAGGCCGGTTCCGTAGTCGAATAGTTCATACTGGTCGGGAGGCTCAGCTCGTACACGGTATGGTAGCCGGTCAGCAGGCCGGACTGGTCCGTGATCTCCGCCTTCGCGGTCAGACTGAACGCACACAGTATTATTAATGAAAAGGCAAAAAAGGCGCAGTTTCGTTTGAGCATTTTAAATCTCCTTGTAATTTATTTCATTTACGTATTTTAAATTATAAACGGGTTTGCAGAAATTTCCACACAAAACGGACAAAAAAATCGAAAAAAGCTAAAAAAAGACAAAAATTATATTAAAATGCCGTCAAAAGCCAAAGAACCGAGGATTTTTCCCCGGGGCCCCTTGATTTTTCCCGCTTTTCGGGTATGCTAGAGTTTTATACTATATTATTTTTCCCAGTTTCAACACTTCAAGGAGAATTCCATGCTTAAAGGAAATGCGATCATCGGTCAGAGCGGCGGCCCCACCTCCGTCATTAATTCCAGCCTTTGCGGCGTCATTCAGGCTTGCGCCCGGTTCCCCGAAGCCATCGAAAAAATCTACGGCATGCGCTTCGGGATCGAAGGGTTCATGAAGGAAATGCTCATCGATTTGGGCGCCGAGCGTGCCGAAATCGTGGAAGGGCTCAAGTCCACCCCGTCCAGCGCCTTGGGAAGCTGCCGCCACAAAATGCAGGACGCCGATTTCCCGGTCGTGCTGGAACTGCTCAAGAAGTATAACATCCGGTACTACTTCCTCATCGGCGGAAACGACACGATGGACACGATCCACCGCATCGAGAAGTACTGCCGCGAACAGGGCTACGAGCTGATCGGCGTCGGCATTCCGAAGACCGTCGATAACGACCTCTGCGAGACGGACCACACGCCCGGATTTGGCTCCGCTGCGCGTTTTGTGGCCCTTTCGGTCCTCCAGGCCGGTATGCTCGCCCGCGACATGAAGAAGGTGGACCAGTTCGTCGTGTTCCAGACCGTCGGCCGTGAGGCTGGCTGGCTCCCCGCCGCTGCCGCCTGCGCCAAGACCGCCGAAGACGACGCGCCGCACATCATTCTGATCCCGGAACGCCCGTTTGTGAAGGAAAAGTTCCTCGCCGAAGCGAAAGCCTGCTACGAAAAGTACGGCTGGGTGAGCGTGGTCTGCGGTGAAGGCGTCTGCTACGAAGACGGGACCCCGATCAGCGCGACCTCCGTGAAAGACCGTTTTGGCAACGCCGAGTTCGGCGCGATGGGCGGCACCAGCGCGGCCATGGTCCTGCACCAGATGCTGAGCAAAGAGTTCGGCTGGCGCGGTGAGTTCCAGGTGACCGAATCCCTGCAAATGTGCGCGGCCGATCGTGCCGTCCCGCAGGACATCGAGGAAGCGTGGGCGTGCGGAAACCGCGCCGTCGAGCTGGCCGTTCAGGGAACCAGCGGCGTGATGGTCACGATCAAGCGCGACTCGAACGCCCCGTACGCCTACTCGCTGGGCACCGCCCCGCTCCATGCCGTGGCGATCGGCACGAAACCGATGCCGGCGGAGTTCATCTGCGAAGACCGTTACTACGTGACGGACGCCTGCCTGGACTACATCCGCCCGCTGGTTGGCGAACTGCCGACGTACGTGCGGTTTGAAGGGTGAAAAAATCCGGAAGGACGGCGGCTCGCCGTCCGCGGCCGGCCCGGCCGCTGAAGCGTGCTGGACGGTCAATCCTCATTGAAAGCCTCCCCTGAAAGGGGAGGTGGCGCAAAGCGCCGGAGGGGTTCCGAAACTGGTGCAAGCCCGTCCTTCAGCCAGAACCCCCCAGCCTCGCTTCGCTCGGCAGCCCCCCTTTCAGGGGAGCCTTTAAAATTTAAGGAACCGGCAAAATGAAAAGGCCCGCCTTCACGCTCATCGATCTTTCGGTCGTTTTGCTGATCCTCCTGATTGCTTTGGGGGTCCTTCTCCCAAGCATTAATATAGCGACTGAGGCCGGGCGCCGGATGATGTGCGACAACAATCTGAAGCAGCAGGTTTTGAGCTGCTTGACCTACGAACAGACGCAGAAAAGCCTCCCGTCCGGCGGCTGGAGCGTCGATTTCGTGGGGGATCCGGACCGTGGTTTCGGGAAGGCCCAGCCGGGTGCGTGGACCTTTTCGCTTCTTCCGTTCATGGGTCAAGATGCGCTTTTCCAGACGGGAGCCACCGGTGATGGAAAATCGGAAACTCCCAAAGCCACGTCCAAGGTGGTCCGGGGGCCGCTGCGCGAGCCGCCCTGCTTCGTTTGCCCGTCACGCGGAGTGAGAAAATCTCCGCTGAAAGTCACGAAGTACCTGAACAGCGATTTCAACGGTCCGGAAGGGAGCAAAACCGACTACGCGGCCAACTACGGAAGCACGTCCATGGATTTCCGCGCCTCGGGCTGCTCGCTGACGGGGGATCCGGAACAGATCGCCGCTTCGGACGTTCCGAACGGCCTGATCTACGACGCAAGCGCCGTCACGCTGGACGAGATCCGGGACGGAACGACCAGCACGTACCTTACCACGGAAAAATTCATCTGCTCCGACCTGTACAAAGCCGCGGGCGATGGGGACCAGGCCTCGATGTACGCCGGCGTTTGCGGCGACGCGCGAAACTCGAATTTCCGTTCTGCCGGAGCGTACGAAAACGCGGAATCGCCTGTTTCGTATTTGCCGACACGGGACGCACCATCGGCCCAGTTCGCGGGAAAAGAAATTCCCTACCGGAGTTTTGGCGGCCCGCACGTTGCGTTTGGTGTCTCAATGAGCGACGGTTCGGTTCAGGAGATTTCTTACGAGATCGACCCGCTGGTTCACGCAAATCTGGCGAATCGGAAAGATCACCACGAGGATTTGGTGTACTGAATGAAAGATTCACTTCAAATTTTTTGGGACTGTATTACCCGGAAGTATTTTTGCTCCGATGGGCGAGCGTCCCGGTCGGAATATCTGATCTTTCATTTTTACAGTTTTATACTAATTGTTGGGGCGTTTTTTTCGGATGTTTTGATTGCAGATTTCATTGAGGCCATTTCCCATATCCGTCTTGGTTTTCGCTTTTACCTGACGGTAGGGATTTGCCTTTTTCTTTCCATACCCGCCACGACTTTAGAGATTCGCCGCTGGCATGACCTCGGTAAAAGCGGATGGAATTTTTATTCATTTTTCAATCTTTTTGATTTCCTTTTGCTCAACAAAGGCACACGCGGCCGAAACAAATATGGACCAGCCCCGATTGAATCCTTTTCCGAAAAAAGAGCAGAGGAGAACAAAGAGGAAATGGCAGAAGCCCTGGATTGGCTTGAAAATCAGGAAGAAAACGAAAAAACCTGAAGGCCATTTCCAGGCCATCCCTTTTAATCCTTTAGCTACGGCGACGACGCTTCCTGCGCCGTCTCTAATTCATAATTCAAAATTCATAATTCATAATCATGTCACACAACCCGCCCATCATCGGAATTTCCACCGCCGTTCAGAAGACCAGCAACCCGGAAGCGAAACGCAGGAACGAGGAGTTTTACCACGAAGCCGTGCGCAAGGCCGGCGGCGTGCCGAGGCTCATTTCCAACCTCGCGCCGAGCTGGGAGGCCGAAGTCGAAAAAATCGACGGTCTGGTCATCATCGGCGGCGTGGACGTGGAGCCGGAACGCTACGGCGATGAACGCCGCCCGGAAACGTACACCGACACGGCTCAGGATGATTACGATTTTTACCTCGTCAACCTGGCGCAGACGCGCGGGATCCCGGTTCTGGGCATCTGCCGCGGGCATCAGGTCCTCGGGGTCCATGCCGGGATGCGGCTCTACCAACACCTGCCGGCGTATTTCCCCACCGAGGATCACAAAGCGGTCCACACGGTCAAGATCATCGAGGGGACGGTCCTGCACAAACTCCTGGGCGTGACGGAGACCACCGTGAACAGTAACCACCACCAGGCCGTTCATTTTGAACCCGAGCGGAATCGCGCCGGGATGAAGATCTCGGCCCTCTCCCCGGCTGGCGTCGTGGAGGCGATGGAAGACGGCGACCGCCTCCTCAGCGTCCAGTGGCACCCCGAAAGAATGATCGGCGAGATGAACCGCGACGACATGATCCTGCTTTTCCGCTGGCTCGTCGAGCGGGCGAAATCGTAATTACGGGGACGACGCTTCCAGCGTCGTTTCAAAATCGGGGCCAACACTGTTTCGAAGCTATCTGCGAGGCTTCTGCTCTTGCCCGGCAAGGCGAGCCTGCTTTGCTGGAGGAAAAGTAAGTATTGTATCCTTGTTATGCAATTATGAAAAATATTCTGTTTTTAGGGGCTGTTTGCACGGTTCTGCTTGTTTCGTCTGGTTTTGCTCAAGAGCCGGAACGAGTTCAACAAACTAACCCGATCATCTGGGCGGACGTCCCGGACACGTCCATCCTGCGCGTCGGCGATACGTATTTCATGAGCTCGACGACCATGCACCTCTCGCCGGGCCTGCCGATCTTCTATTCCAAAGACCTCGTAAACTGGAAGTTGGCGTCGTACGTCCACGGGAACCTCGCGGACATGGACTCGCTCAACCTCAACGACGGGAAAAACGAGTACGGCCGTGGGACCTGGGCGAGCAGTCTGCGTTTTCACGACGGCAAATTCTACATCTCGACGTTTGCCGGGACGACGGGCCGGACGTATGTCTTCTCGACCGACGACCCTCTTTCCGGGCAGTGGGAAATGAAGTCTTTCCGCCCCATGCTGCACGACTCGTCGCTCTTTTTTGACGACGATGGGCGCGTTTATATGATTTACGGCTCCGGCACGATCCGGATCCGGGAACTCCGCCCTGACTGCTCCGGTCTTCTGGAGGGCGGGCTGGATCAGGTCCTCATTCAGGACCTTTGCCGGGCGGCGACCGGCCGCGGCGGGCTTGGCGAAGGCTCACAAATGTTCAAGGTCAACGGGAAGTACTACCTCTTCAACATCATCTGGCCCCGCGGCGACATGAGGACGGAGGTCGTTTCCCGCGCCGACCGTATTACCGGGCCGTACGAAACGAGCGTCTGTCTGCACGACCGCGGCATTGCGCAGGGCGGGATCTTCGACACGCCGGACGGGAAGTGGATGGCGGTCCTCTTCCGCGATTCCGGGGCGGTGGGGCGCATGCCGTACGTGATGCCGGTCGAGTGGCGCGACGGCTGGCCCGTGTTGGGAGTGGACGGAAAAGTCCCGCAGAAGATCGACTCGATGCCGGCTCATAATGGGCCCGTGCCAGAACTGGTCGCCAGTGACGATTTCAACTCGCCGACGCTCACTTCCGCGTGGCAGTGGAACCACAATCCGGTCCCTTCGGACTGGTCGCTGACCGAGCGGGAAGGTTTTTTGCGACTCACGACCAGCCGCATCGATCACGATGTGACGCAGGCGCGCAACACGCTCACCCAGCGGACGTTCGGCCCGACCTGCGCCGCATCGGTCCGTCTGGACTGCTCCGGCCTTCACGACGGCGACTATGCCGGCCTGGTCGCGATGCAAAAGCACTACGGTTTCATCGGCGTGAAAAAAGAAGGGGGCAGGAACCGGCTGGTCGTAGTACTTAACGACCCCCGCAGCCGCGGCAAGAAGACCGAATCGGTCCTCCGGGAGTTCGACGAAAGCGTCGTTTATCTGCGGATCTCCTGCGATTTCCGCGCCCAGACGGACGTCGCCCGGTTCAGCTGGTCGCTCGACGGCGCTTCCTGGCAAACCGCCCCGGAAGAGTTGAAAATGGTTTACACGCTCCCGCATTTTATGGGGTACCGCTTCGGTCTGTTCTGCTTCTCGACCGACCCCCCCGGCGGAACGGCGGACTTTGACTGGTATCAGGTCGGTCCGGGCGAGGAGTGAAGAGTGGTGAGGGGATACTCGCTGGTACTCCTCACCCGAAAATACGGGGCGGTTGGGAGGCCAACCGTTAAATTTTCTCTAATTTCTCTGTTTTTTCCTGTAAAATTTCAAATAAAATTTTTAATTTTCTTGTGAATTGTACAAATGGGCGTATAATATCGTATAAGTAATGAAATATTTTGTGGTTCATCCGACAAGTGCGTACCACCCCTTTAATTCCCGGTTTTTCAGCTTGAAGTTTCTCTATCGCGAAAACCATAACTCCGGTGTTTCTGCGACTTATTTTGTCGTTCCAATCAATGCAGCCAGGCAAAAGCATTTTTAGCCGCAAAGAACGCAAAGAGGAAATAAGGAAACAGGATGAAGATTTCAGATTCGCCTCGTACCCCCACGGTCGAACCGCGGGTCAAAAACGGGGCAGGTAATAAGAGGAAACAAAGGAAAATAAAAAAACATAAAAAGAATCGAAAGTGCGTTTAGAAGTCGTATTTTAGGGCACTTGAGAGGAAACCTCGGGAAATAAAAAAAAGGCAGGTGAACCGAAATTCACCTGCCAATATACCCCCGGCAGGATTCGAACCTGTGACCTGCGGTTTAGGAAACCGCCGCTCTATCCACCTGAGCTACGAGAGCACCTGGAATGACGGTGTGGGTTACATCGTCACTGATGTCTGTATTGTACCCGATTTTTTTTCTTTTACAAGGGGTAGGGTGGATTTTTTAACGAGGCTAACCGTTTCGGATGATTCTGTCCTGTTCACCGAGTGGTAGTCTGCTGTTGGTTTGCGATTGCGATGTTCTGTTGGATCTGCTCCTGAAGCCGTTTGAAATGATCCACATCCGGCTGTTCTGCGGCGGCGATGGCTGCCACATGGAGCGCCTCGTTCATCTGGCCGTTCCGGTAGAGAGAATCGACCCAGTGATGATAAACGTGTGTGTGATTGTTCTTGAACGGCGGGTAGTTCGGCTGGTGGCGAAGTCCCTCACGGAGCAGTGCGGTTGCCTCCTCATATTTGCCCTCACGACAGAGCGCGATTGCCCAGTTATTCATCGTGGCCAGCAGGTTCCCGAAAGTTGTCTCACTCTGAAGGTCGAGACAGTATGCGATCGCATTCGCTTCCAGTGCCCCCGCGTAGTCGGCGGAACTCAAAAGGTCCACACCGCGATTGTAGTAAATCTTGGCGATGAGGCGTTTGTCGGAAATGGGCTGCGGGACCTGGAGCAGAAGCATTTTGTCCGACTGGTCTTTGAGCTGCGGTGATGCGTCACGGATCAGTTTACAGATGACTTTCTGCTGGGTTTCCGGGTCGTTCCGGTATTTGAACCAGTTACCGCAGGTCGTCTCGACCTGGAGCCGCTCGCCGTCGGAGAGGTAAACCCAACACATGGCGTGCCCGGGCAGCTCGACCGCAGTTACGTTCAGGCCCGCTTTTTCAGCGAGCGAACAGAAAAGCAGCGAAGCGGTCACGCAGTTATAATACCCATGTTCGAGCAAATTATTAATGGTCGTGCCTTCCAGAACGTACTTCACAAAAACCTTCTGGTGCATGAAGTCCAAAATGATTTCGGCCTTCAGTTCTTCTTTCTGCTTGTTATTCAGGTCGGTTCGGGCGTCCACCTTCCGTGTTTTCTGAAGGATGCCATACTCGATATTGTCGTAAATATTGAGAAGACGGTTCGCTTCCTCGGCCGTTTTCGGCTGACTGGCGATGATGCTCGCTTCCATCAGGGTGAACTGGCACTGGCTTTGGGAAAGTTTCGAGTTACCCAGAACGCGCAGGGAATTGAAAAGGTGCTCCTCATTCACGTCCAGGTCACGGATGTATTCTGCATACCACGGCAGGGCGCTTTTTTCCAGGGGCTTCCGAATACCAAAGTCTTTGAATACCTGACGGATCGGCAGGGACATTTCCAGCCGGGTCGTCGGCACACCACGTTCCGGGAATTGAGGATCGTAAGTCGGCACAGACGACGGTTCGGTCGCGGGTGGATTTGCAGTAGAGACAGGATTCCACTGCGTTTGCTCCGGGAGTTGCTCCCTCGTTTCGGCAATGGGGACTGAGGGGCTGGAATTCCATGATGTCGTGTTTTGTCTTCGCCGACCGCGGGTAGCCACGGAATCATTCGGAATCAAAAGTGTTTCTTCGGGGACCTGCTCGATATGTTCCGGGAGTATGATCGCCTCCTCTCTAGTGTCAGCGGAACGGGAAGGAGCTGCTTTGGGCGGGTTTGAAGGAACCATCGACTCGGGGTACACCGCAGGTGCGGCGGGAGCTATTGGCTCGTGATACACCGCAGGTTCCGTGCGATCGGAATGTTTGGTCTCGGAGGCGGCTTTCTTCTGTTTCTCCGACCTGGAAAAACCGGGCCAGCCAGAGAATGTCCCCTGGTGGTTTGGTTTTTTGCTAACGGGGTACTGAACCGTGTTTTGCGATCCATTTTCTGTCGGGAAAAACGCCACGGTTTGAACACTGAAATCCTGATGGATCCCAGCCGTTTTCAGACCGGATCGTTCTCTGCGGAAATGGGAGGTTTGGGGAATCGGTTCCAGAATCAGGTCGATCTCCTCATCGGAATCCTCGTCACTTTCGGGAGCCTCAATGATTTCAGGTTTCGTGTTCTGCTTCGTTCCGAGTCTTCTGAGAGCCCGAGGGGATTTACGTCTGGTTTGAGGCTGGGCATCTTCCTCGGTGAATTCATCGGAATCCAGGTCCAAAAGGGCTGGCTCTTCCGTTTCGACGGCCGGTTTCGGCTGAATTTTACGGGGTTTCGCTGGAGCCTTCTGCGAGGCAGAGGGTGTGTCTTCCAGAATGGACCTGGGCAACGTTTGCGTGGAATCCTTTGTCGGGAGTTTTTGCGGGGCTGGAACTGCTACGTCCTCCAGAAGCAGATCGCTTTCTTCCTCTTCAACATCTTCCGGGTCATTAAACGGCAACGCTTTGGTGATTTCTCCCGATGTGGAACGTTCTTCCATATCCCATAAAAACGGTGCGGGTGAAACGCCGGAGTTTCCGCGCGGAGAGACATTGCTGCCCGCAGGAGCGGAATTCGGGTACGTGACCGTCGAAGTGGATGTTAAACGTTCTTTTGTGTCCTTTTCTTCATTTTGGGAGCCGCTGAAACGTTTCAGGAATCTTTCTCTGCGTTCCGCCCGGGTTTTCTGCCGGACTTCGCGGTCCGGGACCGGCCTCGATTCTCCTGGCTCAGCTTTAAACGGAGTAAACTCTCTCTGGAATGGATTTGGGAAAACCCGATTCGAGTCTCCAGAGAAATAAGCGTCTGCGGACGAGGGTGTATAGGACGGCTGAACAAATCTCTGGCCGAAACAGACCGGCGCAGAGAGAGTAACCCCCATAAAGAATAGAGTCCAGGCACATCGGCGAATAAGTGCCGCTGATTTCCGGGACATAAGTACTTCAATAAAACTTTGGTTGCATTCCATCGCAAACCTGCTCGATCTAAAAGGTGTATAAACGTCAGTTCCGAAATTATTCCTTAAAACGGATTAAATGGAATCCTTGTGAAATTCCATACATTCTGACCTTTGTAAGAACGGCTTTTAAGAAAAAAAAATCCAAAATCCCTTAGAAAAGACGCATTGTTCCGATTGTTCCGGCAGTTCTGGTTACTGGAAGTATTCCGATTTTGGAAAATGGTGAAAATGAGTGAAGTTTGCTTTTGTTGAGATGTTTTTAAAATGCGGGAGATTTTTTGCCAAAATTGGGTAGGTCCCCCTGCAAAAATTTTGAATTTGGTTTAGAATAAAGGAGTTGAGTTTCAATCAAATTTAACCATGGAGAAGAAAATGGACCACCACGACCATTGTGACTGCGGCTGTGAGCATGACGATTACGAGCCGATCATTATTAATACTGTCACCGACACTGGCGAGGAGCTGACTTTTGAAGTTCTCGAAGTTTTCGAGTTCGAGGGAAAAGACTACGCCCGCCTTCAGTCTTGCGACGAAGATCAGGACGAAGATGAAGATTTACTCATGGAATGTGAACAGGTTGGTGACGAATATGTGTTTCACGCCATTGAGGATGACGATTTGTTCGATCGCATCGTGGAATTTCTCGATGAGGGAATGGACGATGATGAGGATGAAGGCGGCTGCGACTGCTGTCACTGCCACCACGACTGAGAACTGGTTAGATCCCGGGGAGTTCGGAGATTTGTTTTTTGCGTGTTTTAAAATGCGCAAAATGATTAAACCCCGAGTTTTTTCAAGAAAATTTCGGGATTTTGTACCCACTCCCTTGACATTTATTGGAACTCTGGTATAATACTGGCCTGTTTTGAGTTTTTAGTTTCACCCATAGTAATTTTAAAGGATGGTGTATTATGGCAGTTCCGAAGCGTAAGCACTCCAATGCCCGTACTGGTTCCCGTCGTGCTCATGACGGAAAAACCGCTAAACAGATTTCCTACTGCCCGAATTGCGGCTCGGCGGTCATGTCTCATGTCGTCTGCCCGAACTGTGGACAGTATCGGAATATGAAAGTCATTGAAGTCAACGAAAAATGAGTTTCCACCAGGGAAACCTACTGTTGATTCCAGGAGATGGCTGCCTCATCACAGGATGATTGGTTCATTCGTGGTGAGGCTTTTTTTAAATTATGAATTATGAATTACCAGAGGAATCTGGGGTTCATCTTTTTAATTTATGATTCTGGCTTTACACTTCATCATTAAAAATCATGGGAAAAACCGCTTTTTTGTTTCCGGGGCAGGGTGCCCAGGTCGTTGGGATGGGGAAGGTCCTGTACGATACACTTCCCGAAGCCAAGGCCTTGTTTGACCAGGCCGACGATATTTTGGGTTACTCACTGACTGATTTGTGCTTCAACGGTCCGATCGAGCAGCTCAGCACGACGGTCATCAGTCAGCCGGCCCTTTTTGTCACGTCACTGGCGGCGTTGGAGTCACTGAAGAAGACCAATCCGGAGGTCGTCGAGGCGTGTTCGTGCGCCGCGGGTTTGAGCCTGGGCGAATACACCGCGTTGGCGTGCGCCGGATCGTTGAGTTTCGAGGACGGTCTGCGCCTTGTCGCGGAGCGAGGTAAAGCGATGCAGGCTGCTGCAGACGCAACTCCCAGCGGAATGGTGAGTCTGCTCAGCGCCGAAATTCCGGTCGTGGAAGAACTTTGCGAAAAGGCCCGCGAGGGGGAGATCCTCCAGATCGCCAATCTGCTTTGTCCGGGAAATACAGTCGTTTCCGGCACGAAAGCCGCCTGTGAGCGTGTCGTGAAGCTTGCGGAGGAAACCGGTGCGGCCCGGCCGATCGCACTGGCCGTGGCGGGGGCGTTCCATACGCCGATCATGCGCCCTGCGGATGAACGACTTGCGGAGGTCCTGGCGGGCGTGCAGATTTCAACCCCGAAATTCCCGGTCATTTCCAACGTGGACGCGGAAGCGCATAACGATCCGGACGGGATCCGCGCGATCCTTGTACGTCAGATCCTCTCGCCGGTCCAGTGGGAGACCACGATCCGCAAGCTGATCGCCGACGGTTACGATTCGTTCTGGGAAATCGGTCCCGGGCGTGTCCTTCGCGGCCTGATGAAGCGCATCGACCGGAAAATCCCGTGCCAGGGCGTAGAATGTTAAGGTCCGGCCCTCCGAATCTTAATTAAATAAAGTCATTGACGTAAAAAACCGAAAAAAGAGAAAATAAGGCGGAATACGTCTTTTTCCTGTATTTTTTCATTTTGGAGTTTAACTATGGCAGAAAAAAAATCCCGTTTGACGGTTGACCTTTCCGGTCGCGTCGCAATCGTGACCGGAGCTTCTCGTGGAATTGGTCGGGCGATTGCTGTATCGTTGGCTGAAAATGGTGCGAAAGTCGCGTGTGTTGCCACCTCGGCGGAACGTGCGATGGGCACGGTGGAAGAAATTCGCGCGTTTGGCGGTGAGGCTGAAGCCTTCGGTGCAAACGTTGGAATCACGGCAGAGGGTCAGGCGGTCGTGGACGCGGTTTTGGCCAAGTGGGAAAAAGTCGATATTCTGGTGAACGATGCCGGTATTACCCGTGATGGACTTCTGGCGCAGATGACCGACGAAAACTGGGACGATGTTCTCCAGACGAACCTTCGCGGTGTGTTTGTTTTCACGCGGGCGTGCATTGTTCCCATGATGCAGAAACGCTACGGTCGAATCATCAACGTTTCGAGCGTTTCGGCTCTGGTTGGAAACCCGGGTCAGGCGAATTATTCCGCGTCGAAAGCGGGAATCATTGGTTTCACGCAGACGGTCGCTCGTGAATACGCGAAACGTAAAATCACGGTCAACGCAGTGGCGCCGGGCTTTATCGCGACGGACATGACGGCGGTTTTGGGCGACATGATCATGACGGAAGCCAAGAAACGTATTCCGGCCAATCGTGTTGGTGAGCCGCAGGACATTGCGGACGCGGTGCTTTTCCTCGCCAGCGACGCAGCCTCCTACATTACCGGCCAAGTCGTTCCGGTTGACGGCGGCATGACGGCGTGATTTTTTACGAAATTTTTCTTATTTTTACTGCAATTTTTCATGGGGGGGCTTGAATTAAGCCCAAAATGTGGTAAATTGCAATTAATAATGACAGTTTCTGTCAGATGGTTTAATTTTTTAGGAGAAATCAAGTGGATACTCAGAATATTGCTGAACGCGTTTTCAAAATCGTCAGTGAACAGCTCGGTTACGAACTGGATAAACTCACAGAAGACACTTCATTCATTCAGGACCTCGGTTCCGATTCCCTCGATTTGGTGGAGTTGACAATGGAATTGGAAGAAGAGTTCCAGATCTCGATCCCGGAAGAAGCTGCTGATGACATTCAGACGATTGGCGACGTGATTCGCCGGATCGAAATGGAAGTGAACAAAGAAAACTAATTTTGCAAAATCGATCGGCAGTTTTCTGTTTGAGAGGAAACTGCCTTTTTTTATAAGAGAGAACCACGATGGAACGTCGGATTGTGATAACAGGAATGGGCCTGGTCTCTCCCTTGGGTTGTGACTTGAACGTGGTTTGGGACGCTCTGGTGGCCGGGAAAAGTGGAATTGTCCCGATTGCCAAATACGACGCGTCTCAATTCCGGACACGGATCGCTGGCTGTGTCGCTTCTGACTATACGACCGAAGGTTTCATCGATTTCAAGGAAAACAAGCACCTGGATAATTTTTCCCGTTACGCGATCGTGGCAGCGAAAAAGGCGGTCCAGGATTCCGGTATTGATTTCTCTCATGAAGATCCGCGCCGCTGTTCGTGTATCATTGGGACGGGCGTTGGAGGTCTGACTACCCTTCAGGAACAGGAAAAACGTTTCATCGAAAAGGGACCGAACAAATTTTCTCCATTCACGATTCCGATGTTGATGCCGAACGCCGCGGTGGGGCACATCTCGATTGCTTTTAATCTACAGGGACCCAGTTTTTCGGTCAACTCTGCATGTGCCAGCGCTGCGCACGCGATGGCGTGTTCCATCGACGCGATTCGTCTTGGTAAGGTCGAGGTTGCGGTAACCGGCGGAACGGAAGCCAGTGTCATTGAAATCGGCATGGGTTCGTTCTGTATGATGCGCGCGATGTCCGAGCGAAACGATGACCCGCAAGGGGCAAGCCGCCCGTTTGATTTGGACCGTGATGGTTTTGTGATGGGAGAAGGTTCCGGGATCCTTATTTTTGAGGAGCTGGAACACGCCAAAAAACGCGGCGCCAAAATTTACGCTGAGGTTCTGGGCTACGGTTGCTCTACCGATGCGTTTCATATTGTTCAGCCGAGCGAGAATGGCGATGGGGCAATTCAGGCAATGCGTTACGCTTTGGAAGACGCCAAACTGAACCCGGAGCAGATCGCTTATGTGAACGCGCACGGAACGAGTACGCACTTGGGAGACATTTCGGAAACGAGGGCGCTGAAGACCGTCTTTGGTGAGGAAGGTTCGAGAAAGCTGAACATTTCCAGCACAAAGAGTATGACGGGACACCTGCTTGGAGCAAGTGGCGGCATTGAGCTGATTTTCTCGGCTCTTGTCTTTCAAAAGAATATGATTCCTCCGACGATCAATCAGGTTACACCCGACCCCGAGTGCGACCTGAACTACACACCGAACGTTGCGGTAGAACGCAAGTGTGACTATATCATTTCGAATAATTTCGGCTTTGGCGGCCATAACGCGACGCTGGTTTTGGGCCGGTTTTAAACGTTAAGTTTTGGGGACAGGTTGCGTTGTTCCCGTGTAGGATTCTTTTTAAATTTTTTCTTTTCCCTTGACCTTTTGTCCTGAAGAGGAACCTGAAATGAAAAAAGCGTTTACCCTCGTCGAACTTTTGGTCGTCATCGCAATCATCGGAATGTTGATGGGGCTTCTCCTTCCTGCGGTCCAGCAGGCGCGAGAGGCCGCCCGGCAGCTGCAGTGCAATAATAATATGAAGCAGCTGGGAATGGGGTTGAGTTTGCACAATTCGATGAATGAAGGACGTTTTCCTTCTGGTGGAGGTGGGTATTGCTACATTGGGGACCGTCAGAAAGGAACCAACTTTGACCAGCGCGGCGGGTGGGCTTATTGTATTTTGCCCTTTATTGAACAGGCAAATCTCCACGAAGCTGACATCGAGACAAGATTGAAAACACCTGTTTCCGTGTTTTACTGCCCAACATGCAGACCAGCTAAACTTTACCTGAGTCTGCAACGAACTGTCTATTCCGACAATGAGTCCCATGGCGGCCTGAGCATGATGGGGAAAAGTGATTATGCCGCGAATTGCGGAACTGTAACGACTGTAGAAGGAAACGAGCCTAAGGTATTTTACGATTCAGGAGGCCTGATTTTTCGTCGGGACGAGAATACCGAAGTGTACGAAAAGGACGTTTATGATGGATTGAGCAACACGATTCTGGTGGGGGAACGTCAGCTTAATCTGAGTTATAATGAAGTCTCGTCTCCTGTTGGTGACGATGACGACTGTTATTTGGGCGGACATAATTTTGATACATTGCGCTGCTACTCTGATGGAAAATTATACCAAAGCCGTCCGGGACTTAGCAGGATCAGCGCCTATGGTTCCGTTCACACGGGAGTCTGTGGTTTTGTTTTTGCCGATGGGCATCATCAGACGATTTCATACTCGATCAATTCGGATACGTATAGGCGTCTTCTGAATCGTATGGATGAGGAACTGATCGATTGGTCGGGAATCAGATAAAATTTCAGATCGGTATGCCTAAGGAGACGGTGTTTCTGTGCAGAAACACACGTTTCCGTATATCTGTTTTTGGAAAAAGTGAAGTTTTTGACACATCTTTTTAAAATTTTCTTCTTTTCCCTTGACGTTTTACGTACTTTGAGTATAATACAAGGTATGGTATAGGGATTTTTACTTCAAGAGGAATCTGAAATGAAAAAAGCGTTTACGCTCGTCGAGCTTCTGGTCGTCATTGCAATCATCGGAATGTTGATGGGACTTCTCCTTCCTGCGGTCCAGCAGGCGCGAGAGGCTGCCCGACAGTTGCAGTGTAACAATAATCTGAACCAAATGGGAAAAGCGGCGCAGAGTCACGTCGCGTTTAATATTTGTTACCCGTCAGGTGGTTTTGGCCGTGCGTGGGAAGGTGATCCGGACTGTGGAGCAGGTTCTACGCAGCCGGGAGCGTGGACTTATTCACTCCTTCCGTTTATGGAACAGACGAACCTCTGGGGGCTTGGGGCAAATGGTGAGGCAAAGGAAAATGACGGCGTGAAGTCGGCAAACGCGACCCGTGGGGCGACCCCTGTCGGGATATTCTATTGCCCGTCCAGACGCGCTGCGAAAAACTACCCGGGTTATACGCACGGTTACAACAGTAACTCGGTCAACCCTGTTTGCAAGCTGGATTATGCGGGTAACTGCGCGACAGGCGGGATCGGTTCCGATGGTTATGGCGAGGCAACAACATACTCTGCGATGGAGAATATCGCCATCAGTACTTCTGCCAATGGTTTGGTTTTCGTCAAGAGCGCGGTCCAGGATTCCGAGATTTATGACGGAACTTCAAGTACATATTTGTACGGTGAGAAGTACATTGACGCGAATAAATACGAAATCAGCAGTTCGGATGGCTATGCGACGGGTGACGACCATCTCTGCTGGACCGGGGCGGATGATGACAGCGTGCGAGGTACAGGATCAACTCCTCAACAGGACCGTTACGGTTATAATACGAGCGGATTTTTCGGAAGTCCACACGCCGGAGCGTTTGGAATGGCCTATTGCGACGGTTCCGTTCACCGGATCAGTTATTCTATTGACGCGGCCGTTCATCGCGATATGGGGATCCGTAACGACGGGAATTCCATCAAAGTGCCGGAATAACAGATGCTCGGGTATTTGATTTGAAACGTCTTTGGCCCGATGCTCAAGTTACAGGATGAAATATCCCAATACTTTTCCAGAAATCGGATCTACCAGATGACCGAATACATCAATTTGTTCATGGATTGAGATTTATAAGTAAAGTTAGGGGCGAAACTTTACTTATGGAATTTTATGCGGAAAGTTAGAGCCGATTCTTTCCGTATGGATTTTGGGGCGGTGCCGGAAGCGGCGTTTTGGTTTTTATGTTAATGCAAAAACTTTGTTTTTCGTGCCTTTTTCGGCAGGCCGTCGATGCCGCGTGGCTTTTGACCGAAGATCAGTCGAAGCGTGAAGCGATCCTGCGCGGGATGGGCCGGCTCATGGCCGAAACCGACTTCGAGCGCACGCCGCCGGAGATCGGACGCGAGATGCACGCCATGATCCGCGAAGTTCTTCAGACCCCGGACCCGTACCTGAAAATCAAGCGTGAAATCAACGCCATCACGAAATCCATCCTTCCCCAGCTTCGCCAGCGGGTGGAAACTGCCGCCAATCCCCTCGAAACGGCCATCCGGTACGCGATTGCCGGGAATGTGATCGATTTTGCGACTTTCCAATCGATTTCGGCGGACGAAATCGTAAAAACTGTGGACGAAGCGGCAAATCGGCCGATAAATGGTCTGGATCCTGCCGATTTTGAGGCGGAATTGCGGCGTGAGAACGTGCAGACCCTCCTTTACGTCTGCGATAATTGCGGGGAGGTAGTTTGGGATGCGCTTCTTGTGGAGCAGCTCCAGAAGTACGTTTCCGTGACCGTTGCCGTTCGTGGAGGTGCCACGGTGAACGACGCACTCCTCGAGGACGCGGAATTTGCGGGCCTGACGGCGATGTGCCCGGTCATTACGACGGGCTGCGACGTTCCCGGCGCACCGGATTCGGCGGTTTCGGAGGAGTTCCGGAAGATTTTCCGCGATTCGGACCTGGTGATCGCGAAAGGGCAGGGGAATTACGAGACGATGCAACCGTCCGTTCGGCCGGTGATTCATCTTTTTATGGTGAAATGTCCGGTGATTCAGAATTTGATTGGGCTTCCGAAAGGGACGCTCGTTTTCAGAAAAGAATGATTTGCTGGAAACACGGTAGGGTTTTAGCCTGTTTTTCATTCTTAACTTTGTATCTTTTTATCCAAAATGAGAGACTTAGACCGATTTAACAAGCGGAGGCCAGTTAACCGTCTGGAATCCACTCCGGACACGGGAATTCAGATTTCCTGGCTTGGAACTTTTTGCCGTCTGTTGGTGGTGCTTCTGTTCATCGGCGTTTTTTCATGGGGTGCATGGAAAATCTCCCAGCCCGCTAATATTTGGACTTCACATTCTGAAATTCAAAAGACTGAAAACGATGTACGTGATATCCACCGTGACGCTGAAAAAGCCCGCAAGGAAATGGAAAGTCCGCGAGCCCTTTCGGTTGAGTCGCTGGTGTATCACGCTCTGAATGATGGCTACGAGCTTACGGATGAGGAGCGGCTTTACGTGCAAAGTAACTGGGGTAAATTCATTCAGAATTCGAATATTGATGACGACAAAAACCTTTTGTTTCGCCTGAAAATGCGCCGTGATGAGGACGGAATTATTGAGGACTACCCTTTGGATGAGTGGGTGAAAAAGAACGAAGAACGCAAAAAAATCGCTGAGGAAAAAGAAAAAGAGAACCAAATGCACCAGGCGATTATGCAGGGGGTACAGGAAGTCGTTCAGAAGGACGAGAAGATCGAGAAAAGCCGTGTGAAAGCCGAAGACGAACAAAAAAGACGCTTGTCCGAAAAGCGTTCCGACCGTGAAATGGTTCAAAATGTGGTCGAGGAAGTCAAGGAAAATATCTATTCCGGGAAACCGATCGAGGAAACTCAGATGGAAGAAAACGTTTCGGAAGATGAACCGGAAGAAAACTCTGAAGACGCTGAAGAAGAACAGAAAGAAGAAAACGTTCCTGAATCCCGATAGTTTAATAAGGACGTACCGATTTAATTATTTTTCACCGAACAAGAATCCCAATGAGTAATTTTAACGTCGCTTGCCGTCTCACGAATTTCGCCAAAACCCAGCCAGACCAGATCGCGGTCGTGGAGCCACTTGGATATCAAGCCGGAAAACGCCAATACAAAACCGTGACTTTCAGGGAACTGGATGAAGACTCCGATCGTATTGCCGCAGGGCTGAAAGCGATTGGCGTCAAAAAAGGGATGCGCCTTGCGTTGCTCGTCAAACCCGGAATTGATTTCGTCTCGTGCGTGTTTGGCCTTCTGAAATCCGGCGCGGTCATGATTTTGATCGATCCGGGCATGGGAGGCAGAAACCTTTTGCAGTGCCTGGAAGACGCCGATCCTGACGGATTCGTGGCCATTTCCAAGGTACAGGCTCTTTGGCGGTTCATGCGTCTGCGCTACCCGAACGCGGAGTACTCGCTGACGGTCGGCCGCCGGTGGTTCTGGGGTGGACCGACGCTTGAAAAGCTCCGGAAACGTCCGTACCCGGGGCCGTGCGTTGAGGAAGTGACCGACGACGATCCGGCCGCGATCATCTTCACGACCGGGAGCACCGGCGCCCCGAAGGGCGTTTTGTACCAGCACCGGACGTTTAACACGCAGGTGGACGAAATCTCCCGCCAGTACGGGATCCAGCCGGGGCAGACCGATTTGCCCGGGTTCCCGATGTTCGGGCTCTTTAACTGCGCGATGGGTTCGACCGCGGTCATTCCCGACATGGACGCGAGCCGTCCCGCGGCCGTGGACCCGCGAAAGATCCTCGAGGCGGTGCGGGACTGGAACGCAACGCAGTCTTTCGCTTCGCCGGCGGTCTGGAAGTCGGTCGGGGCCTGGTGCCACGCGAACGGCGAGAAACTCGAAAACGTGAAAATGATCCTTTCGGCGGGCGCGCCGGTTCAGGAAAACGTTCTGCGCAGCATCCGCGAGATCATCAGTCCGGAAGGGGAGATCCACACGCCGTACGGAGCGACCGAGGCGCTGCCCGTCGCGACGATTTCCTCCACGGAGATCCTGAACGAAACGGCGGCCGAGTCCCGAAAAGGGGCGGGCGTCTGCGTCGGGCGCCATTTCCCGTCGATCGAGTGGAAAATCATCCGGATCACGGACGGGCCGATTGTGACGCTTGAGGAAGTGGAGGAACTTCCGACCGGGCAGATCGGCGAACTGATGGTCACCGGGCCGCAAATTACGCGGGAGTACGTGACGCGGACCGAGGCAAACTCGCTGGCAAAAGTTCACGAAAAACTTGCAGACGGTTCCGACCGGATCTGGCATCGCATGGGCGACGTGGGGTACTTCGACGAAAAAGGGCGTTTTTGGTTCTGCGGCCGCAAGGCGCACCGTGTGGAAACCACTTCCGGGACGCTTTTCTCCGTCTGCTGCGAGGCGATTTTCAACCAGCACCCGGACGTGAACCGCTCGGCTTTGGTCGGAATTCCGCAAAATGGTTTACCGGAAGGAAAGCTCAAACCTGTAATCATTATTGAGCCGAAAAACGTGGAAATCCTTCAGGATGATCACCGCTTGCTTCAGCTGCGAACGGATCTGCAGATTTTGCGGCGGGAAAGCCCGTTGACGGAAGACATTCAAACAATCATGTTCCACCCGAATTTCCCGGTGGACATTCGCCACAACGCGAAGATCTTCCGCGAGAAACTGGCCGTCTGGGCGGCGAAAAATATTACGGAAATGTTGCAGTAAAAACTTGGGAATACTAGTTTTTTGACCATCGGAAACACAAAATCAGAAAGAACCCACAGGCAGAAAAAGACCCTACAGGGCTTTTTTGGGGGGAAATTCTTTATCTGATTGGGGGGACAGGTGTACCTGTAATTGACGTTTTCATAAAAATCTGGAAATTTTTATCCAAGTGAATTGACAAACCGTTTTATTCTGTTATAATTATTAAGTCTGGAACAAATCAATCAAAAATGAGTGTGAAATGGCGGATATAAGTCAAAAATTACGTGGTGGGTATTATACGCCGCAAGACGTTGCAGATGCGTTGACCCAGTGGGCTTTAGCCCGCAATCCACGCAGTGTGCTTGAACCAAGTTTTGGTGATGGTGTGTTTCTGCATAGTATTGTAGATTTTCAGAAAAAACAGCACACATATATTCCGACCTTTGGCATTGAAATTAATGAGGACGAGTTTTCAAAAGTTCGTCCTCGATTTGAAAATTCTTTTCTTTTTTGTCAGGACTTTTTCGAGTGGTACTCAACCTTTAATAGTACACTGTATTTTGATGCAGTCCTGGGCAATCCGCCGTTTATTCGGTATCAAAATTTTCCGGAAGCATCCCGTTTTCTGGCATTGAAACATTCTGAAAATGCAGGAATAAAGCTGAATAAACTCACAAATATGTGGGTTCCATTTGTCATTCTTTCTGTGGAAATGCTTAAGCCCGGCGGACGTTTGGGGATGGTGGTTCCCGCAGAACTGCTTCAGGTTTCGTATGCCAAAAAAGTGCGCGAGTACCTGATGAAGAAATTTGATTCCATCACGGTAATCACTTGTAACAATCTGATTTTTGATGAAGCGGAACAGGAAGTTGTCATTCTTCTCGCAGATGGAAAACAAATCGAGGAGCATACTTCCTGCAAATTCCAGCTGGTGGAAACCCACACAAGAAAAGATTTGCTCAAGGCCATTCAGAATCCGCCGGTAAACTCTTTCATTCAGGCGATCCCCGGTGGAAAGTGGACGTTTTATCTGCTTCGTGAAGAGGAAATCGAGGCGTATCTCAAGTTCAAATCCGACTCGCGAATCGCCCGATTCGGGGATTACTACGCCGTAGATGTGGGAATTGTTACGGGGAATAACGATTTCTTTGTCGTTGACAAACAAACTGCGACGGACTACTCTCTGTCGGATCATATTCGGCCGATTGTTGGACGTAGTGTGCAAATTCCTGAAACCCAATTTACGACCCAGGACTGGAAAGAACTTTGGAATTCCGGGAAAAAAGTCGGGCTTTTGGATTTGAATGAATTTACGGACATTCTGGAAAAACCGGCGGGAGTTATGCGTTACCTGAACGCTGGGATGGAAACGGGCGTTCACAAAGGTTACAAATGCGCAATCCGTAAACGATGGTACGCGGTACCCTCCATCTGGGTCCCGGATGCTTTCATGTTTCGTCAGATCCACGATTTCCCGCATTTCGTGAAAAATAGCGCGGGAGCGGTTTCGACGGATACAATTCATCGGGTGAGAAAAAAGAACTCGGCAGAACTTCCTACAGAAATGTTTTATACGTTCCTCACCGCAATTTCTGCGGAAATTGAGGGGAGAAGCTACGGGGGCGGAGTTTTGGAACTGGAACCTTCCGAGGCTGAAAAACTGCTGATCCCCAGATTGGAGTACGTAAAATCCAGTCATCTGATGCCGGTGGATCGGCGCGAAAATATAGAAACTTTGCGCAGAAACACTCAGTCCGTACTCATTGAAGGGCTGGGATTTTCCCGCAAAGAAACGGATTTGCTGGAATCTGCTTATTTACGTCTTTTTAATCGTCGTCGCTCTCGCTCGTAACGTCATGGGGCGGAAGTCCTTTGTAGCGCTCCAAATAAATGCTCTCAATGATTTTGGGAACGTTCTCCAAACGCAAAGGCGAATCTGGGGCTGGGAATTCCGGGTTGATGGTTCCGGTTACAGGGTCCCAAATTACGAACGCGATCGCCTCCGCGAGGTGCGGCTGGTCCAAGACGCTGTGGCGTGTGCTTAAACGTTCAAGAGTACGAATCAGGTCTTCCCGCTGCTTGACCAAAAGAGCCGGCTCCGGAACCGCGACCAGAAAAATACAGAGAGCGTAAGGAAATCTCGTGTGGACGGTTGTGGCTTCCGTTCCAAGATCGTTGATCATGTTTTGCCAGTTCTTGCGGATGCTGTTCTTTTCGTTGAGCGTTTTACTGTCAAATACAACGCGTGGGCCGTCAGGTCTGTAAGCGGCATCAAAATTCTGGGGCCGCACTCCGCCAACAATTCGTACTGTTCCCACTTCAACGGCGTCTGGCGAGGCAGGGAGAAGAGATTTTGCCGATGGAGTCAGGACCGGAATGTCTCCAAGCATCGTGGAAAGGGCTTTACCAAACGCCTGATCCATGAATCCTGCGAAATTCATCCCTTGATCTTTATTAAAACGTCCTGCGTCCAGTTGGCCCCCTCCATTTTGAATCCAAATCGTTCCCCATTCGCGAAGTTGACGGGGATCGATTTCAATTGGAGGCATTGAACACAGTTCCGCCATAAGATTTTCTCCTTAAAGAATACGTTGTTTCGTTCAATCCATTACGCGCGCTTGCTCTTCTGCTCCTCGAAGTTGAAGAGTTTGCGGTGGCCGAGGACGACGTCTTCGTCGATGATGTACCGCACGCCGCTCGGCTGGTCGGGCATTTCGTACAGGATGTCGAGCATCACCTCTTCCATGATCGAACGCAGACCACGTGCGCCGGTGCGTTTTTCTTTCGCAAGCCGGGCGATCGCGTCCAACGCCTCAGGAGTGAAAACCAGTTCCGCATTATCCATGCTGAAAAGCTGAGTGTACTGCTTGACGAGCGAGTTTTTCGGCTCTTTCAGGATCCGGATCATGTCGTCGATCGTCAGTTCCTCGAGGGCCGTGATGACTGGCAGACGACCGACGAATTCGGGAATCAGACCGAACTCGATGATGTCCTCGCTCGTCACGCGCGTTAGTGGAGCGTGTTCTTCTTCCTGGAACGGCAGGAGGGCTGTCTGACCAAAACCCAACGTCCGGTTTCCGAGGCGCCGCTCGATGATTTCCGGCAAGCCGACGAATGTGCCGCCACAGATGAACAAAATGTTGCTCGTGTCGATCTGGATGAACTGCTGTTCCGGGTGTTTGCGCCCACCATTTGGCGGGACGTTCGCAATCGTTCCCTCAAGCATTTTCAGAAGGGCCTGCTGGACCCCCTCGCCGGAAACGTCGCGTGTGATCGAGACGTTATGCGTTGTGCGCCCGATTTTGTCGATCTCGTCGATGTACAGGATCCCACGCTGGGCCGCCTCCACATCGAAATCGGCCGCCATGAGGAGCTTGAGGAGCAGGTTTTCCACGTCCTCACCAACATAACCCGCCTCGGTTAGTGTCGTGGCGTCGCCGATGGCAAACGGAACGTTCAGGATCTTCGCGAGTGTCTGCGCCAGAAGGGTTTTGCCTGACCCGGTCGGACCGGTGAGGAGGATGTTCGATTTGCCTAGTTCTACCTCGTCGTTACCGGTGCGAACGTGTTCAAGGCGCTTGTAGTGATTATAGACCGCAACGGCAAGCACTTTTTTCGTGAGTTCCTGTCCAACGATGTACTCATCCAGACGCGCGACGATCTGCCGCGGCGTGAGTCGTTCCATCATCATGGCCGTCTGCGGGACCTGATGACGTTTTTTCTCCTGCTCAAGAATGGAACGGCACAGTTCGATGCACTCGCTGCAAATGTGTACTCCCCCCGGCCCTTCTACCAGAGGCCCCGTCACACGGTGCGACTTCTTGCAGAAAGAACAAAACGCCTGTTTCTTCGTGGTTTTGCTGTCGGTAAACGTTTTGTCGTCCATCAAAGTAATTATGAATTATAAATTGTGAATTATGAATTGCGTCTTTTCCTCATCCCTAATTTTTCATTAAGTCCCGTAACTGTGCGGTCAGTTCGGCTTTTACGGTGCGGTATTCCTCAGGGGAAATTTCGCCGCGGTCGTAGGATTTTTGCAAGTTGGCGAGCATCGAGTGAATCAGTGCGGCAGGATCAGCTTCGGAATGAGCGGCGGCGCGGAAGTGTTTAATGACGAAGCTCGCGATACAAATTAAAAAGATGAGCGCCATCAATCCGAAAAACAACGAAACGATGTGCCCTGCTTTTTCGTCGAGCGGAATATCCTCGGCCACCGCCAGGATCAAAGAGAATGGAGTCATTCAGGCATCCTTTCACTTAGTGATGGTGATGGCATCCGCATCCGCATCCACAGCCACAAGCCGGGGCGGTTTCAGGGGAACAGACACCCGCGTCACGAGCCGCACAGCCGCTTGACGCCGCATGAGGATTGGCCGGAACGCTGAGTTTGCGGTGGATTGCCGTACTGCCGCACTTGGGGCACTTCGTCGGTTCGTTGTTTCCGCGGACGAGTTCCTCGAAGTATTTTTGGCAGTCGTCACACTCATACTCATAAATGGGCATAAAACTTTCCCCTTTCACAAACAAATGAAATTCAAATCTTTATATATTATACCATTTCCTGAAAAAAAAGAAAGAAAGAAACGGAAAGATTTCAAAATTTTTACGAAATTTTCCAAAAAAAGCAAATCCCCCTTGCAAAATTTGGCTTGGGAGTGTAATATATAAGCAGGAAAGAAAATTGATCGGTCTCCGTATGTACTTGCGGTCAGATTATGCAAAGAATTTTGAAAACATGGACGATTTTGACGCTTTTGGTGACGGTAGTCGCTCTGGGCGGCTGTAAGGCAATGTTCAATGCCAAGCCGATTCCGGGGGTTCCGCAGCCGGAAGATCGTCTGAGACAAATTAGTGAATTAGGGAAAAACGCCTCGAGTGTCTCGCCCGAGAAACAGGTCGAGTTCGCACAGACCCTTTCCACCATCGTTCATGAAGATACTGACCCGACGATGCGTCGCGCAGCTGTTGTTGCCATTTCCAATTTTAAAGTTCCAATTACGGAAGAAACTCTTCGTTTTGCGGGTAAAGACTCTGAGCGAGATGTGCGCGAAGCGGCCTGCGCGGGCTGGAAAACCTACGGCGGTGAACAGTCCGTTCCGGAGTTGATCCAAATCCTCGCCAATGAGTCGGACCTTGACATTCGTCACCAGGCGATTGAAATGTTGGGTGAAATGAGGGATGAACGCGCGATTGTGGCACTTGAAGTTCCCCTGATGGACAATGATCCGGCACTTCAGTACTACACCATGAAATCCCTCCAGAAAATTACAGGCGAACCGGAAAAATCGCGTGAAGAGTGGATCGCTTACTGCCAGGCGCGACACCCGGATACTGCGGTGGCTCAGAGGGAAGAGCAGGAAGCAGCGGAAGATACGCAATCGCCGTTTTTGAACATTCAGCCGGAAAAGAGATTTTGATCGCGGCCAAATTTTATCATAAATTCATAAAAAAGATCAATATAAAAAATGGTTAATACCCTCCGAATTACTGAACAGTTCCGTTACTTCGTTGAGCACGCTTGTACAATGTACACGCAGCTCAATGCCTCAGCGATCCTTATGCTTTATGACGGAACCGCGGATTGGGCTCGAGTCAAAAAAGTAGTAGGTGACGAAGTACCTTTTATTGTGGCGGTGAATACGGAGGAACAGGCACAGGGCGCGAAAGAAGCCGGCTTTAATACGGTAACACTTGAAATGACCGGGAACCCTGTGTATGATCAGCTCATGCAGGCGATCCTGAAAAGTATCACGGACGATATAATCCAGCCCGGGAGCCAGATCGTCGCGATGTACGGCGGGTTTGAGTCGAACATCATTGACACGGTTTCGCTGATTTCCCTGAAAGAACACCTG
Organism: Thermoguttaceae bacterium; assembly: GCA_030530205.1. GTDB lineage: Bacteria > Planctomycetota > Planctomycetia > Pirellulales > Thermoguttaceae > RGIG3701. The sequence goes on along the minus strand of JAUMVK010000004.1, from coordinate 140,249 downwards.
AATCGGCTCACCAGTACCGACCTGCGTTCACTCAACACGACAGTCCCGCTCGACACGCTGAAGACGATCGTAAACCTCGCAATCGAAATCGGTTTGAGCGGCCGTGAAGGAAAACCGGTCGGGACCCTGTTCGTTGTCGGTGACAAACAGCAGGTTCTAAAGGAAAGTCATGCTGGTGGTTTCGACCCGGTACGTGGTTACAGCCGCTCGGAACGTGACATTAATGATGGACGAGTTCGCGAGGGAATCAAGGAAATTGCCCAGCTTGACGGCGCGTTCATTATTTCTTCGGATGGGATCGTGGAGGCTTCCTGCAGGATCCTGGACGCACAGGCCGACAATATAACGCTTTCCAAAGGCCTTGGTTCACGTCATTGGGCCGCCGCAGGGATCACACGTTGTACCAAGGCGATCGCGATCGTGGTTAGCGAGACGAACGGAACCGTGCGCATTTTCCAGAACGGCGAGGTTATGCTGCGTATCGAGCCGACCAACCGCAAGCCATTCATCTGGAAGAAATTTGAATACGAGCCGCCGGAGAATTAGCACCTTGCGGGGACGACGCTTCCAGCGTTGGCTCTGGAAGGCGGTAAATGGAGGCCGGAATTACGCGCCGATGGAAGTTGGATGGCACTTCCTGACCTCCCCCAGTCTCGCTTCGTGAGCCAGCCTTCTCGACGAGGGGGCCTTTAAACGACGATGGAAGCGCCGTCCCCGCAAAATCAGGCCTTCGCTCCGATTTAAAAAAGGAAAAAAATGAAACATTCCACGCTGACTCCAGAAGAACTCAACGCGCTTTTGGAAGACGTTGAAACGCCGTGTCCCGAGCTTCCCGAGTTTGAGATTCCGGCCCAGACTGAAAAAGAGGGAAAAGAGGAACGTAAAACGTTCAGCCGTGAGCAGATCGCGTCACTCGGAAACCTGGAACTGGAAGTCCGCATTGAGTTGGGGCAAACCACGATGCTTCTTTCCGAAGTGGCGAAACTGAAGCCCGGCTCGGTGGTGATCCTCGATAAACACGTGAACGATCTGGTCAATGTTTTGGTGAACGGAAAGGCGGTCGCGAGAGGCGAACTGCTTATCGTGGACGGCTGCTTCAGCGTACGGATTACAGAGTTTCTGTGAACAGGGAGTTTTTATGCGTCATCTTCAAATCATCCTTTTGTTCGCGTTGATCCTTCTGTTTGGCGGCATTTCGCCTGTTTCCGCCCAAAATACCCTTTTTACTTCTGAAAACGCCCAGACGGCAGAGAGTTCCACGCTACCGGAATCGAAAATCACCTTTACGACTGGCATGAAAAAACTCGTATTTTCGGTTGCGGCCGTTACACTTCTTTTTATGGTTTTGCTTCTGGTTCTGAAAAAATTCTCACCTGGTGGGGCTCCCCAGCTTCCTAAAGACGTTTTTGAAGTGTTGGGCAAGTCACCGCTCGCATTCCGCCAGCAGTTATATCTGCTTCGGTGCGGGAAGAAAATATTCATTGTTTCTCTCTCTCAGAATGGTTTGGATCGTGTCGGGGAAATCGATGATCCGGCGGAGGTGGAACGGCTCGCAAAACGCTGCAGCGGCGAGATCCCTGACGCGGAAAATGCTTTCCGGGAATGGAAAAAACAGGGGGGGGAGAAAGCATGAACGCCCGTTTTTTGCCGATTCTGTTTGTGCTTTTAGCTCTTACGACCGGAGTGAAAGCTCAGGACTACGCGCCTCGGACGGCTCCAGCCCCGGTTCAACAGGGGTCCAAATTCAAAGTTTGGACGAATCCCGGCACGGAAACGGAGATCAGGCAGCCTGAAGCGGCGTTAAAACCAGCCCAGAAGGAAGAGGAACCAATTCCTGCCCCGACGACACTGACCCAGGAGGAAAAGACCCTGAACGCAGTAGAAGAATTGGTCGCTTCCGAACTTGAAAACACGGGGGAAAATGCCAATGCTGAGCCTGAAAAAAAGAATCCGTGGGATCTGACATCCTGGGTTTCGCCAGAGGGGATTCAAGGTTCAGCCCTTACGGTCCTGATTCTCAGTGCGGTGAGTCTTGCGCCGGCGTTCCTCATGATGACGACCAGTTTTGTGCGTATTTTCGTCGTGCTTGGGATCCTGCGCCACGGTTTCGGTACTCAGGGGATTCCCGGCACGCAGGTCCTCGCGGCACTTGCGCTTTTCATGACGTTTTTCATCATGTACCCGACCTGGGAGAAAACGTGGAACGACGCTCTCATTCCGTATCAGGCCGGTGAGCTGACTTCGCAGGAAGCTCTGGAAAAAGGCCTGAAACCGATCCGGGATTTTATGTCAGGCCAGCTCCAGCGAGCGGGGAACACCGAGGAGATTTTGCTCTTCTGGCGCTACAGTTCCACGCCCCCTGACGAGACTCATTTAGCCCGGTACACGACCGATGACGTTCCGATCCATGTTCTGCTTCCGGCGTTCATGCTGGGCGAACTGAAGACGGCGTTCCTCATTGGCGTTCAGCTTCTGATCCCAATGCTCGTGATCGACCTTTTGGTTTCGTCGATCCTCGTTTCGATGGGGATGATCATGCTCCCGCCGACGATGGTTTCGCTTCCGTTCAAGCTCCTCCTCTTTGTACTTGCCGACGGCTGGCGGCTGGTGGTGGAAATGCTGATCGGGAGTTTTTGAGGCTCCGAATATTATGCGTACATTCCGCCTTTTCATCCCGTTTTTTGCCTTTTTCTTCCTGACGATCTGCGCTTCCGCGGTGTTTGGGACGGATATTCTGCTCAAGGACGGCCGGCATTTGCTTGGCGCGGAGGGAATGCTCCCGAAATTCGGCGAGATGCCTCAGTACGCGAGCGAGCAATCGCAGATCATGCCGCTGAATATCGTGTTTCTCGACGATGGTCTGAAACGGACCTACGTCCCGCGCCGTCAGGTTGCCGATGTTCAGGGTAATTCGGAACTGGAAGTCGTTCCTGAAAAATTCGTCCTTCGGCAGAAAATCCTCGAAAAAGGCCCCGCGATCCAGGGAATGGGGCTGATCCTCAAGGAGGAACCGTTCGACGAGCATGGCCGCCGCATGATTCAAATGGCGACCGCACGCGGGCCGAAAGACATCATTCAGTGCATCACCGAGATCACGCCCGTCTGGACAAAAATCGAGTGCACGAATTTCATCTGGGATATGCGGGTCGCGACGAGTAACATCCCGACCGATCAGCTTCTGAAGATCCTCCGAAAGCAGGCGATCCGGCTTTGTAAAGGCTCCGAAGTGGAAGCGGCCCAGAAAATCGCCAGGTTTTTCATTCAGGCCGAGCGGTACGAGCTTGCCGCTTTTGAACTGAATCGGGTCATTCAGCAGGCGGAAGGGGAAAACGCAGAGAAAATCAAAAAGACCCTTGCCCCTACGCTTGCCATGGTGAGACAACTCTCGGCAAAACGCGCACTCAAAGAGCTGCGTTTTCGCATGGCGAAAGGCCAGTATACGCTTGTCCAGGAAATGCTTGACCTTTTCCCCACCAAGGGCGTAGCCGGTGAAACGCTCGTGCAGGTCCAGGACCTCAAAAAAGAGTTTCAGGCGATGGACGATCGGATCGAAAAACTGATCGCGAACATTCAGGCGTCCTGGAAAGAGCTGAGGGACGAAGAAATCCGCACGGTTCTGAAGCCGGTGCTCGTGGAAATTCTGGAAACGGTGAATTACACGACGCTCCCGCGAATGGAGGCGTTCGAGCAAATGGCCGACGTGGACGGGACCGACCCACAGGAAAAACTCGCGCTCGCCGTTACGTGCTGGCTCATGGGAAGCAAAAGTGCGACTGACCGGATCGTCACAGCCGTTTCTGCCGTCCGGATTCGGGATTTGATTCAAAACTATATGGAGGCGCGCGACGATGTGACCCGCCAGGAACTTCTGCGTCAGTTCCGACAGGAAGAAGCCAGTTCTGTCACAATCGTTTCGGCCATCCTTTCTCACATGAAGCCGCCGGTTCGCACGACGAAAGAAGAGTGGCTCGGAAAAGACGGTTTTTTCGCACTGGAAACCAATTCTACCGTGGACGAGCGTCCGATCCAGTACTGGGTCCAGCTCCCGCTTGAGTACGACCCGCAGAAACTCTACCCGGCAATCATCTGCCTGCGCGGTGTGTTGGACACGCCTCAGCAGGAAATGGACTGGTGGACCGGAACGTTTAACCCCAAGGGCTTCCGCTACGGGCAGGCAGGGAGGAACGGTTACATCGTGGTTTCTGTCGAGTGGATGGCGAAAGACCAGCGAGCGTACGAGTTTTCCGCCAGGGAACACGCAGCGGTTCTGAACGTTCTGCACCACGTGACCCAGCGGTTTTCCATTGACACGGACCGGGTTTTCCTTTCCGGCCATTTTGAGGGCGGCGATGCTGCCTGGGACATCGGCTGCGCACATCCGGACCTTTGGGCGGGGGTCATTCCGATCTCCTGTCACTGCGACAAGTACTGCAAATACTACTGGCCTAACGCGAAAAGACTTCCATTTTATTTTATATGCGGTGCGCTGGACGGGCAGATCCTGAGTGAGAATTCAGGCGTGCTTTCGCGTTACATGCAGAACGGCTACGATCTGACCGTTGTGGAGTTCCTCGGCCGGGGGCACGAGAATTTCTCCGACGAGATTCTGACACTTTTCGACTGGATGGAACGCAAAAAACGCGACTTCTACCCGGAATCGTTCCAAGTGAGCACGATGCGTCCGTGGGATTCGTTCTTTTGGTGGGTCGATGTAGAGAAACTTCCGGAAAAAAGCCTCGTTCTGCCCGCGGAATTCCCGAAGAAAAACGTCATGGCGGCCAAAATCTCCGCGGAGCTTCTGCAGACGGTCAACACGCTGAAAGTCGATGTCCCAACGGGTAACGTAACGGTCTGGGTCGGCCCGAAAATGCTCGATTTTGACCGACCTATTAATTTTATGGTCAATGGGAAGAAAATCCGACTGAAAGACTGGAAACCCGACCTGGAGACGTTACTTGAGGATGTTCGGACCCGGGGAGACCGTCAAAACCCATTCTGGCTGCGTGTCGTGACGGAAACCGGACGAGTAAAGTAAAAAACAAAACGTGAGGCGGAACACATTCGTGTTTTTTTACGGGGACGACACTTCCAGAGTTGTTCCTTAATTTAATTAGTGAAGGCACTGAAACTGCTGTCCCCACGCTTCGAAAACGTCACTCGATTTCGTACGTCAATTCCATTTGCGTTTCGGGATCGAAAATCAGCATGCCCGTCTCGGTTTTTTTAAGAAGGAACGGCTTGATCTTGACTTTCGCCAGGTCGACAATATCGTCCCGAAGCAAATCAACCCACTGAAAATCTGAAAAGACGTGAAATAAATCCTCGTCATTTTCCCATAATGAATCCCCTGAAAACGGTTTCTCGCTTGCCATCCGGTAACTCTCGCAATTATCAGACCCAATGGGGAACCAATGGAGCCGCTTGCACTTCGGGCAGCGCCAGATTTCTCCTTCCCCGTCTGGAATCTCCAGCACATCAATATCTCCGCAGGTCATCAGAAATTTCCATTGACTCGGAGAGAACGCGTAGTACTGGATATCGTTTGGTCCACGAGAATTGGAAAGCCTTTGGTCACATGCGCACCAATATGCAGCCATTCATTCTTCCTCCTGTGGCAAGATGATGAATTCCACATCATCCGCGTAAATGTAGATATGAGTGTCGTCATCCATGTTCCAGTTGTACAGGAGAAAATGGATTCCACTGCCGAGGAGCCCGTCCTCAACCATTTTCGCCTCGAGAATTTCATTCCCGGAAGGCTCATCCATTTCAAGGTTTTCTTTTTTGAAGGACCTCACTCCCTGAAACAGAAGACGGACCTGAATGTTTTTTGGCAGATCAGGAGTGAAGTAACTCTGCAGCCAATTACAAAAATACAGATCTATCGAAACGGTATGGGCGGTTTCATCGACCGATAATTGTTCCAGGGTACTGTCGTGGAAATAATACCGATTTAAAAGGTCCTGAATCTTCATTTCAAATGAACCTTGAGAAATCCGTGAGTTTCACCCACGGCTATTAACATTCAGCCCCTAAAGGGGCTGGGGCGGCCGGGCTTACCCACGGACGGCTCACCCGCCATCCTTCCGTATTTCGGGAATAAAATGGGAGGCGGTAATGGAGGCCGAAGACCGGAATTACGCGTCTGAAGTGCCTTAAACCCTTTCAGCCCGGCGCGTAATTCCGCGCTCCGAGCTTCATTACCGCCTCTCATTTTGCGGCCGGGACGCCGTCCCGCCGGATTAACGACGCTGAAAACGTCGTCCCCTTATTCTTGTACCACCGAAATGACGTTGCAGCCCGGCAGGCCGACGCGGAGTTTTTCGGCGCCTTCCGGCGTGATTTGAGTGCGGGTCACGTGGATCGTTTTCAGATTCTTCAGCTTCAAAATCGACGGAATGCACGCATCCGTCATGGCCGTCCGGCCCAGATGCAGGAATTCGAGATTTTCCAGCCCCTCGAGCTGCGCGACGCCCGCGTCCGTCACCGCCGTATTATCGAGATTCAGCTTCTGAAGCTGGGCCATTTTCCCGAGGCTTTCGCACGCCCCGTCATCGACCCGCGTCGAGTAGAAATTCACGTCCACGAGCGTTTTCACCTTGCTCACTGCCACCGCGCCGGCGGTCGTGACGGCCGTGTTGCTCACGTCCAGGACCTGCAGTTTCTCGGAGGCCGCCAGCTTTGCGAGCGTCGCGTCGGTGATTTTCGTCCCGGCCAGACGCAGCCGCGTGAATCGTCCCAGATCCAGCCGGGCGGCGCCCGCGTCCGTTACGGCCGTCTCGGCAAGGAAAAGCTGCGCGAGGGCCGGAAGCTGGGCGACTTTTTCAAGCGTCGCGTCGGTAATGGCCGTCTTGTCGAGCGCAAGGCTCGTGAGGGCCTGGAACGACGCCAGATTCGGAAGCGTCGCGTCCGTGACCTGTGCGCCGTTGAGTTTCAGGTCCTTCAGGGCCGGCAGATCAGCGAGTTCCGCCCCGGTGAAACCCTCGGCATTCCGCGCATCGACGACGATGACGGCGCCATCAGCGTTCAGGCGGACTTTCGCGCCGGCCTTCTCGAGCGACTCAGCGTCCACCGCCCAGACGCTGGCGGCGTTCACGGCAAGGGCGACCAAAACGGCTAAAAATGCGAACTTTTTCATGGTTTTTTCCTTTACATCACTTGCGGTTTTTCTTCCACCACCGGCGGAACGATTTTCCGGTCGGCTTCGGGATCGTCCGGCCTTTCGTCCACGCGCCGAACTCGAACGGGCGGAGGCACTGCGGAACCATCCACGCGAAGTGCGTCCCGATCCGGATCAGGCCCATAAAGAACGCGAACCGGCCAGGTTTCTGGTTGAAGAAACTCCACGTGCGCCACATCAGGTCCTGACGGAACGACTTCGTCGGCGAACCGGGCGTCCGGGCCGACTCGTTGCGGAGGTGGACCAACTGCTCGGGAATGTTCACCTTCACTGGGCAGACCTGCGCGCATTTCTCGCAAAGGGACGAGGCGAACGGAAGTTTCCCCGCCTTCTGCATTCCGCAAAGGTGCGGGTTCAAAATCTCACCGATCGGGCCAGGGTAGATCCAGCCGTACGCCCAGCCACCGACACGGTGGTAAACCGGGCAGGCGTTCATGCACGCGCCGCAGCGGATGCAGTACAGCGTGTTCTGCGTGAACGGGTCTTCCAGGACGTTCGTCCGCCCATTATCGATGATGACCACGTACATTTTGCGCCCGGCCGTCGGCCCGTGGAAGACGTGCGTGTACGTCGTGAGCTTCTGGTCCGTCGCGCTGCGGGGCAGGACGTTCAGGAAGTACGGCGCGTACTTGATCGACGGGATCACCTTTTCGATCCCCATGATCGCCACGTGGACCGGCGGAGTGGAGGTCGTCAGGCCCGCGTTCCCCTCGTTTTCGATCACGGTAAATGCCCCGGTGTCGGCGTAGGCCATATTAATGCCCGAGACCCCCATATCGGCCATGAGGAAGTGGTTCCGCAGGTGCTTACGCGCCAGAGCGGTCAGTTCCTCGTGGACCGGCGTGAATTTCTCGCCCAGTTTTTCCTCGAACAAATGGCCGATCTGCTCGGCAGTCAGGTGCAGGGCGGGAATCACGACGTGCGTCGGCCGCTGGCCCGCGAGCTGGATGATGAACTCGCCCAGGTCCGTTTCGATCGATTCGATCCCGTTCGCCTTGAACGCTTTGTTGAGCTGAAGCTCCTCGGAAACGAGCGACTTGGACTTCACGACCTTTTTCACGCCGTGCTCCTTGGCGATCCCCACGATCAGGTCGTTCGCCTCGGCCGCGTCTTTCGCCCAAAGGACTTCGATCCCCTTTTTCTGGAGGTTTTGCTCGAACTGGACCAGAAGCTGGTCGAGGTGCTGGATGGAGTACCGCTTGATCGTGTTTGCGTTTTTGCGCCACTGCTGGAAGTTCGGAGTACGTTCCAGCATTTTCGTATAGGAATCGTTCGACCGTCTGGCCGATGCGCACGTTGCCGGGGAACCGCCGCAGACGTACAGATCGTGCATTTCTTTGGATTGGAATGGAAAACCTTCCTGATGTGTAATGGTCATGGTAAGTTCAAAAAGTTAAGAGTGCGTATTAATATCGGACCGCCGCCGCTTCCGGCCGCGCTCCAGGGAAATTTTGTCGTTTTCCGGTGATTTTACTCCCGAAAAACCAGTTCGCTCAGATCCAGGTCCCGGAAAGTTTCCTCCAGGGAGTAGGAACTGGTCCGGACGTTTTTCCGGTTCCTTATTACTTCCTTATTCGTTCCTTATTGCTTCGCTATTTTTTCCTTATTCATCTTTTCAGGAATGGAGGAAAGCTGCCGCGGCGCCTCATTTGGCCAGGCACGCATTCAATTTATGTGAAAAAAGGCGCTCCAGTCGCGGGAACTGTGCGCCTTTCCGATTTTTCCCCTGATTACTGGATGAACTTGATTTTCTCCACCAGGGTCTTGACGGTACCGTCAGGTTGCTTCTCACCGGTACAAATACCAAGCATCTTAATGACGTATCGGTACTTGAGCGTATCACGACCCGGACCACCCCAACCGAGCTCAATTTCGAAATCACTCGGGGAACCGGCTGCACCCCCCATCGCAGCACGAATCTTCGCGCGAACATCCGCTTCATCCGGGTCGGTACCAGTCTTCATTTTGCAAGACTTTTCACCCACCCAGACTTTGGTCAGGTTACCTTCCGTGTTGCTCACCAAAGTAATACGAAGAGGCTTGTTTATGATGTCGTTCTGCTGTGCCTGAGCGGACCCAGGTTTCGGCAAACGCAGGTTAAAGTCACCTTCCGGGTCCACGATATTCAGCGTCAAAATGAAGAAAATCAAAAGCTGGAACACCATGTCGATCATCGGTGTCATGTCGCCTTTTGGCACTGGGCCGTTTTTCTTTGCACGAGCCATTATTGTAAATCCTTCCGTTACTTAACTTTAGCGGTTGCACGAAGTGCGAACGTTTCGATGTCTGCTTCCTGGCACGTGTGGATCACACGATTGATGAAGCCAATCGGCGCGTCTTTGTCCGCGCGGAGAATGATCGTCATATCTTTGGCGCTTTTCTTCTTCTCGTTTTTGACGAATTTGACTTCTTTATCCAAAGCAGCCTTGAGACGCTTCAGGTCTTTGTCGCCAAAGAACTCTTCTGCGCCAATCAATACGCTGTACTCGTTTTTCTTTTTTTCCTGACGGGCAATCTGAAGCGTCACCGCATCCGGAATCGGCTGTTCCGGCGGCTTCACGATGTCGTTTTCAGGAAGTTTCACTCGAGCGTTCTGATCCGCATCGGCGAAGTTGATCAAAATCATGAAGAAAATGAGCAACTGGAACACCATGTCAATCATCGGTGTCATATCGCCTTGGACGCCTTCGCTCTCTTGACGTTTTCTGGCCATAATTTACCTCCTAGCCACAGGGCATAGCGGAATCATTTCTTGGACGCAGCCGCAAGGAGCTTGCCGATCAGGTCTTCACTGATTGAACCGACTTCAAAGACGGTACGGGTCAGTTTGTTGCGAAGAACCTGGTAGAGACAAACGGCAGGAATGGAAACGATCAGACCAACCATCGTCGTGAACATAGCCGTCGAAATACCACCGGCCAGTTCGTTCGGCTTCGGAGCGGCCGTCGCCGTCGCGATGACCTGGAAGGACATGATCATCCCGTTAACCGTACCGAGCAGACCAACGCTCGTGGAAGTACCGGCAATCAAACCGACATAGCTCAGCCCCTGTTCGTAGCTCATGGAGATGTCGTCTGAGGTTTCCTGCATGGCGGCGACGGATTTATCCATGCCCGAGGCGACTTTCGCCATACCCGCGGCAAGGACTCTGCCCAGGTATGTGTCGTCTTCTTTCACCAGCTCGTACGCCTCCGAGAATTGGCGGTTCGTTACAAGTTCCTCGAACTGATTTTTCAAATCTTCCGGAACATTAGAGCTGACACGCAGAGCAAGAATGTATTTGAAACCAAGCGCGACCAGAGCGAAGGAAATGCCAAGGAAAACGAAGCTGTAAAGAGGACCAAGAGAATGATAGGTCCACATCAGAATGCTTTCTTTTTTCGGTCCGCTGTCATCAGCGGCGTCGTCCTGGGCCATCACGACCGGAGTATCACCAGCCACAGCAATCGCAAACGTTCCAGCCGGAACTCCAATCATGGCGACCAGATAAAGGGCCGCGGCAATCCAATTCAGCAAACTACTTTGCTTCATTTTTTCCTCCACAAGTTGAATAGTGTAACGATTTGTTGTTTTTGTTTAACGGTTCGCGTCTTCGGGGCGCGTTAAATCTTCCAAAAGAGTTGCCGACAAATAGACCACTTCTGAAAGTTTATATTTACTTTATATAGTTTACCCCAAATAATAAAAATATCAATCGGGGAGGCCAAAAAAAACTGAAAATTTTTTGGAAAATTTTGAGGAATTTGGCCAAATGGAAGGATTTTCCTCCCTGTTTTATGATTATCAGGGAGAAAGATCGAACAGGCTGAAATCCTATTTCTTCTTCGCGCCATAACGAGCGGCTTTCACACCTTCAAGTTCCGCAGCACGTGTTTCATCCCGAAGTTCAACGCGGAAAATGTTGATCATCGCGTCCAGCGCTTCCACATGGAACTGCTTGTTCGAGTTGTAAAGCAGATGTGTGTGCATATAGGAAATCGCGGCATCTTTCGGTTTCTTGGCGGAAAGCTGGGCAAATCCCAACGCGTTATAAAGCTGGGCGTTCAGGGGATCCTCGGCCGTAATAATGTTATCAGTGAAAATCTTCTGAATCATCTGGGTCGCTTCCGCGTTTTTCCCTTCCAGAACCGCCGCACGGGCAAGGCCGCAGCTGGCAGCGACCTGCATTTCGGCTTTCACGCCTTCCAGTTCCTGATTCTTCACCATCGTGAGGACTTCCTTGAAATCCTTCGTGGCGGAGGCGGCGTCTTTCTTGAGGAGGAAAATGTTCCCGCTTCCGATGAGACCGCGAGCCTTGAGGATCGGCGCGTCCTTCGCCTTGGAAAGCATTCCGTACGCCTTTCCGGCCTTGGACAACGCCTCGTCTGTTCCGATGAGCGTGTTCAGGTTACCGTAGATTTCCGTCACTTCGTAAAAGCGGTAGAAATTCTGGTTCGCCTTGTCACTGAAATATTTATCCATCGACTTGAGAACGTCCGAAATTGCCATACTTCCGGCAAAAGCCCGGCCAGCCATGGCTCGGACGATGAGGAAGTCACGTTCCATTTTCATGAATTCATTGAGCTGATCCGGGTCGATGTTTTTCAAAACATCGATCGCGTCCTCAAAACGAGAGTCCTCAATGTAACCACGGGCTTCATCCATTTCCGCCGGTTCACCGGAGAAGACGATTTTTTTCACATCACCGACCGGAATTTTTTCCGTACCACCAGCGATCGCCGCTTTGATCTCGTCTTTTGTCATGTCGGAAATGACCGCGTTACGGATGATGTCACCATTGTGACGCACAATCTGACATTTATCCTGAGCCTGAACCGTGACGCAAAGCGCAAACAAAGCCAACGTGAGGAAGCTGCCAACCAAACGCCGTTTCATATTTAATCTCCTTGTGTATGATGTCCCTTGGGGGAATTAATTTTTTGTTGAGTATAAAATTTCTATCAGCGAGAGTCTCGCACGAAGCGAGTCTCTCGCCGTCGGGAAACTACTTGTTCTCCGGTTTCTTCACGAGTTTAATGACTTTCTTGGCCGGAGCCGCTTCAGTCGGTTTCTCTTCCGGTTTTTCGGCCGGAGCATCAGCCGTCGGAGCCGGTTTCTTCACAACTTTCTTCACGACCTTCTTCACCGGCTGCTTTTCAACCGCTTCCGCAGGTTTTTCAGCCGGAGCCGGTGCTGCCGGAGCGGGTTTCTTAACGACTTTCTTCACGGCCGGTTTGTCAGCCGCCGGAGCGGGTTTCGCGGCCGGAGCGTCACCAAAGCCGAAATCGAAAGCAGGAGTTTCTTCCTTCTTCGGTTCTTCCTCGATTACCGGAGCATCGCCGAACCCCATCGCGGCGAAAGCACTTGCTCCCGCCTTGGAGTCCACGACCTCATCACCAATACCAAGCGAAACCGGAGCGGCTTGTTCCTCACTTCCCGCCTGGAAAGCAGCGCCGTCCTTCGGGACCGAGGTCTTCGCCAGCATGGCCTTACGGCGTTTCGCAGCCTTGGAGTTTCCTCCGCCGCGGAGCATCACGAAGAGGAAAATCAGTACGACGAACCCGCCAATTCCGTAGTACGTGTAGGTGAGCCACTGCGGAGTAGGCTTCGGTTTGGGCGTCATCATCTTGCGGGCGTAGTCTTCCTCGGTAGCGAGACGGCTCATTTCAAGCCCTTCCAGCTGTTCGTTATCTTCGATCTGGGCGGCGGTAAATGCGTCAGCGTCTTCCGGCGTGTCTTCCACGACCTCACGCTTCCAGTTCGCGAAACCGGTCGGTTCTTCGCCGAGAGCTTTCTGGATGTTCTTCAGAAGGGCCTCGTAATCATCCGCAAGCGGTTCGTAAACCAGACCGTCCTTTTCAAAATATTCGTCCGTTGGATTTCCGTCGGCGTCGAGTTTCGGGATCGATCCGCCGTAATCTGTGCTGGAGCCGTTTCCACCATCGAAGGCGCGTCGGATCCCGTTCATCGCGGCAGTCAGCGCTTCCTTACCCTTTTCATCCGTCTTGCCCTTGGCCAGACCGTAGAGGTAATTCACTTTGTTTTCCTGGAGGAAAGCATAGTAATAGAGCCAGCGTTTCTGCGGAGCCGTTGGGTCATCGTTACTCTCATCCAGAACGATGAAGCTGTTCAAGCCACGCTGTACCCCGGTCCAACCGCGGCAAATCGTCTTTTTCTTGTCATCCGACTTGATCCCGACTCGGGCCTGAACCAGGAGATTGACTTTGTCCTTGGATTTTTCCGGATCCGTAATGGAAAGCGACCAGTTGACATACATATTCATCATCTTGTACTGGAGTTCCATCAGGCCGGGTTTCGCGGTGAGGACGAGCCGATAGTATTTATCAGCTTTTTCGTAATCGCCCAATTCTTCAGCGGTCTCTGCGATTTTGCGCTGCAGGCCAATCGTCAGGTTTGCGATTTTTGCTTCGTCCGCATTGGCGACAAAATCAGCGGGATCGGACTTCATACGTTCCAGCATGGTTTCATAGGTACCGATGGCGGCCTCGAAGTATTTCTTCGATTCCTCACCGACCTTATTTCCTTCCATACTGCCTTCTGCGAGGGAGATGAACGTCTGCGCGATCCAGTTCAAAGAAGCGTAGGAGGTTCCATTTTCCCGTTCCTGAATACGTTTCAGGAAGTCTTCAAACCCTTTTTGAACGTCTTTGACTTTGGCCAGAGCTTCCTCATCACCCGAGGCTTTCATACTCTGCAGGTTGTCGCGGAGCTGAATCCCAAGGCTCATATATTTCTTGGTGAGTTTCTCTTCCATATCGCTGCCAGCGTCTTCGGAAGCCGCCAGTTTTTCGAGGCGGTCCATGGCGTCGTTGGCTTTTTCCATGTCATTTTCCGAAACGAACGCGACCAGAGCGATGTTCAGGATCCTGTCCTTTTTGTCATCTGTCACAGCGGGATGACCATCGCAGAGGAGTTTGTACGGACCGATCGTTTCATCGTTCAGCCACTTGATCGCGCTTTTGTTATCACCGCGGCGAGAGTAACTGTCGCAAAGGGTCATCGCAGCCACAACCACTGTCGAGGTCACGTCTTCCGGTTTCTTCACAGATTTTTTCAGCTTCTGGGCGCCGTTTTCGAGCAATTCAAGCGCGAGTTTCTGGTAGTCAGAAGCCTGCTTTTCGGAGAACGGCTTCGCGTTATCGTCTGCGCGTTTGTATTCGATGTACATATTCCAGAGACTGAAACCAATGGAGAGTTCCAGAGCCGCCCGGTTTTCACTGTCGGACGGAATTTTCTGGATGTACTCCTGAGCCATATCGATCGCTCCCGCCATCAGGCAAAGTTTGCAAAGGCGTTCCCACTCCTCGGCCATCGCCATTTTGGTGATCGGCTTCGGAATCGGCTGCCCGGCATCATCCACTTCATCAAGAGCGTACTTGGAAGGTTCCTGGAGCATTTTATCCTTCATTTCAATGCACGAGGCCAAAAGCTCAAGCTCGCCGCGGAACATTTTGAGGGCTTCTTTCTGGGTGATTTCTCCAGCCTGGATCTGCTTCTTGACTTCCCGATATTCCGTACTGATCAGGAGAGAGAGGTACGCCATCTCGTAGTAGAGTGCGTTCGACGCCTGCGTTGAACTGCTGTAACGCTTCGCGATGAAGTCCAGCAGGGCGATCGATTCGTACTGTTTGCCGGCGAAGTACAGCATCTGCGCACGGTAGAAACGGTCCAGGGTGAGAATCTCGAACTGTTTCACTCGCAGAATATACGACTTCAGCGACTCCAACATCTCGAAAACATCGAGAAGCTTCGGCGGATTGTTCGTAAGAATGTCCTGAATTTCGGCCTTGCGGTCGGCATCGGTCGCAGTCTGCTGCTCGGCACGCGCCTTGCAGTAGATCGAAAATTCCTTCAGTGCGAACTTATGCAGTTCCAGGTACAAATTATCACGCTTCTCCGGAGGGAGTTTCAAGTTTGCGGCCTGCTTCGCCTTCAGCTCTTTCTTGTAGTTTGCGAAGGTCAGACTGGTTTCCTGATCACCCACGTGTTCTTCAGGGAAGTAACGAATATGCAGAGCGCGGATCTCGTTCAGGAACGGGTTGGCCGGCAGAGCATACAAACGGCGAACGTCTTCTTTCAGGATGCCGCGCCATTTGGGTTCGTCCTTCGGTTTGTTCAAATCCAGAAAATGTTCCATATAGGCGATATACGCCAGGCGCATCTCAATACCAACCGCAGTCCCTTCGATCCCGTAGGTACGAAGGATGGACCCTGTTTTGGAAGGATCAAACTGCTGCATCGTTTCCAGAAGGATGGTCTGCTGATCTTTGTCCGGCTTGACGCCCGAGTCTTTGTCAGCAAAGATTTTCAGGTAACACGTACAGACCTCAACGAAAACGTTTCGAAGGATTTCGTCCTGTGAAACGACTTCTTTCAAACCACTATACAGGTCACCGAGGATTTCAATGGCTTCGCCTTTTCCGGCATACTTTTTCATCTCGATGAACATTTTGGCCTCGTTAATATGACCGCGGAAAGCGATCAGAAGGCCCTGTTCCTTGTATTTATCCCAAAAGAACTTGTACTGGAGGCGCGCTTTGTCAAGATTTTCATTTCTTTCTTTGCTTCCTTCCGGGTACGTCTTCGCGATTTCGTAATACGTGTTTCCACGAGCCATACGAATGCTGTGCAGCTCGTTCAGCATATTATTTCGTTTCGCGTTCTGTTCCTTGTTGTTCGGGTCGAGTTTCTTCGCGCCGTCGAGGATGATTTTTTCGTACTCGGTAAGGAAGTCAATGTTTTTCTTCAGTTCACCGCGTGCGAGTTCCTCGTACTTCTTTTTGTCGGCGGTGAATTGGGTCTTACGTTTCTCGAGTTCCTTCTTTTCCTCGTCGTTCATCTTGGAGTCATCGATCTTGAAGGGGTCGTTCAAGTTCCCCATGGCCTGGTAAACGAGGTTTTTGTTCAGGCGGATGTTCGGCAGGAAACCAATGGCAACGTAGAAATTCTCCCCATCGGGATTTTCCTTGATGTATTTTTCGAGGAGCGTAATTGCTTTGTCGTAGGCTTCCAGGCGATCTTCATACTTTCGCGCCAGGTTGGCGGAGGCCTCCGTCAAAACCGCGAGCTGAAAATCATATTCCTTTTGGAAAGCTGCGGGAAGCTGCTTTGCCTCATTCAACTGTTCCAGATAGTAAATCCCCAAATCTGCGAAGCCGTTGAGTCGCATCAGCGTAATAAAATTAGACAGATGAGCAGTAGCTGCCGCGTCCTTCTCGTCCGTCTTTTCGTCCGCGCGCAAACTGGTGGGGGCGAGAGCCAAAACCCACGCCAAACCCAGCGCAAGGGCCAATTTCAGGAAGTCGTTTGACCGGTTCCAGAGCATTTTATTTCTCCTCTACACGATATAATTCACTTTGGTGCGCCAAAAGTCATTTTTGTTGAAGTGTTTGTGATAATAAAAAAGTGCGTACTTTTCACAATTTATTATTTTAACCAGAAAATCCCGGTTTGCGCAAGGCTCCCCCCTCCCAAATTTCCCAAAAAAATTGAAAATTTAGGAAAAAATGTTCGTTTGGGCTGGACGAACATCCCACCCCTTGACTTTTTTCAGCCAAAGATTAAAATTTGGGAAAAAGAATCTGGGAGGTTGTACCTCCAACGTGACCCGAAAAACCTTTCACTTCTGCCTCAAATATTTCGCGGCCCTGAACCAGCCGTGGTTTGTTCCCATGCGTCAACCACTCGAAGAAAAATTCGCCGCCATTACGGACCTCGCGCGCTGGTCACCGTACCGGATCCTGATCGGGGTCTCCGGAGGGGCGGACAGTGTGGCGCTCCTGCGGCTTTTCAGCTCCTGGAGGGAGACTTTCGGCCTGAAACTTTTCGCCGCCCACGCGAATCACCAGCTCCGGGGAGAAGAATCCGACCGGGACGAGGCATTTGTGAGGAAACTCTGTGAAACCCTTGACGTTCAGTGTGTCTGTGAGCGGCTGGTCATTAAGCGGACCGCCGACGGTCTGGAAGCGGACGCGCGGCGCGCCCGGTACGATTTTCTCACGCGGACCGCCGAAACGCTCGGGTGCCGGTTTCTCGCGCTGGCCCACCATCAGGACGACCAGGCCGAAACGATTCTTTACCGGATCCTGCGGGGGACCGGGCCGGCGGGTCTGGCCGGAATGACGAAACTGCGCCGGCTCACCGAGGCCGTGACGCTCGTGCGACCCCTTTTGACGTTCACCCGGGCGGAGATCCTCGACTACCTGACGGCCATCGGGCAGAGATTTCGAACCGATTCCAGTAATTCCAGCCTCGAAATGACCCGAAACCGGCTCCGGCTGGAACTTCTGCCGAAGCTCCGGCGCGATTTTAACCCGGCGCTGGATGCGGCGCTCGTGCGGCTCGGGGCTCTTGTGGGGGAAACGCAGTGTTTTGTGGAAGCTCAGGCCCAGCGGCTCGCGGATCTGTGCGTCGCGCCGGTGGGGAATGGGTTCCGTATTCAGCCCGCTCTGCCGGAAGTACAGCAGTTTACGGATTTTCTGCCCGAGGGATCCCGGCGGTTTTTGTGGACGGAACTTTTCCGGCTTCTGTGGCGTAAAAACGGCCTCCCCCAACAGAACATGGGTCAGGAAGAGTGGTCCCAACTCGCGCAAATGGCGATGAACGAAGAAGAAACGGCCCGCGTGTTCCCGGGAAAAGTCCGAGTGAGGCGGGAAGATGGCGGGATTTGGATCGAGTTTTGAAGAAATTCCAAAATGAATTTCCGTAAACCTCCCATCCAAAACTCCAGACACGTTTCGCTTTCACTCTTTAATTTGAACATGGATTTTCACGGATTTACAGGATGAAAAGGATTTCGTTCTATTTAGTTAAAAGCCGGGAAAAGTTCCAAACGTCCTTTAGAAAAATCTGTGAAAATCCTTTTAATCCGTGAAAATCCATGTTTAAATTGAGGTTGGAAGCAGGCGGCGCTCACACTTGGGAAAAGGGGAGATTTTTGGAGCTTCCTTTTATTATTTAAATCAAATCCGCCTTAATCCGCCTCGTCCGCCCAATCCGCGGGGCCTATAGTCGCTGGAGTGTGTAGCAGGCTGGACTTGAACTTTGAGCTGGTCCCATAAAAGAAAAAACGGAAACGTGGTCTTTTTCGACGCGTTTCCGTTTTTTTGTTTTCAGAAAAAGCTGAATTTCTCTGCCGGAGGGATCACTCCTCCGCGCGGATCCAGACGTTGCGGAACTGGACCGGGCAGCCGTGGCCGGAGAACGAAATGTGGCCCTTCGTGCGGCCATTGAACGGGGTCGGAAGCGTGCCGTGGCCCGTGCCGCCGTAAATGACCGTGCTGTTCTGGATCATCACGCCGTTAAGCATGATCGTCACGCGGGCCGGCTCCTTCTCTTTGCCGTCTTCCGTCCAGGTCGGAGCCTTGAAGAAAATGTCGTACGTGTTCCAGTTCCCGACCGGGATGCAGGCGTTCACCAGCGGCGGATTCTGGCCGTAAACCGAGCCGCACCAGCCGTCCGGGTACGTGTTCCGCGTGCAATTATCGAAGATCTGGATCTCCACATTATCGAAAATCAGCACGCCGTTATTGCCGCAGTTGCCCCACGGACCTTTGAAGTCTTTCGGGGATTTGAACTCGAGGTGAAGCTGGAAGTCACCGAAAACGTCTTTCGTCGTGACCGCGCCTTCAGTGCATTCGAGCAGACCGTCTTCGGTCAGTTTCCACTTGGTCGGCTGCCACTGGTCGAGGTTTTTGCCGTCAAAGAGGACTTTCGCGTCCGGAGGAGGCGGGAGGAACTTGATGTTGGCCGGATCCACTTCGACTTTCTTCGGGACCGGGCGGCGAATGTCGTGGACCACGTATTCGCTCCACCACTGCTTCGGGTTTTCTTCGTACCCGACGCGGCCGTCTTCGGCGAAAATCAGGCCCGCTGCGTGCAGAGCGCTGGCGAGAAAAAGGGTGGACGCGGTAAACGCGAGAATGGAAAGGAAGGTGCGTTTCATGAAAAATCTCCTGAAAAAATAAAACGGGAGGAAGATCGTCCGACCTTCCTCAGAGCATCAGAGTATTTTGGAATTTTTGAAGCTGGATCAAATCCCCTTCTGCGCCTCGGAAATCGCGCTCCGGATCCGCTCGAACGGTTCCATGAAGTCGAACTCGATCACGAGTTCCGCCAGAACCTTCCGCACGGCCGGAATGTCGCCGGGCTGGTCAGGAAGGGCGGAAAGAATCTGCTTTTTCTGCCACAAAATCTGCGAGTCCGGCACCGACGCGGCGCCCTCCGCAGGCTCCACAAGAATCGCGGGGACCGAAACGATCGAACGGACGCACATCGCGCACGCCTGATCAAAGCAGACGACCCGCGGCAAAATCTTCGATTTCTCGATCAGGGCACGGGCGATCTGCTCGCCGTACAGGTACGGCTTGAGCGTCGTGCCGTAGAGGATCTCCTGTGCCCGGTTCGGCTTGACCGGCGCGGTACAGTGGAACTCCACGGGGCGACCCGCCGGGTTCAAAATCAGGTACCCGCCGAAAAGGCCGTGGGCCGGTTCGTCCACGACCGTTAAAAACCCGATCGCTGCCTGAGTGAGTGCGTTTTCTGCCATTATGGTGTTTTCTCTAGTTGAACTTTAAGCGTCTGAAGCCAAGCCCCAGCATACCAAGGGTCAGAAGCGCCCACGTGGCAGGTTCCGGAACTCCGCCGCCGCTTTCCCCTTTCAGGCTCATCCAGAGGTTTCCTGCCGCGTCAAGGCCAAAGTTCCAAATGTCCGCCCCACCGGCTTCCTCGAAATAGACGCCCGCAAGCTCGATCCCTTCGAGAATGGCGGCTTCCTCGGCGAGTTTGATGGTTTGACCGTCATAAAGCTCCGGATCCTCCGTGATCACGTTGAATGTCGCACCGTCGAATTTTCCCGAGCCGGTGAAGTCCCAAAGCGTGGAGGAACCTTCCGAGAGCAGTTTGTCGAGATCCAGGTCAAACCTCACGCTGTAAACGTCCAGGCTGCCCTCGCCGCTGACGTTCCCGGAAAGGGCCGCTTCCTCTTCGCCCGTTTTGGAAATTTCAAGGGTTTTCCCGGTGTTCACGATGATTTGGTTCGCCACGTCAAGGCTTCCCGATGATGTGTCGAGGACCAGGCCGTAAGGCGACGCGCTTGCGCCGTTCACGGTCAGAGGACCGGTTCCGAGGGCCTGACTGTTCTTCAGCGTGACGTTGTAACCCGCGCCGTTCGCCCCGGAGCCGAGCATTTCCGTGCCGCCGGTGTAAGTGTTTTCGCCCGTGAAGACGAAACTCCCGCCGTTCCCCTCGCCGTTATTGAACGTCAGTTTTCCATCGCCGGAGATCTCGCCGTTGAACGTCAGGACGGTTCCATTGGAACCACCGCGGCACGAAGGTTTCCGTTCCCGGTCAGGACGATGTCGTTCGCGAAAGTCGTCGAGCCGCCGTTCATCAGGGTCGCGCCGTTTTTGAATTCGAGCGCACCGGAGCCGGTGTTTCCGCCGTCCGCGTAGAAAATCCCGCCTTCAATCACCGTTCCGCCCGTGTAGTTCTTTCCGAGGCTCGAGTAAAGCCGGCCGCCGCCCTGCTTGACGAACTGAATGTTTCCGGTCATGGGCACATTCCAGCGCGAAGTGGCCGGAACGCCCAGAGTGAAGACGGAGAGCGTGTCGGAAGTGTTGGTCACGCTCGCGAAAACGGGCAGTTCCGAGCCGGTCGGTGACGGAAGCGTGCCGGTCAATGAGCCGCCGTTCATCTGGATCTGCGGGAGCGTTTCGCCTTCGGCCATATTTTCGGTCGGAAGGTTCAGCGTCGAGACGGTTTCCGTCTTGCCGTTCAGGTCCAGAACCGCGCGCGTGCCGGCGCTTTTCTCCATCGTGAGGGACCCGCCGATCTGGTTCGTTCCGTCGCCGGTGAGTTTCAGTGTACCGCCGGAGATCGTGGCGTCACGCACGGCGTATTTGTCGGACGATTTATCCAGCTCGACCGTACCATCCTGAAGGACCAGGTCGGTCCGCGTGTTTTCGAGCGTTCCACCGAGGACCTGCGTACCGGTCCCGATTTTCGTCAGCGTGACGGTCTTCGTAGTGTCCGTCGAAACGTTATGGATCCGGCCGGTGAAAACCCCGCTCGCGTCCTGGTTTCCGATCGTCAGCAAAGCGGATTCCGTGGTGGAGATCAAGCCCATGTCGGCCGCCTCGCCGGGGGTCTGCGCCGGGTCGCAGTTGGCGCGGCTGATCAGTGCCCCGATCGACTGCGTGGTGCCGAAAAGCCGCAAATTCGCGCCGGTGTTTCCAAACACGACGTCGGTCGTCTGGGGGAGCGCGCCATCCACTTTCGTTCCAAGCACCGCTCCGGCATTGGTCGCGTTGGCGTTCATTTTGGTCCCGATGCGCGTCTCGCCGGCATACGTGTTCTGGGCGTAAAGCCGAACTTCCCCCGCAAAATCGGTGCTCACACCGAACCAGCCGTCGCCCGAAATGACGGAATTCATGTCAGCGTAGTACGAGTCTTTGAACCCGATTCGGATGGACCCGCCGTTTTCCGTGACGGTGACCCCCTGCGTGGCCGGGATCGTGATGTTCCCGTCGTTGTTCTGAAAAGTCCCGCCGTCCAGAATGATCGCGTCCGCGACGAACTCTTCGGGGACCGCGCCCAAAAGACTTCCATCCCAGCTTCCGGTAACGTTCGAACGAACGACTCCTTTTTTAACCGTGAAACCGCCCGTGAAGGTCTGCGCCGCGGGGGTCAGATTCAGACGCGCGCCCGCTGAACCGTCCGCAATGACGCGAATGTTTCCCGTGAGGAATGAAATGTCCTGCGGCGTGTCCGCGTTGTAGGTCAACGTGACGTTTGAAACCGTTTCGGCCGAGTTCGTGACTTTGCCCGCGTTTTCGCCGCCGGTGATTTTATTGGCCGGAACGGTCAAGGCCCGGCCGTTGAGGTCCATCGTGCCTTCACCCACATCCAGACCACCAAGCGTGACCGTGGCTTCCGGTGCGTTGGAAAAGTTCAGCGTGCCGGAGGTCAGCGTGACGGTCCCGAGCGTGAGCGCGCCGGTATTCGAGAAAATCTGCGTGCCGGCGCCGCCGATCCCGATGGACGGGGACGTGGTGAATTTTCCCTGGTACTCGAACGACTGCCCGTCCGGGACGTTAATATTCAGCGTGCCGCTGCCGATGACGTTCGCGGTCGCGTTCCCGTAGAGGCCCGCCACGGTGTTGGTTTTTCCGTTGAGCTGGACCTCCGCGCGGCTGGTGTTCTTGTATGAGTACGTAGCGTTTTGCGAGATCCCGATTTCCAAAACGGTCGCAGCGGGGAGCGTATTATCCGCGCCGAGGACCAAAACGCCTGCCGTGTTCGAACCGCCTTGAACGGTTCCGACGGACGTCACGCCGGTGTAGGTGTTCTCGCCCGCGAGGATCGTCTGGGCGCCGTTTTCCGTCACGACGACCAAATCGCCCTCACCGGAGATCACGCCGGAGAACGTGGTGTTCACGCCCGTTCGCAGCCCGCCCCAGCTTCCCGCGGCGAGGGTAATATTCCCTTCAAACGTCGAGACGTTGTCCGAGACCATGAGGACACCGCCGTTAAAATCGATCTGGTTCCCCGCCAGCACCGCCATGTTCGTAACGCGCATCGTACCGGAAGTGAGCTGGATCCCGCCCGTGAAGGAGTTGGAAGCGTTCGTGAACATCAGGCGCGCCGTATTGTTATACGAAGCTCCCGAGTTGTACTCCACGACCAGACGGATGGGACCGCTTATTTGCCCGCTCAGCGTAAAGTTTGCGGGCGAGCCGGTGACTTTCAGAACGTGCGGCGCCGTTGACGTGTACGCGTTTGAGTCCGTACCGTTCGCCGTCAGGACGTACGGGTCCGCCTCGTTCGTAATATCAATCGCGAACATGGGAGTCATGCCCAGCGCCAGGAACAGGAAAAACAAAATTGAGGTTTGGGTCTTACGCATAATTTTCTCTCGATTAATGATTTTTAATCGTTGGTAATTGATTCAACGACGCTGGAAGCGTCGTCCCCATGGGATTTGTGTTTTGACGATGATGGAAGCGTCGTCCCCATGGGATTTGTGTTTTAACGACGCTGGAAGCGTCGTCCCCGTAAAAGGGCAAAAACTCCGAGGAGCAGAAGCAGGAAAGCCGAAGGTTCAGGGACGTACGCCGAAATGCTTTCGAGCGCAACATTCGCCCCGTACAAAGCGTTAAATCCGGCAAAATCCCAAGCCAAAATTCCGCTCATGGCCGGCACATCGAAAAGATTCAGCGTGTTTCCAACCGGGGTAAAATTCATTTCCCCGCTTCCCTCGTTGATCCAGTTGGCCAGGTTTTCCATTTCGTCATCGCCCGTCACGCCGCTGAAGCTCATCGTGATGTTCCACCCCTCCGGGATCGTGTAGTCCACCCAGCCAGCGATCTTGAGGTCACCCGTCACATCGATCGTGCCATTTTCCAGCTCGCCCGCTTTTTTGTTCTCAGCCAGAGTAGCGGTCACGGTCCCGCCGGAGACGGTCGTTTCCCAGACGCTCGCATTGTTTACGGCCCAGTTATTCACCGTCGTGGCCTTCACGATTTCGTAACCGGCCGCCGGGTAATTTTCGGTCATCAAAACGCCGTGGTCGATGCCGAGATTGATCTCGCTTTCCTTCTGCGTGTAGCGCGTGAACGTCCCGGCGGTGATTTTCCCGAAGCCGTCGTTCGTGGCGTTCATGTTCAGGATCCCCTTCTGGTTGGTGTAGCCGATGGAGACCGTTCCGGTGGCGTTCACGGCAGAACCCGTGCCTACGATCGTGAGTTCTGACGGGACCACGCCCTCCACGTTATTATTGTTCACGCCCACCTGAAGGTTTACGGTACTGATTTCCCCGCCGTTCGAGACGGTCGTTTTGCCGGTTCCGTGGTAGCCGAGCGCACAGTCCTGAGTGGCTGCATACTTCAGAAGGCTTCCCTCGCCATCGACGTTGATCGTCACGATACTGGTCGCGGCATCGCCCATCAGGAAGCGCGTATTGCCGCCGATCTCCAGAACGCCGCCGTCGTGAATATTCAGCGTTGGAGTGGCGGTCCCCTGACCCGCGCGGAACACTTGACCGTTCGTTGAAGAGGCCGTAAATTTACCGCCCGCGCCAATGTCCAGCGAGCCGTTCAGCGTGAGGGTCTTGTTGGCGGTGAAGTCCAGCGGACTGTTCACGTTCATCTTGCCGGTCGTATTGATCACGACTTCCTTTTCAAGGATCGCGGGCGCATCGGCGGTGGAATCTTTCACGTTCACGACGCCGGAATTGATCGAAAAATTGCCGCTGCCGGTAATGGTTCCGCCGGAAAAGTTCAGAGTCCCTTTTGAGCCGACCGTGAAATTGCCAGAGTTGACGGTTCCGCCGCTCAGATCGAACGTTCCAGTCCCATCCACTCCAAGGTAAACGGTTCCATGTGCGGTAACGGTTCCCGTGTCCATCGTGATGGTACCGGAGCCGCGCTTGCCGATGCTAACGTCGTTCACTTCAACCGAGCCGCCCGAGATGGTCAGGGTTCCGGCGCCGGTAGTCGCCGTGCCGACATAGCCGCCGAGAAACAGGCTTTTGTATGTAACCGCTCCACCTTCCGCAACGGAGCTGCCGAAAATCTTGCCGCCGCTGGTGAGCGTGACGGAACCGGTGGTCGAATCACCAATGACGATTGCTTCTTTTCCCTGGAGGGTCCCGCCATTGGTGACGGTCGCCGAGGCGGTCCCCGCAGTATCGCCGATCTTCACGACGTTCGCGTTGAGCGTTCCGCCGTCAATATTGATGAGTGCGTTCTTCTGGGCGTGATTGGCGGCTGAGAAATTGCCGGAAAGCGTGACCGTGCCTTTCGCGTTGATGTTGAGTATAACGTCGTGGACTTCTCCGTCCGTGTTCGCGGTATTGGCCCCCAAAGTAAACGTTGCCGCAGAGACCGTACCGTTGTTGACCGTCATTTCGGTCGTTGCGGGACTGCTCATCCCCACGTTGATATTCGCGGCCTTAATTGAACCGGTATTCGTATCCGAGTCGGCGCCGCCAACGGTCACGTGGCCGATCCCCTTGCGCGTGTCCAGACCGCCAACGGTCAGGTTCCCGGTGGTCGTGACCGCACCACCGTTGGTAACGTTCAGGTAGCCGTGATGATGAAAACCAACGCGGATCTCGGAAGAGGATTCGATCGTTCCGCCGTCCACGTTGATATATCCGATGGATTGGCCGGTAGCGTCCGAAATGGAAATGACGTTCGTCGTTTTGAACGCCGCGCCGTCCTGGATCGAGAAGGTGGTCGTTTGGTTCCCCTGTTCAACGCGCGTGATCTTTTCCGTCGTAACGACCACGCCGGGACCGGCGATCGTGAAGTTTTCAGCGCCCGTGACGTTTATATCAGCCGTAAACGTGTTTTCCGTGCCGGAATTGACCAGCTTCCCGGTGACGGCGGCATCGGAAACCCACGGCGCGGCCGTGCCGGAGTAAGCCCCCGAACCGTCAGCGGTCCAGACGTAACCCGCCATCAGGACGGCCGGGGCGGCAAACGTCAGGAGCACGAAAAGGGCGATTTGAATTTTGCGCATTTTATTTCCTCGGACAGTTTATTAATATCGCTGGGAGTTTATCATATTTAAAATTTTATACCAATTTGACCCGATGTCAATAAAAAAAAACGGAAAATCCAAAAATTTTTGGAAATTTCCGGTTTTCTGTGGAGACGACGCTTCCAGCGCCATCTTTCGGAGTACGGTGATACAGTCGCGTAAGTGATATTCGCCGCTTTCTCTTGCGGCAATACAGCCTCGAAGAAGCTTTTGCCGCTGAAGCGAGCTGGATTTTCACCACGGGAAAATTCCTTTTCATCGCCACACGTTTCGACCGCTAAAGTGAAAGCGGCAAAGAAAGCCTTCGGATTCTGTATTGCCGCCCTCCAAATAAAACGACGCTGGAAGCGTCGTCCCCGTAAAATTACTCGTTCACCTCGATCTCGTACCAGACCGTTTTGTATTCCGGTCCGATCTCGAACGCGCAGCCGGTTTCGGTCTTCTGGACCGGGACTTCTGCCTTCCGGTCGCCGTTCGGGTCGAGGGCGAAGACTTTCACTTTCTCCACCGGGGCCGCGAGGGTCAGTCTGGCCGGGATCCCTTCCGCCATGACCGGGGCGTGGCCGCGGTACGGGAGCGTGATCGCGCCTTCGCCCATCGGTTTCATCGTGCGGCCGGCGTTTCCGGTGTTTCCGGTGGCGGCGAGCAGGGCGGTGACTTTGCCGTTCTTCCCGTCAAAGCCGTTCCCGAAGCGGGAGGTGAGCGAGACGGTCGCCCAGTCGAGGCGCGTTTTGCCGACCGTCAGCGTCAGGGCTCCCCAGTCGATCGTGCGCCCTTCCGGGAAACCGGTGAAGAACTTCGTGTTGGGCGAGTTGGCCGCAAGGAACGCTTTGCCGGAGATCTCACGGTTCCACGTGATCTCACCCGTGTCGGACGTGATGACCTTTTGCGTTCCGAGCGCCGGCGGGAGCTGATCTTCTGCCAGACCTTCACCCTTGACGCTGAGGCTCACCTGATCCATCGCGATGTACTGCGTGTCGAGTGGGGCCGTACCGATCGTGATCGCTCGGCGGGCCAGGCGGTTTTCGTAGTACTTTTCCATGTCGGGTTTCACGACGATCGATTTTCGGGCCTGCGCAATGTCCCCGCGGATGAAAGCGGCGCCGCAAGCCGGGAAGTGGGCGAGCGCTTCCGTCCGGGCGACCAGGTCGAAGAAGCACCACGGGTTCGCCTGCGGTTCCCACGAATCGACGTAGTGATTGTACGTGTACTGGAAAATGCCGGACCAGTTCTGCAGGCGGCCGAAGATGGCGAGCATGGGCTGCGCCTCCGCCCCGTACTGGTTCGGGTACGGGTGGTTGTACTCGCTGATCGTGTAAGGGTAGCCGTCCACGCGGTGCGAGCCGATGTGCATGATGTTCCCGAGGGAGTTCACCATTGAGGTGTTTCCGCTGCGCCACGGCTGCTCGGAGTACAGGGAGATCCACCCGCCGCTGGGGTGCTGCCAGTAGCCGTGAATATCGATCAGATCCATGCGCGCCTGAACGTGCTCGCCGGAGTAGCCGAGCTGGGTCCCGTAAACGAGTGATTTGGTTTTCAGGTCCTTCTTGATGTAGTTGTACATCGTGTCCCAGTACGCGCATTCCGTGTCTTCGAGGAACTGGCCGAAGTCGTCCATGGCGGCCGCGGGGACGTTCATCCCCGGGAAGAACGTCGGCATCGGTTCGGCCGGGTAATTCTCCGTCGGGTCGGTCATGGAACCGCCAGCCTGGAAGGAAACGTCGTCGATTTCATACTCGCCCGGCTTAAAGCGCGTGAACTGGATCAGGGCGTTCTCGACGCTCTTCGTGGCGATGAAACTCCGCGTGATGGTTTTCCACTCCGCGCCGACCTGGATCTGCTCGCAAAGGCCGAGGGTTTCAAATCCCTTGCTCAGATCCACGACCGCGAAGCTGAACGTCCACGGGCCTTGGCCGACCGTCCGGCGAATCTTCAGGCTCAGCGTGTAGAGCTTATTTTTCTCCACGGAAACCTTCTGGTAGAGTTTCGGGCTGAACTCGTCGCCGGGCTGCGTCACACGGAATTTCAGCACGCCGTCCTCGACTTTGGCTTCGCATTTTCCGGGGCCTGGCGCCGCATAGAGCCGACGGTTTTTCAGGGCCGAGTCGTCGTCAAACGCGCCGCCCGTGACCTGCTCGTTCCAGAGCGGTTCGTTCCGGCCTTCGATCTCCCACGCTTTGCGCAGGTCGTCGGCCGAGGCGTACTTTTTGTTGAGCCACGCGTTCCACTGGCGGTTCAGCTCGTCCTTGTAGAACGGATCCGCCGAGGCATAACCACCGGAAAACCAGCCGTTCTGGAAGGAGTCTTCGTTCGTAATCTCGATCATGGCGATCGTCGGCTCGTCCGTGTACGGGTGGCCCGTGTACGGGTTGACGTGGGTCAGAAGGTCATGCGCGTACTCTTTCTGAAGCTTGATCATTCCGGGAACGAACTGCCCGAAGCCTTTGTTCGCCCACGAGCATTTGGGGAAACCGTCCCGCGGGTCGAGCGTGCGCCCGACGTGAAGGTTCAGGTTGACGTAAATGCCGTTTTTGCGGAACTGGGAGATCATGTAGTCCAGTTTGTCGAGCTGGCCCGGGTCGAGATTGCGCTGAGTGACGGAATCGTCGGCGAGGATCCCCTGTGTGGGCCGGATCATGAAATTGACGTACCAAGTGTCCATGAAGTGCAGGCGGACGCAGTTGATCCCGAGGCGGGCCAGACGGCGGGCCATTTTCTCGGCGTTCTCGTGCGAGGGGAAGTTTGCCGGGCCGGTGATGTTCGTGGCGTTGAAGCGGATCACGCCCGCGTCGTTTACGAAATTGCCCTTCCCGTCGGTGCGGATGAAGCCGTCTTTCCCGGATGGGGCGGCCAGAATGTGTGCCATGGACGATGCATTATCCACGGCGTCGTACGTGATGACGAACGGGAACATGTCGGACTGATCCTCCGCGACCGCATCCGGGTCGGCGAGGGCTTTTTCCTCCGCGGCCTTGAGTTTCGCGGCGGCTTCTTCCGGAGATGGAATGTGCGACTGGGCAAAAGCCGAAAGAACGGCGAGAGGAGTCAGGATCAACGAGAGTGCAAAGGTGAGGGGGTTACGCATGGGAAGGTCCTTAATTTAAATGAAAGACGTAAAAGAACGGCCAAGAGGTTCACGGCCGCACGTGGTTTATCCTATAATATACCACGTTTCTTCTTTAAATCAACCCCCGAAGAAAATTTTTTCCCACGGGCCTTGCGTTTCTTGCGGTTTGTGTTAAAATAAGAAAAATATTTCACGTTCCCTCCTCGCGAAGAATTTGATTTTAACTTGGACTTTTATGGGTACTTACATCCTCCGCCGTTTATTGATCGGGATCCTGACGCTTTTCCTCATCACGCTCATCGTGTACGGTCTCATTCGCAATATGCCGGGAACGCCGGTCACTCAGATGGAGCTTGCGGACCCGAGCCGCGCCATGAGCCCCGAAGACATGGAAATGCTGAATCGTATTTACGGACTTGACAAACCATGGTACGAGGCGTATTTTATCTGGCTCGGGAAGGCGCTCTGCGGCGATTTTGGGGATTCATTCTCGGAAAAGGCCCCGGTCTCGACGGTCATTGGGCGGCGTATTGGGCCGACGCTTCTTCTTTCGGTCACGTCGCTTCTGCTGACGTACTTCCTGGCGATCCCCATGGGACTTTTTTCTGTTGTGAAGAAAGGGACGGTGAGCGAGAAACTCCTGAGCGTCATTTTGTACGTTCTTTATTCTATCCCCGGCTTCGTCGCTGGTATCGGGCTTTTGATCATCTTTTACCAGTACCTGAACTGGCTCCCTCCGGGGTTGCATAGCTCAAACTACGATTCTCTTCCTTACTGGGGGAAAATCCTCGACACGGGCCGGCACATGATCCTGCCGGTGATCTGCTACACGTACGCATCCCTGGCGTACCTGAGCCGATTTATCAAGGCAAATATGGAAGAGGTCATTCGGCAGGACTATATCCGAACGGCCCGGGCCAAGGGAGTCGCGCCGAGAAATATCGTGCTGAACCATGCGTTCCGGAATACGCTCATTCCGTTCGTGACGCTTCTGGGGCTTTCGCTTCCGGGGCTGCTCGGCGGGTCGGTGATCATTGAACAGATTTTCAACTGGCCGGGAATGGGGCAGGCGTTTTTCCAGAGCATTTCCAACCGTGACTACCCGGTCATTATGGGGATGATCCTGATGTTTTCGGTACTCACTCTGCTGGGACAGCTCATCGCAGACATTCTTTACGCTGTGGTGGATCCGAGAGTTACGCTGGAATAGAAACAAAATGGGAACATCGCTTTTATGGGGACGACGCTTCCAGCGTCGTCAGAAATGAGACGTGCCCCTGCGGGGACGACGCTTCCAGCGTCGTCATAAAAACGGCAGACATTTACGGGGACGACGCTTCCAGCGTCGTCATAATTTATGGCAGTTTTTTTAACGACGCTGGAAGCGTCGTCCCCGCAGATTCTTATTTATAAGACGACGCTGGAAGCGTCGTCCCAGCAGATGTTGGTTTTTTTAACGACGCTGGAAGCGTCGTCCCCGTAGTGTCATCCCCGTAAAAGCGTTGTTCCTGTAATTTTATTGCGGGATCGAGGCGACTTGGCCGTCCGCTTTCTTTCCAAGGTAAGAGTGGACTTCCAAATCAATGCTGTAACTGATCCTCTGGGCGGATGCATCGCACATTACCATGCCAAACGAACCTGCATGAGCGCTGCCAAACGGCGGGTCAGCGGAGTCATATCCCTGACGGTCCTGCCTCGGCTGGAACTGTGCTGCATTCTTTGTTTGACGAGACAGGTCGTTGGATTCCGGCCCCATCCAGCAGTTCCAGTCGTCTCCGTTTGCACACGTGCCAGTCGGTTCGTAGTATTCCGGAATCAGATATTTTTCGCCGTAGAGGTACGTATTGGTCGTTCCGTCCCGAATTTCCCCAACGGTGATGGCGGTTTTCGGGTAAAACATACCGGTTTTCCCACCGTTATAGACCCATGCGAGGCCCTCTGCCACGGAACCTTTATTCTCCCACGACCAACCGTCAGCACCGTTGCAGGCGTAGTCCGATTTCGCGATGCCGCCGGAATACGAGTTGTTATTGTACGCGCTCGTATGCCCCTGCATCGGCTTGGCCATACGCCGGGATGGGCAGTAGAAAATTGAAATCGGGGTTTTCAAGCGGGTCGAATTAGCGTCTTTGATCGTGGCGTCGATTGCTTTGTTACCGTCCATGCCGAGCTGCCAGAAAGCATTTTGTTCGAGGAACGGAAGCAGCGAGTAAAGCCACGAGCCGGGCTGATTCTCGCCGAAACCGAAATCCGGGTCCCCTTCCCAGTAGCACGACCAGCCGCAGGACGGGTAGATCTTGTTCTGGCTTTCGTGGTTCATTGCCGCCAGCCCCATCTGTTTCAACTGGTTACTGCACTGCATTTGACGCGCGGCTTCACGGGCCTGCTGGACCGCCGGCAGAAGCAGACCAACCAACATCCCAATGATGGCGATGACGACTAACAATTCAACGAGGGTAAAAGCGGAGCGTCGCATGGTAATTATGAATTATGAATTGTGAATTATGAATTGAAATGAATAACGAATAACGAATAATGGGCGCTTCGTGTAATGTAAGTTACACAGAGAGTTTAACCTCCTTCTTCTCGTTATTCGTTATTCATTATTCGTTTTATTTGTTCGTTCTTTTTCTCCAAATAATCATTCCCAGGAGGCCCAGCCCGAGGAGGCAGAGCGTTGAGGGTTCCGGAATCGCATCCATGGGCAAATTCGTGCCGTAGAACGTGATCTCGCCGAGCTGGAACACGTTTGTAACCTCCTTGAGCTTCGAAATTTCGAATTTGTAGAACGAGTACTCGTCCTCATTATTGACGGCGAAGTTCTGCGTGTAAAAACGATTGTCCGTCAATCGAATGTCGGAAAGGTCGTCGAGCTGCGTCCACGTCGTGCCGTCATTGGAGGCGAAAAGCGTCCAGCTCGACGGGTCACGTCCGGGAGCGTCATTTGCCGTGGTGAGACTGTAACTTCCGACCGCGATGGGGTCGGTCATCTCGAACGTTATGACCAGAGGTTTGTTTACAAGGTCATTTTGATCAAACCCGGAGACGCACAGTTTATTTCCGGTGCCGTCATAGAGGTTTGCTTCGTTTTCCCCGGCGGTTCCATAATGCCACGATCCATCATTAGAGAAAGTGGCGTTCTGGATCGCACTGGTCGGGATCTTAAACTGGACGGCCTGGTCGGACCAAACGGAGAACTCGGAGAGCTGCATGCCTCTGTCCGTTCCCTTCGTACCGGAGATCGTCAGGCGGTAATTGTCGTACGCTTTCGTTCCTTCCGGGAGAGGAATCGTACACATCTGATAATTAGCGGCGGGAAGGTTCGCGCCAGATATTTCATCCAGAACGATCCAGCTGGTTTTATCGTTTGACCCGTAAAGAGTCCAGCTATCGGGGTTGCGGTTGGGAAGATTTTGAGCATCGTTCGCGGTGGTGATTGCGTAGGCGTTGGTGGTCGTATTCTGGATCACGTGATCCGGGAGCGCGAGCGGGGCGTCTTTATTGGATGCGGACTGGAAGGGCGCTTTGGTCGTGGCAAAATCAATCGAGAAGGAATCGACGCTTTTGAAAAAGTCCGAATTGTCCAGATTGCCGCCGACATAAAGTTTGACCTTGCCGCTGGAGTCGGGGATGTTCCGGTCCACCAGCTTGTCAGGGGTTTCGTTGGCCCCGAAATAGTAATTGGAAGTAGGAGCCGTCGCGCCGTCTTTGGTGCCGAAAGTCCTGGCGACTTTCAGCGGGACGTATGTGCCGAAATCGTTGTCGTTAAAATTCGGCGTGGTGTCCGTGATGACCGGATCGGTCCAGAAGGAAAGCTCCGACATCTGGACGATGTTGTTTTCTCCCCTATCCCCAGTGATGTCCATTTTGTAGAGACTGTACGCTTTCGAGGTGGAGATCGGGAAATCGTACATCGTTTTATAAGCGTCCGGGATGGCAGCGTCCGTGACGGTGACAAGCGTGTCCCACGTGGCGCCGCCGTCATTGGAGCCGTAGATCGTCCAGTCGTCCGGGGTTCCGGCTGGGAACATCGTTTGCCGTCGCGATCGAGTAGCAATAAGCGGTTTGTGGTACTGCCAGCCGCTGGGTTTGTACGTCAGCTCGATGTGCGAGCCATTGTTCATGATGGGGGTCACCACGGTCATACTCCCCGAAATACAGAGTTTGGTGTCAACGCTTTTGTCCGTGGCCTTCGTAGGGTCTTCGTTCGTGCCATATCGGTAATGCGTATTCAGCGTCAGCAGGCCTTGATCGACATTAAAGACTTCACATTTCGTGAAACTTCCATTGACGTAACTCATCGTGTCCGTGTCCGTGAAGGACGGCGTGTCACGTTTGGTCCATATAGGATCGGCGTTCAGACTCTCCGCAAACGGCAGCGCGGCAAAAACGGCCAGGACGGCAAAAGTGTAAATCCTGTAAAAACGATTCATCACGGAATTCCTCGTATTCTGGAATCAAGTTTTCGGTGAAACGGGCAGGCAAAGAAACCCCAAATGCCCTTCACCCAAACTTTTTTAACATCATCTCTATGTCTTTAATTTTATACGAGAATCGAAAAATTGCAAGAAAAAAAGTGAAAAAAATTAAAAAAAACGTAAAAATATTTAGAAAAGGAAAATCGTACACGAAAAAAGGACCGCGTGATCTGCTCACACGGTCCCTCTGTTGGTTCAGAAAGTTCAATTACATTGGGCCGCCGGCAAGAATGTCCGCGCCAGCGTGGTCAGCGTACTTCGTGAAGTTGGCTTTGAACGCTTCGGCCAGCTTTTTCGCGGTCGCGTCATACACATCCTTGTCGATCCAGGCGTTTCGCGGAATCAGAACCTCTGCCGGAACCCCGGAACACGCAGTTGGGACATACAGACCGAAAATCGGGTCCCGTGTCGTTTCGGCGCTGGCAAGCTCGCCGCTGTGGATCGCGTCGATGATCGCACGGGTAAACTTGATCGACATACGTTTCCCAACGCCGTATCCACCACCGGCCCAACCAGTGTTAACGAGCCACGCGTTCGCGCCGTGCTCTTTCATCTTGGCGGCAAGCAGCTCGGCGTACTTGGTCGGGTGCCAGGCGAGGAAGGCCGCGCCGTAGCAGGCCGAGAAGTCCGGGACCGGCTCGCGGATGCCCACTTCCGTCCCGGCGACTTTCGCGGTGTAACCGCTAATGTAGTGGTACATCGCCTGCTCAGGGGTCAGCTTGCTCACCGGGGGCAAAACTCCGAACGCGTCGCAGGTCAGCAGGATGATGTTGCTCGGGTGGCCCGCCATGGCCGGGATCTTTGCGTTCGGGATGAACTGGAGCGGGTAGGCCGCGCGGGTGTTCTCGGTCAGGGTCTTGTCCGTGTAATCTACTTCGTGGGTTTCCGGGTCCGCCACGACATTTTCCAGAACCGTTCCGAAACGGATCGCGTCATAAATTTCCGGCTCGCTCTCGCGGGTGAGGTTGATGCACTTGGCGTAGCAGCCGCCTTCAATATTGAAGACGCCCCGGTCGGTCCAACAGTGCTCATCGTCACCGATCAGGTACCGGTTCGCCTCGGCGGAAAGGGTGGTTTTGCCCGTTCCGGAAAGACCGAAGAAAATGGAGACGTCGCCATTTTTCCCCTCGTTCGCAGAGCAGTGCATCGAAAGCACGCCCTGCTTCGGCATGAGGTAGTTCATGATCGTGAAGATGCCCTTTTTCATCTCGCCGGCGTACTGGGTGCCGAGGATGACGAACTCGTGTGCGCCGAAGTTCAGCGTCACGCTGGTCTGGCTCGTGTGAGTGCCGTTGCGGGGGTCGGCGGCGAAATTACCGGCGTTGAAGATCACGTAGTCCGGCTCGCCGAAGTCTTTCAGCTCGTCCGCGGTCGGCATGATCAGCATGTTCCGCATGAACAGGGCGTGGTATGCACGGGTGCAGATGACGCGGATCTTCACGCGGCATTCTTTGTCCCAGCCGGCAAAAGCGTCCACGACGTACAGGCGCTCGCAGACGTTGAAATAGTCGATCGCACGGCAGCGGCTGCGGGCGAACGATTCTGCGTCGGTCTTCATATTGATGGGACCCCACCAAATGTCATTGATCGTTTCAGGATCTTCCACAATGCGTTTGTCTTTGGGGCTGCGTCCCGTTTTGGCGCCGGAATTCGTCATCAGGGCGCCGGTGCTGGAAATCAGCGCGTTGTCGTGGGCAAGAGCGTCCGCGTAGAGGACTGCCGGAACTGGATTACGAAGCACGTTCGTCTGGGTAATTCCATACTGTGAAAGATTCATGATTCAACTCTCCAATAAAAAATGAATGACTGTGGATTAACCACTCCTCTTACCGTCGATGGCCTACAGGCGCCATCTCTACCACCCGACAATGGCCGGGTCTGCGGTCCAAGAGTTTTATAATGTATGAGGTGAAGCCCTGTATGAAAAGGCACTCCGACCTTCAAAAGGTTGATTATGACAGATTTTCAGTTTTTTTGAAGGGGGACCGGCGCGGTTTTCCTGACATTTCCCCGTTTTTTTCTGGAAATAGTCAGCATTTTCCAGTTTTGCTTCACGAAACCCTTGACTTTTCACCCGTTTCCTTTTAAAATAAAGGGCAAATCGAAACCGCTTTCGGTAATTAAATATCGGTTCAGACGATGCTTTCTCGGCCCATTTTGAACATTTTTAAAAATCGCGCCGCCAGATTGCCTATTTTAATATTATTGTATAAATTTTCGTGAAATCATCCGGCTTTCCCATCACCGACCTGGTCCACTGGAACGCTTCCGGCGGAATTCCCGTCTGCTCTCTGGAGGAGGCGCGGGAGTACTGCCGTTCGCTCGCACGTAAGCATTATGAGAATTTTTCGGTCGCGACGTTTTTTCTCCCCAGGGCGCTGCGCCCGCACTTTTACAGCCTCTACGCGTATTGCCGCTGGGCGGATGATTTGGGGGATGAAGTAGCGGAAAATTCTGAATCCCTGCGCCTTTTGGACGATTGGGAAGCGCAGCTCGCGGCCCTGTATTCGGGCGAAAAGCCTCGCCACCCGGTTTTCCAGGCGCTCGGCGAAACGGTCCGCGAGTTCGGTATCCCGCAGTCGGTTTTCTCGGACCTGCTCTCGGCTTTCCGGCAGGACCGAGCCGTTCACGAGTACGCGACCCGGGAGGACCTGCTCGACTACTGCCGCCGCTCGGCCAACCCGGTGGGGAGGCTCATTCTGTACCTTGCGCGGACAACCGATGAGGAGTCGTTCCGCCTTTCCGACTCGATCTGCACGGGCTTGCAGCTCGCGAATTTCTGGCAGGATGTCGAGCGGGACTGGCGTGAAAAAGGGCGCATCTACATCCCACGCGAGGACCGTCAACGGTTCCACTGCCCGGACGAAGTGTTTCACGTGAAACGCGCCTCCACGCCGGAATTCCAGGCGCTTCTGGCCGAGGAAGTCGATTGGGCGGAAGGATTTTTCGAGACGGGCAGCCCGTTGATCCAGCGGGTTCCCAAGGACTTCAGGATGGAGATCCGTCTGTTTCACGACGGGGGCAGGGCGGTACTGGACACGATCCGCCGACAGAAATATCGTGTCTGGGAGAAACGGCCGAAAGTTGGGAAAATCAAAAAACTGCGGCTCCTCATCCGGGCGCTATGGAACCGGTGAGGGCCGCTTTAGATGATACACACAAACATTATCCCTGTATAATCTATTTACGTTTCCGCCAGTAAAACAGACCTGCGATCCCGAACAGGAGCAGGGCCCACGTTGCCGGTTCCGGGATTGGATTTGCATGCAGCCAGATACGATCCGCGGACAAGGCATAATCGTACAGAGCCACATAATCGATTGCCCCGGCAAATTCACCGCCGCTGCCGATATTGCTGAATGTCAGTGGGATGAGTTCTTCATTACTGGTGCCGACCAGAGTGCCGTCCAGATAGAACAGCATATTTTCCCCGTCATTGACATAAGTGACATGATGCCACTCGTTCTGGGAAATGGGGGTATCGTAAGCGCTGCCATCCAGGGCCAAAAAATTATAATCTTTAACCCCGAAATGGGTATATCCGGGAACCAGACCACTGTATTGCCCCAGGCGCAGGGAATAGTTCCCGCCGGTAAGCAAACTCAGCCACGACGTGATTCTTGCCGAATTGAGCAGGAATTCCGCCGTCCACGGGCCGACGATCGTTTCCGCGTTGGAAATTGTAACCTTGGACGCACTGCCGCTGAATTCCCCGATCGGATTCAAATCGTGGATCGATGACATATTGACGTTCTCTGACGTGCCGTCTTTGGGGTTGGAGCCGTAGTCCTTGACGATCTGGTTTTCCGGGCCGTCGAACTTATACAAATGGACCGGTTTGTCGGTTTCGATGAAATGGTTCCGGGTCTCGTTTGCAATCGTGGCCGTTTCAAGCGCGTTACCTCCGAACGGAGCTTCCAGACGAATATTCGTGACCCGGTTGTTGGCATTGTTGAATGCATAAGGACCGATCGATTTGATACCGCCGTCTGCGTCGATCGTGGCGATCGGGCAAGTGTGTGTATGGGAATAGGTATAAGTTCCCTGTTCCGCCAGGCCAAACTCGGTTTTGAAAACATAATTGCCCGCGTTTTCGTCACGATGGACCGTCAGCTTCATCATGGTGTATTTATCCCCAGCCACCGGCGGGGTAAAGCCGATATTCTGGTTGGAACACGTTCCATACTGGCCCTCGATACGAAACGCCCCATTGGTGTAGCCCGGATGATACAACAAACGCATCTGGTTGTTGTTGATGTTGGTTCCATGATGATAGCCGCCCGCGCCGGTACCGGTCCAGTCGCAGGCATAATAGGCTTCGTAAACCAGATCGCCGGCAGTCAGGTCAAAACAGGACGCGGTGGAAAGAATGGAATTCGCGGTGATCTGGAACGACACAGCCTGACCAGAAGCCGCCGCCAGTTCAACGTAACCATCATCGCCCGTGCCGTAACGGAGGTTACTGCCGCCGCCGTCAAAATAAGCGAAATTGTAAAAGTACGGAGCCAGACTGGCCTTGGTATTGTCTTCCCGAAAAGAAGTCGCGGATTTGTGCCCGGCGGTAAAGTCATTGAAAAACTCAACCGTTGCGGCCGATGCGGACGAAGCAAAACCAAGCGTCGCCAGCCACACAAACATCCCGAGTGTAAAAATTCGGAGGGATTTACGTAACCCAAGTTGTGCCTTAATCATATTGGTCCTTTCAGGGAAATTGGAGCAAAATCCACGCCAAAGTTCCATATCGTGAAAAAAATATTCTTCTTTAACTGATTAAAGTATATGCGAACTTCCATGCTTTGCAAGTTTAAAAAAGAAAATTTTAGAAAATTTTAAAAATTTTTAGACTCAGAAGTTTGGCCTTCCCCCCTGCTTGACAAAATCCGGGATTTCGTCATAATAAAAAAATGTACCGCCGCCAGGCAAACGGCCCGGAAGCGGTTTGACCCCCGTGTTTGGCATTTTTCAGGAGATCATTTCATGTTTTCAGGAATCGTCGAGGCGATGGGCACCATCGCGAAAATCGAAATGGAAGCGAACGGCCCCGGCTGCCGGCTCGTCATTCGTGAACCCGGCATCGCGGCAGAGACCAAAGTCGCCGACTCGGTCGCCATTAACGGCTGCTGCCTGACCGTCGTGGTCAAAGAAGGGGACGAACTCGGTTTTGACGTCGGGCCGGAATCCCTCGCACGGACCAACCTCGGCGAGAAAAAAGTCGGCGACCTCGTTAATATGGAACGTGCGCTGGCCGTCGGCGACCGCCTCGGCGGGCACATCGTCTCGGGCCACATCGATGGGACGGGCGTCCTGCTCGAACGCCGCGATGAGCAGGACTGGAGTTTCTATAAATTCGGCATTTCACACGAAATCGCGAAGCAAATGGTCGAAAAAGGCTCCATCGCCATCGACGGCACGAGCCTGACCGTCTGCGAGGCGGAGCCGGACTACTTCACCGTGGCGCTGATCCCGTACACGCTGGAAGTGACCACGCTGGGTAAAATGCAGCCCGGTTGCCGCGTGAACCTCGAGACGGACATTCTGGCGAAGTACGTCCAGCGACTCATCGAAGCAAGAAGCTGGGACGACGGACAGCAGAAAAATTATGAATTATGAATGATGAATGATGAATTGGGAACGACGCTGGCAGCGTTATTTAAAGGCCCCCCTGAAAGGGGGGCTGGCTCGCGCAGCGAGACTGGGGGGTTTCGGCCAAAGGACTGACTTTCCCCCGTTTCAGAACCCCTCCGGCCCTTCGGGCCACCTCCCCTTTCAGGGGAGGCTTTAAAATCCTCTCTTTTTTGGAGTTTCCCATGACCCGATTTTTATTTTTCCTTTCCTTCCTTTTTCTTCCTCTCCTCGCCAACGCGCATGAGGTCCTCTGGTCCCTCGACCTGACGCAGCCGGGGGAGAAGGTTTTCACCGAAGAAGAAACCCAGGGCCAACTGACCGGGCAGCTTCCGGAAAAGGTCGGCCAGAACTATTTCGGCTGGACGCAGGCGAAGTGCAAAGGTGAATTTCTCACCGAGTCGGACGGTCCGTTTTTCCGCCTCACGACGCTTGCCGCGCCGGGCAATGGGCCGCAGTTTTCCATCGGGATCCCGAAACTCGAAGAGGGGAAATTCTACCGTCTGAGCGGCAAGATCCGGAACTCCACCGACGGCTCGCTTTCGCTGTACCTGCGCGAAGGCCCCGCCCCGTACAAAAATATTGGCCCGGCGGCGACCGGAGCACCTTCGGGCGAGTGGGAGACCATTTCCACCATCATTCAGTTCTGGAAACCCGCCTCGGACGTGTACCACATTTACTTCACACTTGGCGCACCGGGGGTCTGCGACTTCCGCGAATTCAGTCTCACTGAAGCGACGCAGGCTGAGTACAATGCGCAGCAGCAGGGGTTGGCCCAACACAAAAATATCCGCCGCCCCGACGCGAAGTGGCAGAATTTCGCTCCGTCGAGCTGCTTCCCGTTTGGGGTGCCCGCAGGTTGGAACTGCCGCCGGGGAATCGCGTCCGTCTCGAAAGACTGCTCAGGCCCGTCCGGCCAGCCCGCACTGAAGCTGAAACGAGGTTTCAGCGAGCGGGTCGGAATTCAGCTTTATTCGGCGCCGTTCCAGGTCCCCGATCCGGCCAAGACCTACGTAGTTTCGTTTTCCTACCGCGGCGGGGAGATCCGCTGCAATGGCCACGCCTTCGAAGCGTCCGAAACCTGGAAACGCGCTTCGTTTGAGTTCCAGATCCCCGAAAATCAGAGCGGGTACGTTTTGGACTTCACGGCGAACGAAACGGTCTGGCTCGATGCCGTCCGCGTGACGGAAAAAGGGACTGACGCGGAGGAAAACGCGGCGTATAAACTGGCCGGGGCGTGCGAGATCGTTCTGGGGCTTCCCAAGTCCGACGCGAGCGAGGGCCGAATCCAGTTCGAGGACGAGCCGGCCGTTCTGGTTTACCGGCTTCTGGGCGATTCCGAGGGGGTGGTCCTGAAAGGTTCCGTCACGAATATTTGGGGCGAAACGCGCGAGCTGGCGGAGACCCCGGTCGGAAAAGACGCGAAAAAGGTCCGGACTCTCAACTACCAGATTTTCCCGGAAACGCCGCTGGGGCAGTTCCGCGTGAACCTCCAGGCGTTTCGCAAGACCGCGGACGGCTCGGGCGAGGAGGCGGTTTCACCTGTCGCGGAGTTCGTGGTGAGCCGGTTCCATCGTCCGGTTTACTGGGGAAAAGACGCTCCAAACTCCCCGTTTGGGTCACACGAGGAACCGATCGGTCAGCTGCTCACGACGCTCAAAGCGGGCGGGATCAACTGGATCCGGCTCCACGACGGCGGCACGCAGACCGTCGCCTGGCCGTGCGTCGAGGCGGAAAAGGGCGTCTGGACGTTCCACGATGACGAGATCAACCTCTACAGAAGCCACAAAATGAAGCTTTACGGCCAGCTCGTCGGCGCGCCGATCTGGGCGAGTTACTACGCCGACACGGAATTCAAGCCGGACGGGTACTGGAAGAATTTCGCGGCCCCGACCGATGACCACCTGAAGGATTTCGAAAACTACGCCTACACGATGGTGAAGCGCTACGAAAACCAGATCCAGGACTGGTTCGTCTGGAACGAGCCGTGGGGGAGCTTCCTCCATTGCGGCTGGGACCCGGAAAAGAAGAGTTACAAAACCTTCGAGAATCAGGGGGCCGCGTACGCGAAAATGATGAAGGCCGGCTACTCGGGCGCGAAACGCGCGAATCCGGCCATTCAGGTCACCGGGATCTCCGGCTACGCGAATAACGACGCGTTCGTGCGTCAGATCGTCGAGGCGGGGGGCTACGAATACTGCGACGAGATCGACTACCACGAGTACTCGCCGCGCTCTTACGGCTGGCCGAACGACGGGAACGAGGAGGTCCTCGTGAAAATGCTCAGCCCCATCACGGAAAAGTACGGGAAAATCCGGAAACCGATCATCATGTCGGAGGGGAGCTCGCTGACCAGCGGCTCGAACCCCGGAAACGCGCTGGTCGGGATCTACTCGCAGATCCTGCCGTGGGAAAACGAGGAGCCCTCGGCGCGGCTTGCGGATGACGTCGTGCGCTACACCATGTCGCTCCTGAACATCGGGGTGAAGCGGGTCTTCCTCTACACCGCGCACGGGCATCAGAACCTCACGAAGACGTCGTTCCAGCTTCTTCTGAGCGGCGACGGCTACCCGCACACGTCACTGGCGGCCCTTTCGGCGTTTGCGTATCTGGCCGAGGACGCGAAGTTCGTCAAGTACGCGGAGCTTCAGCCGGACGTTTACGCGGCTCTTTACCAGCGCGTGGACGGCTCGGCTTTCGCGGTCATTTGCGGGAAACGTCAGGCCCGGGCGGAAATCAAGTGCTCGGCTCCGGCGGCCAAAGCGTTCGACCTTTACGGAAACCCGCTTTCGTTCCCGGTCAAGTACGAGGGACTTCTGGAGTACGTGACCACCGAGGCGGACGTTGAGACGCTCGAAAAGACGCTGAAGTAGAAGTTTCGGGCCAATTTACGAGCTGGACAAAACGACGAAAAGGGGACCAGCCCAACGTTCACGTCCAGCTCGCTGCCACGTCCAGCGACTATATGCCCCGCGGATCAGGCGGATTGGATTTAAAAAAAGAAAAAGTTCAAGCCCTTTTCCAAAGGGTAAGCCACACCTGGTTCAAACCTTAATTCAAACACGGATTTTCACGGATTAAAAGGATTTCCAGGGATTATTTTAAAGGAAAAGGTGGAAGTCTTTCCTTAAAAATCCTTCTAATCCCTTGAATCCGTGGAAATCCGTGTTTAAATTAATGTCTGAAGTGAAACGGGCTTGGAGATTGGGATCGGAGGTTCCAGAAAATTTCCTTTTAAAATCCAATCCGCCTTAATCCGCCCCATCCGCCTGATCCGCAGGGCCTATAGCGATTTTGGACGTTTTTTTGAAGAGCTGATCATCACGTGCACGAGATTTCAGGGCGTTTTCTTTTTTGATTGAGCCCCGGTTTTACCCAGTTCTCAAGCGGGCCTGAAAGCGCCTACTTTTTCTCCACGGCGAACTGGATCTTCTGAAACCCGTTTTTCTTCCCGGCGGAATAAAGCTGGATCACGCTTTCTACCGGGACGTTCGGGTCCACGTCCAGGATTAGCGGGACCTCCGGGCAGTCCTCCGCGAGCGTGCGCAGCATCGTGTTGAGCTGGGCGAAATCGGTGATCCGGTTCCCGTAAACCTCCCACCACGCGGCCGACTCGTAGTGAAGCTGGACCGCGATCTCTTCGAAGTCCTGGATCTCCTCCGGAAGCTCGAACGTCTGCGCGCTTTCCGACGGACCGTTCCCTATCATGGCCTGGATCGGCGTGGCAAAAAGTTTTTCGGGAAGTTGGAACGACGACGTGCAAATGAAGAAAATCAGGAGCTGAAAAATCACGTCGATCATCGGCGTCATTTGAAGCTCCTGAGAGTTTGCGGAATGAATGGGGGATTTGTATTTCATCTTACCCGGTTAAACCTTTAGAATCGTGAAATGAATCCCAGATCCAGACCCAGCACGAAAATCGTCAATCCCAGGAAGAGCAGGAGGCCCAGGTAGGAAAGGATGATCATGAGGTTTTCGTTCGGCGCTTTGCCGGTGATCCCTTCCCAAAGGAGGAAGACCACGTGCCCGCCGTCAAGAACCGGGATCGGAAGGAGATTCAAAACCGCCAGGTTCGCGCTGATGAGGCAGACGAACATGAGTAACTGCG
The DNA here is from genome assembly GCA_030530205.1 of Thermoguttaceae bacterium. Classification (GTDB taxonomy): domain Bacteria; phylum Planctomycetota; class Planctomycetia; order Pirellulales; family Thermoguttaceae; genus RGIG3701. The sequence goes on along the minus strand of JAUMVK010000004.1, from coordinate 97,251 downwards.
CCAGCCCGTCTTTCGCCGACGAATAGGCCACCTGTGCGATGAGGACCGGGCCTCCGAGGCCCTTCACCGAAACCTGTCCGCTGAATAGCTTGCCGAGCATCCGGTAAACCATCGTCAGCGAGTTCCACGTTTCCTGACCACCCAAACCGATGGCCGGGAAGAAACCTTCCTTAATGAAAACCGTTCGGGCCTGGAAATTCAGGTCATTGTGGTAGATGAAAACGTCCGCGTATTCTTCGAGAGGAAGCTCCATCGACTGCGTTTTGCGAGTTTCCGGGTCTTCAAAAACCACTTGCGCTTTCGTCTCATTCAACGGGAAAATCATCAACGAATTGTGGTAGATCATCGGCCACGAAATGAGGTCCTTCCGGAACTCGTGCGGCGGGAGTTTTTTCTGGAAGTGGCTCACGACCGCTTTTTCTTTTTCGGAAAGTTCCGTTTCTTCGGGGACTTTGAAGTCAAACCCCAGGCTTTTAAGCACAAAACCGGGCTTGACGCCTTTCTTTTCCGCTTCCGAGCCGGGCAGAACTTTCGCTACGACAGGCAAGATATCATAGGTCAGACCGATCTCAGGAAGCACTTCGCCGGAGCCGAAGAAATAATTGTCGGCCCCGAAAACGTCCAGCGAAAATTCGACCGGTACGATCTCTTCCTTGCCGGTTTCTTTTCTCTGGACTGCGAAATTAAGGAGCATAGCCGGTTTTTCGGCTCCATCTCCCGCGGCGGCGGCCTGGGCGAAAAGTTCCCGTGTACGCTTCTGAACGAGATACGGAAGTGTTACCGGGTCCAGGTCGCGGAGCATTTCCACGTTTCCGTTCACGGACGTTTCAAAACCGACGATTTTGTCACCGACTTTGAGCCCGGCGCGGCCGGCTCCTTCGTACCCTTCCAGCCCGGAACGGAGACATTGGATCGGTCCCATCGTTAACACGATGCCGAAGTTGCGGGCGTGCAGCGGTTCCGCCATCACCTCGACGGTTTTCGCGTCTTTCACATACTCGTTCTTGATCGTCTCATAATCGCTTTCAAGGTCGAGTGTCTTCATTTTGGCATCGTAAACTTTCCGGGCCTCTTCCGTCGGACGAAGGAATTTCAGCGTTACGTTTTTCCCCACGGAGGCGTAAAGAGCCTTCTGAACGTCCAGATTTATACTGATTTCCGCCTCGTCAATTCCAACCAGCACGTCCCCTTTTTTCAGGTCATTTTCCGCCATGAAAGTGGGTGAGGCGGGAGTGACCGGAGTTTCGTCCAGCACGGGAACGAGAGGAGCGGTCGCGCCAAGCATCGGAGCCAGCGCGGTCTTTTTTGGGAATGCTTTCGTTGTTTGGATCAGCGGCATGGACGGACGCTCAAATTGAATATTGATCCCCTCCTCCAGATGATTGCCGAGTGTTACATTTTTGGAAATGTCATCGAAATATTTGAGTTCATTCTGCTCGATCTGTACCAGCGTATCATTAGACTGAAGGCCCGCTTCCCATGCGCCCTGGCCCGGATGTACGCTTCCAAGCTGGCACGGCAGTTTGGACGTTCCAAGCATAAACGCAGCTGCGGCCGCAATGAAGGCCAAAACGACGTTCATCGTGACTCCTGCGACGATGATCGCCATGCGCTGCGGAACGCTTTTCGCCTGGTAACTGCGCGGGTCGTTGATGAGTTTTTCCGCTTCGGCGATCTCCTCGTCGGTCATCAGGACGGCCTGATCGACTTTCGCTTCAGCGTTTTTCGCCAACGCCTCGCGTGCGGCCTTGGCCTTGTTGATCCGCTCGCGCGTTTCGCCCGGATTGTCTTCCTGACCGAGCATTTTCACGTAGCCGCCCAGCGGGAAGACGCCGATGCCGTATTCTGTTTCGCCCCACTTGAATTTGAGGAGTTTCAGGCCGAAAAAGTCGAATCCGATGTAAAATTTATCGCAGCGGACCCCGCACGCCTTGGCCACGAGAAAGTGCCCCAGCTCGTGAATGAAAATGATGAGCCCCAGCGCGACCGCGCACAGGAAAACCGCCTTGAAAAAAGCAAAATCATAAGCGGCGAAAAGGAAAATACTTGGCATAGTTCAAACTTTCTGAATGAATAATGAATAACGAATAACGAATAATGACTGGAATGAGGTACGGCTCAGACGCGAAATAGTCCCAGGGTTGATTTCCATTCACGACCTGGTTCGTACTTCATCGAATAAAGGGCAAAATCTTTCTCCCCATTATTCGTTATTCGTTATTCATTATTCGTTTTCTTCTGATCTCTTGATCCAGTTCTATTAATTCTTCCAGCGTGGGTTCCGGCCGGAAGTCGTGTTCCTCAACGCAGTGCCGGATCCGCGGTACGATCTCATCGAAACGGATCTCACCGCGGATGAAGGCCGAAACGGCCAAGTCGTTCGCAGCGTTCAGAACGGCTCCCGCCGTTCCGCCCCGCCGGGCCGTTTCCAGACCCAGTTTCAGCGCGTCGAACCGCGGGTTGGCGTAGTCCGGCGCGAAAAATTCCAGCGTCTGGTTCCGCGTCCAGTCCGTCCGTCGGGTTGGTCCGCCGCCGACCCGGTCCGGGTACGTCAGCGCGTTCTGGATCGGGAGGCGCATATCGGGCGGGCTGAGCTGGGCGATCACCGCACCGTCCCGGAATTCGACCATCGAATGTACGACCGACTGCGGGTGGATCATCACCTCCAGCTCGGGTTTCTCCATGTTCAGGTCGAAAAGCCATTTGGCCTCGATGATTTCCAGCGCTTTATTCATCAGCGTGGCGGAGTCGAGCGTCACTTTCGCCCCCATGTTCCACGTGGGATGCTTGAGAGCCTGCGCGACCGTGACGTTTCGGAGTTCCTCGTCCGGCAGACGGAAGAACGGGCCACCGCTGGCCGTCAGGATGACGCGCTCCAGCTCGGAGCGTTTTCCGGCGTGGAGGGCCTGAAAGATCGCGCTGTGCTCACTATCGACCGGGACGATTTGGGCACCGGACTCTTTCGCAAGCCGCTTCACGATGGCGCCGCCAATGACGAGGCTTTCTTTATTCGCCAAAGCGATGCGTTTCCCGGCGCGCGCCGCCGCCACGGTGCTTTCGAGACCGGCCCGGCCCACGATCGCAGAGACCACGATCTCGACCTCCGGCTCGGCCGCGATTTCGGTCAGGGCCTTCATTCCGACACAAATTTCGGTTCCGGCCGGGACGGGAAAATCCCATTCTTTCGCGGCTTCCTCGTCGGTCAAAATGACCCAGCGCGGGCGAAAACGTTCCATCTGCTCGCGCAGAAGCGGAAGGTTTTTATGGCCGGAAATCGCCAGAACGCGGAACCCGTCGATGGTTCCCACGACGTCCAGCGTACTGCGGCCAATGCTCCCGGTCGCCCCGAAAAGCGCGATGTTTTTCATTTCCTGCGTCCCAACAGATGATTAAAAACGACAATATTTTTATATATTATACCAGATTCGCGATTTTGGTAAAAGGGGAGTCTTGGGTTTTTTAGAGGATTTTTCAGAAATTTTCGCCTCGACGAAAAAAGAGGAGCCGTTTTCAGAGTTCCATTTAAACACGGATTTCCACGGATTTTTAAAGAGAAAAGGGCGAAATCTTTCCTGAAGAAATCCTTTTAATCCATTAATCCGTGGAAATCCGTGTTTAAATCACGCGAGGAAGCGGGACGGACTCGTTCCGTTTTTCACTCAGCGTCCAGAAAGTCCGTGCCGAACATCGTGCCGGTCGAGCGCATCGACTTTCCGACGAGGTAAACCGTCAGTTTGTGTTCTTTCCCGTCGGCCAGTTCGGACGGAACCGGGAATTTGACCGTTTCGTGGATCACGCCGTCAGCGCCCGGCACGGGGTTGCACCCGTCCCACGGCCCGCCGATTTTTTGGCCGTCGAGGTAAAACTCCACGATGCCGTAGTCACACGCTTTGGTCAGGCCAAGGGAGATTTCCTTCGTGTTCTGCGGGATCGTCACGAGGAATTCCAGCTCATCGCCCGGTTTTCCGGTGTGCCACCAGACCTGATCGGAATTGCGCCACTGGCCGTTTTTGAACCCGCCCATGCCCTGGATCTGGGCCGTTCCGCCGGTCGGTTCTTTCGTCAGCCGGAAGTTCCCCAGCTCGATCGGGAGGAATTCGGTCTTCCAGCTCACGTCCTGCGCAGCCTCCTCATCGAGCGGAGCGTAACCGTCGGTCAGGACCTCCAGCGCCCGCGTGCCGTAAAAGAACGTCGTGACGGCGTAATCGACCTTCGTCGCTTTCCAGTGCCAGACCTCCATGTCGAAGCGGAAGTCTTTCCGGAACGGGATCCGGTCGAGCGAGCGGAAGCGCAGGTTCGTCGTGTTCCCGAAATTTCCCGGCCCTTCCGCCCTGGGCTGGGCGCGCCAGGGAGACTGGAAAAACTGCGGCGTGCACCACGCGTAGCCGTAGTAGTCCTCCGTGCCGGTCCCGAAATGGGAGGGGAACGTCTCGCCGTCCACGAAAATCTTTTCGTCCCCTTCGCCCCACCAGGCCGTGACGGGGTTCCGGACCGAAAGGACGTCGCCGACGTACACGCCGCGGCCCTTGAGCGTCGCGTAGTTCCAGTCCTTCGTTCCATTTCCGCCGACGGTCTGGATCCCGCGTTCCTGGTGCCAGTTGGCGTGGAAGTAAAGAAAATCCTCCGCCGGAATGGCCGCGATCTCGGGCGGCAGCGGATCCGCCTCAAGCATCACCGTGACCTTGGCCGGCACGTCGCGGGTTTTGCGCAGACTCCAGGTCATCCCCTCCCGGAACGGCATTGGCCAGCAGGACGTCATCGCGCCGTCATTAAGTCTCGCGGAAGTCATCACGCCCTTCTCCTCGACCTTCGTGAAGTACGTCTCATACGGATTCGTTCCGACGCCCGAGCCGAAAAAGTCGCCCAGCGGGCAGGAGACCGTTTTTTTGCCGTCGAACGTGAGCTCCAGGATCCAGCTGCGAAGGGCCTGAACGCGGTTTTCCGGCGTGTCGGAATCCAGCACGACGCAAATGTGATTGACGCAGCCCGCGCCCTGGAAACCGTTCGGGAGCCGTTTCAGTCCCGGCGGATCATTGGTCCACATTCGAATGCCGGTGATGATCCCCTTGGCCAGATCCTCGTTCACGGCCGCGATTCGCTCCCGGGCGGCGTTCAGGACCGTCGGCGTGAGGGACTGGACCGGCGTTCCGGCGGCGTACGTCCGGTAATTGATCTGGTAGTACAGATTTTTCTGTTTCTCCATCGAGTCGCAGGTAATCTTGATCGACTTCGCGTACGGGATCGGCAAATAAAGGTTTCGGCCCCGCGCGGTTTCCTGCGAGAGCGGCTCGCACGGCTGGTCCGGGCCGCCAAAAAGGGCGGAGCCGCCGACGATCTCGTCGATTTTTCCCTCAAAAGTCGGCGTCTGCGCGCCGTCCACGTAAATGTAAAACCGGTTTTTCCAGTGCGGGGCGGTGATCCACCAGCGGACGACCGCGCCCGGGCCGTCGGTTTCCATCAGGACCCACTCTTTCCGGCCGTCCCGTTCCTCAACGCGGAGGAACTGCGAGGCGTCGCCGTTTGCGAACCAGTTCTCCGTCGGCGATTTGGCGGCCCGGTCGTAACTGCTGAACTGGCGGCACGTGAATTCCGGCCCCGGCTTCAGAACGGCCTGACGGTCGAGCATTTCATCCAGAAGGGACTCCAGCGAAACCGTTTGAACCGTTTGGGCGTGAAGGGAAAGCGGGAAAAAAAGGAGGAAAAAGAGGAAAAAACGCTGGGTCATGGGAAAGGTCCTTTGGGGAAAGGGGAACAAATCAGTAAAAGGCCCGTTTTAAAGGCCCCCTCCTTGAGGGGGCTGGCTCGCGCAGCGAGACTGGGGGAGTTTCGTGAACGTGCCGTTAAACTCCCCCCGGCGCTGCGCGCCACCCCCCTCAAAGAGGGAGGCATTAATCTCTCGTATTTTATCCCCCGCCCTGCGGAAAGTCAAGGGGCCGGAAAGGTTTTTCCGTTTTTTTTCCACAAAATTCCGCCGGTGGTCCTTGCAAAATTCTGAAACTGTGGCATAATGGAACGAAATTGAAGAAGATTTTCCTTTTTCGATTCACGGGGCATGGCGCAGTCTGGCTAGCGCGTTTGACTGGGGGTCAAAAGGTCGCAGGTTCAAGTCCTGTTGCCCCGATCCACCTTGCGAGGGTCTTCTTCTCGCAAGGTTTTTCTGTTTCTTGGCTTTCCTTTTTACCCACCTGAAGCGGACTCCGCAAAGAGCTGAATCATGAACGAAAAATTACAGAAAAAAGGTTTCATCTGGGCCAATCTCCTGCATCTGGGGCGGAACATGTGCTGCGACGTGCCGCTCAAATCGTTTGCCAACACGCCGCCGGAGCTGGTCTCGTACATTTCGCAGGCCGACCATCTGCGCTGCGACGAGAAAGTCTGGGACGACGTGACGCGCCAAATGGCCGCCGTCGGGATGAACATGGCGGTCATTAATATTGGGGAGGGGATCCAGTTGGAGAGCCACCCGGAACTGGCCGTCCGTGGGTCGTGGACCCGTGAGAAAATGCGCGAAAAACTCGCCCAGCTGCGCGCTTTGGGCCTCGAGCCGATCCCGAAGCTGAACTTTTCGGCGACGCACGACATTTGGCTGAAGGACTACTCCCGCATGGTTTCGACGCCGACGTACTACCGCGTCTGCGCCGACGTGATCAGGGAAGTCGCGGAGATTTTCGACCATCCGCGCTTTTTCCATCTCGGCTACGACGAGGAGACCGCGGAACATCAGCGGAATTACGACTTCTGCCTCGTGCGTCAGGGTGAGCTTTGGTGGCACGATTTCCTCTTTTTCGTCAAGACGGTGGAAGACCTCGGCATTCGGCCGTGGATCTGGGCCGATTACGTCTGGCGGCACGAGGAGGAATTCGTCGAGCGGATGCCGCGGTCGGTCCTGATGAGCAACTGGTACTACGGCACGAAATTCCGCGAAAACCCCACCGTCCACGCGAAAGCGTACCTCGTGCTCGAAAAGGCCGGCTTCGACCAGATCCCGTGCAGTTCCAACTGGAGCACGCCGGAGAATTTCCCGCTGACCGTCGATTTCTGCTCGGAGTACATCAGCGACGAACACCTGAAAGGTTTCTTCATGGCGCCGTGGAAAGCGACCGTGGAACCTTTCCGCGACCGGATCGAGGAAGCGATTCGGATCGTGGGCGAGGTGAAAAACGCCTGACCGATTTTCTGAAACTCTTTCCTGGAATCGGTCCAGCTCAAAGTTCACGTCCAGCGACTATAGGCCCCGCGGATCAGGCAGATGAGGCGGATTGGATTTAAAAAAGAAAATTCAAACTCTTTTCCAAAGGGTGAGCCGCACCTGGTTCAAACCTTTATTTAAACACGGATTTCCACGGATTAAAAGGATTTCCACGGATTATTTTAAGAAAAAGGCGGAAGTCTTTCCTTAAAAATCCTTTTAATCCCTTAAATCCGTGAAAATCCGTGTTTAAATTAAGGTCGGAAGTGAAACGGACTTGGAGATTGGAATCGGAGGTTCCAGAAAATTTCCTTTTAAAATCCAATCCACCTTTCCGCCTCATCCGTGAGGCCTATAGTGCCTTCGGACGTTTTCTAAGCGGCTGATTCTCGCGTGCGCTGGATTTGGAAATTTTTCTTTTCTGGTTTCCTGAAATTTTTGCCCGGTTCGCCACTCGGCCCGCCTTGACAAAAGCCGGGGGCTTGTTTAAAATGAAAGGGATTCATGCGTTTCGCGTTAAGTTTCGCCTTTAAAAAAGGAACCCTTCCGATGAAAGATTTCAAAGATTTAAAAGATTCGGTCGTCGTTTTGACCCGGCGCGATTTCTGTAAAGCCTCCGCCAGTTCCCTGCTCCTGCTCGTTCTTCCGATGCACGCGGCCAACGGCGAGGAAGCCGCCCCCAAAGCGGGGACCGATTACCCGTCCTTCAGCGGCATTTACCCGCATCTGGCCAATTTCAACCGCGAGGGTGAATGCGGGACCGGCGCGGTCGTGCCGTGGGCCGGGAAACTCTGGTTCATCTCTTACGCTCCGCACGCCCCGGCGGGGTCCACCGACCGTCTTTACGAGCTGGACGAAAATCTGAACAAAATAAACCGGCCGGAATCCATCGGCGGCACGCCCGCGAACCGGATGATCCACAAAGAATCGAATCAGCTCTTCATCGGCCCGTACGTGATCGACGCGCAGGGAAACGTCCGGGTGATCGACTACAAGAAAATGCCCGGCCGGCACACGGGAAACGCCCGTCACCTGACCGATCCGGCCAATAAAATCGCCTGCATGACGATGGAGGAGGGCTTCTACGAGATCGACGTGAAAACGCTCGAGGTGAAGCAGTTTTTCTGCGACTCGAACAAACCGGACGCAACGTACCGCGACATTCTGCCCGGCTACCACGGGAAAGGTTTTTACTCCGCCCAGGGCCGCTACGTGTACGCGAATAACGGGGAGCGTTCCTCGGAAGCCCTTCGCCGTCCGGAGATCCCCTCCGGTGCCCTCGGCCAATGGGACGGAAAAAGCGAAAACTGGGAGGTCGTTCTGCGCAACCAGTTCACCGAAGTGACCGGCCCTGGCGGCATTTTCGGCTTCGACGAGAAAAACGGCCGCGAGACGCTCTGGTCGATCGGGTGGGATTTCCGCTCGCTCATCCTGATGGTCCTGGACGGCGGGAAGTGGTTCAAGTACCGGCTCCCCAAAACGTCCCACTGCTATGACGGCGCGCACGGCTGGAATACGGAGTGGCCCCGCATCCGCGAAGTAGGCGACCCCGATGATCTCCTCATGACGATGCACGGCCAGTTCTGGCGCTTCCCGGCCGATTTCTCCTCCAAGAAAGCCTTCGGGATCCGCCCCCGTGCCGCGTACCTGAAAGTGATCGGCGATTTCTGCTTCTGGCGCGGCAAAATCGTCTGCGGCTGCGACGACACGGCAAAGAGCGAGTTCCTGAACAAAAGCCCGTTCAAAGGCCCGCTTCAGGAACCCGGCCAGTCCAACTCCAACCTCTGGTTCCTCGACCCGGCCAAACTCGATTCGGAACTGGGCCGACCGATCGGCCGCGGCGCGCTCTGGTTCAACGAGCCGGTCAAGGCCGGGATTCCGAGCGAGGCGTTCCTCTTCGGCGGCTGGGACCTGCGCGGCGTTCACCTGAAGCATGACGCGGGAAAAACCGTGAATTTCCGCTTCGAGATCGACCCGGCAGGCGACGGGACGTGGAAGGACTTCCAGACCGTCCCGGTCGAAAGCGCCGAGTGGGTGGAATTCCCGGCGGACGCGCCCGGCGAGTGGATCCGCGTGACCGTCGATTCCGACCTCCCGAACGGCACCGTGATGTTCCAGTACGCCCAAAAAGACGATCGGCCGGCGGGACCGCTCGACGCGCGTTTTGACGGTCTGGCGGAACCCGGCGCGCAGGACGTTCTGGGCGCGACGTTCTGGGTCCGCTCTGACAATCAGCGCCTGGCCGTCGTGGCGAGCGCCGTCCGGAACGGCCAGAAGGAGGCGGACCATTACTACGAGCTGACCGAGAACAGCGAGTTGATCCGCGTGACCAAAGACTACGGCGGCGGTGAAAACGGGACGATCGGGCGGATCCTCGAAAAAGTCGCGGTCCCGGAACTCCCGGAAAACGTTTTCCGCGTGGACGATCTGAGCGTCGTCTGCACGTACGAAGGCCAGGAATTCCGCCTCCCGGTGGCGTGCGATGAGCTGGTGAAGCCGCAGGTCCTCCCGATGCGGATTGACCGTGAGGCGGCGACCGAGCGCGACCTTTTCCACTGCGCCGGAATGTTCTACGAGCTGCCGGCGGCCAACGCGGGCGGACTCCCCAAGATCCGGCCCGTGGCGCGAGACGGAAAGTTCATCACGGACTACGCCTCGTACCGCGGCCTGATGGTTTTGGGCGGGATCGACCCGAAAGCAGCAGCGCTCCCGAAAGACGAGCGAAACCCGCACCTGATCGTTTCCGAAGACGGCAAAGCGGCAGTCTGGGCCGGGGCGATCGACGATTTGTGGACGTTTGGAAAACCCGCCGGACGTGGATTCCTCTGGAAGGAAACGGACGTGAAGTCTGGCGAGCCGTCCCTCCCGTTCCTCCTGACCGGATTCGATGACAAAGTGGTGAGATTCAGGAATCACTCCGACTTCCCCGTCGCCGTGACGCTTGAAACCGACCTGACCGGCACCGGCGTCTGGAGTGTTTACCGCACGCTGACGTTCGGCCCCGACCAGGCCGCAACGTTTGCATTCCCCCGCGCCTTCCAGTCGTACTGGCTCCGCGCAACGGCCAGCGTCGATGCGAAATTGACCGCCGAGGTGGTTTTCAATCTTCCGGCTCCGCATCATCCCGAAAAATCTCACCGCCGATAAAATCCCCTCGGCGCGGAAAGAAACCAGGCAGAGGCCGAAACGGACCTCACGAGCCGATCCGAATCAAAAACCAAAATCCCATTAACCCCCCATTTTCCGAGGCACAAATGACCCACTCCAAACTTTTAACTTCCTTTTTCGCTTTGACTTTTCTGGTCGTTCTTTCCGTGTTCGTGCGGGCGGACGACATCGTGACCGTGTACGCGGGAACGCTTGCGAGTCCCACCGGCGACGAAAATATTCCGCCGAGTGAGGGGATCTACCGCATGGAGCTGAACCGCACCACCGGGACGCTCACCAACTGCGGGCTGGCCGCCAAAGCCAAGAGTCCGTCCTGGGTCACGAAGCACCCGACGCTCGACGTTTACTACACCGTGGCGGGAAATGAAGACGGCACCAGCAAAGAATCGCTCGTCATCGCGTACAAGAAAGAAGCGGACGGCTCGCTGACCCGCATCAACACGGCAAACTCCGGCGGCACGTGCGGCACGCACATCACGATCCACCCGAGCGGGAAATTCGCCTGCGTCGCGAACTACTGCAGCGGCCAGTGCGCGTTCATCGAGCTGAACCCGGACGGGTCACTCGGCAAGATGAACGCCGACTTCCAGCTCGAAGGGAAAGGCCCGAACAAAGCGCGCCAGCGTCAGTCCTACGCGCACTTCGTGAAGGCCGACCCGAACGGGAAATTCTCGCTCTGCTGTGACCTGGGCGGCGACCAGATTTTCAGTTTCTTCTACGACGAAGCCGAAAAAGTCTGGAAGCCGAACGCCGACTACCCCGTGACCCACAGCGCGTCTGGCGCTGGGCCGCGCCACTTGGCTTTCGCCCCGAACGGGAAGTACGTGTACGTCCTGAACGAGCTTTCCTGCACGCTGGACGCTTTCGCCTACGACGAGGAAACGGGCGCGCTGACACTCGTCGAGTCGGCTCCGACGCTCCCGCAGGGCTTCCGCGGCGATAACAAGGCGGCGGCGATCGACATTTCCAAGGACGGCCGGTTCCTGTACGTCACGAACCGCGGCGCGAATCTCATCACGGTCTTCGCTCTGGATTCCGAGCCGATCGACGGCGAGAAAATGCAGGCGGGCGTGGTGCTGAATCCCGTCCAGTACGTCCCCTCCGGCGGAGATTTCCCCCGTTTTGCGGGCTTGGACCCGACCGGAACGATTTTCCTCGCGTGCAACAAAAAAACGCATAATGTGAACGTCTTCCGCGTGGACCAGGCGACCGGAAAGCTGACCCTGACCGGTACGACCCAGATCGCGTGGTGCACGTGCATCGCGTATTAATTTCGGAGTGCGGTGATACAGCGCGCAGCGCATTCACCGCTTTCCCTTGCGGCAATACGGCCTCGAAGAGGCGTTTGCCGCTGAAGTGAGCGGGTCTTTCCGCACGGGAAAGTTCCTTTTCATCGTCAAGCCTTTTGATCGCTAAAGTGAAAGCGGCAAAGGAAGCCTTCGGCTTCTGTATTGCCGCACTCCAAATCATGCCCGGTTCGTTTTTTTTCGCCGCTTTTATTTTCACTGTTGGAATGGCCGCCAGCTTTTTCTTCAGCGGGACGGAGATCGGGTACTACCGGGTTTCGCGGGCCAAGCTGGTTTTGGACTCGCTGCTGGGCTGCTGGCGGTCCCGTTTTCTCCTTTGGCTGACGAACCACCCGCCGGTTTTCATTTCGACCGTCCTGCTGGGGAACAATCTCGCGAATTACGGCGTCTCGCTGGGGTCCGTGCTTCTTTTTCAGTACTTTTTCCCGGACTCATCGGCAGCGCTCCTTTCAACGGTAGTGGCCACGCCGTTCGTTTTCATTTACGGGGAGCTCCTTCCGAAAAGCGTTTTCCTCCAGGCCCCGACGCGCCTGATGCGCCAGGTGATGCCGGTTTACGGCGTACTCGTTCCTCTTTTTATGCCGGTGAGTCTTCTTTTGAGTTGGGTGAATCGCCTTTTGACGAGGCTTTTAGGAGAGTCCTCGCGGACATACGCGCTGCAAATGACCGACTCGGAACTGCAGGCTATCCTCGGTGAGGGGAAAAATGCGGGGATCCTTCAAAAATCCCAGCAGGCGATCGCGGAGAAAATCTTCAAATTCCGCTCTGTGGCGGTTGGAACGCTTATGCTTTCACTGAAGCTGTTTCCGGTAGTCAATGAGAAAATGACCCGTCAGGAGATGATTCAGAAAGCCCGTCAGTCCCATTCAAGCTGGATTTTGGCACAAGATTCAAAGGCCGCCGGTAAAACTTCCCGGCCGATTGGGTTTTACTACTTTAGCGACTTGCTTTTAAGTCCTGAGGATGAACCGCTTCGGTGCAGGAAACTTTTGGAAATTCCCGCCTCGATTTCGTACCCGGAGGCGATGGGGCGGATGCTCACAGCCGACGTACCGTTTGCCGTGCTGATCACGGCACAGGGGGAGTACCTGGGGATCCTGCCCCGCGACGAATATTAGACTTTCAGAGAAACGTTTCGTTTTTTGTTCACTCGACTTTAAAAACCCGGAAGCCGGAGTCGATCCCAAGCGCCCCGAACTGCATGGCCGCGCGGCGGAGACGCTCTTTTCCGATCTCGCTGATGTTCGCGTAGCCGGCCTGAGCCGCGTGCGTTTTTTCTCCGCAGGGTTCCGCGCACTGCACGAGGATGAATTTCCGCCGGCCGTCATCCTCGGCGTTGAGTTTCATCACGGCGTGCCCGGTCGTCGCGGAGCCGGAGAAGAAATCCAAAATGATCCCGTCACGGATCGTGCGCCGAAAGAGCGTGACGAGCAGATCGAGCGGCTTCGCGTAGTCGAAGACCTTCACGTTCCCGAAAAGGCGTTTCAGTTCCTCGCTCCCGACCTTCGTGCTGAAAAGCCCCAGCGACGTCACGATCGGCTTGAACGGATTGGCGTACTCACTGAAAAACTCCTTCCGGGCCGGGAATTTGTCGTTTGAAGCTGGAAAAATGATCCGCCCCTCTTTCACCCACTGCGCCATTTTCTCCTCGGTGTATGGCGTCTCGAACGAAAAGACCATCCCGTTCTCGGGATTCGTAATGCTTCGGACCCGAAACCCTTGGCCGAAGCGCTGCAGGTACTGGCGTTTCCACGGGCCGCGCGGATCATCGTCGGGATTGGAGAAACCGTCGTGGACGTTTCGCGGGTCGCCGAGAAAGCGGAACTTTTGTGTCCGGGCGTACACCAGAATGTACTCGTGATTCGGGACACACATGGGTTTCGGCGGGATCCCCTTTGCTTCCCGTTTCGTCTGCCAGACGAGCTGGGCCACAAAACTTTCCGGCCCGAAAACCTCGTCGCAGAGGAGCCGCAGGTACGCCGCCTCATGATCGTCGATGGAAATGCAGATCGCGCCGTCCTCCGCAAGCAGATTCCGAGCCAGGATCAGCCGGGGGAGCATCATGGAACACCAGGGGGCATGAAGTGGTTTCCCGGATGTTTTCCGCGAGATTTTCTCCTGATTTTTTTCAATCGTCTGAAACCGGTCACAGAAGATGAAATCGCGGCCCGTATTGTAGGGCGGATCGATGTAGATCAGACGGACTTTCCCGGCATGAGTTCCTTGCAGGAGGCGGAGGACCTCCAGATTATCGCCCTCAAAGTAAAGGTTTTCCGTCTCGTCCCAGTGGAAACTTTCTTCGGGGCAGGGTACAAGGCGGCGGGACGGTGGAAGAAACGCCTCTTTTAGGGCCTCGCGCTTTCCCGGCCAGGTAAATTCCAGTTTCTCTTCTGTTTCTGACGAGTTTTTCATTTTTCAGCGTCCTGCACTTTTCCGAAAACGATTTTGGGTTTCTGTTTCTTCTTTCTGATGATGTCGGCGTGGCTTTTATTGATGCAGGTGAGAAGATTCTTTGAAATGTACTCTTTACGGGTCAAACTGTGCGACTTGATGAAATTCAGCGTTTCAACCCAACCTTCTTCTTTAAGCATTCCGAACATTTTCCGGAATCCTTCTCCGTAAACCGGCGTTTCGTTGGTAAAACGGTTTTGAGTCAGCTGTGGGTTTCCATGAAGGGTGGAACAAATTCCCGCGATCGCCTCGCAGAATCCCTCCTCGATGATCGGGTCGTCGATGTAATAGCAGTATCCTCGCAGGAAATCGTGTGTCAGTTCGTGAACGATCGAGTCAAAAACCACGGCTCTGGGCGCTCCGCTGACCACCAGCATCCCCGAGTCGATCTCCTCCAGTTCGATCGTGAGGACTTTCTCGTCGGGGCTGAACTGGGACAAAACGCTCGAATTTGTGATGTGGACCGCCCCCACGTTTGGCGGAAGACTGGAAGAGGCTGTTCTGCGTTCGAATTCTTCCCGGGAAACGACTTCCATTTTAAGTGAGGGATTAACAGGAAAGTTGAAATTCTTCGCGAGCATTTCCTGCGCATCTTTCAAAATCGGAATGGCCTCTTTGGTCGTGGTGATGATGGATTCCCGGCAGGACGCGCAAAGAGGTTCGCCGTTGACCATGGCTGTTTCTTTGTGGCTTCCGCAGTACGTGCAGCCCGGTTTTTGCATACACGTCGCACAGAAATAGATCTCTTTTCCCTGGAAGTCTTTGGTGATTTGGAATCGTGCGTTCTGCCCAATGCCGAGGATCGCTCCGCAGGATGCGCAGGAGTATTTTTTCCCGAGGCACGTCTCCGAACAAAATATTTCATCTTCGAGCTGGTAGTACTTTCCCTTGCAAGCCTTCCCACAGATGGAACAGATATGCGACTCCGCCTGAAGCAGCGCGGCCGTGCAAAAGAGGAACAAACTCCCCAGAGCAAGTGTGTATTTCATTTCATTTGATCTCACGGAAATGGTCCTCCCCGTCTTGCACAAATGGTTTTGGTTGATTGGGCTGAATTCTGCTTAAAACGTCCTTGGACTCAGGCGAGTTCACCAAATCCTCGGCCTCCGGGTCCGGCTCCGGTTCTGGCTCCGGTTCAGGATTTTTGGTACGGATTTTCTCATAATTCGGCGTAATTCTGCGGCGGCTTTTTCCGCGGGAGCGTTCCACCGGTCGGGAAGGAAGCGGGTAAAACTTTTTTTCCGGTTCATCCCACGGAGGAATTTCACCCTCATCTTCGGACTCCTCCCGGAAAAGATCTTCGTCGGACTCATCCTCTTCATCTTCAAAATCATCATCCGTGTCATCCGGATCGTCGTCGAACTCATCGTCGAAATCTTCATCCGATTCGTCTTTAAACTCCTCGTCAGAGTCATCCCGATCGTCTTCAAACTCATCTTCCTGATCGTCCCAGTCGTCCTTGAAATCCTCCTCAGAGTCGTCCATTTCAGCTTCACTGGCCTCGATTTCCTTCATGGCGGCCTCGGCGCGTGCGCGTTCAATTTCGGCCTGGATCGCGCTGCCCTGTTCCTTTTCGAACTCGGCCTTCATCGCCTCCCAGTCCTCTTTTTTCAGGAGGACTTCGCGTGGCTTGGTGTAACCCTTGAACGCTCCAACGATCCCGTCTTCTTCCATGTAGTCGATCAGACGGGCGGACCGGCCGTAACCGATCCCGAGCATACGTTGAAGGAGCGAGATGGACCCGCGGCCCTCGCTCACGATGATATCGATCGCCGAGGTGTAAAGCTCGTCGCGTTTGGCCCACTCGGCGAGTTTTCCGCCTCCGCCGGCACCCAGATGCTGCTCGATCTCAGTCTCAAACTGCGGCTCGCCCGTCGCGATGGCGGCGACGATGCGGTAAATCTCGTCGTCGCTCAAGTACGTCCCTTGCGCGCGGATCAATGTGCTGGTTCCCGGCAGCAGGAACAGCATATCACCGTGGCCGAGCAGACGGTCCGCGCCGTTTTCGTCCAGAACGACGCGCGAGTCGGTTTTGCTCGAAACCTGGAAGGCGATTCGGGCGGGGAGGTTCGACTTGATGAGCGACGTAATGACCGAAACGATCGGTTTCTGCGTCGCGAGAATGAGGTGAATGCCGACGGCGCGGCTTTTCTGAGCCAGCCGGATGATGTGCGACTCCACGTCTTTCGGCGCGGTCATCATCAGGTCGGCCATTTCGTCCACCACGATCACGATGAATGGCATGGTCTCGGGCATGGTCTCGCCCGGCTGCGGTTTCACACGATGGACTTTCGTCGCGTGGTCCATTTTGTTGTAGTCCTTCATGTGCCGGACGCCCGCACGGGCCAGCCATCGGTAGCGGTCCTCCATCTTTTCCACAGCCCACGCCAGGATCGCCTCAGCCTTTTTCATGTCGGTGACGACCGGGTGCATGAGGTGCGGGATCTCGCGGTACTGGCTCATCTCGACCATCTTCGGGTCCACCATGAGCATACGAACGTCCTTCGGGCTGCGCGTCATGATGATCGATGCGATGATCGAGTTGAGACACACGCTTTTTCCCGTTCCGGTACGGCCCGCGATGAGCAGGTGCGGGAGCGTCGCCAGGTCGGCCATGAGCGGTTTCCCGGCTACGTCTTTCCCGAGAAAGACCGGAATACTCATTTTGTTGTACTTGCCCGCAAGCTGCTCCATGACCTCGCGCATACGGACGAGCTGCTTCTTCACGTTCGGGATTTCGATTCCGACCAGATTTTGTTTTCCAAGGAGCGGATAGACGATTCGAACATTGGAAACGCCCAGCTTCACGGCCAGATCGTCCGCAAGACTGGCGATTTTGCTGACACGAAGCCCCTGTTCCGGCTCGACCTGGTACTGGGTGATGGTGGGGCCGAGCTGGATTTCCCGAACGGTCACATTGAAACCAAACTCCTTGATGTAACGTTCCAGCAGGGTTGCGCGTTCCTTCGCTTCCGTCTCAAATTCCGAGTAGTCAAAATTCTCGGCCGGGTCCAGAAGGTCGAGCGAAGGAAATTCGTATTCCGGTTCATCGGCGGGATGCTGTTCCAAAAGCTCGATCCCTTCCCCGGCCGTGCCGGTAAGAAGCGTCGTGACGCCCGCGTTCAGTTCGCCTTTCGCGTCCTCCACGATTCCCGAGTCGATCGCGTCCGATTTGGCTTCCGAAAATCCACCCGTGGAGTCGGTCAGATTGACGGGTTCCGTTTCCGGATGATGAATCGCCAGTTCGCGTGGTTTTTCCGAAATTGAGGCCGTAGTGGAATTATTAGCGGAACGGATTTTTCGGGGCTGTGTAACCGTTTCGTCAATTTCGTACCCGTCCACTGCTTCCATCCGTTTTGCCTGCCGCGCCCGCCGTTCGGCTTCAGTCAGTAAAGTCGGCGGCACCGTATCCGGGTCAGCGATTTCCAAGGCTTCTTTTTCCGAATGAACCCCCCAACCCGTACGTTCAGGAGCCGCTTTCTGCTCTTGATTCAACGGTACAGAATCGATGTCGTTCGGTACGACGCCGGGTTCCGTTACGGAATCGTGCAACTTGTGTTTCAGGCTTTGCAGCGGATGGTGAAAAATGCGCTTCCAACCAGTACGCCCCCGAAAGAATCCGCGTGTTACCAGCAGGATCCTTCGGATGGATTTACGTGGGAGTTTCGAGAAAATTTGCCGTAAAACAAACGGAACGATAAAATCGCTGTATAGAAAGATCCCGACCAGCGCGAGGAACAAAATACCTAAAAAACCGCAAAAAACTCCTGCGAGACTGAAAAGGGAAGCCCACGCGACACCAACGACACCGCCGTGACCATAAATCAGGTTGGTCGAGTACGTCTCGGAAAATCCCGATGCTCCGTATAATGGGTTGTTAACGGAGAGATTATTGCAGAAAAAAAGCGTAATGAACGCACAAACCGCTATCTGGAGGAAACAGAAACCTGTAAACCGCAAAGCGTAATATTTAGCGTGAAGATCGAAAAGGTAACGAATCAGGTGGTAGGCTGCCGCGTAAACCGTGAAGTAAATTCCGTAACCGAAAAAAGCAAAGCACATAGCCGAAAACCGGGCACCGATCTCCCCGCACCAGTTTGTCACCGGTACGTTGGGCCAGATGTTCGTGTTGTACTGGTCCGCTGGATTAAACGTCAGAATACTCAGCGCAAAGAAGAGGAAAAGCCCAACTGCCGCAATCTTGTAAACGCACGAAATGGTCCGGTAGAATGTTCGATACTTCATAAAAACCTTTTTCTTTCGCTGAAAAAGAGGTGGAACTCATTCTCCTCATTATTCGTTATTCATTATTCATTTTATTTCGCCCAGGTCGATTCCATGATTATGTGGAAAACGTCCACATCACGCAGTTCTTTCAGAGGGAGAAAACGCGCATCGGATGTCAAAAAAACCGTCTTCTGGGACCGGTCACGGGCGGCCGCCCCGTGCGAGGCTTTCACCACGGTCGTGTCCAGCGAGATCGTCCGGGTCGCAAAGTCCATGAACAATTCGCACGGGTCGTAGCCCGGTTTCTGGTGAATGTCCACCCGCCGGGCGAAATCGGGCGCCTTCGCGTCGTCCAGCCACCAGTAATACGCCATCCAGCTCGTCGGTTCCGACATTAATATTACGTCGCCGGAACGTTCGTGGTTTAACCCGTACTTTTCAATGTCGGCGCCGACCAGGACCTCCGCCACGCCCTCCTTTTTATCGAAGAGCTGCGCCACTTTCCGAATCGTCTCCGAGTCGTGGTTCTTCACGTACACGTGCGCGAACTGGTGGTCGCAGTAGGCGAAAGCGTCACTTTCCCCCCAGTCGGGCAGCTCACCGCGGAAAACGTCGTAATCCCGTGCAATTGAGCGGATCGGGCTGGGCGTGACCCCGTCCCCTTCCTTCACTTTCAGAAGCCCGGCTTCACGGAGCATCCGGTTCGGGAAAACGGTATGGTTCACGTCCGTCATGGCGTACTCGCCCGCAATGAACCACGTGATCTCATCCTCGTACGCCGCCTGGAATTTCGTGATCAGCGTGTCGAGCAGCGTGTTCAGCTCGCCGAGCATCGCGTCCACCTGCGGGGAGTCCGCGCCGAATTTCTGCGGGGCGTAATCTGGGTACGCGAGGTAAATGTAAAAGAATTCCGGCATTTCTTTCGCCGCCAGCCACGCCGCGGAGTTCACGACCCAGTTCGCAGAACTGATGTTCACCATCGGCCCCCAGTAATTATGCAGCGGGAAATGACCAAACTCGCCGAGCAGCTCGCGGTACAGATCGGGGTAGCGCGTCCAGCACCACAGATCCTCGGTCCCGTCCGGATTGTGGATCGGTTTGTGCGTGCAGACGTATTCCGCTTCACACTCGACGGCCTGAAGCGCAAACCAGACGGCTGACCGCGGTGTGTCGGGGTGGTGGTAGATCAGATCCCAAAGCTGCGCCTGCTGAACCGCCTCATTTGTGAAGGTCCACATGGTGAGCTTTTCCTTCTCGGGCGACCAGATCGCGTTCCCGATGATGCCGTGTTTGTTCGGCAAAAGGCCGGTCGTCAGATTAGCCTGGACCGGGCACGTGACGCACGGAAAGCTGGGCGTGAGTGTTGCCTGCGCCCCTTTCGGGAGCAATATCCGGTTCAGGGCCGGCAGTTTCTGGAGGTCTTTCTCACGAAGTGCAGGAATGGACAAAAAAACGATGTTCCTCATCATGGCTTGGGTCCTTCTGGATTAAAACAAGACGAATTTCTCTTATTTTATCACACAGAGAAAAACGTGCAAGGGGGGATTTTCCTCATTTTAAGTCAAGTTACTGGGACGAAGTTACAAGCGTCGTTCACGTAAGAGTCAGGCCCCCGTCTTGACAAAGTATCTGACTTGGTTTATAATAAAAGAAATTCAGGCTTAATATCGTCATTCCTTTCCCCCTTTCCTCCATTCCTCACAGGTTTTAATCATGAAACGCCGACAATTTCTTGAAACGACGCTGGCCACCCTGACCGCTGCGCCGCTTTTAGCCTCTCAGGAGTTTTCGACCGATCCGGTCGCGAAAGTCCAGCTCACGCCGGAAATTTCCTCCTCCCGCATCGGTTTTGGAACGGGTGTGCACGGCGGAGGACGCCAGTGCAATTTGACCCGCATGGACCACGATTTCGCTGTCGATCTGTTACGCTACGCCTATGACTGCGGCATTCGGTTCTTCGACATGGCAGACATGTACGGGACGCACGCCCTTGTGGCGGAGGCCCTTGAGGGAAAACCGCGGGATTCTTACGTCCTGAGCACCAAAATCTGGCATCAGCGCGGCGGACTTCCCGAGCCGGAACGCCTCTCGGCTGAGGAACTGATTCCGCGTTTCCTCAAGGAACTGAAAACCGACTACATTGACGTGGTTCAGCTCCACTGCCTGAGAAACAGCGAATGGGTCAAGGAGCATGAAATGCAGTTTGAACCGATGGAGCGTCTCAAGAAGAAGGGCCTCATCCGTGCCCATGGTGTTTCCTGCCACGGCCACGACGCGGCGCAGATTGCCGCCGTTCATCCGTGGGTGGACGTCATGCACATCCGGATCAATCCCGAGAATAAAGTCATGAGCGCGACGTGGGACGAAACCCTTCCGGTGATCAAGAAGGCCAAGGAAAACGGAAAGGGCGTGATCATGATGAAAGTCCTGGGCGAGGGCAGGATCGACACGCCGGAAGCCCGTCGGGCGTCCACGTTTGCCGTGACCCAGAAATCTGGCGGCGACGTGATGATCGTCGGCTTCGAAAAACGCCAGCACATCGACGAGTTCCTGACCAACGTCGGAGACGCGCTGAAAGAAATGGCGCACTGAAAGAAAACGCCCAAGCCCGTTTCATTTCAACCCTTTTATTTAAACACGGATTTTCGCGGATTAAAAGGATTTCAACGGATTTTTCTTAAATGGATTTCAAGGTTTTACGGGAGTTTTAGTGAAAATAAAACGGAATCCTTTTAATCTTTTTAATCCGTGAAAATCCGTGTTTAAATAAAAGTTGGAAGCGGGAAGGGCATGGTGTTTAAATTGGCTGGTCCCGATCTGCCCAGTTTGCAGGGGTTTTCTATTTCCACTTCTCGACCCACCAGCGCGCTTTGTAGATTTTCGCGTCTTTGAGCGTTCCGACGGGAGTGAGCGTCTGGTTGAAGAACGGGATGCGGTCGGACCAGTAGTCCATCGTCGGCGCCTGAATGATCAGCGTCCCTTCGGGCGACTGCGAAACGCTTTTGATGTAGCGCATCGCCGGCGGGGTCGCGTCTTTCGGGAGGAGCGCGGTGAATTCCTTCTTTTCGATGTCAAACACGCCAATGCCGGCCCCGGTCACGAAAAGCGCCCTCTGATTCGGCACCGGGTACAGATCGTGCCCACCCGCTGCGGGGGTCCCGGCGACCGGGATCGAAAACTCTTTCGTAAGCTGTGGGTCTTTTTTGTTGAAATTGTATTTGTAGCCGGCGAGTTCCGTGTAACCCAGGACCCACAAAATCTGGAGCTCCTCATCCCAGACGCAGCCGTGCCCGCCAATGGTGGGGTACTGCCTGCCTCTCGGGTTCGGCTCCAGCCGCGAGTCGGCGTTGATCGCGTCATTCCCTTCCGGAACGGGCCAGACGGTAAACAGTCCGCCGCTGGAGATCGAGACGATGTTTCCGTCCGGCAGAAGCTCGATGGAGTGCGGATTCCCCTCAATGTGCGCGTAGAAAAGGCACGCTTTGTCCGCCAGCCGGATCAGGGCGATGCCGCCGCCGGAGGCCGTCATGAGGAGGTGCGACGTGCCCCGCGTCGGCTTGCATTCGTCCGGATGGTGGAACCACTTATAATGCTCGGGCTTGATCTGAGGCGACATTTCGGGAGACCACTCCCAAACGACTGATTCGGGCTGGTTCCAGTCGGTGCCGGGTTTCAGAATGAGGATCTTGTGCCGGAACTGCTCGCAAACGACCACGTTCGCGCTGAATGGCCCGGCCGGCACCGCGTCGGACTGGATCTGGGCGTGCATTTTGGCCAGCGCGTCCGCGAGATTTTCCGCCTGTGCGGTGAGGGAAAACGCGCAAAGGGCTAAAAGAATGAACTGAAAGGAAAGGAAGGAAACGAAATTTTTCATGGTTGAATCCTTTGGGAAAAATCAAAATCAAAAGGCTCCCCTGAAAGGGGGGCTGCCGAGCGCAGCGAGGCTGGGGGGTTCTGAAAATGTGCCGGATTTTTGCCGGTTCAGGAACCCCTCCGGCCCTTCGGGCCACCTCCCCTTTCAGGGGAGGCAAATTTGATAGCGTTTCACTCCAAAATACCCGATTTTCCCTCTCGCGTCAAGTCCCCCCCCTTGACGTTTCAGAGGCTGGTCCTTAAAATGAAGGAAAAACGTCAACCCTCCCCCTTTGCAAACTCTCACGACCATGAAACACTTCACCCTCCTTTTTTTCGCCGTGCTTTTTGCTCTTTCCTTTTTCCCAGTTTTTGAAACGGACGCGCAGACGATCGACCCGCTGGAAACGCGCTGGACGTTCGGGAATCACGAGCCGATCCCGATGTACCGCAGGATCGGGCGGCGCAGCACGGGCGGGATCGAGGGGAGCGCGCAGTGGCTCGCCGACTGGCACCACTGGTACGACTCGGAAGCTTGCCCGGCCCAGATGGAAGCCCTCGGGCTGAATATGATCCACTCCCGCTTTTACAAGGGGTTGGGCTGGGCGTACGAATCGCGGGACTTGCCGAACGTGCAGAAATTCGTCGCCAACTGCCACAAACACCACGTCCGTGTGCTGGCGTACATCCAGTACATGACGCTCTACTATGAGGTGATGAAAGACGAGATCCCCGACCTGGAAACGTGGGCCGCCATCGACGAAAACGGGCAAAAAGCAATCTACGGAGGCGACTATTTCCGCTGGCTCCCGTGCGAGGGAAACCCGAAATTTGAGGAATATTTGAAAAAAGTCATCCGGATCGCGCTGACCGACGGCGGCTTTGACGGCCTGATGATCGATAATGCGTGGGGTGAACGGTGCTACTGCGACCGGTGCACGAAGGATTTCCGCGAGTACCTCGAAAAGAAATGCGACCCGTTCGGGCGGCTGGGGATCCCGTCGTTCCGCCACATCGAGATCCCCCAGCGGGCGAAGTTCGGCGAGATCCAGGACCCGCTCTACCAGGAGTGGCTTCTGTTCCGGACGGAGCGGCACTCGGCCCTTTTCCAGCGGCTGACGGCCTACGCCCGGTCGATCAAACCCGACGCGATCGTGACGGCCAACACGTGGGACATTCGGAACCCGCGCCTTGCGTGGCAGGATTCGTACGACATTCCGGAAATGACGCGGGATTTCACGTTCCTTTTGTCGCAGGACTCGAACGCGCCGCGGGTTTTGAACGGCGGGATCATTAATCGGGTGCGTGAGCTGAAACTCGGTCAGGCGCTCGGAAAGCCAGTTCTGGCTCTCTGCGATCAGGACGCGGGGATCCAGACCGAGGACCAGTACCTGCTCCCGCTTTGGGAAGACGTGGTCTTTGGCGGGATCCCGACCGACCGGACGATCATGAAGCCCGACCGGGAGCACTTCGTTTCGCCGGAGGTGATCGCGTTCCGGAAACCGCTTCTGGAACGTTTCAACCAGGAGATCCGCGAAAACCGCCCGGCCTTTGCGGCTCCGACCTGGAACCCGGTCCGCGTGCTGATCTCCCGCGAGTCGCAGTTCTTCTCCGAGGCGGCGTTTTCCGGTCTCTTTGCCGCGGAGGAAGTCCTTCTGAGGAACCACGTCCCGTACGGGCTTCTGCTCACATCGGCGAAAACCCCGATGGAGATCCCGGCGGACTGCGAGCTTCTGATCGTGCCGGACCAGCGATGCCTGAGCGAGGCGGAGATCGATCGGCTCGTCGCGTGGGCCAAAGGGGGCGGGAAACTCTTCCTTTCTGGCCCGGTCGGCGATTACGACGAGCTGTACCGCCAGCGGCGCGAGAATCGGCTTTTGCGTGAGGTGAAAGACCTTCCGAACGTGGTGTACCGCGCGGACGCCGACCAGTCGCCCGGCCGCATGAACGCGAAAGGGTGGGAAGATTGGGAGAAAAAAGACGGCGGGAAGCGCCTGATCGCCGACGTCCGGACGCTCTGGACCCCGCCGGTTGAGCTGGACCTCCCGCAGACGGTTTTCACCGAGTGGAAGCGCGACGGGGAGAGGCTTTACATTCATTTCGTGAACTACCTGCCTCAGCCCGTCACGGCGGAAGGCGTGGGTGAGTTCCGCGAGCACGCGCTGAGAGTGGTGGAACTTACGGGGACGACGCTTCCAGCGTCGTTTTAAGAACCCCGGGAAAGAAGGAACGCGGTGAATGAGTTTCACGCTCACTCACCGCGTTGCGATTTACCTAGAAAACCCGATCCCCGGGGCTCCTATTGAACCACGTGTTTTTCCCGCCGTCGTCCTTCTGGTCCGGCCCGACCGAGTAGAGCAGATACGGCCTCCACTGCAGGCGAATCGGCTCGGCAAACTCTTCGTCGTCTTTGTATCCGATTCTTTTGACGATGTAATCCGGCAGTTCCTTTTTCCACGTTTCATACCGCTTCCAGAACGCCTCTTCCGTCTCCGGGTTCAGCCGGTACTTCAGCGGTTCTTTCGTCGGCGAGAATGGATCCGTCAGAACGTCCTGCGGGAGGCCCAGTTCCGCGAGCGTCTCCGGGTACGCGCCGTTCTTGAGTTTGTAACGCTCCAGCTCCGCGGCAACCCGGAGCACTTTCGCGTACGTTCGATTATTAAAGAAATCGAGCAGAATATAGGGGGAAGCATCCTCAAACAGGCTGGCCGTTACAAAGGCCCAATATCTGGAATACAGGTTTCGGTAATATGTGCCGGTCAGCAGCCGCCAGGGTTCACTCCATGGTGAAAAGTATTTGTTCCCAAGTTGAGAAAGAATACGTTGGTATTCTTCGAACGAAGTAAATGATTCATCAGGGAACATCTTTTCCCGAAGTTCCATCCGGACTTTATGAAAGGTCTTTCGGAAGGTTTTTTCATTGATGAATTGCAAATCCAACTCACTATATATTTGGTCTTCAGTAAAAATACCGGACTGCAAATACGCAAACGCTTCGTAGTTGGACCTTTCAAACGCCTTACGCAGGGACGGTTGCTGTGTGTGCATTTTCATGATTTCGTCGAGCATGGCCGCAAGTTTTTCAAGCCCTTGCGGCGAGAGTTTCCCGGATTTCAGGGCGATTTGCAGAGTCTGGAAACCGTAAGATTCGATTCTTATCCCGTAGGTCACGTACGACGAGGTTGGCCCCTTTTGCCAATGCTGGCCAAGCAGGATCAACGTCCGCGCATCCTCGAGGGCTTTTTCTTCCTCGCCGATTTCCAATGAGTGCGCGGCGCGGATCTGGAAAGGTGCAACGAATTTGAAAGGCCAGAGGGACCAGCCGTCGTGAAGTCCCAGCTCATACTCGGAAAAAAACGGCATCAGGTACGGTTTCCGAATTGCCGCGGCGACCCGGTCCAGGATCGGGTCGTTCTCCTTCAGCCACTCGGCGGCGAGGGGGTGGTCCTCGTCCTTCCACGGCTGGGAAAGATGAAAACTGACGTAAAATCTCAGAGCATCTTCACTCTGTGCAGGATCCGAAAGCGTTTCAGGCTCTTTGAGCTCTACACGGGCGTAATCTTCCGGGCTGATTTTCAGGCTGGAAACGTCCACGTATTTCATGTTCGTTCGGGGATTTTCCTCTACGACCGGAAGATGGTCTCTTAGCCATTCCCAATTCAGAGATTTATAATCCGGAAATTCCGGTTTGGTGTCCAGCGGAAGATCCAGCTTTTCGTACGTCAGCGGAACAAATTGGTATTCCGGGGCTTTGGGATCCCTTACGGTGAAGTCCATCAGGATTTGGGGACCGAACATTTGCAAAAGGTCCCGCACTCCGTTTTGCTCGGGGTCCTTGAACATTTCGGCGTACTGCGCGATCAACGGCGTGTAGTAATCGACGTGGCCGTCCGGCGTGCGCGGCTCGGTGATGAAGTGCGTTTCCGGCGTGATCCGGGTCGGGAGCTTCTCCAGCAGCAGCGGGACGCACATCCAGCAAACCAGGACCGCGACTCCCCAGCAAACGGGGTTCCGGTACAGCGGCCGCGGCGGGCGGGCGTCGTCGTAACGGTTCGGCCCGGCCGTTCCTTTGCGCAGGAAAAGCACCACCCAAAGAAAAATCTGCGCGACCGGAACGGGCCACAGCCAGAGCCAAAAGCCGTTCCAGTTTATGTCGTGCAGCCGCCGCACGTGGACGCTGATCAGCGGCGGGGTGAGGACCAGGATCAGGGCCGCCGTGAACCAGATTTTGTCCCAGTTGTAAAGCGCTTGGGCCAAAAGGGTGCCGCACAGGGCGATCCAGACCGCAAAAAGCAGGAATTCCACGAACAGGCAGAGCAGCAGCTCGCCGCGTCCCGACCGTCCGCGGAAACTGGCGTACCGCGTGACGAAAGCGGATTTCAGGGCTGAAAGAAAGTGGTTCATGAGCGTTTCCCCGGTAAAAGGTTTTGAGGTCCATTTGATTTCCATCTACAATTATACACGATTGACGGAATAATTTTCCCAGAAATTCTCAGAAAAATCCCAGAAAACTCCCAGAATCGTCAAAAAAGCCCCCAACCGCTTGACTTTCTCTCATTTTGTGTTATAATAGGAAAGATAGTCCACACTGAAGAAAGGAGCAGATCCATGAAAGCACTCATCGTTTTGGCGCATCAGAAACCGGAGGGGAGTTTTTGCGGCGCGCTGGCCCAGCTTGCGAAAGAAACGCTCACCGCAGCCGGTTACGAAGTCACGCTGAAAGACCTCTACGCGGAGCATTTCGACCCGATCCTCACGGCCGACGAACTGGCCGAGCCGATGGAAACGCTCAGCGGGCCGATCCGCGCGGACATTCAGCAGGTGCTTGACGCCGATTTTTACGTCGTGATCCATCCGAACTGGTGGGGAATGCCCCCGGCGATTTTGAAGGGCTGGATCGACCGTGCGATCCGTCAGGGATTCTGCTACGCCTTCACGGCGGAAGGGGTCATTCGGAAGCTGGAAGGGCGCAAAGGCGTCGTTTTCACGACCGGGAACACCCCCCCCGAGATCGAGGTCAGCGTCAACGGCGACCCGCTCGAAAACCTTTGGAAGAACATCGTATTCAAAACCGTCGGCGTGGATGATTTCACCCGGATCAATTTCGCGTCGGTCATCATGAGCACGCCCGAACAGCGCGCCGGATGGCTGAAGCAGGCGAAAGAACTGCTTGAAGAAAAAGCCCGGAGCTGAATGGAAGATTTGAATTTAACTCATTATTTTGTCATGCCCGAACGTAACGAAGCACTTTTTAACGCCATTTTGACCGGCAAAAACGTGGACGCCAAACGGCTCGTCCAGGAAGCGCTCGATTTGGGGTCCACTCCTCAGGACCTGATTGCCGATTCGATGATTCCTGCGATGGATGAGGCCGGCGCACGTTTTGAAGCGCATAAATTCTTCGTTCCCCAGCTGATGATCGCGGCCCGGGCGATGAAGGAATCGCTTGCGGTCCTTTCGCCGCTTCTTGCCGCCTCGGGTTCCGAGCCGATTGGGAAGGTGGTCATTGGGACGGTCATGGGCGACATGCACGACATCGGGAAGAACCTCGTCGCGTCGATGCTCGAAGGCGCGGGGTTCCAGGTGATCGACCTTGGGACGAACGTTACGCCCGAGAAGTTCGTCAAGGCGCTTCAGGATAATCAGGCGGAAATCCTCAGCATGTCGGCCCTTCTGACGACCACCATGCCCGCCATGCGCAAAACGATCGAGGCGCTGATTGCCGCAAATATGCGTGACTCGGTCCGGGTCATGATCGGCGGCGCGCCGGTGACGCAGTCCTACGCCGACGAAATTGGCGCCGACGGCTACAGCGACAACGCGAACGCGGCCGTGACACTCGCCCGGAAACTCATCGCGGAAATGCCATAATACTACGGGGACGACGCTTCCAGCGTCGTTTTGGGGAGTGCGGTGATACAGTCGCGCAAGCGACATTCACCGCTTTCCCTTGCGGCAATACAGCCTCGAAGAGGCATTTGCCGCTGAACCATGCTGGACGTTCCTCACGTGAATACTTTTTTGAATCACTGCGTCTTTCGGTCGCTAAATGAAAGCGGCAAATGAAGCCTTCGGCTTCTGTATTGCCGCACTCCACAATCAAGGAGATCACCATGAAATTACTCCCCCACATTCTTTTTTCTTTCTTCCTTTGCTTTGCCGCGGCCGTTTCCGCTGCGGAATTAAAACTCACGGCCCCACCGGACGGCGCGGAGCTTGATACGGTTTCGCCGCTTGAACACGAATTCCTCGAAAGTGACGCCCAGCGTGCCGTCGTCCCGGAGAAGATACGGATCCGTCTCGAAAATTACGACAAAGACCTCGCCGCATTCAAGGCCGAACAGGAAAAGGCCAAGGCCGAGGGGCGCGAAGTGACGATGCGCGACCCGACCTACTGGGCCGACTTCCGCGGGAATGACTGGTCCGACGACTTCATGAAGCGTTACAAAGCCGAAAACGCCGATTTTCGCCCGCTGACCTGGACTGTCGAGGGGGAAGTCACCGACCAGACCGTCCTTTTCTCCGAAACGGAAGATTTCGCCGACCCGCTGCATACATACACGCTGACCAACTCGGCCCGGCCGGAAAACCTCAAGCTGGGCGTGAAGTATTTCTGGAAAGTCACCGCGAAAGACGAAAACGGCCAGACGGTCGAGTCGGACGTCCGGACTTTCACGACGCTTGACCGCTTCCCGCGCTTCATGAGCAGCGTCTGGATCATGAACTTCCGCGACCTTGGCGGCGGCGTGAACGCAGACGGGAAAAAAGTGCGTCAGGGCCTGGTTTACCGCAGTGCCGCCCTCCACAGAAATGCCTACACGAAAGACCCGCGGGCCCAGAGCAAGGACGAAATGCTTTACTTCTTCCGCGATGTGCTCAAGCTCAAATGCGAGTTTGACCTGCGCGGCGTGAATGAGACTCAGGCCCGCTGGGATGCCGGTGAGCCGAAACTCGAACCCGATTTCCGCCGGATCAATTTCCCGATGGGCGCGTATAATCTGAAGTCGGACGGCGTGAAAAAATACCTCGTCCAGATTTTCCACACGATGGCGACCGAGGACGTGTTTCCGATGTTCTTCCACTGCGCGGGCGGCGCGGACCGGACCGGGACGGTGGGGGTCATGCTCGACGGCGTCATCGGACGCGACGACCAGACGATTATCGACCAGTACGAACTCACGACCCTTTGCGGGCATACGCGTATGCGCATCTGCCGTCTGCCGGGCATTCTGTTCAGCAACCTGAAGGAGTTTGGCCCCGACGAACCGATCCGCGTTCAGGTGGTGAAGTACCTGCTGAGCATCGGCGTCCCGCAGGAAGAGATCGACGCGGTGCATAGCAGGTTGGTCGAGGAATGAGTTAATTTACGGAGACGACGCTGGAAGCGTCGTCTCCCGGGTTTTACCTCTGCACGCGGCCGCTTCCGTTTCCGCTCATCAGCGTTTTGACCTCGGCGGCGCTCGTGTAATTGTAGTCGCCGTAGATAGAATGCGCCAGGCAGCTCGACGCCGCGGCGAAACGGATGGCCGACTGCGGGTCACACAGATCTTCAGAGTTCAGCGCGAAAATGAGTCCGGCCGCGAACGAATCTCCGCCGCCGACCCGGTCCACGATCGATTTGATCTCGTAGGGCTGGTACTCGCCCGCCTCGTTGAGCGGCGCGAAAAAGGCTTGGTCGCTTGCCGCGTCGTAGAGGACTCCGCCCCACGAATTGTGCGTGGCCGAGTGACTTTCGCGCAGGGTGATCCCCACTTTCTGAATGTTCGGGAACGCCGCCACGACCTTTCTCGCCACGTCCGGGTAGCGCGAAGTATCGAGTTTTCCCATCTCCGTGTCGGTATTATCGGCATGGATCCCCAAAACGTCTGCGCAGTCGCTTTCGTTCGCGATCAGAACGTCCACGTACGGCAGGACCTGCGTCATGGTGCGTTTGGCCAGTTCTTTTTTTGTGCAGGCCGGGTCCCAGTTCCAGAGTTTCTTGCGGAAATTCAGGTCCGAGGAGACGGTCAGGCCGCGCTTTTTGGCCTCCTGAACGGCGGCGATCGTCGCTTCCGCGGCGGTTTTGGAAAGGGCCGGCGTGATGCCCGTCACGTGGAACCAGCCGCAGCCGGCAAAGACCGCGTCCCAGTCGTAAGCGTCGGCGGGAGTGAGGGAAATGCTCGAGTATTCGCGGTCATAAACCACGTTGCTCGGGCGCTGGTTGGCGCCGGATTCGAGGAAGAAGATCCCCAAACGGCCGGCATCGGTGCGGACGATCGACGAAGTATCGACCCCCAAGCCCCGCAGCGTGGCGAAGCAGGCGTCGGCGATAGAGTGCTTCGGCAGGGCCGTGACGTATTTGGACTCACCGCCGAGAAGCGCGATGGAAACGGCCACGTTGGCCTCGGCGCCGCTGAACATGGTGTGGACTTTTCCCGGCATCGCCTGCGCGAAACGAAGAAAACCCTCGGGCGCGACGCGAATCATTATTTCGCCGAATGTTACGACTTTTTTCATGTTGGATCCTTTGGCTAAAAAAACTTTCAAATTACGGGGACGACGCTTCCAGCGTCGTTAAAGTACAAAATTCTTGTTCATTTTGCAGCGAATTTGAAGACGCTTCCAGCGTCGTCCCCGCAAATTACTCTTGAACTGATACACTAATTACTTAAAAGGAACGACCACTTTGACTTCGTTCAGCGCCTCAAGGTACGCTTCCACGTTGGGGATCTTCGGGAACCGGCCTTTCCCCCATTCCGGGCAGAAATACCCGTCGATGTCCGGAACGAACGTCGCTTCTTTCTCGCCGAGGTGGCACATCGTGAACCCCAGGTCTCCCCAGTGCCCGACGGACGGGAAGCAGATCATCTGGATGCCGTCGTCCGTTTTGCTGTTCTTCCACCAGTGCCAGTGGCCGTGAATGTAGGCCGCGAATTTCGGGCAGGAAAGCAGGACGTCGTCGAGTTTCGTCTCTTTCAGGCCGTGGTGGCAGCCGACAAAAACAGGCTTTTCCGTGTACTTTTTCAGTGTCTCGGCCAGCCACGCCTTCTGGTCCGGCTCGATGGTCCCGTCCACGTGATCTTTCAGGTACGAATCGAGCAGAATGAAATCGGCCCGCGGCGTCTCCACGATGTGAATGCACCGGCCCTCGATGATCGGTTTCTCCGTGAACCGGTCGGGGCACGCGGTCTGGTAATCGGCGATCCGGTCGTGGTTTCCCATCGTCACTTCCCACTTAATGCCAGCTTTATCGAGCGGTTCCAGAAGCGAGCGGAGGATCTTGTAAAGCTCCACTCCGCCGTGATTGTACACGAGGTCGCCGTAAATCAGAAGCGTCGCGGGCCGGGGATTCATCGCGAGGATCTTCTTCACGCACATTTTGAAGCGCGGAATGTGCGGTTTCGTCTCATCGTCCGGAATGTGTGGGTCCGAAAAAATCGCAACGAGATTCGGGTCGAGCGGAACTTCCGTGTTGGCGTAAAGGGCGGGAGCCAGGTTCAGCTGCGCCGAAAGGGACGCCAGAGCCACGATTTTGAAAAATTCACGACGATTCATAAAAAGTCCTTTCTTTTTCAGGTGGGAGGGAAAGCCTCCCTCATTGAGGAGGGTGGCCCGAAGGGCCGGGGGGAGTTAAATGGCGCGTTCACCTGGCTCCCCCAGTCTTGCTGCGCGAGCCAGCCCCCTCAAAGAGGATGCCTTTAAACGACGCTGGAAGCGTCGTCTCCGTAAATCTAATTCTTAATTAGAAAATCGAGCAGCGCCTCGCACCCGGCGAGGATCGTCTCATAAACCTCGGTGTAACGCTCCGTGTACCACGGGTCCTCCACGTCACCGCCGTCGCGGGTAAAGTCGAGGAGTTTTTTGACCTTCTGATCCGGGTCTTTGCCGAGGATGCGCATGGCGTTGCGGACGTTCCACGAGTCCATCATCACGAGCAGGTCGTACTTTTCGTAGTCACTGCGCCGAAGCTGAACGGCCGTTTTTCCCGTGCAGCTGATGCCGTGTTTGGCGAGCAGATCCCGGATGGGCGGGTAAACCGGGCTTCCGAGTTCTTCCGTGCTGGTGGCGCACGACTGAATGAGGAACTGGTCGTCCAGCCCGCGGCGGTGAACGAGGTCTTTCAGGACGAACTCTGCCATGGGGGAGCGACAAATATTACCGTGGCAGACGAACAGAATTTTGTGCATGATGAAATTTCCCTCACTGAAACGAAGCAGCCAGCGCGTCGGCCATGCGTTTTTGCCGGGCCAGCACGATTTTCTGGGCCGCGGCCACTTTCTCGAGCGACGTTTCCCGGTCGGTCAGCATTTTCAAAACGGCTGGCGTGATGCCCGGAATTTCATCTTCCTGATCCATATTAAAGAGCCAGTCCTCCAAACCGATGTCGCGCCACATGAGGCCCTTGGAGGTCTGCTCCTTGAACCGGCAGACGATCGCCGGGACGCCGTTCCCGATGCACATGATCGGTGAGTGCATTTCCAGCCCGAACAGGCCGGCGCTGCGGACGTAAGTCGAGATCGCCTCGTCGGTCAGCCAGTAGTGATCGCGCCAAACGACGCGCTTTTTCACGTCTTCGGGCAGCGGCTCGTAGAGCATTTCGCCCCCCAGCTCGACCTGGCTGCGGTCCTCGGGGCAGACCAGAACTTTCAGGCCCGTCTGGCGGACCGTCTCGATGATGGCCTCGCGGATCGGGCCGTTATCGTGCTCCTTCATCGACTGCGAGTAGGCCCAGAATTTGAGGTCCTCCGGCGTCGGTTCCTTGCTTCGGATCTTCCAGTACGGCGTTTTCCTGTAGCGCGGGATCACGCAGGCGAATTTCCCGGTTTCGAGCCCGTGTTCTTTGAGGAACGCTTCGGCGGCCGCGTCGTTCCGAAGGTCGCAGGCGAACGCGCCGTCCGGGCCAAACTCCATGATCGGGGCCTTGACTCCCGCAGCCTGCGCCGCGCC
Organism: Thermoguttaceae bacterium; assembly: GCA_030530205.1. GTDB lineage: Bacteria > Planctomycetota > Planctomycetia > Pirellulales > Thermoguttaceae > RGIG3701. Next base: position 64,131 of record JAUMVK010000004.1, on the reverse strand, counting down.
CAGCGAGACGGTATCGCGGAAGAAGATGAATTTCGCCTGGCTCATGAAATCGATCTGGCGCTCATCGCCGTGTTCCCACGTGATCCCCCAGATCCCGTACGGTTTCCCGGTCATCCGGACGGCTTTGGAAACGTCCCAGTAGGCGACGAAACTCGCGCCGCTGCCGTGCAGGATGAAGTCACACTCGTCGAGGGCCGCCACGACTTCCGGGGAGTTGGGCTTCTTGCCGTCGGGGAAAACGCCGCCTTTCACGACTTTTTTGAGCATCGGGAAACGTTTCGACTCCATGGCGTGTACGTCCTCGGAGTACTCACCGCTGGCCCAGAGCGTGACCTCGGCGTCGGGGAAGTACCGCTCGAGGATCGCCAGAACGCCCGGCGTGTGCGCAATGTCGCCGATGTTGACGGTCTGCCAGGAAGAACGAAGAAGGATTTTCAGCGGACGGCCCGCTCCCGCATAAACCCGGGAAAAAAGCCGGGAAAGCGCCAGCGCGGCGGCGGAAGTGAGAAAGGAACGGCGGTTCATGGGCAGGAAAAGGGGGAAAAGAGTTTTCAGTTGGCAGTTAAAACCCCTCCCACGCTGGGAATTGCTGGGAGGGGCTGGGATTTTTCTGGGAATTTTCTGGGAATCTTCAATCCTCAGATCATCACCTGCTTGCGCGTCATGATCGCCTCGATTTCCTTGTGGCACAGGATGACCGAGTCGGACGCCAGCGAGCAGTCGAGAATTTCCGACTTCACGCCCGTCTCGATCGAGCGTTTCGCCTCGGTGAGTTCCTGCTCGAACGGGAACGTGTCGGAGCAGGCGGGCAGCTCGGGCTTCGTGACCGTTCCGTCCTCGTTCAGGACCGTCAGCGGAAGGTCCGCGTACAGGTCGCACAGGACCGTCGCTTTCTCGAAATGGACCTCAAAACCGAACGTGAACGGGCGGCCGGCCTGCATGATCGCGCCGCTGGTGGCCGTCACGACGATGGACGGATCGTCGTAGAGGAACTGGACGTTGAAGTATTCCGGCACGTTTTCCTTGCGGCAGCGGCCCACGCCCTGCACCGCCTTCGGCATTCCGAAGAAGTAACGGATGAAATGCGCGTCATGGACGTGCAGATCGAGCATCGGACCGCCCACAATATCGAGGTCGTAGTAGTGAACGAGCCACTTCGGATCGGCCGTCACGCGGAAGAAATTCCCGCCGAGGACTTTTCCCCAGCGGCCGTCTTTTTTGGCGTCGATGAGGAATTTGTACGCGGGGAAGAAGGGGAGCACGTGGCCAATGTTCAGGATTTTCCCGGTTTCCGCTGCGGTCTGGGCCATGGCTTTGCCTTCCTCGGCGCTCAGGGCGATCGGTTTTTCACAGAAAACGTGCTTTCCGCCCTTCAAAGCCATGATCGTCGCTTCGGCGTGCTGGTTCGGCGGGAGGCAAACGTCCACCATATCCACGTTCGGGTCGGCGACCATATCGGCCAGTTCCGTATAACAGGCAAACGGACTCATATCCATCATGGTTCCCTGCGGGCCGAAATTCCCCTTGATCGTGGTCCAGTCACCGGCCAGACGCGCCTGATTGTACTTTTCGCAGAACGCGACGACTTTCACCCCCGGGATATTCTGGTAGGCGAGGTAGTGGATCATCCCCATAAAACCGATTCCGGCAATTCCGATTTTCAGCATGTGTTTTCTCCTTGGGCAGGTGGTTGGAAGGAATTTTTACATTTTTTTTATTTTAACAAATTCCCTATCGTATGTCAAGTATTTGACATTAAAAAAAGAAGAAAATATTTGTAAAAACACGTCAGAAAATTCTCTTCGCAAATCAAAATCAGAAGATTTTCCCGACCGTCTTTTTCTTTATCTTTACAAAATCCTACTCTTTTTCCAAAGATTCCCTTGCCCCCCCTTGATAAAAGTGAAAATTTTACTATAATTAGGCGGTATTAAGTACTATGAATTCAAATTATGTCACTAGAACCTTTTTTAACAGAGGAAAACAATGTACGCGATTATTCGTGAAAGTGGACGTCAGTTCAAAGTTGAAGTTGGGTCCGAGTTTCAGATCGACTATCGTGAAGGTCTGAAAAAAGACGACGAAATCGTTTTCGACGATGTTCTCGCCTGCCGCACCGATGAAAAACTTCTCATCGGTCAGCCGACCCTGAATGTTAAAGTCAAGGCGGTCGTTTATGACGCCGAAGTCAAAGGTCCGAAGCTCAACGTTCAGAAATTTACCCGTCGTGCGACCTACCGCAAACGCAACAGTCACCGCCAGAAATACATTACGGTCAAAGTGACCGCCATCGACGTGGCCGAATGATTTTGACCTGAGAAATCTGGAATTCATCCAATCGACGCAGAGGTTTTCAGACGAAAATTTCTGCGTTTTTTTGTGGCCCTCAACTCGTTGAACCAGGGCCAACTTGCGGACTGGATAAAAGTTTGGTTAAATCAGGAAAATGCTTTTCCAGGTTTTAGCCCAAAAGCCTGCACTTTGGGTAAAGACGCAAGCAAACAGAAAACTCTCTGCCGCCGCAGAATTTCATTTAAACACGGATTTCCACGGATTAAAAAGATTAAAAGGATTTTTAAAAACAAAAGGTTGAAATCACCCCTGAAGGAATCCTTCTAATCCTTCTAATCCATCTAATCTGCGAAAATCCGTGTTTAAATCTCGTTCTGAAGCGGGACTGGTATGGTGTCTAGCCCAAAAAATTCGTTATTCCGCTCAATCTTTTCCTTTCGGAATTGGCTCCGCTCACCGGACGCGAATATTCCCCCGGCGCCAGTTCGGCTCGATCCACTGAAAAGCGTCGGGACAGTAAAGAATTTGTGGCTCTTCGTTCTCCGGCCACAAAACCCCCACCACGTCAAAACGAATCGGGCGGGATTCCGGGATCTCATTTTCCCGAAGCCAAAGCCGGGCCGCGTGGCAGACGTCCTGGCGTTTCGCGGCAGAAACGGCGCTCAGCGGCGTGCCAAACCGGTCCCAGTTTTTCGAACGGGAGCGGACTTCCACGAACACGATCGTCTGCCGTTCATCGTTCAGTTCCATGATCAGATCAATTTCACCGGAAACTCTCCCGCCCGTTTTGGAAAGGTGCGTCTTCGCATTCTGCCCCAGACAGGTCATTCCGTGTTGACTTTCCAGAAACCACCTCGCCACCCGCTCGCAGCTTGGCCCAAGCGGAAGCCGCTGCGCGGTCAGTTCCGCCGGGATCTGCTGCGGGTGGGGACGAAAAAAACGGTTCAGGAAACCAAACATCAGAGCGTCCACCCGTTATGGTACGGCTGGGAGATCAGCGCCTGCGCCTCCGGATTGTTCGCGATGGTGAGCGTCTCCGGGTCGAATTCGACCGCTTTGCCCGTCATGACCGCGAGGTTTCCGAGCAGCACGAATTCCGTTACAGGGATCGCGTATTCGAAATTGGCGCTGGCCGCCTGCCCGCCGCGGCACGCTTCGTACCATTCCGGCATCACGCCGCCGCGGCGCTCGATCGTCTTCGGAACGTTGGCGAACTTTTCGGCCCGCTCCGGATCGAGGATCCGGTCGTTGAACATCATCCCCTCGGTGCCGACGTAAAGCACGCCCTCAGCCGGGAACATCTCGGAGCCCATGCACTTCGGAACCGCCGGTTTCAGGCCGCCGTCGTACCACGTGAGGCGGATCTCCGGGAAGTCCTCGCTTGCCGGGTAGTCGTACGTCACCATGCAGCCGATCGGGTACGAAACACTGTAGGCGCGCGTGCTCGAGGCCGTGATCCGGGTCGGGTGCTTCAGGCGGAACATCCGATACGGAAGATTGGCGCGGTGGCACCCCATGTCGCCGAGCGAGCCGGTCCCGAAAGCGAACCAGCCGCGGAAGTTGAACGGGTGGTAAACACCGCGTTTGCCCCAGTTCGCACACGCCATGCCGGGGTACGGGCAGTTTTCCGGCCACTGGTCCGCAAAGGGCCGCTTCTCCGCCGGGCCAAGCCACAGATCCCAGTCGAACGTGGACGGGACCGGGTCCTCCCAGTTCGGGTAGTCGAGCATTCCCTGCGGCCAGACCGGACGCCCGGACCATGCGTGGATCTCGCGGATCTCACCGATCGCGCCGGCGTAGATCAGTTCCATGATCCGGCACGCCTGCTCGCTCGTGCTCGGCTGCATCGTGACCTGGGTCGCGGTCCCGGCTTCCTTCACTGCCTTGAGCACCGCTCGCCCCTCCTCGATGGTCCGCGTTAGGGGCTTTACGCAGCAGACGTGCTTCTTCGCCCGAAGGGCCGCGAGCGTGATGATGGCGTGCGTGTGGTCCGGCGTGCCGCAGTAAACCGCGTCGATCTTGTCGCCTTCCGAGTTGAGCAGATCGCGGAAATCCCGGTACTTGCGCGCCTCGGGGAAAACGTCGTAGGTCTTTTTCGCGTGGACGTCATCCACGTCGCACAGCGCGACGACCTGGAACCCTGCATCCCGAGCGTCTTTGAGCTGAGGGTGACCGATCCCACCGATCCCGATCCCGGCGAGGGTCACGCGGTCATTGGGCGCGGTCCCAGCTTCACCCCCGAGCAAATGGCGCGGGACGAACGTTGCGGCGGCTCCGGCAAAAAGGGCCGATTTCAAAATCTGACGGCGAGTTAAAGACATGGCATTCTCCTTGAGGAATGAATTTGAAGGAAGGATTAATACAATTACAGGTACATTTTGATTACATTATAATCCACTGTAAATCGATTGTCAAGGGGTTGAACTTAATTTAGAGGGACGACGTTTTCTGCGTTATCAGATTCGGAGTGCCCAGGTCCTTGCCTGTCAAGTTACAGAGAAGCATTTTCTGTTTTTTTTCTAAAAAACTTTCTTTTTTGGGGGGGCAGAGGGTCAAGTCTACTTGATTTTTTGTCAATAAGAATTATGATGAAGAAAGATTTTCAGTTTTTTAGAGGCCGGGCTTTAGCGGCCGAACAATCCCGCGATCCAGCGGTACAGAAAAAGTACTACCGCGCCAAGTACGATACTTAGCACGAGAGTACAGAACTGAAAGGGATTAAAATCGGTAATATCCCACCAGTACTGATATAAATGCTTGAGGATCAGACCGCTGAGTATCGTGGAAACAAGTCCGAGCAGGAACGTGGAAAGGATACCCTGGAGTTTCATACCGGGGACCAGCAGTTTGGCTCCTGCGCCTGAAATCGTGGACATTCCGGTCATGAGCAGTACGTAATTCAGGATCGCGTCCAGACTCATTAAACTTGAGTTTTCCATCAAAGCCCTCAACCTGAAATGTTACCAACCCGCCCCGAAGCCTTCGATCCAATACAGCGCCACACCGCTTCCGTAGTCCATTTAAACATGGACTTTCACGGATTATAAGGATTTACGCAGACTTTTTTAAAAAGAGTAAAACCCTTTTCCAAAAAAATCCATGGAATCCTGCAAATCCGTGTGATCCGTGTTTAAATTATGTACTGAAGCGGGCCTGATGTGGCATACAGCCCGTTACGGTTTTTTCAACCATCCGTTCTGGTTCTATTTGGCTTCCTGCAGTTTCGCCGATTCGTTCTGCAGATTGTTGCGGGGACCCGGCGAAGCGTAGTGAATGTCGTCCGAAAGGTAGTAACCGCTCGGAAGCGTCTGCCCGCCGATGTAGGACTGGCACCCGACCGTGGCCGCAAGCGCGGCAAACAAACAAACCGCAAAAATGATTCCGTACAGAGGGCGCATTCGCCACCTCCTTGTGCTATGACTAATGAATGGATTCAGGAAAATCCCTAAATCCGAAAATCCTTTAAGTACCTCTGTAATTGTTATCGTCGAAAAAAACCGCAGACTTTAACAAAAATTTCAGGAGTTTTTACATGATCCAAAAAGTTCGCCCATTTTTCCTGATTTTTCTCGCAGGGATCGTAACTCTTGCCGGGACGAATCCCCTCTTAGCTCAGTACCCGCCCGGAAATACCAAAATCTCCATTCGGCTGGAAATCTTTTGCGATGGTCAGCTTCAGCCCATGGAGGCCCAACAGTGGGGGCGCGAGCTGAGCGGGGCCGGCTTCCAGAGCGTTCAGGTCCGTGCAGGGGCCAGTGCCGATGTGCTTGATATTCAGCCTCTGGGGGCCGGCTTTTATACCGCTTCAGGGATGCTCACGAAGAACAATCAGCTCCTTCTGACCGGTGGGCGGCGTTTTTACATCACGGAAAGCAGACAGGTGAAACCGTACCTTGAGGAAAAAATTCTGGAAATGGAGCAGGCCGAAGCCCAGGAAAAAGAGGAAAAAGCGGCCGAGGGGACTCAGGACGTGCTTCTGCGTGAGCTTTCTGTCCCGGTCGATTTTCGGACGAAGGGATTTCCGCGAAAACTGGTCCTCAAACAGATGCTTCAGTCGTTTCGGCTCCCTATCCGCGTCCCGTCCGGCCTGAAAAAGGCCTTCGACCCGGAAGACCTCGTAGAGGAAGAACTCAAAGGCGTATCGCGAGGCACGGCCCTGGCGTACGTCCTGCGATACATCGGCTACTGCGTCCAGCCGGAACGTTCGGAAGACGGCAAAATTTCACTGCGGGTCGTCAGCGCCCCCAATGCCGACGCGAAAAAAATGATTCCGGTCGGCTACGCGGCTCCAAGGGCCACGGTGGACGAGCTCGCCGAAAGTTTCGAGGCGAACGTGGACGGCGCGTCCGCCAAGCGCATACTTGACTCCCTTCAGGACCGGCTGGACGTCCCGTTCCTTTACGACTATAATTCCATGGCCGGGTTGGGGATCGAAACGTCCGATGTGGTGATTCGGCAGAAACCCGGGAAATTCACCTACCGCCGGCTCCTCGACGCGGTTCTGTTTCAGGCCCAGCTCCAGCGTGAGACCCGGGTCGATGAAGCCGGAAACGTCTTTTTCTGGATCACGACGATGAAGAGCGCGAACTAAACCCCGGCGTGATGAGGGGTCACTTGATTTTTTTTCGCGGAAGAGTAAAATGGTTTTAATTTCGCAGCGTGTTCGGCTCGGCTGACCCACCGTCCTTTTTTTATTTTAGAGGTCCCCATGAAAACCCGTTTTTTGCTTTCCTTCATCGTTTTCAGTTTCCTCTTCTGCTCGGCGCTCCCGGCCCGGACGTTCGTCGTTTCGCCGGACGGAGCCTCAACCAATGGAATGATGCTTGAGCGGGCCGTCGCCTCGATTCCGATCCTTTCTGACCGCGGCGTTGACGTGGAAATCGTTCTGAAAGGCGGGATCTACACGATCGAAAAACCCATTGAGTTCGGCAAAATGCAGGGGGCCATGCTCGAATTCGAACCGGGAAAGTACGCAAGCCGCGTGATCGTGCGGGCCGCGGAAGGGGAAAAGGTCCTCGTCACCGGCGGGAAGGTCCTGAAAAACTTCGTTCCGTGGAAGAACGGGATCTTCAAAACGAACGTCCGGGAACAGGGGCTTGACGGCGTGGATTTCAAGGTCCTCGTGGCGGACGGCGAGCGTCAGCGGATGGCGCGCTGGCCCAATTTCGACCCGGAAAATCCCTACTCCGGCGGCTGGGCATACGCGGATGGCGAGTACATTCCGATGTACCAGACCATTGAGGGCGAACCGAAAAACCAGTTCCACTACAAACCGGAGGACGCGCGGGAATGGCGCCGGCCCGAGGAACTGCGCGTCATGGTTTTTCCGCGTTACAACTGGTGGAACAATCAGGTCCCCGTGAAGTCGATCGACCGGGACGCGCGGCTGATCACGCTCACCGCGAACTGCTCGTACCCGATCCGGCCGAATGACCGGTACTACATCGAAAACGCTCTGGAGGAGCTGGACGCGCCGGGCGAGTGGTACCTGGACCGCGAGGACGGGATGCTTTACTTCTACCCGCCGAAAAATCCCGTCACGGGCCGAGACCGGACGCTTGAGGAAATGAATCAAATGACCGTCACGGCTCAGGCGGCGTCGTGCCTCTTCACGCTGACGGAAACGAAGGGGATCGAATTCCGCGGCCTGACGCTCGAAAACGCGACCCGCGAGGCGGCGGTCGTGAAAAACTGCTCCGACGTCGTGTTCACGGACTGCGTGATCCGAAACATCGGGTCGTACTCCTCCACCGCGCTTTACTTCCAGCAGTGCACGCGCTGCGGCGTGAAACGCTCCGAGATCTCGTTCATCGGCGGAACGGCCATCGGGCTGAACGGCGGCGATAAAGTGACGCTCACGCCCGGCGAAAACTTCGTCGAGGACTGCGTGATCCACCACACGGGGATCGACTTCAAGCAAGGGGTCGGCGTCTCGCTGACCGGCGTGGGAAACCGCGTTTCGCACTGCGAAATTCACGACTGCCCCCGCTTCGGGATCGGTTTTGGAGGCCAGAATCAGATCATCGAGTTCAACCACATTCACCACGTAAACCTCGAAACGTGCGACACGGGCGCGATCTACACCGGCGGGCGCAACTGGATCTCCTCGTACGGGACGCAGGTCCGGTACAATTATTTCCACGACGTTCTGGGCTTCGGCTGGAACGCGCAGGAAAAGAAGTGGGAAAGTCCGCATTACTGCTGGGGGATCTACCTCGACGATAATACCGGGGGCGTGGACGTTTACGGGAACGTCGTGGTCGGTTGCATCCGAGGTCTGATCCACCTTCATAATGGCCGCGATAATTACATCTGGAACAATATTTTCGTCGATGGGACCCTGAACCAGTTCGAGGCGAACGGCTGGACCGTCGATTCCAAACCCTGGAAAGACCATTTCCCCACGATGGTGGAAGGGTACGAGTCCATCGCCGACGCGCCCGCCTGGAACACCATGCGTCATCACGGCCAGCACCCGAAAGACGCGCCACTGCCGGACGGCTCCATCATGCAGGGGAATAAGCTCTGGAACAATATTTTCTACTTTTCCAACCCGAACGCGAACTGCTTCGGGACCCGGTGGTTCAACCCGAAATTCAACGAGAGCGACCGCAACCTGATCTGGAATTACGCCGAGCCGGAGGCGGTGATCCACGTGACGGCCGCGGGCTACGAAGGGGAATCCCTGACCGTGGCAGAAATCCCCGTAACGGACCCGGGCTTTGAGTCGGGTGAAGCCGGTAAATTCCCGACCCAGTGCCGATGGCAGTCCAATCCGAGCGGCAAAGCGGTGGTCGTCCTCGACGATACCGTCGCGCACCGCGGCAAGCAAAGCCTCCGCATCGAGGCCGACTTCAATCCGGCCAATGCGAACAATACGGTCCCGGCCCTGGTTTTCCCGGGGATCCAGCTGAAAGAAGGAAACTCCTACCGCGTCTCGGCGTGGTACCGGGCGGAAGCTGAAAACGGCTCCGCGCGCATCGGGGTCCACTACTACCGCCCCGGCGCTTACTGGGGAGCGGGCTCCGCCTCGCCCGTCGGCACGGAGTGGAAAAAAATCTCGCACGTGGTGCAAGTTCCGAAGAAAGGCGAATCCGGCTGGAAAGAAGGGATGGACTCGTTCAATATTTCCATCTCCAATCCCTCCCGCGACGGTGTGACGCTCTGGGTCGATGATGTTCAGCTCGAAGAAGTGACGCCCAATACAACGCTGAAATTCTGGCAAAGCCTCGGTTTCGACCGGAACAGCGTGGTGGCCGATCCTCTTTTTGAGGACGCGAAAAACGGCGACTACCGCCTGAAAAAGGACTCGCCGGCGTGGAAACTCGGATTCCAGCCGATCCCCCTGGATGAAATTGGGCCGAGAAAGTAAAAAACCGTTCAACGAATGATCAAGGAATCCCCCATGCGCGTGCTGCCCGTTTTGATTTTCCTGCTTTTCACTCCCGGTTTTGTCGCCGCGGCGGAAGAAACTTCACCGGATCAGCAGTTTCTGGAGGAACTGCTCGGGCGCGGTCTTTTTCGCCTCGCGGAATTGCACTGCCGGGAGCGGCTCAGCGCCGAAAATCTCTCGCAGGGAGTTCAGGCCGAGCTGACGCTGGAACTCATTCGCGTTCTTCAGGAACGCGCCCTTGCCGCCCCCGGACCCGAGAAAAAAGCACTGGAGGATCAGGCCCGCGAAATTTACGAGGAGTTCCGGAAGAAAAATCCGGACTGCCCGTGGCAGTTGGCGGTCGATTTTCAGTACGCCGTGGGTCTTTTGGCGCAGGCCCGGCGTGCGGAGATGGAGGCGCATTTTGCCCTGGAGCCGGAAGAAGGGCTTCAGGCCGCCCGCGAGATTTTGCGTGAAGCGATCCGGCGGTTTCTCGAGATCGACGCCCGTCGGGAGGAGCAGACGCTTAAACTCGCGCAGGAGTCCAAAACCAGCGCTCTGAAACCGGAAAAAGGCGGAAAGGCCGGGAAAAAGGGCGCGAAACTCCCGACGGAGCCGCGGGATTACTCCCGGTTCACCGGTGACGGGCTTTCGCTTTTCGAGCTGGAATCGCTCAAGAATAACGTACAGTTCCAGCTTCTGCTCGCGTACGAGCTTCAGGCGGCGTGCTACCCGGAAGGGTCGCTCGACCGGCTCAACGCGCTGAAGGAGGCACAGTCCCGCGCCCGAAATCTCACGATGGTCCCGTCCAGCTCGCGGCTCTACTGGAACGCGCGGATCGAGGAACTCCGTATTTTCCGGCTTCAAAAGGATTTTGAGGGTGCACGGAAACGCTGGGAACTCCTCGCAAAACAAGCCGATTCCATGAACGAAAACGTCCGGCTGGAATTCCTTGCCGAGCGTATCCGGCTGGCTCTGGCCGAAGGGAAAACCGACGCGGCACTCGGAATCGTGAAAAATGACCTGCACCCGGAAATCATCGGCAAGAACGGGGAACTGGATTGCGCAATTCTGGAGCTTTGGCTCGCCCAGTGGGACGCGGCGATGAAAGCCAATTCCGGGGATGCGCCGAAATTCCGGGACGAAACCATCGGGATCCTGAACGAGATCCGCAAGAAAAGCGCTCCGTGGTGGGCGCGCCGAGCCGAGGTCCTTTTCAACGGAATGTTTAAAAAGGATGCGGGGAATCAGAATCTTCCGTTCCTGAAGATGGCGGCGGAAAACGCCTGCGCCAATTTCGACGCGGACGCGGTACACGCCTGCGAACGCCTTTGGGACGCGGCCCAGGCCGAGCAGAACGAGGAAATGGCCCTCCACGCCGGGGAACTCGCGGCCAGTTTCCTCTACAAAAGCGGGAAAAAGGCCGAGGCGGCCGACTGGTTCCGCCGTTTGGCCGTCACGTTCCCGGAGAGTCCGCAAAGCGTCCAAAACCACGCGCTCGCCATTGGGGTCACGGCCGAGGTGGTCTCTCAGGAGCTTCAAAACGCCGGGGGGAAAATCTCCGATCAGCTCAACGGGAAACTGGACCAGTACCAGGCGCTTTTGCTCGAGCATTTCCAGCTTTTCGGGAAAACCGACCCGGAAATTCTGGAGACGCTCCGGAAACTGGAGGCGGTGACACGCATCCGGCAGAATTTCGCGGAGTGCGTGGACGTTTCGATGATCCTCGTACAGAACACGCCCGTGACCGACCCGAAATACGCGGAAACCGAGGCGGCGTGCTTCGAGACGTGGAAGAAGTACCTGACCCAGCTGAAAAAATCGGGGTCGGCGGACTACCGGCGCGCTCTTCTGACGGCCGTCCGGTGGGTCGAAACGCTTGAAGAGTCGGAGGCTCTGGCGGAAACCCGGGCGAAAAACTGCTTCTTCCTTTTGTGCGCCCTCGACGGTCTGAACACGGAATCCGAAACCAAGGACCCGAAAATTCTTCAGGCGGAAACCCGGCTTTTCACCGCGATGAAAAACCATTTGGACGCTTTCCCGCCCGAGATCCGCGACGAGGTCGAGCAGATCGGCACGTACGCGATGATCCAGGCCGGAAACCCGCAGGAGGCTTTTCCGTTTTACGAGAAAATCGCCCAAAAATTCCCGAATCGGCTGGAGGTCCAGCTCACGTGGGGGCGGCTTCTGGCTGAAAAAGCTCTGGCGGAAAACGACCCGGCCCGGAAAAAGGCCGCACTGGCGCAGTGGCGGCAGATCGAGAAGCACACGGAAAACCAGACGTCCGACTGGTACGAGGCGAAGTACTGGGTGATTCGCTTCCTGACGGAACTCGGTGAAACGAAGCAGGCGGAGCGGGTCCTGCGCACATTTAAAACCCTTCACCCGGATCTGGGGGGCGAGAAATGGAAAGGAAAGTTTGAGGAGTTGGAGGGCACGCTTCACTAAAGCGCCCAGATTTCACCGAGAAAGGCCCCGCCAGATCCGGAGGGCCGGCGTCCTCGCCGGTCAAGTTAATACCAGTGAAGAGCGGAAGGAATTAAATCATTAACTTGACCGGCGAGGA
>JAUMVK010000004.1:0-51891 GCA_030530205.1 Thermoguttaceae bacterium | reverse complement strand
TAGGCGTTAAATTTAATTCACTTTTTCTTGCGTAATATTTAAAATCTTTAACTTGACCGGCGAGGACGCCGGCCCTCCGAATCTAAAGGCGCCTCCGTATTAATACTGGCTCAAAAGACTGGCCGTTTTTTCCGCCCAATCCACCATCGACGGGCCGGGGATCAGCGCTGCGTCGCTTTCCGTCAAGCGCACGATTTTATGATCCTGAACCGCACGAAGGCCCGGAAGTGTCTGCCACGCCCGGTCCAGTTCTTCGTCCGAAACGTTCGCCCGCACTGAGTCGGGTATGATTTCCATAATGACGTCCGGGTTCATACTCAAAATCCCCTCAGGTGAAACTTTCGGGAACGGGGATTTTCCCGTGTACGCATTCACCCCGCCAGCGGCCTCAAGAAGCGGCTCGCAAAGTCCATCGTGGCCGGTGACGTAAACGTCCTCCAGACGCGGGCTCGTGTAATTCCGGCTCACGACCAACAGAACACGGATTTTCTGGTCATTCTGCGTACTCTCCCGAAGATTTTCAAGCCTCTGTTCCAAGCCTTCGGCCAGTTCTTCAGCGCGGTCTTCGACCTGGAAAAGCCGACCTAGATGCCGAATTGCTGCAAAAACATCCTCAACCCGTTCATCATGGATCGGCTCGGGTATCCAGCCGAATCGCCGAAATGTCGCTTCCAGTTCCGCGTAGTGCGTGTTCATCAGGATCCGGTCCGGTTTGAGTTTGGCCAGAAGTTCCAGATTAGGCTTGAAAACGGTCCCGACCTGAGTTTTTCTCTGCGCCTCGGGCGGGTACTTGCAGTGGATCGTCACGCCAACCAGCCGATCTTCCAATTCGAGCGCGTACATGATTTCCGTCATGGCAGGCGAAAGAGAAACGACCCTTTGCGGCGGTCCTGCGTCTGGCTCCGACGGTTTGTTCTGGGGAACACACCCGATCAAAACCCAAAGAAAGAACGAAATTAAAAGGAAACGTTTCATTTTTATTGAAGGAGTTCTTTTTCCTTGTACAGCTCGAGTGCCCAGAGCTCCAAAGCCGGGTTTTGTTCCAGGATCGCCAACTGCTCGCGGGCATCGTTCAACCGTTTCTGACGGCGAAGAACAGAAACAAGAAAGAATCGGGCGGGAACGTCCTCGGGAAACTTCAAAAGCCTCTCCCGCAGCAGTTTTTCAGCCTCGTAATAATTCTGACGCAGAAATTCCGTTTGAGCCAGTGGTAACGTATCGTTTGCCACGGAGTCTTTTTTTCTCTGTTTTTGGCTTTCCTGAAACGCCTTTTCAAACCGGTGTGAGACAAAAATCCCCAGTAGCCACGTAATTCCGAAAAGAATCAAAAGCACCTTGCGCGACTGAACCGGCATAATGTCATCCCAAACCAGTGTCACACACAAAACTGCCATCGCGAAGAATGCGTAGAACATCGCCCCAAGCCACGCTCGAAAAGAGCCGTGACGTACCAAATAATCGAGACCTGGCCAAAGTTTCAAAAGACGCATGGGGGAGTTGGGAGTTAGGAGTTGGGAGAAGTTAGGAGTTAGGAGTTGGAAAAGCCTTTGGCTTTTATGGGTTGAAGTCTTTCTGAAGCCAACGTTACGCGAAGCGTCAACTCCTGACTTCTAACTCCTCACTTTAAAAAACCGCTCTGGCAGCGGGTCGCCGTCCATAAAGTCCGTTGCGACCCGAATCAGTTCGGCAAAGGATTTCACATCAAACATTTCAAGGAGGCGTGCCCGGCGGCTTTCCACCGTCCGGGAACTGATCGAAAGACGTTCCGCGATTTCCCGGTTGTTTAAACCTTCATATAATAGCCGCATCACATCTTTCATCCCATCGTCGAGTGAACGCCATCGCTGGAGCAGAGCCGCTTGCAGAACGTCACGCATTCCGTGTTTCTGGGTCCAGTTTTTCGCGTTCCTGAAAATCGTTTTTAGGGACTCGGGAGTGGTCTGGAGCTGAAAGTAGTCGCAAATCGGGATCCTCGACCATTTCAGAGCTTTCTCGACCGTGGGGAATGTATCCACGACCAATACTGCGTGTGGGAATCCTGTTGCCCGCAGTTTTGAAATGAGCTTTTCCACCTCTAAAACAGAAAACTCCATGGCTGGAACCAAAACACATCCTGTGCCCCGCGAGCAGGAAGTCAAAAGGGCGTTTGCTGAACAGCTGCTCACAAGAGAAAGACCAACCGACTCCACAATCTGACGAATCTGGCGAAGAAAGGCAGAATTTGAGGAAAGCAAATAAACCAGCATGGTACGCTCGGGTATTAAAAAGTTTAAAATTTTTCGAAAAAACGAAAACTACCCCCTTCACAAAAAGAGGGAAATATCGTATTTATTATAATAGATTTTTTCTTTTTTGCCAGTGTAGGCAGAGAAAAAAAATAAATAATTACAAAAAAATTCCGAAATCTCACTCGATTTTGGTCGAAGGAATCTCGAAATGAAAGCGTTCATCAAAAAATTTTTCGCGCAAACCAATTTTTGGGTCACCTTGAGTGCCGTGGTGATGTTCCTCTTTCTCGTTTCCGGCAACCTGGCAATCACTTCGCTGGAAACCCCCGTGCAGGCCGCGGATATGGCGGACACTGACGAAGATGAAGACCTGAACCTTGACGTGCTTGACTCCGAAATCGGGGAAAGTGATTCCAAGGCGGATCAGAACGATGCACCCGAAGAGGAAACCATCCCCGAAGATGAGCCCCAGGCGGAAACACCTGCCGAACCAGAAGCTCAGTCCATTCTCGAAGATACGGCCAACACCGATGTTCCTGAAAAATCTGTTGAGGAAGTCAAGCAGAAATCGGGCAAAGAGTTGAAAAAAGAGCCCGTTGAAAAAAACGACAAAAAGTCCAAAATCGACATTCCTCCGCTTGAAACGGTCCTTCCAGCCAATTCGGCCGTGATCCTTCGGGCGTCGTCGGTTCGGGATTTTAATGAACGTCTGGAAAAACTCACGGAAACGAACTTCCTGATGCTTTTCAAGACCTTGGGAAAAGGAAGCTATGCGAAACAGGTCGCACCAGACAATCCGCTCGGAGCCGTTCTTTTCCCGGCGGGCGGCACGTTTCAGTGGGCCGCGTTCGTTCCGATGAAAAACTACAAAAAATTCATTGCCTTGCTGGAAGTCAATACGGACGCTTTCGAGTCTGACGTTCCGGAAGGGACCGTTTCCGCGGTCTCCGAAACGCTTTGTGTTGCCCCCTTCCACGGCTACGCACTTTTTGGTCCCAATCCGGCAATTCTGAAAAGTGTCATGGCGGCCCCAAAATTCAGCGGAGCGGTCTCGTTTACCCCATGCGCCATTAAAGATCCCACACTCAGCATTGAGCTGACGAACGTTTTGATCCGGTTCCTCGTTCAGGAAGGTCGGATCGGAATGGAAGAATTTGCTCCCGTATTCACGCCTGAAATGCTGGGGATCCAGGAGGGAAGCGAGCAAATGGCTTTGGCGAAACAGTACTTTGACCGCATTAATGATTCCATTTCCTGGATGGATGCCAATATTCAAAGTGCGCGTATCGACCTTTCGATTCAGGACTCCAGCACCGTTCTGAGTACTTCATTTCTACCCAAGCCGGGTACTCCACTCGCGGAAAAGATTCTGGACCCGTATGTCCCGCTCATTTCAACCCGGCTGGACAATCTGAGCTTTTTGAAGGTGGTTCCCACCTGGCCTTCTCCGCTATTCGGTCAGGTTGACATTCCGCCGCTCACGGCCGAAAAACTGGACGCCCCTTTCAACCGTATTCGCCACGTGGAATTTTCACTGATGACCCCGCCGCAAAATGGGCGTTTGGCGGAAGGGTGGTGCTTCTTCCTCGAGGTCAACGACTCGAAAGCCTTCATTAAAGAACTGCTGGTTCCGCGTGCCGAGGAAGTAGGCGGCCAGTTCGGGGCCAATACGATGAGCGAAATTGGGAGAGATTTGGCTCAGCAGAGTGCGGAACGCCGTCTCAATCGTCAGTTGAATCGCCAACGTCCTCCGCGCCGGTATGTCAATCCTGAAGAAGCGGCCCAACGAGGAGAAATGATTGGCGGTCTTATTGGCGGACTTATTGGAAAAGCCGTTGCCAAAAAAGAAGCCATGAAAGTTCAGGATTACATGGGTTACGACCTGTATTCCTCAGATCTGGTTCAGTACACGCAGCTGAAGAAAAGAATTAAGGAACAAAACGAGGGAACTGCCCCACCCATTCAGTTAGGCGGAGGTCAGCCCGGAGGTTTGGTTGGGCTGTTGATCCAGCAGCTCGTCACGGGGGAAGCAAACCTCAATTTGCAGGAACAAATCATGGGTGATATGAAAGAAGACCCGGCAGATCCGCCGCTCGTCGCGACACGTAACCTGATCGTGACTTTGGACCCGCACCACCTACTGATCGTTCCAGGAAATGACTATGTTCTCTATGATGCGATGCGCCGCTGGAGACAGACGCAGGCCGCCTACCGGCTTCCGATTCCGGAACAAACCCCGGAAGAGCTGGCTGAGCGCGAACGTATGACAAAATACGAACCCAGTTTCGGAAATGTCACTCCTCCTCGCTCCCCGGACAAACCGAGGGCCGAGTGGAGCGCAAGCTGGGAAACGATTGGCGCGGCAATTACCGATCCCTACCAGCATCAGGTACGTTTCGCCTCGATCTTTGTTCCCAAAGAAGCCCTTCGAACTGCGGATTTGGCCAGTAAGATGTACGATGTTGAAATTCCTGAACGGATCCGTGAAGGGATCCCCGCGGACCTTCCACCGTTCCTGATGATTTATACCACCTCGAAACAAACCGGCAGCACGTTCACGACGATTCCCCACGAAATGAGCAAGGCCCAGTTCCAGAAACTGATTATGGCCCTCCCGACGCTGTTGGCGAAGTAAAATAAGTGTGGAGTGTGATTCACACTCCACGCTTCTAATTCATAATTCAAAATTCATCATTCATAATTGGAATAATGCCTTCCGTTCCTCCTCCGGTTCCGCCGATTCCCCCTAAAAACCGCAATTTAGCCGATGCGCTGCAAGAGTTTGCTCAACAGCAAAAACTTATGAAGGAAGAACTGCAAAAAATCATCATCGGTCAGGATGATGTCATTGAGCAGCTCTTTGCCGCGATTTTTACCCGTGGGCACTGCCTTCTTGAAGGAGTTCCCGGTCTTGCGAAAACCCTCATGGTCAGTACCCTTTCACGGATTCTGGACGTAAAATTCAAGCGGATCCAGTTCACACCAGACCTTATGCCCTCGGACATCACAGGGACGAACGTTCTCGATGAAGACGAAAATGGCCGCAGGAATTTCCGCTTTGTCGAGGGGCCTATTTTCGCGAATATTCTCCTTGCGGACGAAATCAACCGAACGCCTCCAAAAACCCAATCGGCTCTTCTTCAGGCGATGCAGGAACGTGAGGTAACAGTCGGTCAAAATACGTACACGCTTCCCGATCCGTTTTTCACGATCGCGACCCAAAACCCCATCGAGCAGGAAGGCACGTATCCGCTTCCCGAGGCGCAGCTCGACCGGTTTATGTTCAATATTAAAATCGACTACCCGACGCAGGAAGAAGAGGAACGAATCCTCTCCCAGACGACCCGTTCCGAAAAAATCGAGGTGAAAAAAATCCTCTCTGCCCGTGCGATTTCAAACATTCAAAAGCTGGTAAATTCTGTGGCGGTCAGCCAGTACATCGTCAAGTATGTGACCACGCTGATCCGCGCGACCCGTCCCAAAGACGAATCGGCTCCACCGTTTATTCGTGATCTGGTCGATTGGGGCGCCGGTCCCCGTGCCGGTCAGTTCCTCATCCAGGGTGGTAAAGCGATCGCCGCGATGGACGGCCGGTTTGCCGTGGCGATCGACGACATTCGGCGCATTGCTGTTCCGGTTCTTCGTCATCGGTTAAGTGTGAATTTCCAGGCCCAGGCGGAAGGGATGACAAACGATGCGATCGTAAAACGTCTCGTGGGTGCGATCCCGACTCCTCCCGTTTCAAAGTTTTGAAGAATACCCGATCCGTCTGAACGCGAAATGAATTCATAATTTATGTCCGACCTTAATGTCCCCAAGAAAATCCGCAGAATCCATCAGCTTCTTCTTGCAGCTGGAGCCAGGGATATTCTGTTCGTTGGAGGTTATGTTCGTGACCTGGTTCTCGGAGTCCCTTCCAAGGATTTTGACCTCGAAATCTACGGTTTGTCTTACGGTCAAATTGCACAGGCCCTTAAACCACATTTTCGTATTGATCAGGTCGGTCAAAGTTTCAGCGTCCTGAAAGTCGATCAGGAAATCGATCTCGCCATTCCCCGCCGGGAACGTAAAACCGGAACCGGGCATAAAGCGTTTGAGGTGGTTCCTGATTCTTCGATGACATTCCGCGAAGCCGCCGCGCGCCGTGATTTTACGATCAACGCGATTGGAATGCGGATCGACGGTTCTTTTGTGGATCCCTACGATGGTCTGGGCGATTTGAAGCGCGGGATACTGCGTGCTCCCACCGAAGCATTCTGCGAGGACCCCCTGCGGGTTCTGCGCGGGATGCAGTTCGCCGCCCGATTCGGTTTCACGATGGAACCACGAACTGTCGGCTTTTGCCGTCGGGTATTGTCTGAATTCAAGACACTTTCCGCGGAACGTCTGTACACCGAGTGGGAAAAATGGGCGTTAAAGGGCCGCTGGCCGGAAAAAGGGCTGGACCTCCTGAGTGAAACAGGCTGGCTGACGTGTTTCCCCACGTTAAATCACCTGACTCAGGCAGAACAGGATCCCGAAATTCATCCTGAAGGAAACGCTTGGGAACACACGCGCCGCGTCTGTATTGCTGCGGCTCGGCTCGCGGAACGTTTCAGATTGAGCCCGGAGGAACGCTTGCACCTCCTGTTCGCCGCACTCCTGCACGATGTGGGGAAACCCGAACAGGGACACGCTCAAAAAGGCGCACGGCTCGCGGAACAATTTCTTCTGAAACTCCGCGCTCCGCTGGCGGTAATGAAGGCGGTTCGGTCGTTGGTACTCACGCACGGTTTCCACGCCCATCGGACTCTTGACGAATCCCACGTTCGCCGTCTTTCTGTTCTTCTTACTCCATCCAGTATCCGACTCTGGCATTTGCTCATTTCCGCTGATGAAGAAGGACGTGGACTTGAGGAACCCAAAGCCGAAACACACTGGGATGAATGGCTTCAACTTGCGGAAAAACTCGAAATTTCAGAACATCAGCCCGATCGAATTCTTCAGGGGCGTGATCTGGAACCCTTTGGAATCAAGCCTGGGCCTGAAATGGGCAAAATTCTCGCTAAAGCATGGGAAGCTCAACTGGACGGCGCTTTCAAGACCCACGAAGCAGGCGTTGAGTGGTTGAAAAAAGAACTCTGAAAGAATCTCTCAATAAAATTAAAGGATTAAATGAATTTTTCTTTCCGGGCAAAGTTTAACTGGCAAAATTTCCACATCCGGGCAATTATTGGCAATTTTGCCAATGCGAGGCTGAGCTCATTGGATCAATCACTTTTGGCGAGCCTTTCTCTTCCTCATGATCTCCTTCAAAAACTTATGTTTTCATAAAATGAGGAGGAATTTTGCCCCTTCATCTGTAAAATTTTCACTATCTGGAAAAAAATTTTTTGCTCCCCAAAAGCCTCCAAAAAGTTAAAATCGGCAAGCTGAAGAATGCCTTATTTTGACTATTTCAGTATCTCTAATTTTGTGTATTCTTTTTCTGATTTTTGAGAATTTTCCATATATTGTGGTTTTTTGAAGATAATCACATTCTGAAAACTGTATGTTGTGGTTTTTGACAGTATATTTCCATTCGATAGTTTATTATCAGAAGAGGGGTTTGCCTTGCCGTCACATTTTACCTATTTTGTTTTTTTGGCACGCCGGTCGAAAAAATTTCCAAAAATTTTTAGTCCCATTTTTCCCGTCCATTATAATTTATAAGTCATTGAAATTACAAGAGTTAAGAATGCTTTTATTCGGCACGGAGTAAAGCAATTAAAATTCCAAAAATCTTTATATGCTTAAATTAGCGGATTTTCTCTGATTTGGGGAGGGCTACTTGACGAAAAGTGAAATAAATGGTAAACTTCTCAAATCATCAACACGATGTAGTGGTTTTCCAAATTAAATACACAACATCTGGTAATGGCAAATTTCACGTTTTTTTGCCAGGATGACTGACGTTCATTTTTCCCAAATCGGTTGAACCGTCGGCCCCGTTGGCCGCGCCATGGGAAGGCACTCTTACACGGATTCGTCTGTGTTTGCGCTTTTCCGGGTCACTGAATTCACTCCATTAAAAAAAGTAATCGTTTATCAGGAGAATTTATGTCACAGGTCCCGTTACAGGACTCGTTTGCGTCCAAACTTCATATTCCTTCCGTTTTTTGTCCCGAAGATGTCGCGGATCCGTTTGATACTGTGACTTGGGATCTTCGTACCGCTCAAATTAAGGGGGACAAAGGGGAGCTTATATTCGAGCAAAAGAATTGCGAATTTCCAGTCAACTGGAGTCAGTTGGCCACGAATGTTGTCGCCAGCAAGTACTTCTATGGGGAGAACGGCACTCCGCAGCGTGAACACAGCATCCGCCAGCTTATTCACCGTGTCACTCGTACAATCACTGATTGGGGAAAGGAAGACGGGTATTTTGCCTCGGACGTTGATTCTGAAAATTTCTATAAGGAACTAACTTACCTCTGCCTTCACCAGATGACCGCATTCAACAGTCCGGTCTGGTTCAATGTTGGTTTGTACACACAGTACCACATCAAGGGCGCACAGTGCAACTGGGCCTGGAACCGTGACGAGCAGAAACTCTTCCAGCCGGAAAATTCCTACGAGTACCCGCAGGGCTCCGCGTGTTTCATCCAGAGCGTCGATGACAACATGGAAGACATCATGGAACTTGCCCGCAGCGAGGCGATGCTCTTCAAATTCGGCTCCGGCACGGGAACCGACCTCTCCACTCTGCGCAGCTGCCGCGAAAAACTCTCTGGCGGTGGACGTCCTTCGGGGCCTCTTTCTTTCATGCGTGTCTATGACCAGATCGCGGCCGTAGTGAAGTCAGGCGGAAAAACCCGCCGCGCCGCCAAGATGCAGTCCTTGAAAGTCTGGCACCCGGACATTATGGACTTCATCGAATGCAAAGTCAAAGAGGAAGCCAAGGCGAAACTCCTCATGCAGAACGGCTACGACTACGACACCGCGTACAGTTCCACGATGTTCCAGAACGCCAACCTTTCGGTCCGTCTGACCGATGATTTCATGCAGGCGGTCGTGGACGACAAACAGTGGACGACCCATTGGGTCACCGACCCGACCAAAGAAGGCCCATCCTGGCCCGCACGTGAAGTGCTGCACAAGCTCTCACAAGGCACGTGGCTCTGTGGCGACCCGGGCGTTCAGTTCGACACGACCATCAACAAGTGGCACACCTGCCCGAAATCCGGTCGGATCAACGCATCCAACCCGTGCTCCGAGTATATGTTCCTTGACAATTCGGCGTGTAACCTTTCGAGCATCAACCTGATGCGTTTCTTCGACGAAGAAACAGGCATTTTCGACATTGACCGCTTCGCCGCCGCCTGCAGGATCATGTTCATCGCCCAGGACATTATCGTGGACCGCGGCAGTTACCCGACCTACAAGATCGCGCTGAACAGCCACCTGTACCGCCCGATTGGCCTTGGTTTCTCGAATATTGGAAGCCTTCTGATGGCTCTGGGCCTTCCGTACGATTCGGACGAAGGCCGCGGGATTTGCGGCGCCATCACTGCGATCATGCACGGCTCTGCGAACCGCACGAGCGTCGAGCTGGCCCGCGCCAAAGGGACTTTCGACGAGTACGAAAAGAACAAAGAGGATATGCTGCGCGTCATGCAGAACCACTGGGACGAAGTGGAAAAGATCCACAGCGCGCCGCGTTATCTGCGTGAAGGCGCCCGCAAAATTTGGGATGATGTGCTGAACAACGGCCGCCGCTACGGTTTCCGCAACGCTCAGGCGACGGTGCTCGCCCCGACCGGGACGATCAGTTTCATGATGGACTGCGACACGACGGGGATCGAGCCGGACATCGCGCTGGTCAAGTACAAGCAGCTCGCCGGTGGTGGCTACATGAAGCTCGTGAACCGCACCGTCCCGCTTGCGCTCAAACGTTTGGGCTACTCCCAGGAAGACATCGATTCGATCCTGGCGTATATCGATAAAGAAGACACGATCGAAGGCGCGGCTAATCTGCTCCCGGAACACCTTCCAGTCTTTGACTGCGCGTTCCAGGCCCGCAATGGCACCCGGTTCATTCCGTGGCAGGCGCATATCCGTATGATGGCGGCCGCTCAGCCGTTCCTTTCCGGCGCGATTTCCAAGACGGTAAACCTTCCGAAAGACGCGACCGAGCAGGACATTTATGATGCCTATATTGAAGCGTGGCGCATCGGTTTGAAGGCCGTGGCCATTTACCGTGACGGGTCCAAGGGCGCTCAGGTCCTTTCGACCAGCCGCAGCGACAGTGAAGACAAAAAAGACGATGATTCGTCAGAACCCACGAAAGAAATCATTCGGGAAAAGATCATTTACCGTCCGCGCCGTCGCCGTCTGCCCGACACGCGCCCCTCGATCACTCACAAGTTCAACATCGCGGGTCACGAGGGTTACGTCACGGTGGGCCAGTATCCCGACGGAAACCCGGGCGAGGTTTTCATCACGATGGCGAAAGAGGGAAGCACGATCGGCGGTCTGATGGACTGTTTCGGCACTGCGATCTCCATGAGCCTCCAGTACGGCGTCCCGCTTGAGGTTTACGTCAACAAATTCTCTCACACGCGCTTCGAGCCGATGGGGGCGACGAAAAACCCGGACATTCGGATCGCGAAAAGTATCGTGGACTACATTTTCCGTTGGCTCGGGATCACGTTCCTGAACCGCCCGTCCGACGCGGGAACCGACACGGGGATCCCCTACGAAGGTACGATCCTGCAAACGCCGAAAGTCACGCCGCAGCTTCCTACCGCTCAGGAAGAGGTTGAGGTCAAAACCACCGTGGTGATGGAGGAATCCGCTCAGACTATGGAAACCGCCGTGCAGCCCGAACCGGCTCCGGTCTCTGAACCGGTCCCAGCCCCGAAAGCGGATCCAGAACCCGCTCTCGCCAGCGCGTCGGCATCCCTGAAGAAGTCGGCCACCGCAAGTTCTGCGGCTGTACGGGAAGCATTTCCGCAAAATCTGGAAAGCAGTGCAGCCCGCAAAGCCAGCCGGTTTGAGGAACAAGTCCGCGCGTTCTACGCCCGCCGCAGTGGAACGGTCAAGAAAACCGCCAAAGAGGGGGGAAACTCCGCGACCTCGATCCTGGACGAACCGATGGTGGACCTGAGCAGTGAACGGATGAAAATGTTCGAGAATTTCCAGGACGACGCGCCGCTCTGCAGTAATTGCGGCTCGGTCATGGTCCGGAACGGAAGCTGCTACCTCTGCCACGTCTGCGGCTCGACCAGCGGCTGCTCTTGATCCTCCTCTCTGCGGGGACGACGCTTTTAGCGTCGTTTTGGGAGTGCGGCAATACAGAAGCCACAGACTTCTTTTGCCGCTTTCCCTTAGTGACCGAAAACCTTGGCGATCAAACGATTTTTTCACGTGGGGAACGTCCGCAGCGTTTCCGCGGCAAAAGTCGCTAGCGCTCCTCTATTGCCGCAAGGGAAAGCGATGAATGTCGTTTGCGCGACTGTATCATCGCACTCCAGATTTAACGCCTCGGGCCCATTTCTGAGAACGGGATCTTCTGGAAGCCCGGAATCTTCTTGAAAATTTCTGAATCGTCGCGGAGGTTCAAATCTCCGCCCTGAAAATCGACGAAACCCGGGTCATGGTCGAGCGTCAGATTCGTCTCGTCGAGGTCCCACGTCCCGGTCGGGTCCATCGTCGGATTCACGAAAACGTTCCGCTGGGCGAAATTACGACGCTCGGCAATCGGTGCGCCGTCCATGAACCCTTTGAGTTCCGGGTACGCGCGCAGGTACACGTCGCTCGTAATATCGACCTCTTCCAAAAGCCGTTTCTGCCAGAGCGGCGCGTCGATGTACTCTTTCCAGCGCTGGTCGTTCCACGGGGCCGAGCCGAGCGGGCGCTTGCAGTCTACGAAAATATTGTTCCACGCATAATTCCCGTGGCCGCCGTGGCAGAAGATCGTCCCGAAGGAGCCTTTGCCCGGCTCGCCGCAGTTCACGAAAATGTTTCCGTAAACCTTCTCGCCGCCGTCGCCATCGTCGAAATAGACCGCGGCATTTCCGTGCCCGCGCGGCGAACCAATGTCGTGCCAGTAGTTCCAGCGGACGACGTTTCCGCGGCAGGACGGATTGCGCCCTTTGTAGAAAGCGGCCGCGTCGTCGCCCGTGAGGCAGACGTGATGAATGACGTTCAGCTCGAACACCATATTGTTCCCGCCGACGGTCACCGCCTGATGCGGCGCGTTGAAGAATTCATTGTGCCGCGCGGTGTGACCGACTCCGGTCAACGTCAGGCCGTTGGCGTAGCAGAGGCGGTGCTCGGAAAAGTCGTGGATCGTATTGTTCTCCACGAGGCAGTTCCCGGGCGTGAGGGTCTTGCGGTCGCCCGACTCCCAAATCTGGATCCCGCCCGCGCCGTTGAACTCGATCAGGTTCTCGAGGAATTGACCGTTCGTTCCACTTCCGAACGAAATGCCGGTCTGGCGCGTGTTGCGGACCGTGCAGTTTTGAATCGTGATGAACGAGGAACCCAGCGAGTAAATCCCCTGCGCGTACGTCTCCTCAATGACGAAGCCGTCGAGCGTCACGAACTGCGTGTTTTCAAACGAAACGATGGAATTCCCGCGGCAGGCGAAGGTCACGTCGGCGTTTTTCAGGTCCACGGCGGGGTAAAAGTAAAGCTTTTTCGCGGCGGTGTCCACGAAGTACTCGCCCGGAACGTCCAGTTCCTCGAGGAGATGGATCGCGCGCCAGCGGCGGGGAGACGGATTCCCCTGACGCAGGCCGTAGGTCGATTGGGTCTGGAACGTGATCTGCTTCTTTTCCGGGTCGATTTGGGCGACTTTCACCACGTCGTCGTGCCAGTCGAAGCACCAGTAGCCCCAGAGCCAGACGCCTTTTTCAGCGTTCCAGCGGTTCGGTGCGTCGCCGGAGTACTCGAACGTTCCGCCGCGCGGGGCTTCCTGCTGGTTCTGCATTTTGGCGGCGTCGGAGGCCAGGCCGGAATTGGCTTTGGAGCCGGAATCGATGATTTTCTCGACGGTCGCCCAGCCCTCGTTCGGCCAGCGGGCCATTTTCTGCCGGACACCATTCACAAAGAGTTCCGGGACCGGGATCGGCATGAAGGCGTGGTCACCCATGACGCTGAGTTTCTGGATCCCCGCCGCGGCCAGGACCGGCGCAAGGTCGAACTCGAGGACCTTTCCACGGGAGATTTCCGGCAGACGGGCGAGCGTTTCCGCATCGGTCACGGGGACGAATTTGGCTCCGTCCAGCGCCGAGGCGCCGATCAGGTGCGCCCCTTTCGGGTTTTCCGAGCGGTAAACGACCGGCGCGTCCTGCGTTCCGGCGTCCTGCGGGCCGAGTTTGAACGCTTCGCCTATGTAGTATTTGCCGTCTTTCACGACGATTTCTACGGGTTCCTTCCCGACGAACGGGCGGGCGGCGTCACGCGCGGCTTCGAGCGTCGCAAAAGGCTTCGCGGCGGTTCCATCCGCGTCGGCAGTCCCGTTGGGAGCGACGTAGAACGTTTTAGCGTGGGCGGTCAGCGCGCCGAGCGTGACCATCAGACCAAAGAGAAAAACGTGAATTGGATTCTTCATGGGTAATTCTTGGAAAAAAGGGTGGGAGAGAAAAATAATGGAATATTATACCAGATCCAGGAACCGCGTGCAAGGGGGGAAAGGATCCGGAGGGGCCATGTGTGTCAACTTATGGGGACGACGCTTCCAGCGTCGTTAAATCAGGAAATCTCTTTTCAAAACATGAGTTTTTGGTTTTAATTCAGGGTTTTGACGACGCTGGAAGCGTCGTCCCCACAATATTTTCACACGATTGGCCGCCCTCCGAATCTGCGGTCAGGGCGTTGAGGGCGTACTTTCTCCCTCAATACTCTGCGCGACCGGCTGCGGCGTGTCCGAATTCTTTGAACCGGAGTTCAGCGCGTACCCACAGAGTACAATTCCCAAGGTCAGGCCCGTGGCAAAGATCAAAAAGAGGATCGCCGGCCTGAAATCAGAAAACCCACCTGAACCGCTGGAATTCAGCGTGTTCATCGTGAGCCTCCTTTTATTTGGTCGGGATTTCTGCCGGGACCGAGGCGGCCGGGGCTTCCGTCTTTTCCGGAGCCTTCGAGCTTCCGGGGATCCGGTTGATGAAACCGATCAGGACGAATGCCAAAATGATCATCACGATCATCAAAAGGCATGACTTGGTTGGACTATCGTTGGAGTCCAACGTCGTTTTTTCTTCATTCATTTTTAATCTCCTGTAAGTGCATAGTAGTCCTAAACTATAGCGATAGTGAATTAATGGGAATGCTTGTGATTAGGATAATCAACCATTAATTCCGCATGGGGAGATTAATCTGCAGCTTGAGAAACTGCGAAGAAAGAATCAGACGAAGTGCCGAGAGAGTACTCACAAACGAGCCGACCGCGTGACGGTACGCAGTGACGGGAACACACCAGCAGACCACGGATTGAATGTTGCGCTCGGAGTTCGAGGTGATGAGCGTCAAGGGAGGCGCTTCCACCAGGAAACAGAGCGTCTGGTCCGTCGTTTTGTCCGCGATGTTGTGGCTTTGGGCCTGCCGAGCGTGTTCCTCAGAAAGGGTGCTGTGCGTGGGCACAAGCAACTGGAAAAGCATGACGTAAATCGCGAGCAAAAGTGTCAGCTCGCGATGCATCTGCCGCCAGGTTTTCTGAGTTTTGTACTGCATAACGGTGTTAGTCAAATCTGGTTCATTGTGAGTTTTGAAACGTGGGTGGTTAATCCCCGTTTCTTTTTTCAGCCGTTTCGTCTTCAATGGATTCCTGCTCAGCATCACGGATCCCTTTTTTGAATTCCGTGACGCTTTGACCAAATGAGCGGGCGAGTTTGGGAAGGCGCGTGCCGAAAAGCAGAAGGGCGATAAAGCCCAAAATCAACAGTTCGTTTGTGCCGATTCCAAACATCGCAAGAGATGTACTGACCATTTTTTTCCCTTTCAAATTTAAATAATTCGCGGGAAACAAAACGACTGGCCGTTTTTGGAAGTTTTCAGTTTCCGCTGAAAAATCATTTGTTCATTAAAATCCGGCCGCGCAGGAGGAAAAATCCTACGGTGAGGCTGAACAGAAGGAGCATCCAGGAGGCCGGTTCCGGGAGGCCGACCTGAAGAATGTAACTGCCGCCTTCGCCGCGGGTGGGCTGCCAGACCGCCGTGAGGGAGTAGGGCGTTCCGATTTCTTCAAAAATGGCCGGGTCGAACGAAACGCCCAACGTTAGGGGCGCGGGTTCGTCGAGCGACGTGGCGGTGAAAATTTCCATCCCGTCCATCGCCAGAACGTTCAGCGGCTCCTCACCGTCATTGATCAGGCTGAAATTGGCCGTGGAAGCAATGGTCCCGTTCGTCACCGTGAGCTTATTCGTCAGGAGGTCGGACCCCATCGCGTTGAAGACCAGCGCGGTCGTGCCGTTCAGCGTCACGGAGCCGAGCGTCTGGGCGTCGATCGGCTTGATGGTCGCGCCGTTCGCCACGATCATGCCCGCCGTGTCGGCCAGGCTGGAATCCTTGAATTCAAACGTTCCTGCGTTCACGAAAACCTTTCCGGAATACGCGCTGGTTCCGCTGAGGAACGCGAGCGTGCCGGTGCCGGTTTTCGTGAAACTTTCCGCGGCGTCCTGAGTCAGAGCGCCCGAAATTTCCAGGCGCGTGTTGGCCTGCGTCTCGAACGTGCAGCCGCCAGCGGTTCCCAGATTGCTTCGGAATTTCAGCGGCGCGGTGATGTACGAAACGGTCGGGTTTTCGGCCGTCGCGCCTGTTTCCGCTTCGGAAATGATCTTCAGGGACGTCGTGAGAAGGTCGAACTGCAGACTGGTGCTTTTCATCGTGCCGTTCTTGAGATGAACACGCTGGTAGCCAAGCGTTTCATTATTGCTGGAGTTCAGCAGCGTGCCGCCGTACACGTAAATGTCACAAGCGGGGGTGTTGTAGCCCAGCGCATCCTTGCTGGCGCAGTTGAGCGTCGCGCCGTCGTAAATGTACACTTTCGCACCGTTGAAGAAACCTGTGTCGGTTTCGGTATTGAGTTTGACTTCGCCCTCGTGGATCTCCAAAACGCCGGTCGAACCGGTTTTCGTGAGCGTCAGCGAGCCGTCGCCGAATTTCTGGAGCGTACCGGCGCCGGAGAAATTCCCCCCGAAGGTCGTGGCTTCATCCAGGGTCCATTTGAAGACGGAACCTTCCGCAACGCTCAAATTGGAGCCGAAGGCCTCGGCCGTGTCGCGTGTGACCGTCCCTGAAGCGATGTTCACGGTTCCGATGGATTCCGCGCTCGCGCCGCTCGTCGCCCAGTTAAACGCCTGCGTATTTCCCGCGCCGGGGTCGAGTTCCAGCACGGCGCCGCTGGCGATGGTCGCCATTCCGCCGTCGGGGGTGGCCGTCTGCAGTTTTAACGTTCCCGCCTGAACCGCGGCCGTGCCTTTCATTCCCGAAAGATCGCTCGTCACGGTGAAGACTCCATCGCCGGTTTTCTGGACGGTCGCGCCTTCCGGAACGGTCAGCAGGCCGGAAAGGGTCCCGGTACCGTTCAGGGCCAGGTTGCTCCCGGAGAGGTTGGAAGTGATGTCCCCCGAAACGCTCAGCGTTCCGGCTCCTGCCGAGGTCAGCGTGTAATCGCCGGAGATCCCGCCGGAGATCGAGCCGGTTTTTCCTTCCGCTACGCTGACCGTCGCGTCGGCGGCGAGGGTCAAAGCGCCGGAACTCGCTGCGGTGTCACTAAAATACAGCGCGCCGATCCCGTTGCGGCCAGTTCCCGCGATGGAAACGGGTTGGGTTTGTGCGCCGCCAGTGGAAAGCTCAAGGGTCGCGCCGTCCGAAACCGTGATGCCGGACGTGCCGGTCAGGGTACTTTTCAGGCGGAGGGTTCCTTGCTGAACCAGCGTGGTTCCCATGTAGTCCAGTGTGCCGCCGCTTATCTCCACGACGCCGTCACCGGTTTTGGTGACGCCCTGCGTCGGGGTACCGGTGTACTTGGTGATCCCGCCCGTGAGCTGAAATACCGTGTTGGCCTCCGCCGAAAGAGTCAGATTCTTATTGGCCCCCATGGTGTCGGTGCGGAGGCAAAACGGGGAATTGGTCGTGGAAACCGTCGGATCGGCCTCCGTCGCGCCTTCGAGTGCTTTGGCGGTGAAGACCGCATTATTTGTCAGAATATCGAACCGGCCGGTCGTGAAGTTGATGGTTCCGCCGTAGAGGTTAATGTTGCAGTTCCGGATGGATTCGTTCTGGACCGTGTTTTTCCAGGTCCCGTACAGGTTGATCGTGTAGTGGTTCGTCGTCGCGCCTGCGTCAACGGTCTCAGAGTAACCAAGTGAGTCATGCGCCGCGGTGTCCAGCGTCGTACCGGCCTTGATGGTCAGGACGGCATTATTCCGGAATTGGAGCGCTCCGCCGGTGGTGGTCGTTTTGAGCGTTCCTTCCTCAATGACGAGATTTCCATTCACGTAGTTGGACGTGCCCGCGCAGGTCAGCGCAAGCGTGCCGGAGCCGTATTTCGTGAGGGTCCCGGTCCCGGCCGTCGCCAGTTTGTCGCCGGAGAGCGTCACGGTATCGTCGCCGCTCACGTAGAATTTCAGGTTTGCGCCATTCTCCGCGAAGAGACTGGACGTGGTTCCGATCGAGGTCGAAGCGTCGCCCGCCTGGAGTGTGCCTTCACCCGCGGTGAGTTTCGTGATGCCGGTCTGAGTGACGATCACATCGCCGGCTCCCGACTTGCGCAGACCGCCACCGCCGGTGATCGCCGCGGTGAACGTTACCGCTTCGATCCCCGAATTGTTTACGCCGAGATTGGCGCCGGACGCGACCGTAATGTTCCCGGCAAGCGTCTGGGCCGCGGCAACGTCGAATTCCAGCGTACCAGCCTCGATGGAAATATTATTGTCGAGCAGGGTGGAAACGTTCGCGTCTTTGCTGATGGAAAAAACGCCGGTTCCGGTTTTCGTCAGGGCGCTGGTTCCGTTCCAGACCACGGTTTGGGTGATGGAGCCGTTTCCGGTGAGTTCCAGATTTTCCGTATTAATGTTCAGGGTCGTGGCCGTCACCGGACCGCCGAGGATGGTCTTTGCGCCGCCGTTGATCGTGAGCTCATGGTTCCCTGCCACGCCGCCGGTGAGCGAAATATTTTTCCCCTCCCCGATTGTAAACGTCGTATCCTCGCCAAGGGTGAGGAGGCCGGAAATGCCGCCGTTCCCGGTGAAAATTGCGTTGCTTCCCGCGTTGAGCGTGACGGGTGCGCCGACGTTTCCGCCGTCACCGATCTCCAGCGTGGCGCCGCTCGAAACGGTCAGACCGGACGAGGAGCCGAGGATGGTTCCATTGGCCTGAAGGGTTCCTTCCGCGAGGGTGAACGCGCCTTTCCAGTTTCCGTTTTGGCTGATCGCCATGGTCCCGGCGCCGGTTTTTTTGACGCCTGAGTCCGTTGTGGTCCAGGAAGTTATCGCACCCGTGACGTTAAGCCGGGAACCTTCCGCGACGTTGAATTCCAGTCCGCTGCCGTTTCGGGGGGTGATCGGTGAGGAAATCGTGGAAGGGGTCGAACCGGTAACGGAGATTTTCGTCCCGTTGAGGAAGTGGTGTGAGCCGCCGCCGGTGGAAGTGAGCGTCCCACCGTTAAGGGTGAGCTGAGTGTTGAGCCAGGACTCATTTTGGGCGTGCGTATGATCAACGATTCCGCCTTCATTAATGACGATATACCAGTTCCCGAGGTTTTTGTAGCCCAAAGTATCGTAAGAGGCGGTGACGAATTTCCCGCCGTTGTTCACCGTGAGGGTGGTCCCTCCCGCGAAGAAAGCGTTGCTGGCAAATGATTTGTTTACGGAGACCGTTCCCGCGTTGACCGTCAGATTCACGTTCATGATCGTCGAAGTGGTCGAGGCCGGGGTGAAGTTCATGGTCCCCGTTCCCTCTTTCGTCAGCGTGAAGGTGGTCCCGCCGTTGACCGCGCCGGTGTAGGTCTCGTCGGTGTTGATCGTGTATGTGGTGTTGGTCGTCAGGGTGTTCGGATCAGGGTACGTGGTCTGCCCGTTCAATGAGGACACGAAAAAAGCGACTGCCAGCGTTAAAAGCGCGGATTTTTTATGGAATTTAAAGGCCATTTCGGACTCCTTGAGAAAATCTCAATATTATCATATTAAACTATTATACGCCAAAAAAATGAACTGTCACGGCCCCGGGAGAAAAAAAACTGAAAAAAATTGTCAGATTTTTGGAATTCCAACCCTTTTTTCCTCTTTCCCAAAATTTTCCGGAGGCTCCTTGCAATTTCCCGGGCGATGTGTATAATTAACGGTTAATACCAAATTCCTTCCTTTTTTGAGGTCCTTTTATGAAACGTGCCTTCCTTTCCCTCCTTTTTACTCTTTGCCTTGCCATTCCGGCCTGGAGCGCCGATTTTTATGTCTCCCCCAACGGCAACGACTCGGCCGACGGTCTGACCCCCAAAACCGCTTGGCGGACGATCAAAGCTGTGAACCAGTCGAAAAGTATCCAGCCGGGCGACCGCGTTCTGTTTGAATGCGGCGGGATCTGGCGCACTGGCCGCGGTCCCTCCCTGCGTCCACACTCGGGCGAAGAGGGAAAACCGGTCACGTACACTTCCTACGGAAAGGGTGAAAAGCCCACGATCTACGGCTCCGTAAGCGCCTCCAACGAAAAAGACTGGGTCCAGACCGCCCCGAATATTTGGGGGACCCGCGAGACGAAACGCGAAAACCTCGGCAAAATCGAAATCCCGCTTCAAAACTGGTGGCTCCACACGGAACACGGCGCGAAGTGCAAACTGACGCCGACCCACGGGGAGAACGGCGTGACGCTCCTCACGCTGAAAACCGCCGAGACCGGCACGGCCCCGAATCACATTCAGCTCTGGGGAAGCGGCCCGACGAACGAAAACATGAAGGAGCATTTCGTGATGAAATTCCGCGCCCGGGCGACGGTCCCGTTCACCATGCCGGCGTTCACGATCATGCAGGCGGGTTTCCCGTACTACACGAAGTGCAGCGGCGGGGCCGGCTCGCACCAGGTCACGACCGAGTGGCAGGATTTCGAGGCGCAGTTCACGCTCCTGGAAACCGACTGCGGTGAGGAATTGCGCTGGCACCTGAATCTCGGTCAAATGCCGGCGAACTGCGAGCTTGAGATCCAGCCGGGCGAGATCTTCGAGGTGAAAGTCGATGACGCTCTCGACCTTGCCGTGGACGTCGGGAACATCATTTTCGACCACGGAAACTTCACGAAGTACCACCGCTGCGGCATTAAAAAATGGAGCCTCGACGCTTTAAAAGCCCCGGGCGATTATTTCTACGACGCCGCGTCGCATCGGGTTTTTCTTTACTGGCCCGAAAATCCGGGGAAAACGTGCAAGAGCATTGAACTGGCGATGAGACGGCACGTTGTGGACCATTCGTGCATCCACGACGTGATCATCGACGGCCTGGGGATCGCCTACGGCGCGGCGCACGGCTTCGGCGGGACGAAACCGCTGCGTTACGTGATCCGGAACTGCGACGTTTACTACATTGGCGGGGCGCATCAGTTCACGACGGAAAACGGCTGGCCGGTCCGCTTCGGGAACGGGATCGAGTACTGGGGTTCCGCAACGGACTGCCTCGTGGAGAAGTGCCGGCTCTGGGAGATCTACGACGCTGCGCTGACCAATCAGGGCCGCGGAAACGAAAACGACCCCTCGGATGAAGTGCGGATCACTTACCGCGAAAATGAGATCTGGAACTCGGAATACTCGTTCGAGTACTGGAACAGCGGCGGGGTGACCCGCGACATTCTGTTCGAGAAAAACGTCTGCCGCGACGCGGGTTTCGGCTGGGCGCACGGTCAGCGTCCGGACCCGAACGGCGCGCACATGATGTTCTACAACAATCGGGCGGAAACGACCAATTTCGTCGTCCGCGGCAACGTGTTCACCAATTCGACCGAGGTCTGCATCCGTCTGTTCAACGACTGGAGCGCCTCGTACCGGATGGAGGGAAATA
Source organism: Thermoguttaceae bacterium (assembly GCA_030530205.1). GTDB lineage: Bacteria > Planctomycetota > Planctomycetia > Pirellulales > Thermoguttaceae > RGIG3701. The sequence goes on along the minus strand of JAUMVK010000004.1, from coordinate 30,659 downwards.
AGTACTCCATGCCGGAAGGAAAACCGGTCGTGCGCTTCCTCCAGGAGTTCTACACGATGGACCAGATGAACGAAGCCCGCGAAAAGTACGGGATTCAATGACTTTCACTTTAACCCATAGAAAGAGGATAAAACCATGACTAAAAAACTCGCCTTAACGTTTCTTTCCCTTTTTGCCCTCCTTTTCATCGGCGCCGGCCTTCAGGCGCAGGAGGACCTTCGCTCGCTGCAGGACCCGGTGATCCCGCGCGTTGTGGGGCATCGTGGTCATTCGTCCATCCAGCCCGAAAATACGGTTTTGGCCGACCGTCAGTGCGTTGAGACCGGCGCGAACGGCTGCGAGTGCGACCTGATGCTCACCAAAGACGGCAAGATCGTGCTTTTCCACGACCCGAAAACGGATTGGAAACTCCGTGACGCGCAGGGAAATCCGGTGAAAGGCGAGATCGCGGACTTCGATTTTGCCACGCTCCGGACGTACGACGTCGGGATCTGGAAGGGCGAGCAGTTCCGCGGGACCCAGATCGCTACGCTCGACGAGTACCTCGACACGCTGCAGGGAACGGACTGCATTCCGGTCATTGAGCTGAAAAAGTGCCCGCCGGAACCGGTCGTTGAAGCCGTGAAAGCGCGTGGGATGGAGAAACGCTGCGTCTTCATTTCCGCCTCGCGCCGCGTGAAGGAACTTTGCCCGGAAATCACGACCGCCTGCCTGCTCGGGAAGTGCGAAAACGTTTCCGACGCGGATTTGCCCGACTTTCTTGAGCGGGTCGCAAGAAGCGGAAACACGAACATGATCGACATTGAGCACTCGCGCATGACCCCGGAGATCGCGAAGGAACTGAAAAAACGCGGGATCTACATCATGGTCTGGACCGTTCAGCACGATCCGGAACGCCTTGCCGAGCTTTACAAGATGGGCGTCGATAGCATCACGACCGACTACCCGGACGAAGCGCTGGAAGCGGCGAAATGATTAATTGCGGGGACGACGCTTCCAGCGTCGTTTTAAATGCGGAATTCGGAATTGAAAAAGGGCTTAACAACCATGAAATCGTTCCTCCAAAACCTTTACCGTTTCCTTCTTCTTGTCGGGCCGGGCATTTTTTGCGTCGGGTACACCATCGGGACGGGCTCCGTGACCACGATGATCAAAACCGGCTCCGAGTACGGAATGAGCCTTTTATGGGTCGTGGCCGCCAGTTGCTTTTTCTGCGGCGTTTTGATGGAGGCTTACGGACGCTTTGCCCTGGTGACCGGCGAGACGTCGATCCACGCTTTCCGCCGGTACTACGGCATGCCCGTGGCGATCCTCGTCGCGTTCATGGTGGTGCTGGGCCAGTGGTTCTGCCTCTCCGGCCTGGTCGGGCTTTCCTCCGAGGCGCTTTACCAGCTTTTCCTCCTCATCTGGCCCGGGCTCGCGGAGGTGAACCGGTACTGGTTCGTACTGGGGACCGCCGCCTGCGTCATGTGCGTCGTGTACGCGATTTTGTGGGTCGGAAACTACTCGCGGCTTGAATTTCTTCTGACCCTCCTGGTCACGCTCCTCGGTCTTTCGTTCATCGTTTCGAACGCCTACGTTCACCCAACGGCGGGGCAGTTTTTCGGCGGTTTTCTTCCCAGAATTTCGACGTTTTACGTGGATGGAAAACTTTCCGTCAGCACGACGCTTCTGGTGGCGTCGCTCGTCGGTACGACGCTGGCCGCCCCGACGTTCGTCGTGCGTCCGCTTCTGCTCCACGGGAAGGGCTGGACGAAAGAGGACCTGAAAACGCAGACCCGCGACGTGCTTTTCTCGGCGTTTTTGATGTTCGTCGTGAACGCGGCGATCATGTGCTGCGCGTGCGGCGCGATTTTGAACCTCGGCGGGAAACCGATCGAAAAGGTGATGGACATGGTGCAGACGCTCACGCCGATCGCGGGGTCCGGCGCCGTGATCCTCTTCCTGATCGGGATGATTTCGGCCGGGCTTTCGTCGATTTTCCCGATCGTGATGGTCTGCCCGCTGCTGATCGGCGACTTTCGTCAGGGTGAGCTTCAGATCCGGACCCCACTTTTCCGGATCATCGCGGCGTTCGTCTGTTTCCTGGGTTTGATGGTTCCGCTGCTCGGGGCGAATCCCATCGCGGCCCAGATCATGACGCAGATCGCGCAGGTTTTCGTCCTTCCGCTGATCATCATTCTGATGCAGATCCTCGTGAATCGCCGCTCGATCATGGGCGAGCACCGCGCGGGGGTCCTCCTGAACATCGGCATGACCGGGGCGTTCCTCTTCTCGCTGGTCATTTCCGGCACGGCGGTGCAGGGGCTGGTGCGTTTGCTGACGAATTAAGGAGCCCTTTCCACTTCAGACTTTTATTTAAACACGGATTTTCACGGATTAAAAAGATTAAAAGGATTTCATTTTTTTGATCGGGAAGCCCTGAGAAAACTTGAAACTCCTTTTAAATAATCTGCGGAAATCCTTTTAATCCGTGCGAATCCGTGTTTAAATCAAGGTTTGAAATGGTTTGGACTTTCACTTTTGAAACCGGCTTGAGGTTTTAAATTTTCCTTTAATATTAATAATGAATGGAATTTTGATCCCATGAACTTGAACCGACGCCTATTTTTCACCGCGTGCTTCGCTTCCGGCCTGACCCTCACGGCGGCGCGTGAACTTTGGGCCACTGCGCACGCCGCCGATTTTGATTTTGAGGGAATTTGCCGGAAAGTCGGCTGGTCGCCGAATGATCCGGACGCTTTTTTCTTCCTGCACGCGACGGACCTTCACTCCAGCGAGGTGGAGGTCGGTGCGCTGCGAATGCCGCACAAATTCGAGGGAAAATGCTTCGTGCAGGACATGAACGCGCTGAACCCCCGGCCGGCGTTTGTAGCGCTGACGGGCGACCTGATCTCCATGACCTCCATGAACCCGAACACGTGGGACCGGGCGGAGCAGTTCTTCGCGCGGTACAAAAAAATCATCTGCGACCGGCTTGAAATTCCTTATTGGCAGATCATCGGGAATAACGACTGCGCGGCCGTCCCGTACAAAAAGGTTTTCCCGGAACTTCCGGTTTACTGGAGCTTCGAGCGCGGCGGGATCTGCTTCGCGGGCCTGCACGGCTACAACTGCTGGGGCGCGCAGACGAGCAATCACTCCGGGATCCTTTACGATGCGGACCAACTTGCGTGGCTGAGCGAGATCGTGGCGAAAACCAGGGCGCGGACGCTCGTTTTGTTCACGCATGAGCCGCTGAAAGACGCGGATCAGCACCGCGCCCGCCGCCAGCTCGCGCCGATCGTGCAGAGTTTCCAGGGCGAAGCGGTCTGGAATATTGCGGGCCATAATCACGGGAATTCGGACCGCGTGATCCAGCTCGGCGGCCGCCCGATGCGCGTGGTGGAGTCGCTCACGCCGGTCGGTTCCTGGAGCCCGGACGACGGACTTTACCGCCTCCTTTTCGCGAAAAACGGCCTGATCACCGCCTCGGCCTACCGCTGGCTCACGAAAGATGGGGAGCCGTTCGGCTTCGCGGAGGTCCCGAACTGGGAAAACCCGGCCCCGATGGAAACGGTGGAGGAGGCTTTCGGCCGGAAATGCCGCCGCTTCTGGCTCGTTGGGGAGGACGACGCGGAAATTCGGGCCGAGTGCGGGAACATGGAGGACCGGGTTTCCAACCTCTACTTCCGGCGAAACGCTTTCGCGTCGTGGAATCCCCCCACTCGGGTGGACGGCGAGCCGGCGCGGACGGTTTGCCTCGGTTTCATCGGGAAACCACGCGGAACGATTACGCTCACGGCCGACGGCGCGGAGTCCCAAACGTTCCCGGCCGCCGCGGAATTCGAGCTTCCCGAAGCGTTCCGGAAGGCCGAAAATTTCCGGCTCCGGATCGATTCCGGCGAGAACACGGAGTACAGGATCTGCGCGCTGGGAGTCCGGTAAAATTGCCGCTGAACCTCCGCTTTTTTACTTCAATTTTTCAAAAAATCAAAACCTCATTTTTCCCTTTTTAATTCAGGAGTTCCAACATGAAAAAAATCCTCATTTCCGTTTTTGCGCTGCTCGTTCTGACCTGCACGGTCTTCGCGGAGGACGCTTCCAACATCGCGGTCCAGTCCGTTTCCCGCATGGGTGAAAAGTGGTGCGCAGACCGTCACGAGCAGAAACTCGCCCAAGAGAAACAAGGTCCGGTCGATCTCGTTTTTCTCGGCGATTCTATCACGCACAACTGGGAAGGCCCCGGCAGAGAAGTTTGGGCCAAGTACTACGGAAACCGCAACGCGATCAACCTCGGCTACGGCGCGGACCGCACGGAGCACGTGATCTGGCGCATCACCGAAGGGGGCGAGCTGGACGGCATTTCCCCGAAACTCGTGATCCTCATGATCGGCACGAATAACGTGGGCCATCATTCCTCCACCCCGGCGCAGACCGTGGAAGGGATCAAGAAGATCCTGGAGATCATCGGCGAAAAAGCCCCGCAGGCGAAAGTCCTTCTTTTGGCGGTTTTCCCGCGCAGTGAGAATCCGACCGACGATTTGCGTGTTAAAGTGAACGAGATCAACGCGGGCCTCCCGGCTTTGGCCGACGGTCAGCGTGTTTTCTTCCTTGATTTCGGCAAGAAATTCCTCGCGGAAGATGGAACGCTCCCGAAAGAAATGATGGGCGACCGCCTCCACCCGGGGCCGGCCGGCTATGAAATCTGGGCGGAAGAGGTCGAGCCGTTTGTGAAAAAGTACGTGGACGAAAAGTAGTTCGGCTCTTTGGCGCGGTTTTTCTCTCATTTATACAATATTAATTAATTAAGAGAAAAACCGCTTTTTTCTCTGAAATCCCAATTGCGTCAAAGCGGAAAATCTTCTATACTTATTCTGGATTCCTGTTTGGATTTTTTTTGCCTGGTATTTTATGGCTCCACCCCTTAACGACGACGCAATCGTTCTGCGTACTGCCGATTTCAGCGAGACCAGCATGGTCGTAACGTTCTACACACGTGAGAACGGAAAGATTTCATGCCTGGCCAAGGGGGCGCGTCGGCTCAAAAATCCCTTTGACACGGCGCTTGATGCCATGAACATTTGCAGGATTTTGTTCTATCCCAAAAACAGTGACGTGCTCCAGCTCGTTACCGAGGCAAAACTCACCGACCGTTTTCGGGTCGACTCAACCGTCGCGATTTACGCAGGTTTCCACGTGGTACAACTTTTAAATCATTTTACTGAAAATTTCGACCCTCAAAATGAATTATTCGACTTGACAAAAATCATTTTAAACGATATTGTATCATTGGATTCCGTATGTAAGGGAGCGAGTCTGGAAAATCCACCGGAAAAACTTTCCCGGTGCCTCTTCCATTACGAGCTTCGGCTCCTGCAGCTCGTCGGTCTGGCTCCCTCGTTTCATGAGTGTGTCAGTTGCTCCCAAAAAGTCGAAGTCCGGCGCGGGGCTAAACGAATCGCGTTCGGTATGGCGGACGGAGGAGTCCTGTGTCAGAACTGTCGGCCCGGGAAAAAAAGCGTCGTTTCCCTTTCACCGGAAGCCCTCGGCGCGTTCCAGCTTTTGGCCTCGTCCGATGATCGTTATTGGAAACGCCTCCAGCTTTCGCAGAAAACCCTCGGCGAAATACGCGGCGTGTGGAACCAGTTCCTTGCGCATCAGATGGAACGACCGATCCCGATCCTGCGATGGCTCAAGCGTTAAGGGGGCACCAATCGACAGTTAAATAATAATTACAAAACATTAACTAAACGCCTCCAGGACGATAAAAATATTTATTGTTTGTTAATTAAACAGAAAAGTCAAACCGGTTTTGCCGGAAAGTCCCTTTTATGAATCGATCCGTTTGTTTTCGCCGCTTCCCGATTTGCGTGACGTGTGCATTGCTTCTCGCAGCACTCGTTTGCGTTGTGGGTTGTTCGACCATGGGGTCACGGGGGACTTCGATGGAAAAGCTGAATCAGGCAGACGCGGCTCTGAAGACGCAACCCAATCCGCAGGTGGATATGGCTCAGGTGAACGAGGCTTCCGAGTACTTTGAAGAGGAAGATAATTCATTTTCGGCCATGACGGCAGAAAAATTCGGCAAGAAATTCCGGCTTGCGTGTCTGAAGCTGGTTCATCAGGAGCCGAACGAACCCATTGCGGTTGCGGCTTTCGAGGAAGGGGTGCAACTTTTTGACCAGGGACAGTTTGAGGCGGCGGCCAAAAAACTCGGTTACGCGGCGTTCCGCTGGCCGGATTCGGCTCTTCAGGAAGACGCCCTCTTCCTGCGCGGTGAGGCGTACTTCTTTGCGAATCGTTACTCCAAGGCCCAGCGTGCCTACGAGAAGTTGTTGAAAAAATACGATTCAACGCGTTACATGGACCGGGTTTCCCCGCGATTGTTCGCGATTGCTCAATACTGGGAGAAACTCGACCAGATCAACCATTACGGCCCGCTCACTCCGAACTTTACGGACAAAACCCGGCCTTTTGTTGGAACGTTCGGGAATTCGATCAAGGCGTACAGAACGATCGCGATGCACGATCCGAACGGTCTCTGGGCGGAGCATGCGGTCATGGCGGCCGGGAACGCGAACTACATTCGGGGCGAGTATTTTGACGCCGCCGATTTTTACGATGACCTGATCAAGAATTATCCGCAGTCGAAGCACCTGCTTCCTGCGTGTGAGCTGAACCTTTCGGCCAAACTTTTGATGTACCAGGGACCGAAGTACGATGGCAAGGCTCTCGAAGACGCGGAGGATCTGACGAACCGTCTGCTGACTCAGTTCGGACCGCAGCTTGCTGACCGCCGTCAGGCTCTTTTGGAAACCCAAAGCAAGATCACGGAAGCCAAAGCAGAACGTGACATGGAAATCGCAGCTTTCTATGAAACGAAACGTTGCTACGGTGCCGCGCGTTACTACTATCTGCTCGTGATGCAGGATTACCCGCAGACTCAGTGTGCGATAGAGGCGAGAAAGAATTACGCCCGGATCGAGAATTTCCAGGCGGAGCCGACGGATTACTTCGCGTGGCTCAAGGTCATTTTCCCAGAGAAAAATTAATCCCCCCGTAACTTCCTAAAATTGCAGGAGACTCCCATGCAGAACGGCCAGTTCAAAACGTTTTTTGTTACGCTGGCTCTCGGTCTGCTTTGGTTTTTCACTGGCTGTGCGACGTACAACTGGGGAAATCAGTGTCTTTTCCCGCAGGACATTCAGACGGTAAGTGTTTCCATTTGCGGGAATGAAACCTGGCGCCGTGGCTACGGGGAACGTCTGACGGAAGCGCTCATCAGGGAAATCGAGTCGCGAACTCCGTACAAGGTGGTTCCTGAATGTCGGGCAGATACGATTCTGCAGGTGAACATCGTGGGTGAAAACAAATCGGTGACGTTCCAGAACGACTGGGCGGACCCACGTGAGATCTCTCTCGGGATGACGGTCGAGGCAAAATGGATAGACCGCCGTACCCGGGATCTTCGCCAGTCGCAGCATATCGACATGGAACAGGAGGCGCTCAAAATTTCGGCCTCTACAGCACTCGTGACAGAGATGGGACAGTCGAATGTTACCTCTTCGCAAGCGTTGATGCAGACCATTGCGCGGAACATCGTCGGGATGATGGAAAACCCGTGGTAGATGGGCTTAATTAATTAAAAAAACGGTGTTTCTCAGCATCCTGCGTTGAAAACACCGTTTTTTTGTACTTGAGAAAAATTCAGCTTCCCTGCTGGTTCTCGCGTCCTTGTGATTGATAGTATGGCTGATTTTCCAAAAATTGCAAGAGGGGCTCGAGAAGATTTTTTTAAATTTTTTCTCATTTTTGCCATCTGCCCCCGTTCTTTTTTTTTGAAAATCTTCTATAATGTGACATATTGTTAATTGCGAAAACCTCGTTTATGATTTTTGAACGGAAGAAATGTTTCTCCAAAAAAATTTTAAAAATTTTTTCCAAAACCTGAAAAAAATTCCCCCGGCCCTCTCAATTTCAACGAGTTTGATATTTTGTATCGTTTTGATGGGGGGATTTTTTTTCTTTTGGCGCCGTTATGCTGGTTTTTTTTGTCAAACCATGCCGACGGCGGGAATTTTTATCTTTTCGACCGTCTTTGGAATCACGGTTTTGCTGCTTTATTTCCTGATTCGGGCTTGGTCCCGGGGGTTTTCCAAACGCGCGGTTCTACTGCGCCGGATTTTGACGGGAATCCTTTTGCTGGATTATTTGCTTATTGGGCTGGCGATCCAGATTCCCGGAACTTCTGTGCTGACGCAGCTTGTTTTTGCGATTTTCTTTCTGCTGACGGTTGGGATCCTTTGCAGGTTTGAGTTTCACCACCCTCAACCTTCCTCCGAAGAGCCGGAACAAAAAAGTGAGCTGGAAACCGATCCCGATTCCGGGTTGATGGAAGAACCGAAGTGGGAATCTGAGGAAATCGAAGATGAGGACGAGCCTCTTCCGCCTGGAGTACAACAAAAACTCGAGCGTCTTCAGAAACCGAATGGTTCTGAAGAAATTACCGGTTTTTTGCGCGCTGAATTTCCGACTGGTCAGACGAAAGTCCCGCTTTTTGTCTCGTTTTGCCCGCCGTTTCCTCAAATTCCGGAGGTGGAATGTTTTTCACTGGAGGGAACGGCCGACGTGGAAATCGTCCAGAATGCCCCACACGGTGTACAACTGAGTGTCCGAAAAAAACATAGGATCCCGATGGACGATTCTGTCGTCCTGTCATTTCGTGCGGCCTTCGATTCCCCTGAACCACTAGAGGAGTAATGCTCCAAACTCAAAAAAATGTCAACCAAATCCGAAATTCAATCCGCGCTTTGTGCTGAAATCATGACACCCGAGCAGCTTCGGGAGAGCCGCGAGTACCATCGGCGGGGTTTGTACTGTACGCTCATTTCCCAGTTTTGGGGGCTGTGCGTTTCTGCGGTGATTGCGTTCTGGCTGGCGAGACCGGCAACCGAATGGCTCAGTTCGCAGTGTCCCTTCCTCGCTGCGCACACGTACGCGCTTCTGGTCGTTTTTCTCCTCGCGATAATGCTTTTCGAGGGTGTTCTCGGTTTTCCGTTGGACGTTTATGATGACTGGGTTTTGGAACAGAAATTTGGTCTGAGCAACCTGACGTTTGGTCACTGGTTTCGACGGTATATGCTTCATTTTGTGATTGGAGCGATTCTGAATCTTGTGGTGGTTGGGGGAATTTTCTTCCTCATTCGCCTGTGTGGGCCGTGGTGGTGGGCCGCGGTTTCTGTGATGTTTCTGTTTTTCTCGGTCGTTCTGGGAATTCTTTTCCCGGTGTTGATCCTCCCGCTTTTTTACAAGGTGGAGCGGCTGGAAAAGCCTTCCCTGATGGAACGCTTTGAGAAAATCACCCGACCGACCACGTTGAAATTGACCGGTATTTACCGGCTGGACCTTTCCATCGAGACGAACAAGGCGAACGCGATGCTCGGCGGACTTGGTTCTACGCGCCGTGTCCTGCTGGGGGATACTCTGCTCGAAAATTTCACGGAGGATGAAATCACTGCGGTTTTCGCTCACGAGGTCGGTCATCATGTTCACCGCCACATTTTGAAGCAGTGCGGGATGATTTTCCTTGGAAGTTTTGCTGTCTTTTGGCTGATCGACCTGGCCCTGAAGTACTGGCTTGGGCCTGAAATGGTGTACGCGCAGTTCCCTGTCTGGGCCGTGCCGTTTTTGTCGCTGATTCTTTCGTTGCTTTCGTTTTTTGCTGGGCCTTTTGGCAATGCGGTGAGCCGCCGGTTTGAGCGCCAGGCGGATGCTTACGCCCTGAAAACAGCCTCGCCGGCCGCGATGCGCAGCGCCTTCGTGAAGCTGGCCGTTCAGAACAAGGCGGACCCGTTCCCGCACCCGCTGGAGGTTTTCTGGCTGCACTCGCATCCGGCGATCGGAGAGCGAATTTTGAATTGCGACAAGTGAAAAAAAACGTGGAAATGGGGCCGCGGAGTTTTCCTTAACTGCAAACTTTATCGGGGGCGGAAAAATTTTTTGACTTTTTTTAAAATTTTTCCAAAAATAGGGTGGGAATCTGCTTGAAATTTTATAAATTTCGGGTAAAATGGAAAAATGAAGGGTTTAGTACCTGTTTTGCTGTGGGGTTTTCCCTCTTTTCGTCCCTGAACGGGGTAATCCTGTACGGCAAACTAGTTTATTTTTAGATCTTTGAAAGGGCATCCCATGTCGCAGGACAATGAAAATCAGGAAGCTGTAGAATATGTAGAAAGCAAGGGGAGTTTGCTGGAACGTGTTCCGAGCTGGCTCATCAGTATGGTGGTTCACACGATTGCTCTCACCGTCATGATGTTCATCCAGGTTGACCAGCAGGCCAAGAAAGCCGCAGTGGTCTTCACCTCGACTGCTGACGAAGAAGTCGTCGAAGAAGAAGTGATGGAGGAAGAGGAAGAGGAAGAGCTCGAAATGGATCTTGACGTCGATGACAATATGGAAGAGGTGGAATCGGAAGTTTCTGTCGATTCCCCGCAGGACATCCAGGTCGATGTGGAAGTCGCGGATACGATGGACGACGACCCGCCGCCGGCTGTGGTTGAATTCACGCCGCTGGCCGATGTCAAAGCCGCTTCCAGTGACAACAACGCCTCGATCAATTCCTACACGAGCGGAAATGGTCTTGAAGCCCGTAGAAACGCGGACAATGTGGCCATGACCTCTGGTGGTACGCGTGCCTCCCAGAACGCTGTGAAGCAGGGGCTTGAGTGGATCGCCCGGCACCAACTCCCAAATGGAAGCTGGAACTACAACCACTGCCTCGTTGGGAACTGTAACTGTGCCAACCCGGGCAAACTCATGAAGTGTACTAACGGTGCGACCGCCATGGGAATTCTTCCCTTCCTTGGTTGTGGTATGACGCATAAAGAAGGTACATACCAGAAACAGATCGGGAACGGTCTGAAATTCCTGGTTGCCTCGATGAAGAAAGATCCGAAGTGCCCCGGTGGTGGTTCACTCCATCAGGGTGAAGGTACGATGTATGCGCACGGTCTGGCTACGATTTGCCTCACGGAGGCGTACGCCATGACGAAAGAAAAATCCCTCCGCGTCCCGGCACAGGCGGCCGTCAACTTCGTGATGTACGCTCAGGACCCGGTCGGCGGTGGCTGGCGTTACAGTCCGCAGCAGGCAGGCGATACGTCTGTCGTGGGGTGGCAGCTCATGGCTCTGAAATCCGGTTATATGGGTTACTTGCAGATCAACCAGCAGGTCCCGGCCAAGGCCATGAACTTCCTGAACTCGGTTCAGACGGAAAATGGTGCGGGTTACGGTTATGTCACGCCAGGCAAAACCCCTGCGTGTACGGCTATCGGGCTTCTTTGCCGTATGTATTACGGATGGAAACAGGATAATCCATCGCTTCAGAAAGGCGTTGAATATCTCGACAAAATCGGTCCGAGCGGTGATATGTATTATAACTATTACGCTACACAGGTCATGCGTCATTACGGCGGTGACCAGTGGACTCGCTGGAACGAAAGAATGCGTGAGCAGCTCGTCAAAAAGCAGACCAAAGGCGATGGTCACGATAAAGGAAGCTGGACTCCGGGCGGCGGGCATGCCGATAGCGGAGGACGTTTGTACGAAACGGCTCTTTCCATCATGACGCTGGAAGTTTACTATCGTCACCAGCCGATTTACAAGGCGCAGTCGATGGACAAACCGGCCGCTTTGGAATGATTGAAAACCGTGCCGGTCTTTTCCGGTCTGGTTAATATAATCGTTTTAATGCTTTAAGTATGATTTTTGAGGGTTTCGCTTTGAGTGAGGCCCTCATTTTTTTCGGGAAAATCGCTTCACCCCCCCTTGCGTCTTGCGCATAGTTCTTTACAATAGAAGAGTATTTAAAATCTTTTTCTAAACCTTTTACGTTTTACGAGGAAATCATCATGCGCTGGACCCAGACGCTTATCACTACCCAGAAAGAAGCTCCGGACGGAGCGAAGATCCCGAGCCACATCTTAATGCTCCGCGCGGGACTGATTTCACAGACCATGGCGGGCGCGTACGCGTACCTCCCGCTTGGGCTGAAGTCGCTGCGCAAGGCTGAGGGCATCGTGCGCGAGGAAATGAACCGGGCCGGCGCCGTGGAACTGCTTATGACCGCACTCACCCCGCAGTCGCTCTGGGAACAGACGAACCGTGTGGAATCGTTCGGGAACGTCCTGATGAAATTCTCCCTGAACCGGGCCGGGACCACCACGCCGGTCGTGCTTTGCCCGACGCACGAGGAACCGATCACCGACATCGTGGCGAGATACGTTTCCAGCTACCGTCAGCTCCCGATCACGCTGTACCAGATCCAGACGAAATTCCGCAACGAGGAGCGTCCGCGCTCGGGCGTTCTGCGCACCAGCGAGTTCCTCATGAAGGACGCGTACAGCTTCGACATGACGATGGACGGCCTGGACGCCAGCTTCAACAAAATGTACGATGCGTACCACCGCATTTTCAATCGGGCGGGCCTGAAATTCCTCCCGGTCGATGCGGACAGCGGAGCGATCGGCGGGAACGCGAGCAAAGAGTTCATGGTCCTTGGCGAAAACGGCGAGGATAACGTGGTGGTCTGCCCCGAATGCAAGTACGCCGCCAACACGGAAAAAGCCGAGATCGGCGAGAACTCGTACACGAAATCGGACGAGCCCCTGGCAGAGATCGAGAAAGTCCCGACTCCCGGGGCGAGCAGCATCGAATCGGTCTGCAAGTTCCTCAAGTGCACGCCGGAAAAAATGCTCAAAACGATGATTTTTGAGGCGGACGGGAAGCCCATCGTGGTGGTCGTGCGAGGCGATCACGAGGTGAACGAGATCAAAGTCCGCCGCCTGGTCGGGGCAAAGCACCTGGAGCTCGCATCGCCGGAAGTGATTCAGCGCGTGACGGGCGCCCCGGTCGGTTTTGCCGGCCCGGTCGGCCTGAAAGAAAACGTTCCGGTTTATGCGGACGTTGCGGTGAAGTACGTCGTGAACGCCGTCACGGGCGCGAACGCGGCGGGCGAGGAAGCGCACATCACGGGCGTGAACCCGGGTCGCGACTTTGAGCCGACGATGTACGCCGACGTCCGGAACGCCGTCGCGGGCGATTGCTGCCCGAAATGCGGCCACGGCCGGTTCATCATCCAGCGCGGGATGGAAGTCGGCCACGTGTTCAAGCTCGGCACGAAGTACTCGGAAGCCCTTGGCGCCAAGTTCCTCGACGCGGACGGCCAGGCCCTCAAAACGATCATCATGGGCTGCTACGGGATCGGCGTCGCGCGTATTCTGGCGGGCTGCATTGAGAACAGTTACGACGAAAAAGGGATCATCTGGCCAGTCTCGCTGGCACCGTACGAAGTTTGCGTCGTGCCGATGCGCGTGAACGACGAGGCGACGATGGCCGCCGCGAACAAACTCCACGATGAGCTTCAGGCCGCGGGGATCGACGTGTTGATCGACGACCGCGACGCGCGTCCGGGCGTGAAGTTCAACGACATCGACCTGATCGGCTTCCCGCTCCGTGTGGTCGTTGGGCCGAAGGGGCTGGCGAACAACGAAGTGGAACTGAAGTGGCGTTGGGCCGCTGACTGCCAGAACGTCGCGCTTGACTCTGCCGTTCAGACGATCACCGACGCGATCCTCGACGAACGCGCGAACGGCACGCGGTTCAATGAGGCGCGGAAGTAAATGAGGAACGAATAATGAATAAAAAATAACGAATAATGAAAAGAGAACTTTTTCGTTGATTCGCATTTCAATTCATTATTCGTTATTCGTTATTCATTATTCGTTTTAACTTGATTCACCTTTTGGAGGCTTTTCATCATGCTGCGTTCCATGTTCAAATCCAAGATCCACCGCGCGACCCTGACGGCCACGAAACTGGACTATGAGGGGAGCATTGCCGTCGATTCGGATTTGCTCAAAGCGGCAGATATGCTGCCGGGAGAAGAAGTTCACGTCCTCAACTGCAACAACGGGGAGCGCTTGGTCACGTACCTGATCGAAGCCCCGGCAGGCTCCGGCACGATGATGCTCAACGGCCCGGCCGCACGTCTTGGTTACCCGGGCGACACGGTGGTTTTGATCACCTACGCCGCGGTGACGGAAGAAGAGGCGCGCAGCTGGAAGCCCACGGTGGTGCACGTGGATGAAAAAAATCGTATCGTGAAGAAATAAGAAAAACCAGGAATAAAAGCGAAAGGTTTTTTTATGTCATCTCAAGTCTGGAACGTTCCGAATGTTTTAACGATGCTGCGCCTGGTCCTTTCCTGTGTCCTTTTTACGATGATCGCGCTGGGGCCGCAGTACATGATCGCGGCGCTGGTCCTTTTCGTCGTCACGGCGCTGACCGACTTCGTGGACGGCTGGTGGGCGCGCAAGTTCAACCAGTGTACCCAGTTCGGCCGCATCATGGATCCGTTCGCGGACAAAATTCTGATCTGCGGGACGTTCATTTTCCTCTCGGCGCGTCCGGAAATGCAGGCGGATTGGCGTCTTTTCCAGCCCTGGATGGCGGTCGTGATCATGGGGCGTGAAATGCTCGTGACGGCCATTCGCGGCTTCATGGAGCAAAAAGGGATCGACTTTCGCGCCAAGTGGGCCGGCAAGATCAAGATGGGCTTCCAGTGCATCGCGTGCGCGGCGGGGTGCTTGTATCTCTCTTTCGACGAGGGTTTCGCTCCGGAATGGCTCTACTGGACGGTCGTGGTGTCGGTCTGGGTCACGATTTTCTCCACGCTGCAAAGCGGGTTTGGTTATGTGATGTGCGCGGTCAAAAACCGCTAAAAAAACGAATCGATGAAAGAGCGAATAACGAATAATGAGGAAAAATCGCCTCGTTATTCGTTATTTTTTTTGGAAAAATTTGACTTTTTTTGACTTTTTTGGGATTTAGGGGGTGGGAAATGCTTGACAAATGTCCCCTCGTGGATTATACTGAAAATTGTTGAGAGAAAAGGATATTTTTTTCCCACGTTTCGTTTCACATTGAGAAAGTGAGCAGTTGGAAGGACGGTTGTATTTCTGCTCACAAGCCCTTGAGAAATTGCTTTTTGTTTTACCATTTTGTAATTTTTTGCATCTTTTGATGCACTTCAAGGAGATTCCAATGAAAAACGCACAGTACGAAATTCGTTACATCCGTTCCCCCAGAACTGCTCAGGAGCTTCGCGCAAACGCTGTGGAAACCGTGGTTATGCGTGATGAATACCCGGTGAAACTGCGTCGCCGTTCGCTCCCGTGTACATTTGAGGACTTCGCACTTTCCCGTGAAGGCTATCGCTCCTGGAAGGACGCCAAACGTGGGCTTCTCGATGGTGCAGCCGTCGGCAAACGCATCAAGCGCCGCAAGTCCTGGATGAAATGATTGCGTACCGTTGGAATTGGACGATTTACCCTTCCTCCTCGTCATGATTAATTTTCCTTTTCACTTCTAAACCTTCTTTCTCCTTTCGCGGGTCGTGCGGTGTTTTGCACGGCCCGTTTTTTTCTTCGAAAAGTGCGGCTTTTCAAAATTTTTCTGCCGGGGGTGGGTTGAACTTTCCTGAACTGGAAGTAAAATAAAAGAAAGCCGTGAAAGTCTTTCTTCAGGAGAGGTTTTCGCGATTCCCTCCATTTTCTCTTGATCTTATGAGAGTCTTGCCTGAAGCGGGACCCTCCCAGAAAAACAGGACCTGCCATGAAAAAGATCCTCACCTTTTTGTTTTCTTTTACCCTCTGCGCCGGTTTACAGGCCGCGAATGTTCTGGAATACGAGAATATTCTGATCGATGAGGGGATCATCCAGCCCGCGCCGGCGGGAAAGGTCGTTTTTGATTCGGCTTCCGTGGAAAATGGGGGCTGGGACACGAAAAAAGTCAATAATTACGAGAACCAGCTCACGATCCAGACCCAAGGCGATTTCGAGGGCGAAAAGTGTTTGCTCATCGGTGGCGCCCCGAAAACGTGCGACACCGCCTGGAGCGTTTCAACGGTTTCCTTCCCGATTCCGACCGGGAAAGACCGCGCTTTCCGTCTTTCGTTCCAGATTTTCACGAACGTCCCGATCACCGGTCAGGACCACGCCGGCGAGATGTGGCGCGACATGATTTATTGGTTTGACGCAGACGGGAAGCCGTGCGGGAAGCAGGAACTTAGTTTCACGCCCCCCTGTAACCATTTTAACGAAGTCATTCTGGGGGGGCTTATCCCGAACGAAGCTGCTGCCGCAGTCGTCCAGCTCGGCTGCGACATTCCGAACGTGGTGAACGATCAAAAAATCGCAGTGAAGGATCTGCGGTTTGCCCTCGTGGACCAGGAAGCTCCGTTTGCGCTTGGCGCGTCGTTTGTCCCGCTGACGGCTCAGGGGGGCAGGCTCCAGTGTGACGCGGACGTTCCGGCGGGCACCGCTTTGAAGTTCCAGCTCTCTCAAGACCTCGGCCCGTTTGTCGGTCCGGACGGTACGGAAAAGAGCTTCTTCACCGAGGCGCCGGCCCTGAAAGATGCGAAGACGCAGGTCAAGATTTTCCTTATTCCCGCTGCGGATGGAAAAGCGGCTCCGAAGGTCCGGGCCTTACAGATCGGCGATAAGAAATTCGCTAACTGGAAGATCCGCGGCGACAGTTTCCCGCCGCGCGTGAAGATCGTGAGCGCTTCACCGACGACCGACGCAAAAACTGATCTGGTCCTTGAAATCACGGATGATTCGTTGGTTTCGACTGAAGGTTTCCACGTGACCGTGGACGGAACCGACCGCACAGCTGAATTTGAAGGCGTTTTCCCGCGCCTGACACTCCGTGCGAAAGAGCCATGGGCTGAGGGCCTTCACCACGTGGACGTCGCTGTGCGTGACATTCGAGGGAACCAGGTCGAAGCCCGGAAAGTCTTCTTTATCGGTGAAGCTCCCAAAACGCCGAAAGTGACGCTCCGTGACGACGGCATGACGCTCATCGACGGCGAGCTTTTCTTCCCGATCGGCGTGTACGGCGTGATGCGGCGCGAGTTTAACGACTACAATTTCGACAAAGCGTTCGCAGGTCTGAAAGAAGCGGGCTTCAATTTCGCCCATTCGTACAGTTCTCCGCACGACATTGAGTTCCTCAACGCCGCGCAGAAGTACGGGTTCAAACTCTGGACGGTCGCTCACGAGGTGGATGAGCACTTCATTAACGTTCTGCGTCACCACCCCACGACGATCGCGTGGTACCTGGGGGACGATACTTCGGCGAACACGACGCCGTCGCAGCTTTACGACCGTGACGACGCGGTGAAGGCGCTTGACCCGACGCGCATTACGACGCAGGCCGATCCGATCCACGCATCCAAAGAGGTTTCAAATTACGAGGATTACGTCTTTGGTACGGATAATTTCCTGCCGGAGATCTACCCGGTTCGTCTGGAAGGCGAGCACAGTGGAGACAAATGCGTCGCGCAGACCATCGTCGATATGAAACGGTGTTGGAGCGACATCGAGCAGGCAAACGCCCGGCCGCGGAGCGTCTGGCCGATCATCCAGTACTTCCAGGGCTGGGGCTGGCAGAGATTCCCCACCTGGGACGAGCTGAACGCGATGAGCTGGGCCTCCATCATTCACGGTGCAAACGGGATCACGTGGTACACGTATGGTGGAACGGTCGAGCCGGAAAAGAAGAAATTCAACTACGGCGTGACGACCAGCCCGGAACGCTGGGCGAATATTTCGCGTCTGGCGACCCGGATCCGGGATTTGAGCCCGGTCCTTCTGGAACGCACGGGTACGCAGCCGGCGGCGGCGAAGATCCTCTCTGGCCCTGAAAAGGACCCACTGGAGAACGACTCGATCTCGTTCCTGATGAAAGTCCACGAGGGGAAAACGTACCTCTTCACGGTGAACTCCAGCCCGGAACCGGTGAAGGCGTCGTTCCCGCTTCCAAACGTGAACGGAGCCGCGGAGGTTCTGTTTGAGGACCGCTCGGTTCCGGTCGAAAACGGCACGCTGACGGACGATTTCGCGGGCTTTGCCGTGCACATTTATGTGTTTTAAAATTACGGGGACGACGCTTCCAGCGTCGTCTTCAATTCATAATTCAAAATTCATAATTCATAATTGAAAACGGAGTTTTCGTCAATGCGGCGTTTTTTGATTTCACTCCTTTTTGCCCTGATCGTGTGCGCGGCTCCGACTGCCGGTGCGGAGGATCTCAAAGCGGGGGAGCGTAAAGTCCTGACCGTGGACGGGATCGAGTACGCCTTTCGATGGTGCCCGCCGGGCGAGTTTATGATGGGGAGTCCCGAGGGAGAGCCAGGCCGAAATGATGAAAAGAACGACGAGAAACTCCATCAAGTAAAACTGACCAAAGGTTTCTGGATGCTGGAAACCGAAGTCACGCAGGAAATGTGGGAAAGCGTGATGGGTGAGAATCCGAGCGAGTTCAAAGGCCCGTGGAAGCCGGTCGAGAAAGTAAACTGGGAGGAGTGCCAGTCATTCTGCCGGAAATTGAGCGGGAAACTCGGGCAGAAGGTCCAGATCCCAACCGAGGCGCAGTGGGAATACGCCTGCCGCGCGGGAACGACCGGGGTTTTCGCCGGGGACCTTGATTCAATGGCGTGGTACAAGAAGAATTCAAAGGAAATGACCCACACAGTCGGGCAGAAGGAGCCGAACGCCTGGGGTCTGCATGATATGCACGGCAATGTTTGGGAAATGTGCGCAGACTGGTACGGTTCTTCTTATTACGAAGTCTCCCCAATGACGGACCCGGAAAACTCGACCCGGCCCACGTTCCCTTTGAACCTTCCCGAAACTGAAAAAGGATCGATCACAGTGAGCTGCGTTTCCCCGCCCCGCGTGTGCCGCGGCGGAGCCTGGGACCTCAGTAACGGGGACTGCAGATCCGCAAAGCGCGGCGGTTTTTATCGCGGCAGCCGAAACTCCTCGCTTGGCTTGCGCGTGATTTTAGTTCCCAATCAAGAGTCAAATGTAAGGCGGTAATGGAGGCCGAAGGCCGGAATTACGCGCCTGAAGCGTCCCACCCTCTTTCAGTCCGGCGCGTAATTCCGCGCTTTGCGCTCCATTACCGCCTCCCATTCGGTTTCTCAGTCCCTAACGAGACTGCGGCGGCCGGGTCCACCGCGGACGGCGGGCCGTCGTCCTTCCGGATTGACGACGCTGGAAGTGTCGTCCCCGCAGGATTTGTGTTTTGAAACGACGCTGGAAGCATCGTCCCCGTAATCTTTCCATTTTATCGAAAGGTCCACCATGCAAAAACTCGCCTTTCTCTTTTTTGCCCTCCTTGCAATTTCCGCCCCGGTTTTGGCCGGGGAGCGCGTTCCTCCGGTGGTTTTGTCGCCGCTTCCTGACGAGTATGCCGACCAGTTCCGGCGCTTTCAGGGAATTCCCAGTCTGGCGGTCACAGACGACCAGAACATTTGGGCGTGCTGGTACACGGGCGGAGTGACCGAGGACCGCGACAATTACGTCGTGGTGGTCCACTCGACCGACGGCGGCGAAACGTGGTCCGCGCCCCTTTTCGCCATCGACCAGCCCGGCGAGCCGCGGGAGTACGACCCCTCCATCTGGTACGCCCCGGACGGAAAACTTCACGTTTACTGGGCGCAGCGTCCCGGCGAGGACGGCCCGGCCGACGTCTGGACGCTCGCCTGCTCCAATCCCAACACGGAGCCGGTCTGGGAGAAAACGCCCCAATTCGTCACCTCCGGCGTGATGATGAACAAACCGATCACCGATTCCCGCGGGCGGTGGATCTTCCCGGTCTCGGTCTGGAATCTTCCCTGGGCCGGCGGCGGTGAGAAGTTGGACCGCTCCCCAAACGGCCCCTGCGGCGCGTGGTTCGTCGTGAGCGAAGATCAGGGAAAGACCTACACGAAACTCGGCCGCGGGTACACGCCCGTCGAGTACACGCTCTTTGACGAGCACTCCATCGTGGAGCTGAAAGACGGCCGGTTCTGGATCATGAACCGCACGAACAAAGGGATCGGCGACTTTTACTCCTCGGACGGCGGCAAAACGTGGACCGACTTCCAGCCATCGAAGATCCCGCACACGTCGTCGCGGACGTTCCTCCGTCGGCTGGCGAGCGGGAACCTGATCCTCGTGAAAAACGGGCCGATCGACCAGGACGTTGGGCGCAGGCAGATGATGGCGTTCCTCTCCCGCGACGACGGCCAAACGTGGGAGGGCGGCCTGATGCTCGACGAGCGCGACCAGGTCTCGTACCCCGACGGCGACCAGACCCCGGACGGCACGATCTTCGTCATTCACGACTTCCAGCGTTTGGGCGCGAAGCAGATTTTCGTCTCACGCATCACCGAGACGGACATTCTGGCGGGAAAACTCGTTTCGCCGAAAAGCCGGCTGAAGATCCTCGTGAACCAGGCGACGGGTCAGTCGGTCGCGCCCGCAAGCCAGAAAGTGGTTTTGAACCCGAACAAAGACGGGAAACCGTTCCAGACCGGGCCGGCAGCGCAGTTCGAACCCGTTCAGAGCGGCGATTCCGTCACGACGTTTGAGACCGGCTGCAAACTCTTCACCAACCGCGAGTACCGCAATAACGAGGTCCCGGACTACCTGAAGGACCGGAATTTCCTCCTTTCGACGATCGACTCGACCGAGGCGAAATGCGTGAAAAGCGGCTGGGCGTACGTCGTCACACCGATGCCAAACCGGAACCGGGATTCTCTTGCGGAGTTTCTTCTCTCGCAGGGATTTGAAAAGGCCGCCAAGCCGGAATTTACGCTTTTCGGAACGAGTGCAAACGACACAGTGACACTTTTTCAGAAGAAAGTCGAAACGGGTGAGACGATCAAGTTCGGAAAGTGGGGGATCCTGATTTTCTGATCCCAAGACAAAAAGAGGGGGCGATGCCGAAACATCGTCCCCTTGCGCTTTAAATTAACCTCCTGATCACTTCATCGGCGTAGCGGATTTGAGTCCCAGAAGGGAATCACTTCCCGAGGTCACACGGACTTTCCAACCTGATTCCGTTTCCCGTTCTTCCGACGGCACAGAAGCCGGAATGATGGAAACTTCAGGTTTGGAAACGGGCTGCTCGAAGGAAACTTTCGTCACTTTAGCGTCACGAACCGGTTCAGTGGCGGGAACGTTTTCTTCATTCGGCTGAATCTTTTCCAGCGGAACGTTTTCTTCCACGGGCACGAGTCCATTCGGCTCCGCGGCACTTGGCGTTCCGGCCGGTTCCAGAATGTAATCCTGCTGGGAAACCAGCACTTCGCCCGGAGCAAGCTGAATTTGCGGCTGCTCGCTGGCGACGATCGGGTACATTTCAGCCGGAACCGTCTGAACGGGCATTGCGTTTGACGTGTCTGCCTGTTTCATCGAAACGTTTGAGGCGACCGGTGCGTTCATACTTACAGGAATCACTCCCGGAGCCGGAGCCGAAAGGGCCGGAGTCGTGGAGTTATTCGAGGCCATATACTGGACGGAGGAGTTGAGCGCGCGGTTCTGTGGTGTCATTGCGTCATGTTCCAGAATCACTTCCGTTCCATCCTCCAGCATCACACGCTGGGTCTGGTAACTCAAAAGGCTGGCGGAGGGTGTAGCCGAAGCGGGAGCCGCGACCACGGTATTTGCCGGTACTGCCGCCGGAACACCCGGGACCGCCGGAGAAACGACCGTGTCGGAAATCACCGAGTAGTTTTGCGGGTAGTACTGATTCTCATAAAGGTTGGACGCCTGAAGCGCCGCAGGATGTCCCGAAGCGCTGGAGGCGTTCAGGTACATGTCGTTTTCGGCATAAACCGGATCGATCGGCGCGGCAGCCGCAACCGGAACTCCGGGACCCGGAACGATGGGGCCCATGACGTTCGGATTCCAGAAAACGGCTCCGACAGTCCGCAGACCACCCCAAGCCACCAGTCCCGTACCAACCACGGCGGCACGACCTGTACGATACGCCACGCGGCCAGTGAATCGCACCGCGTCACCTGCCAGCGGGATAAGTCCCGGCCACATTCCGCCGTAACGCCCGCATCCACCCCAGGGACCCCAGCAAGGGCCACAGCCTCCACAAGGAGCGCAGCAATCGCCGCAGGGAACACCACAATCACCACACGGGACGCCACAGTCTCCCATCGGAACACCTGCCGGATAAACCATCGCATCCGTCTGAACCGGAGGGGCCGCCAAAACGGAACCTTCCACGCGGGGAGCCGGAGTCATAACCGTTTCCACTGAATCGGAAACCTGATTGTAACTCACCGGACGCCAGGCGCTTTGGGTATCCTGCGTACGGGCAGCTTTCGCCGTTTCAAACCCAATACCCTCTTTTTCCGCGTTCATCTGGGCTTTCAGATAACCCGGAACTTCGCTTGATGGCGTGTAATTGGCACGATAGTGAAGCGCGCCGGAACTCCGGAATTTCGACGTTTCGCGAACGGGTTCCTGGTACTGGACCGGCTGAACATAAGTCTGTTGAGCTGACTGGGGATAGGGTTTAAGAGCCGGCTGAGCGTAGGTTTGCTGAACCGGCTGAGCGTAGGTCTGTTGACCATAAACGATCTGCTGAGTCGGCTGAGGCTGAACGGCCGTAAAGTTCATGCCGCCCTGACAGGATTTGCACCCACCCTGGGCCGGCACCGGGGTCGCACCCTGGAACGGGACCTGGGACCCACAGTACGGTGACGGAGCAGTATAAAAGCCCTTTTCAGGCTGGCCAGCGTTCATTTTCACCGGGGCACCCGTAACGATCTGGCTGCTGCGTAAACCGGAGCCGATCGTGTTGGCGCTGCAGCACGGTTCACCTGTAACGTCGCAGCACGCGCAGGGATACCAGCTCTTGCGCAGTTCGTCAATCACGCGTTCACTGCAGCCGGGACCTTGCCAATAGTTCTGGCCGTTCCAGATTCTGCCCAAAAGTCCGCCGCCGCAGCCACCGCACGGAAGGCACGGACCGCAGCTGACCGGATAAACCGGAGGACAGGAAGCCTCGCAAGGCATCTCACAAGGCGCACCACAAGGCGCCGCCATTCCAGCGTAACCACCGGCGACCATCGGCCCCACGGCATGGTTTCCGCAGTTTCCGCTGGCGCAGCCGCCGTTCAGGCCGTAATACCCTTCCTGATTCGCGTAAATTGGACATCCTCCACGGTCTGTCGGAACACCCATCATTTGGGCCTGAGCGGTACAAATCGCCATTCCGAAGAGAATCGCCAGAATTTCTGAGACGATTATTCTGAAGGTCTTTTTCATTTTTGAATCCTTTCAAATTTCTGACCGAAGTTTCAACAAATTTCAGCCATATACACACACTTCCAGAGTGCTTGAAACACTCCATCTCTTTTATCGGCTATTTTTACCAGAAAAATCCATAAAATCGTTAAAATTAGAAAAATTTTTTTATTTTGCGTGTTTTAAACTTGTACCGATAAGATAATATGGTATAATAATCGAGCCGATACAGAACCGTCCCTTTTACTGTAATACTGAGCCGATGAACACAGAAGCAGAAAAGAAACCTCGTATTTTAGTCGTCGAAGATGAAGTAAATCTGGCCGATGGAATCCGTTTTTCACTGGAACACGAACTCTACGACGTGACGTTGATCCATGACGGAAACGAGGCGCTTACCCTCCTCCTGACCGAGCCGGGGGCGTTCGATGTCATTGTGCTGGACATTATGCTCCCGGGCGTGAACGGTTTTACGATCTGTTCTCAGGTGCGCGAGCATGGGATCCTCACGCCGATCATGTTCCTCTCGGCCAAAACACTCCCGGAAGACAAAGCGCGTGGGTTTGACGTTGGCGCGAACCAATACCTCGCCAAGCCGTTTGATCTGGACGAATTTCTCGCCCGAATCCGAAATATGCTGAAGCTGCACCAACTCCAAAGCGCAAAAGAACAGGAACCGGCCGCTGAACTTCCGGAAGAGATGCAAATAGGAAACGCAACGGTAAATTTCAACACTCTGGAGGTTAGAACTCCTGCAAAGACGCACCATCTCACGTTCCTTGAAATGACTCTTTTGAAGTATTTTGTGCAGAACGCGAACCGGTTGATCTCGAAAGATGAGCTTTTGAAAAACGTCTGGAAGACCTCGGCGGGAATGAATACCCGCGCCCCGGATCAGTTTATTTTGCGTTTAAGAAAAATTTTTGAACAGGATTCGACTCGTCCGCAGTACTTCCTGACATACCGCAACGCCGGATACAGGTTTATGCCAGACGGGAACAAATAACAGGGACAACGCTCTTCCAGTCTCGTAGCTGCACGTTTTTCCGGGATCGATACACTGGTTTTTCCTCTTTGCGGGCGTGGTTCTGAATTGTCGTGCGAGTTTTTTTCGGAAAATTTCTCCACTGGGGCTTGACTTTTTCGCAAAACGGGCTAAAATAAACTTAATACCTGAAAGGGAGATTTCAGCAATGGCGCTGGACCTCTGTTTCAGGTTTTTTTCTTGCATGAACCGGAAAATCTCTCCTTCCGGCTCCGTATCGGCGCAATGACGCGGCGGCTCAAACCTTGATTTTTAAGCGTTTTTTTGAGTTTTTTTTGCGCGGGTACGGTCTTTTCTATGGGAATCTGCCGGACTCTGCGCCTTCCTTTTCAAAGTTAGGAGATGAATCCATGACTGCAGAACAGACTAAAAGAGTAAAGCGTTTCCGCTGGATCGGAATGTTCGGCCTTCTGCTGATTTTCAGCGTGTGGGGGCTTTTCACCACGGAACCGCGCGATTTGACCTACTCCCCCGACGGTGCGGTTTACACTGACGCCGAGGCGGAATCGGCAGTGAACATTAACTTCGCCGACGTCGCGTGGATGATTACCGCGTCCGGTCTGGTGATGCTCATGACCCCGGGACTTTCCCTCTTCTACGGAGGAATGGTCCGGCCGAAAAACGTCATTTCGACGATGGTCCAGAGCATCGTTTCCATCGGGCTCGTTTCGGTGATTTGGGTCGTGATCGGTTTCAGTCTCGCGTTTGGTGACTCGTGGCACGGCCTGATCGGAAACCCGTTCCAGTTCTTCATGTTCCAGAACGTCGGCGCAAGCCCGAACGGGATCGGGTCGGCGGTCGAAATCGCGGATTATGTCCAGGTCCTGAAGACCGAATCCGGCAGTTGGGTGAAGGCCGAAAGTGTGGACCTGGCGACGCTCCAGGACGGCCAGAGCGCTTACGCGGCTCCGGCTGCGGAAATGGCCGCGGATGGCACGTTCACGGACGAAGTGGTGATTTCAGCCACGAAAAAGGGCGCGTCGTTCATCAATTACGCGGCCCTGGGCCTCACGATCCCGCTCGTTCTTTACGCTCTTTTCCAGATGAAATTCGCGATCATCACGCCGGCGCTGATCACCGGGTCGTTCGCCGAACGGATCCACTTTTCCGGCTACCTGGTCTTCATGACCCTTTTCACGCTTTTCGTTTACGCTCCGCTGGCACACTGGACGTGGCATCCGGATGGGCTTCTGGCGTGGATGGGTGTACACGACTT
Source organism: Thermoguttaceae bacterium (assembly GCA_030530205.1). Taxonomy (GTDB): domain Bacteria; phylum Planctomycetota; class Planctomycetia; order Pirellulales; family Thermoguttaceae; genus RGIG3701. Next base: position 5,259 of record JAUMVK010000004.1, on the reverse strand, counting down.
CGCGGGCGGGATCGTGGTTCACGCCTCGTCGGGCGTCGCGGCGCTTGCGGGCGCTTTGTACCTCGGACGGCGTGTGGAACCCGGTGAGCACTCCCCGGCCAATATTCCGCTCGTTCTGCTCGGCGCGTGCCTCCTCTGGTTCGGGTGGTTCGGCTTCAACGGCGGTTCGTTCCTCTGCGCGGACGCCGGCGCGGCCAAGGCGTTTCTGAACACGAACACGGCCTCGGCGGCTGCAATGCTGACGTGGTTCCTCTGGGACGCGGTTTTGGGACGTAAGCCCTCGGCCATGGGCGTGGCGGTCGGCGCCGTCGCGGGTCTGGTCGGGATCACCCCCTGCGCGGGCTGGGTGACGGTCGGGACCTCGCTCTTCATCGGGACGTTCATTGCGCTGGTCTGCAACACGATGGTCCACTGGCGGGCGCGCCACCCCGACATTGACGACGCGCTGGATGTTTTCTCAACCCACGGCGTGGGCGGCATCGTCGGCACCATCCTGACGGGCTTTTTCGTCGGCGTGATGGTCGAACACGGCGGAGCGACCGCGTTCTGGATGCACGTTCTGGGTGTCGTGATCGTGTTCGTGTACTCGTTCGTCGTTTCGCTGATCCTGTACTGGGTGACCGACTGCCTGGTCCATCTCCGGGTTTCGACGGCGCACGAGCGTGAGGGCCTCGACCTGAGCCAGCACGGCGAGCACTACGCCATCGTGTACGATGATGACGAGGAGCACGAATTGCGCGAGTATCATCAAGCCAAGGGTTAATTTACGGGGACGACGCTTCCAGCCAATTTAAAGCCTCCCCTGAAAGGGGAGGTGGCCCGCAGGGCCGGAGGGGTTCAGAAACTGGGGAAAGTCTGTCTTTTCGTCGGAACCCTCCAGTCTCGCTGCGCGAGCCAGCCTCCCTTTCAGGGGGGCCTTTAAACGCCGCTGGAAACGTCGTCAAATGCAAGGCGGTAATGGAGTGCGAAGCACGGAATTACGCGCTGGGGAGTTTCAATCGGAAAATTTTGTGAAAACCCGACACCGTTGCCGTAGGCCTTGGTCACCCCCACAAGAAAATGAAAGCCACTCCGCATTGTGAAATTCTGAGCGAACACCGTCATGTTCACATGCACGTTTTCAGAATTTGACTCGATGCGGAGTGGCTTGCTGTTTAATCCAATTTTTGAGTATCGTCTGTTTTTATGGTTTTGAGAGTTTTAACTCGTAACGGTTTTCCATTTTCTCGAGGTCATCTCCGAAAAATGAAGACGAAAGATTGTCGCGGAATCCAAATTGAAGGACCCCTTCCTCCCAGTCCTCCGCTATTTCATCCGGAACACTCGCATAAATAACGATTGTTTCTTTCTTTAATGGTTTCGTGGAATAGAGAGAATTTAAACCAGTTCCATTCTCCTCTTCAGTGTTAAGATGCCCCCAGTATTTATACTTTCCATTAAAAATGAATTGGACCTTAATGTTGTCTGGTAAATTCTTCGCTTCACTCGCCTTATTTTTGAACGTGCCACGAATAATGATGTATTTTTCGTCGGCTGTATCTTCCATATACGAATAAGTCCCGCTCACATTTGAAGGCCGAACTTCATCACTCCACTCTACCGAATCCAGTTGAAATTCGGCGTTTTCAAGAGAAACTTTTTCTCCAAGTGAAATTGATGTGAATTTCGGGCCTTTGGGTTCTTCTTTCTTTGGGGACGACTTCTTTTGAGGTTTTTCAGAGGTATCGGTCTCAGCTTCCGAATCACTGGCCTCATCGGAGTCACCAACTTCCTCTGATCCCTCTTCAGATGTTGATTCCTCAATAGATTCAGGAGAAGTAATGGCTTTCAGGGCATCATCGCTGACTTTTGTCATACTTGAAGCAATAACCAAAGCCACAATACATACAATGCCGCCTCCAATTGGTGAAGAAAAGGAGGCCTTACTGAAAATAGCCATCAGGAAACCAATCCCAGCCAAAAGAAGCCCAATCCCGGCTACCGGAAGGGAAAGAACACACAAAAAAGGAATCCAGCATCCAAGGCATGCTATAATTCCGAGGACCAAGGAGGCCGTTCCTAAAGCATTCCCACTGCGAACGTTCTGTGCCATCGATTTTTCCTTTCACCAAAAGATGATGTTAAATTGCGAGACGGCAGCCTCTAAAACCTTGTTTTATACAAAAGCTGACCTAGTCACAAATTATATTATAATGTGGGGTAAACTGGCTGTCAAGGGTTTGGGCAGAGGGTAGGGAATAATTTTGAGGAAATTTTTCCAATAATTTTTGATTTTTTTTATTTTAAAGGGGGAGGCGAATTCGGCGACGCTGAAAGCGTCATTTAAAGGCCCCCCTGAAAGGGGGGCTGGCTCGCGAAGCGAGACTGGGGGGTTCAGGCCAAAGGACGGACTTTCCTCCCGTTTCAGAACCCCTCCGGCCCTTCGGGCCACCTCCCCTTTCAGGGGAGGCTTTAAACGCCTTTTCTTTTTTTCTTCGTGGCCCTTGAACTTTTCAAATTTTCTGTTAAATTAAAGGAATTCGTGACCTTCGCGTCATTTCCCCCCACTCCTTTTTTCTTTTGGAATTCCCATCATGAAACGATTTTTCCTTTCCGCGCTCGCGCTCCTTTTTCTACTGACGTCCACCCTTTGGGCCGGGGAAAAACGGCCGGTCCTCATCATCAACGAGGATAATGACCACTACTTTAAGCAGACGGCGGACCTCATGACGCTCGAAGCGTTGCAGGCGTACATCGACCGGATGAAAGACTCGCACGTCACGCACTTTTTTATGTGCCCGCAGGGGCAGCGGACGAGTTACGACTCGAAGGTCCACGAGCGTATCTGGGAGGGAATGGCGGACGGTTCGCCCGTCGATTACGGCCCGGGTGAGGCGGGGATCCGCTGGACCTCCAACTGCAAGAAACTCTTCGAAATGGGGATCGACCCGTACACGGTCTGGATCGACCGGTGCCGGCAAGACGGCATTTCGCCGTGGATCTCGATGCGGATGAACGACGTGCATTTCGTCAACCGGCCGAACTATTTCCGGAATTTCAACTTCTGGCGCGAGCACCGGGAGCTTTGGCGCGTTCCGGACTCCAACCTCTCGAACTGGACCGACTGTGCGTTCAACTACGCCAAAAAAGGGGCGTACGACTTTTACATGGCGTGCGCCGTGGAGCTTTTGGAACGCTATGACGCGGATGGCTTCGAGATGGACTGGATGCGGTTCTGCCTGCACCTGACGCCGGGCAAGGAAGTCGAGGACGCGCACGTTTTGACCCAGTTCGTGCGTGATGTGAAGGCGAAAGCGCTTGAAATGGAAAAGGTCCGCGGGCATAAGATCCTCATTTCGGTCCGCGTCCCGGCGACTCCGCAGGCCTCGGCCGCCCTTGGAATGGATGCCGTTGCGTGGGCGAAAGAAGGGCTGATCGACCAGATCGTCGCGTCCTGCTTCTTCTCGTCGAGCGACTTTGATATTCCGGCGGCCGACTGGAAAAAAGCGGTCGGAAACCCCGATTTCCCGGTTTTCGCCGCGACGGATGACGGCGTTTCCTGCGGGAGCGGCGTCGCGAGGACCCCGCTTTCTTACGAAATGTACGACGGCTGGGCGACGAATATGTACGCGAACGGCGCGGACGGGCTTTACCTCTTCAATCTGGTTTACCGCCCGGCCATTTTCGAGCATCTGATCAAGCGCGGTTTCGCCCCGGACGAAATCGTGAACTTCCCGCGCCGTCACGTCGTTTCGTGGCGGGACTACATGGCGACGTACGGCAAGCCGGAGCTGGATCAGGAAAAGCAGCTTCCCAAAACGCTCAGCGCGCCGGCGGAGGTGAAAGTACAGTTTGGCCGAAAGCCGACCGTGGCCGGAGCGTTCTACATCACGGCGGGATTCTTCGAGGGTGAAGGACTGAACGACGCGGAATTTCAGGTCCAGCTGAACGGTTCCGACGCGCTGGAAGCCCAGGAACTTTCGGCCCCGGAGAAATTTGGGGGGATGAAGCGGGCAGTTCGTTTCCGCGTCCCGTCAGAAGCCGTCCGCGACGGGATCAACGGCGTGAACGTGACTCAGAAAACCGGTAAAGCGCAGAAACTGGGCTGGGTCGAGATGGAATTCCAGCCGGAATGAAATTAAGAAAAGAGGGGACGATGAAATTCCAATATAAAAACGCTCTCATTTTCGCTGTTTTAATCGTCATGGGAGTTTTTATGGTAATTCCCGGCTGTAAGCAGAAACTTCCCGAAAGGAAATCTGGAACGCCATTCCCGATCTATGAAGACGAAGACTGGAACACGGTCATGTATGAATATGAATCCCCTGTTTTGATGGAAAAGCTGGGCTTGGAATATTGGGGATTGGCGGATCAAAGAGGCATTGGTTTTTATCGGCAATTACCTTGTGACCGACAGGCGATTGACGAAGCACTTGGTTTGAATATCACGGATAGACCAACCGATCCTGAGATACACAACCCTGTAAGTTATGAAATCTGGCACGCCCCGCTCCAGGACAAAACAATCCTTGATTTATACGCGCAGACTGTAGCAATGGAAGACGATCACGATCCGTTCTGGATGAACCGAAATGCCTCGGATTGCGAAAAATATCTACAGTTATGGAAGAAAATTTATGAACGTCGCGCGGAGGTAATGGCAGCGGCAGCGGAAGAATATTTAACCCCGGCACAAAAAAAGAAAAGTGGTGAAATTCAAATCATGTTTCTTGCGTCAGATTATCCTGTGTATGAGGTGGAGGCTTTTCAGTCGTTGGGGCTTTCCGCGGAACAAATGGATAAATTGAAAGTATTTCGTCAATCGATCGAGCCGGAAGTGGAAGCGTATCTTAAAGAAAAGATACGGCTTATTCTCCTAGAAGAGCAAATGCCATTCAGGGATTCGAAACAGGCAAAAGTTAAAACTCAGAAAGAATTCGAGGCGCTCGTCGGTCTAAAGAATTATAGGGTAAATCACAACCAGATAGATTATCGGGACTTGAGAGAAAAAGCACGAGCAATCAACCTTAAAATGAAACAGGGTGTTTCAGAAGTTCTGACGGAGAGCCAACGGCAAAGAATGGAAGAACTGATTGCCAATCCTCCCGAGGAGATCCAAAAAAGTATTCAGGAGGTTCACGCTTACTATTCCACGAAAGCGACTGACGGCGAGAATGTCTTGTTTGGAACGCTCTGATAAATCTCCACGTTCTTTCGGGGCCATTACCAGCCTGTTGCACATACCACCCCGCCAACTAATCCCATCTTGTATTTTCCTGA
>JAUMVK010000099.1:0-2121 GCA_030530205.1 Thermoguttaceae bacterium | reverse complement strand
CGTCGTCCCCGTAGATGTTGGTTTTTGAGGCAACGCTGGAAGCGTCGTCCCCGTATTTTTTACTTCAAAATCTCTGCCAGGATCTGGTCTTTGGAAACCCCTTCCGCTTCGCCACGGAAATTGAGGAAGATCCGGTGCCGGAGCGTCGGAAGGGCCATTTTCATCAGGTCGTTCTTCGTTACTTCCAGCCGGGTTTCAATGGCTGCGGAGAATTTTGCCGCAAGCACGAGCCCCTGCACGCCGCGCGGGCCAATGCCGTACCGGACGAAGTCTTTGACCGACTGCGGCGCCTTGGCCCCGGTCGGCTGCGACTTTTCCATCAGGGCGACACACCACTGGCACAAATCGTCCGAAATCGTAACGTTCCGGATGATGTCGCGCATCTTCAGCACACGCTTCCCGTCCATGACGCTGCGGATCATGACCTTCTCGGCGCCCGTAGCCCGCTGGAGAATTTGCGCCATTTCCGCCCCGGTGGGCATTTTCATCTTTGTCTGGAAGAGGAAACGGTCCACCTGCGCCTCCGGAAGCGGGAACGTTCCTTCCTGTTCGAGCGGGTTTTGCGTCGCGATGACCGTAAACGGAGACGGAAGGTCGAAGACCTCGGACGAAACCGTCACGGCCCCCTGCTCCATCGCTTCGAGCATGGCCGACTGCGTGCGCGGCGTCGTGCGGTTGATCTGGTCCACGAGCACGATGCTCCCGAAAATCGGGCCTTTCTGGAATTCAAACGCACGGCGTCCCTGCGCGGTTTCCATAATGACGTACGTCCCGATGATGTCGGTCGGCATCAGGTCCGGCGTACACTGGATCCGGGTCGAGGAAAGCGTGACGATCTGGGAGAGGGACGTCCCGAGGAACGTTTTCCCGGTCCCGGGCAGACCTTCCACGAGCACGTGTCCGCCGAGGATCAACGCCGCCAGAGCCGTCCGAACGGCTTCGTCCTGGCCGATGACCGCTTTTTTCAGCTCATTTTCGAGTTTTTCGTAATCCGCTGCAACCCCTTGAACGAGCTGCATCAGTTCTTCGCGTGAGTAAGCCATTGGAAGCTCCTGAATATAAAAATGATGAAAGGCGGTAATGGAGGCCGAAGGCCGAAATTACGCGCCGGGTTAAATCGAAATAAAACGCTTTACTTGCAAAAAATCGTCAGCCGGTTTTCCAGCAAACACACATCCACGGGGAGATTTCCTCCCGGATCGCCGTCGAGCTGGTATGGAACGACCGCCCTCTCCCGCTGATTCGGCGCGACCGAAAGCCGGAAGTTTTTGCCGGTCCTCATTCGGGCACGCCACCAAAACCGGTGCAGACCGCCAAGCGTTGCCAGGGAGGAAAGAAGCACGCCGCTCCAAAGGGACCCGCCGCGCCAAAGCAGCGCGTTGAGCTGACCGTCGTCCCCTTTCGCGCCTGGCGCCATGGGAATTCCCCAGCCGTAGTTGGGAATATTACAAACGAAAACCCAAGGAACGTCGTAAAACTCACCCGTCTCCGTGCCGGTTTCGTCGAGGAACTCGATCCGGATCTTCGGGAAGCGGTACGACGCGATCGAACGGAGGATCGGCTTCGTGTACGACCAATAATTAATATGCGCCCCCTTCGGATTGCTCATTCGGGCGGCGTGTACCTGCGCGACCACTTCCGCATCGAAGCCGCAGCCGATCATCGCGAGGAAAAGGCGGCCGTTCGCCTGCGCGACATCCATCGTCATGACCTTTCCGGCCAGGATCATCTGCGCGAATTTCTCGGGATCAAACGAGTATTTCAGGTACTTGGCGAGCAGATTGGCCGTCCCGCTTGGAAGCAGCGCGATCGGGACGCCAGGCTCGGTGCGATTCGTCAGCTCCGCAGCGGTTCCATCCCCTCCGACCCCGATCAGGGCGCGCAGTTTTCCCGCACGATGAAGCTCATTAGCACGGGAGGCCACGACCGCCAGATCGGTCTGGATCTCGACCTCAAGCCCCGTCTCCTGAAGCGTTTTGGCCAGCCTCTCCGCCCGTTCTTTGGACGAATGCCGTCCCGCTTTCGGGTTCAGCGAAAGAATGACGTGGGTACAAGCGGCTGGAAGGGTTTGAATGTTGGCCATAGGGGAAGTTAGGAGTTAGGAATTAGGAGTTAGAAATC
>JAUMVK010000024.1:0-61902 GCA_030530205.1 Thermoguttaceae bacterium | reverse complement strand
ATGATGACGACGACGATGATGACGAAGTCGAAGCCCCGAAAGCAGACAAAAAAGACGTTTTCGGCGATGATGACGACGATGACGATGTTTGATTGAGTTCATAATGACGAACTTTGAAAAAGCAGCTGCGATTCACGCTTCCGTGGGTCGCGGCTTTTTTGTTTGTTCTGGCGGTGGGAGTGGTCTCCTTTCCGCCCTGCTCTCCGTTCCCGGCGCGTCTCGAACGGTCCTGGAAGCCCGTGTTCCTTACAGTGCCGAGGCAATGACATCTTTTCTGGGGCGCAGGCCCGAACAGTTTTGTTCCGAACCGACGGCCCGCCGGATCGCAGCCATGGCCTGGTACCAGGCTCGAAAACTGACTCCGGGGGACGATTCGGTTTTTGGGTTTTCACTGACGGCAACGCTGGCAACCCAGCGGGAGCATCGCGGTGAACATCGGGCTTTTGCAGCGTTCCAGTCTGCCGAACGAACCGTTTCTTACTCTCTGGAGCTTGCCAAAGACAAGGCCGACCGTACACAGGAAGAGCAAATCGTCACAGACTGGGCATTGGATCTGGTCTCGGAATTCTGCGGCATCCTGCCAGCCAGTCACAAGCCGACGAACGACTGCACGGCACCGGTTGCCTGGCGTCAGGTCCTGACGGGAGCCCTTTCTTTTGTGGAACTTCATCGGGACGGTTCCGTCTCCGAAACTCTCTCTCCTCAAATTGACAGTATTTTTCCCGGTTCCTACGCTCCGATCCACTCGGGGCACGGAATGATGCACGCCTGCGCCCAAAGGCTTCTCGGTAAACCGCCAGCGTTGGAATTGGCCGTTCTGAATGCCGATAAACCACCGCTCGACTACATTACGATTTCCGAACGTCTTGAGCGCATTTGGGCTGAACCGGCATTCCGCGGCAACTGTGTCATTCTTTCAGGGCTCCCCTTTTTTGAACAAAAGGCGGAAGCCTTTCCCGGTCGTACGTTCATCGTGGGGATGGACACACTCGAGAGGATCGCCGACACGAAATATCATCACGACGAGCCGATCCTGCTTGAAAAATCCCTTCGCAGGATTTCAGAGACCGGAGCTCGCTTTCTGGTCTTTGGCAGAGTGAAATCCACATCTTCAGGAAAGTTTTTTGAGACGTTTCAGCCTGACCGGGTCCCCGGAACACTGGCCAAAATCTGCCATGGAGTCCCGGAAGAAATGTTCCGAAAAGACGTTTCTTCTACCGAAATACGCAGCCGTCAGCAACGATGAGTGTGTACAGGGCTTAAAAAGCATTTTCTCTAAAAATTCCAGATTTTTCCAAAAATTTCCACTTTTTATCATTCCGAATACTTGACATCTGGCAGGGTTTCCGGTAAAATGTCTATTTGGTTGACGTAAAATTAACATTTACTGATTATAGAAAGGATTAAATATGAACCTTCCGCTTGCTTTTTTTGGTATTGGAACGAATGAACTCCTCATCCTCGGTTTCATCGCCCTGCTTCTTTTCGGTACACGCCTTCCAACTCTCGCCCGTTCGTTCGGCCAGAGTGTTACGGAGTTTAAAAAAGGGATGAAGGAAATCAAGGAAGACGTGGAAGACGAAAACGTGGATTCCACGAAGAAAGAAGCAGAATGAATCTCATTCCGGAAATAAATACCGCGGTAATCCTGGGAATGTTTGACATGGGGTCGATGTTTTTCATCGGCCTTCTCGCGGTTTTGCTCTTTGGCGGCGATCTGCCTAAAATGGCGCGTAAATTCGGGAAATACTATTCCGAGTTTCAGCGCACCGTTGGGGCTTTCAAGAAAGAGGTTTCGTCGGTCGTGACGGACATCACGTCGGAAATTAACGACACATCGTCCGTTTCTTCCCCGAAATCGCGTTCTGGCTCTCCTTCTTCCTCCAACAAATCAACGGTTGATGAGGACGAAATGGAAACGACCGCTCCCAAATTTGAGCCTCCAAAAAAGTAGATTCAGATTTTCGCTTTAAAAAAAGGAATGAATAGAATGGGAGAAAAATGAGAAAAGGGAGTTGATTGGTCAAGTCTCATTTCTCCCATGGTTTCTCATCGCTCCCATTCTTCCCACTGGATTATTTTATACTGAAATCTTAGGGAGAAAATGGATGTTAGCCCGAGTCGTTCAGCTTCAAAAAAAGGGTTTTGACGAGCAGACAGTACAATCCGCGGTTGAGGCCCTGAGAAATGGCGGGCTGGTCGTTTTGCCAACGGAGACAGTTTATGGAATTGCCGTCCGTGCCGATGATCAGGCGGTCGTGGAACACCTTCTCGCCGCCAAAAATCGCTCTGAAAAGAACCCGTTCACTCTCGCTTTTTCTGACATTGATCGAATTTCTTCATTTATTCCCCGAGTGTCCGTGGTAGCGGAACGTCTGGCCCGCAGATTGTTTCCCGGACCGATTACGCTTGTTCTCAATGCGGATTTTCCAGAAAGCGAAATCTATAAAATCCCCCAATCTGTCCGGCGTTATATCATGCCCGAGGATTCCATCGGGGTACGCGTCCCGAAGAACGAATTCACCCTGGCGGTCCTCAAGGCGGCCGATTTTCCAATCGCACTTACAAGCGCGAATCTTCACGGGCAGATCGACTGCACTTCGGCCATGGAAGTCGTGAAGTCCATTGGCGATAAAGTGGACCTTATTTTCGATGATGGCGATTCTGTTCTGAAACGCGCCTCTTCCGTTTTGATGTTCGCGAAAAACTCGAACATCTTTCGGGTACTCCGTGAGGGGTTCATTTCGAACAGCCAACTGGAACGCTTCGCCCAGCCGCTGTTCCTTTTTGTTTGTTCCGGCAACACTTGCCGCAGTCCGATGGCAGAAGCGATTGCGCGTGACATTTTAGCAAAAAAAAGAGGAATTCACCCGGACAATCTGGAACAGGAAACAGGAATTCATTTTCTTTCAGCCGGGATCGCCGCGAACGACTACTCTCCCGCAAGTCCAGAGGCACGGAAGGTAGTCGAGTCCATGGGCTTGAGCCTCGCCTCGCATATTTCCCACCCGATAACGCCGAAACTCCTTGAATACGCTGACCGGATTTTCTGCATGACCCCCGCCCACGCACGGCAGCTTATGAGCATCATGCCTGAAATTTCGTACAAAATCTTCATTCTGGCGCAGAAATCGGGAGGGATCCCTGATCCATTCGGCTGCTCAATTGAGGTTTACGAGACCTGCGCACGCCAAATTCGGGAAGCGCTGGAAAAAGAGTTTGCAAGCGCAGATTTTCGCAGGATCGCGTTCACGAACGAGTAGTTTCATATTTTGGGACGGCGTACTTGTGTCGTCTTAAACCACCGATCTTTAATGGCTCCTTCATTCGGCACTGAAAGTGTCGTCCCCACACTCGCCATACTTTCGTACTGGAGTTGATCATGAAAACCCACATTAACCCCGCCTTTATGATTTTGCTTTTTGCCTTTTGCCTGGCCAGTAACCTGGCGTTTGCCGAAGAGTCTGTTCCGGATTACTTCGCCCGGCTCAATCCGGCACACCCGAGGATTTTGGCGTCATCTCAGCGTGAGGCCGAAGTCAAAGAACTTCTTCAGAAGGATGAGTTCCTGCAAAAGCTGCTTCAAAATCAGATGCTGGAAGCGGATGCACTGGTAAAAAATCCGCAGACCGTTGAATATATTATCATCGGGCCGCGTCTGCTGACTCAAAGCCGCAGATGCCTGAAAAAAGTTCTGACCTTGGCGGGCGCCTATCGCATGACGGACGATGCGGCCAAAAAAACAGAGTACAAGACCCGAGCGGTCAAAGAGCTTGAAGCAGCCGCTGCATTTCCGGACTGGAACCCGTCGCACTTTCTCGACACAGCAGAAATGACGGCGGCCTTCGCGATCGGCTACGACTGGTTTTTCGATGACCTGACGGAGAGCGAGAAGGAACTTCTGGTCAATTCCATCTATGAGAAAGGGCTCGTGCCGAGTTTGACCCATGGGGGTTGGCGTAATTCCGCTTACAACTGGAATCAGGTCTGCAACGGCGGTATGGCCATGGGTGCGCTGGCGATTGCGGACGCTCTGCCGCCTGAAAAACGGGATACAGCGAACAAAATCCTTCATCTGTCCATCACGACCGTTCCCAAAGCAATGGCGTCCTTCGCGCCGGACGGGCTCTGGAAAGAAGGCCCCGGTTACTGGCAGTACACGCTTCTCTACACGACCTTTTTGGTCAACACGCTGGAAGCGTCGCTGGGGTCCGATTTCGGGATCACGAACGTGCAGGGGTTTGACATGACGGTCGATTCCCAGATGGCTTTATCCACGCCAGAAGGCGGCGCCTTTAATTTCGCCGACGCTGGCAGTTCGATCATCTCCAACAGTATGCACTTCTGGTTGGCGGACAGATACAATAATCCGTTCTACGCGGAATTCGAGCGGGAACAAATCCAGACGAAAACCAATAATTTCGCCTCACTTTCGGCAGATCGGCCACACGCCGACACGAGCCTTTACCCGACGAACATCTGGTACTACTCGCCCAAGCGCGCCAACTTGCAGGAAATGAAGCTGGACCTTTATTTCCGTGAGGCCGAAATCGCGACGATGCGTTCCAAATGGCTTGACCAAAACGCCCTTTACGTCGGGTTCAAGGCGGGAAGCAACGCCGTCAACCACGGCCATCTTGACCTCGGCTCGTTCATTCTGGTCAAAAACGGTGTTCGCTGGGCGATCGACCTCGGCGCGGATAATTATAACCTGCCCGGCTATTTCGGCAAACTCCGCTGGACGTACTACCGTCTCAATACGCACGGACACAATACGCTTTTGATCGACGGACAAAACCAGAACTCCAAGGCGATGGCGAAAATCACCGATTTTCAATCGACGCCCGAAAAAGGCTCCGCAACTGCGGATTTGCCGGAGGCGTACAAAGACCAGCTTGTTTCCGCCACGCGAACAGTTGTTCTGGATCGGTCCCGCATGACGGTCAGTATCAAGGACGTTTTCGGCAAACGAGTGAATGATTCCGTTCAGACCATCTCGTGGCAAATGCACACGCAGGCAGCCATTGAACTGACGGACAACGGCAAGACCGCCATTTTAACGAAAGAAGGTAAAACGCTCCGTGCGCAAATCGCCAGTTCTACCAATCCAGACGTTCAGTTCCAGGTCGCCCAAACCACGCAAACGCCGGACGAAAACCCGAACAAAGGGATCTTCGTCCTGAAAATTGACGTTCCGGCATTGGACGAAGTTCAGGAACTGGTCGTTGAATTCCACGACTGACGTGAGATTTCAGGGGACTGTAGGCTATTACATCAGTCCCCATTGACCGGAAAACAGTACCCAAAGGCCGAGCCCCGCGTTGGTTCCTATATGAAACGCCACGGCATCCCAGAGGTTTCTGGTCTTGCATACGTAAAGCGTCACCAGACTGAACCAGACGATTGCCGCGATGATTTCCGGGTGGGTGGCCACGGCGTAAAATACCAGTACGATCCACGCCAGTGGGGTCATTACACCGATTCCCAGTTCCATCCAGTCGCCTCCCTGAACCCAACGAAGCAGAAATCCTCTCAAAAAGACTTCCTCGATTAACGGGACGACAAGTACCAGGCCAATCATGCGAATGGCCCAGAACCCCCACGCCAGTGCAGTCGAAAGCCCGTTTTCCGCCGCGAACGGATCGAATGCCGCACGAGCGGTTTCAGTATTCATAAACGGGTTCGTGACCGGCACTGCCGCGAGTCCCACCCACAGCGCAGTACAAAGGACGCCCAGCACCAGCGCCAGAGCGGTTTTCCCGGTCACATGCAGCGGAAACAGGCGGACCCAGTACCTCCAACAGCAAAGGCAAAGAATTCCAACGAGCAAAATTTTGATGGAATATGCCAGTGGGTATGTGAGCGTTCCTCCCAAGCCCTGGGACTCGACCACTCCCAACACGAGAAACAAAACAAACGGAACGACAAGGGAGTTTGCGTAAATTTTTTCGTTTTTAATCATGAATTTCCTGAAATAGTAAATTTTTTCTCTTTTTTTGGCCGTTTTGAGGAATAGACGCTTGACGTTTTTCTCTTTTCGGTGTATTCTATAAAATATTGGGAAAATGGCTGAATCCTGTAATTCAGCTTCAGGAAGATTTTACCTGATAGACGTTTTTTTGTCTATGGGAGTTTTGGATTTTTTCAGACGAATCGAAAAACAATGAAAAAATATTTCCTTTACGCCGTCATTTTGTTTCTCGGCCTGACCAGTTTCACCGCGCAGTCTGTTTGGGGACAGGAAGCAGACTACAGCTCCAAGTACTGGACTCGCGCATCTGGTGTCATGGACAAAGACCCGGACAAAGAAGGCCGGAAAATCTTCGAAAAACTTTTCGCCTCGCAGCTTTCCCTCTGGTCGAGCGACACAACTCAAATTAGTGCCATGAAGCAGGGACTGAATGAGTTTCTCGACCGGCTTTCCAAGTCGGAGAACGGGCAGAAAGCTTGCGAAATTGCTGCGGACGTAATGTTTGCCCAGCTCAAAGAAGTGGCTTTAGGAAAGGAAAAGCAGGTCGTTCGGATCAATGCAGTCATTATGATCGGCGAGCTGAATTCCTCGCTCTCGCCCAAAGTCACGCCGTATGCCAAGGCGCGTCCCTTCCTCAAAGAACTGCTCAAGAGTACCGAACCAGCGATTCAAATTGCAGCCCTAAGTGGTCTTGCGCTGCACGTAAATCCGCAGAATCCCCGGAACCTGAAAGATCAAAAGGACCAGAGGGAATTGAACCTTCGATCAGAAGAAAAGGAGGAACTCGCGAAGATTTTCGCCCAATACGCTTTTGCGCCACTGGCCAAAGGTGATGCGATCGGTACTCCGGAAACCCAGTGGATGCGGAGTATTTCCCTTGAGGCGCTTGGAAACATTGGTCTGCCTGGTCCGAAAAATGATTATGCCGTCAAGCTTCTTGATTCTGCCACGACACAGACAAAGCCGCTGGAAAGTCCCTACTTCCGTCGTGACATGGAGCGCAGGATCATGGCCGCGCTCGCCTTTTCGAAGCTTAAAATCTCGGAAGACACTCTGCGTGATTTGAAAAAGAAACCAAACGAAATCGTCGAAATCATGACGAAACTCTTCCTTTCGTTTATGATTTATGAGTACAATACCGATTTCAACTTCCAGGAAAATATGAACGGCGACGAAATGGGTGGCGGTCCCGCGATGATGCGTGCCTCGGTCCAGATGACCCCGGAAGAAGAAGCGCTCCAGATTCGGCTCTGGAAGCAGAGAACCAAGGCCATTGCGTTGGCGTTCACCTGGATCTTCACGAACAGGGATTCCAATTTGGTCAAGATGCAGGGAGGAAACACCCAATTTACGAAAGTCGCCCGCCAAATCAGCGGTATTTCTTCAATGTATGACCGTGCAGGGCTTCCCAAACGGACTCGCCCGTCCCGTTCTACGGATACCGAAAATCCAATGCCCATGCCGGAAGAATCCTCTGTTCACACAACCGACGGAAGGCTTTCGCTTTATACAATGCAGAAAGATATGCGTACCGCCCTGATGGAACTGGGCGAAGTGGCGGGAATTCCTGTCAATATTGAAAAGAAAAAACGCCAGACGGAGATGTACTGATCGGAAGGACGAACGTTAAATGTTGACGTACCACACTGCGGGTGAATCGCACGGAAAAGGGCTTTTGGCCCTGATTGATGGTTTTCCGGCTGGGCTGGAAATCAACCCGGAAATCATTAATTACGAATTGAAACGCCGTCAGGGTGGCTATGGGCGCGGCGGTCGCCAGAAACTCGAAACCGATACGGCGGAAATCCTCACGGGGATTTGGGGTATGACCACGATCGGCAGCCCCATCGCCCTTTGGGTCAAAAATCGTGATTATCGTCTTCCCGATCTTCCCGATCTGGAAACACCCCGTCCTGGCCACGGTGATTTAAGTGGTTCGCGTAAATACCTGTCTGGTATGAGAGCGATCCTGGAACGGGCCAGCGCTCGAGAAACTGCGGCACGAGTCGCAGCCGGTGGCCTCGCGCGTCAGCTTCTGGCTCAAGTAGGGATTTCCGTTTTTGGATTCGTCGTTCAGGTGGCCGAGGTGGAACTTCCCGATTGTCTCGGTTCGGAAAACATTGAGGAGATGCGCCGGTTCCGTGACGCTAATTCACTTTTCTCTTTGGCGAATGAAGCCGCCACCAAAAAAGCAGAAGCGCGAATCGACGCTGCCAAAGAGGACGGCGACACGCTTGGGGGAATCATCGAGGTACGAGCGTTCGGACTCCCCTTTGGGCTTGGGACCCATGCGCAGTGGGATGTGAAACTGGACGGCAAACTCGCTCAGGCAGTCATGGCTGTTCAGGCGATCAAAGGCGTTGAAATCGGCTTGGGTTTTGAAGCTGCAACACTTCCTGGTTCTCAAGTTCACGACGCGATCGGCTTCGACCCTGCTCAAACAGAAACCCGGAACCTGGGTTTTGTACGCCCAACGAACCACGCGGGTGGACTGGAGGCCGGAATGACAAACGCTCAGCCGCTTGTGATCCGTGCGGCGATGAAACCAATCGCGACGCTTCGCAAAGGTCTGCCTACGATCAATCCCAAAACGCACGAACCTGTTTCTGCCTGCTGGGAACGTAGCGACGTCTGTGCGATTTCGGCGGCAAGTGTTGTGGTGGAAAACGTGGTTGCGTTCGAGCTGGCCTCCGCGTTGGTCGAAAAATTCGGCGGGGATTCTGTGGAAGAACTGAAGGCGAGGGTAAAACTTTTCGAGGATTTGAGTCGAAATCACTAGGAACCCCAAAAGATTTGTCAGTATTAATCGAATATTATGTCCAAACGTTTCTTTTTACTGACGCTTTTCTTCCTTTGCGGTTTTTTGCCGACTTTGTATCTTTTATTGCTCGGCATTTACCGCCAGACCGAATTCTATGTTCGTAACTACGCTTCATTTGCCGAATCCCAACTCGGTCTTCCTGTTGAAATTACGGGCATCGTACACCATACACCATCTCAGGGGCGAATTCGAGGTCTGACCGTTTTCCAGCCCGGGGCTGCTGCTGACGGAAGTCACCTTCCTCTCGCCTCCGCCCCCTGGGTTGACTGGATTCAATACAAAACGATCCACGAAGGGAAAGAAATTCTTCTGACGAAATGGGTTTTCCCGGAACTGACACTGGACGCGCAGTGCCTTGAACCGCTATGGCGTACACATCAGAGGATCTTGACGGATTCCCCTTACGGAAAAAAATCGTTCCAAAACTCTGAAATCCTTCTTCAGGTTGAGGGCCCTGTCAAAGTCGGATTTCAGGAAAACGCCCTGGAACTCCAGCGTTCGGAGCTTCGGATTTCACAGGAAAATGGTGTTCCGAAGACCTTCATCCATTTTTTTGTTCCGGATTCCGGGCGTGAGGCACAGGTCCAACTGACTCTCCGAAAAATCGTCCAAAACTCCTCGCAAGTCATGCAGGCGACACTCGCGACCGATACGCAAGGGATTCCGGTCATATATTTGCAATCTCTTTTCCCAATGCTTCAATCCATGGGTCCGGACTGTCGTTTCATTGGCTCCATTGCAATTCAGCAGAGTTTCAGCCGATGGAGCGGTGTTTTTCGCGGACGTTTCAGCAGAGTGGACGCTGCTTTTTTCATCCCGAATAAAGTCCTGACCGGCTCCAACGGAATACTTGAGATCACAAAAGCCCGTTTTGACGGCTCGCATCTGATTCAGGCGGAAGGGACCTTCCAGCTTGAAAATGGAACTATTTCCCGCTCTTTTCTGGCACGGCTTCAAAAAGAGACCAATCTCATGCCCGGGAATTGGCCCGCCATGGATACCATTCCATTCCGTGAGCTGGGCATTCGGTTCCAGATGAACGAAACCCAAATGCAAATTTTCGGTGTGTGTTCCGGTCCCATTCCTGGTATTTTTTTGAACGGGACAAATGGTCCTCTGCTTCGTGAAACTTCGACGCCCCGCAATCCTTTTTCCCGTGCGGTTTTTATGGAGTCACTGAGGTAGTGCGCTTTCCCGATCACCAGCCGTTTTCCAAAGTCCAATCAAGGCCCGCCCCAATGAAACCATTCCTTTTTTCACTTGTTCTGTTCCTTTCCACCCTCGCTTTCGCGCAGGAAAAAGGCCCGTACTACGCGCTCCTCCAGCTTTACCCCACGACGGACGAACACCATGCGGTCCGCATCAAGGAGGGCGAAAACGCCGGTGAACGTTTTTCGACCGAGCTTCCATTTCACAAAATTTCCGTCACCTGTCCGAGCTACAGCAACTCGATCGGGACACTGCGCCTTTCGCTCTACACGTGGGCGGGTTCTGCGGAAAAATCGCGGGCCGGGAAAGTAATCGCCCGGGAAACTTTCGTGGATTTCCCCGATAATGAGACTCTTTCGCTCGAATTTGAGCAGGTTCCCGCGGGAGATTATTACTGGGAACTGGACGAAGCGACCGAAGCGGTCGGCGTTTGGCAGTGCCCTGGCGAAACACAGGGCGTGCAATGCTTTTTGAACGGCGAGCCAATTCCCGGCGCGTACACGTTTTCGGTCGAAGTTTCCGGGACCGCCTTCCCCTTTTCCGGGCCGATGGAGCTTTACGAGTGGTACTCCGCCTCGTCGCTGGCCCCGGCCGAGACCGATTTTTTATCTGACCCGGACGGAAATCTGACCGAAAAACCGTTCGAGGAGCGTGACCCTTTCGCCGACACGTGGGACGCGATGGACGAGCTGGGCCGGACGCTCGGAACGTCCGAAACGTTTGGTCCCCCGCGCCAGAAGCACGTCGGGATCTTCTACTGGACGTGGCACGAAAATTTCGTCACCAGAACGGAGCCGCGAAATAATGCGCAGATCATCCGGGAAAACCCGGGGATCGAGTCTCGCCCCGACGATCCGAACTGGGGCGAAGACCACTGCCGAAATCATTGGGACGAGCCGCTCTTCGGCTTTTACCGGACGACCGACCCGTGGGTTTCGCGCCGTCACGCCCAGCTGCTCAGCGAGGCGGGGATCGACGTGGTGGTTTTCGACGCGACGAACGGAACGTGGACGTGGATGGACTCGACCTGGACGCTTCTGAAAACGTGGTCCTCCATGCGCCGCGACGGGTTCCGGACGCCCAAATTCGCGTACATGCTCCCGTTTGGGAAAAAGACGAACGTCCGCGTGAGTCTCCTTCAGCTTTACCGCGACATTTACAAGCCGGGGAAATTCCGTGACCTCTGGTTCTACTGGAACGGCCGCCCGCTGGTGAACGCCGATCCGTCGGTGGTTCTGGCCGGGATCAACGATCCAAACGCCTCAGAGGAGGACCGCAAAGACTGGGAGGAGATCCTCCGCTTCTTCACGTTCAGGCCGCTCCAACCGTCCTACACGGCCGGGCCCATCGGGCCGAATTCCTGGTGCTGGCTGGAAGCGTTCCCCCAGCACGCTTACGGCCCCAAGCCCGACGGAACCTTTGAAATGTGCGCCGCGGGCGTGGCTCAAAATCACTCGTGGCTCGCCGAAGACGGACACAAAGGACTCGCCGCGATGAACGACCAGAACGTTTTCGGCCGCGCCTACATGGGCCCGGAAACCGAGGCGGAACTGAAACCGGGCGAAAAACTCCGCTTCGCCGCCAACCGGAACCCGAGGCGCGGCGAGCCGAACCGGTTCATCTGGGGCGAAAATTTTGCCCAGCAGCTCAACTATGCGCAAAAAATCGACCCGGACTACCTTTTCATCACCGGCTGGAACGAGTGGTCCGCCGACAAAGCCCCGATCTGGCAAGGAAAAAAGACGGCGTTTCCGGACCAATATTCCCCGGAATTCAGCCGCGACACGGAACCGTCCGCCGGGATCCTCCGCGACCATTTTTACAATCAGCTCGTCAACGGCGTGCGGCGGTTCCGTGGCGTGCGTCCCCAGCGGGCCGCCGATGAAAATCCGGTTTACCGCGACGCCCGAAACGACGTAACGCCCCGCGACGCGGCGGGCTGCGGCTCCATCCGCTACGTGAACCAGACCGGCCGGAACGATCTCGTCGAGTGCTTCGTCACCCACGACGCGGAAACGCTCACGTTCACGGCCGAATGCGCCGCCCCGCTCACGCCCCCGACCGACCCCGCCTGGATGCGGCTTTTCATTTCCGTCGCGTTCGACGATTCGCCGACTGCCACGCCTCACTGGAATCACTTCCAGTACGTCGTGAACCGGCTCAAACCCGCCGACGGTCAAGCGATCCTGGAAGTCTGCGCGGCCGGCGGCGGCTGGAACTGGAAAGAACTCGCCCGCGTCCCGATGAAAATCGACGGAAACCGGCTGGAGATCCAAATCCCCCGTGAGCTGATCGGCCAGAAAGGAAAGAAAATCGACCTGAGATTCAAATGGGCCGATAATTCGCCGGAGGAAGGCGAGATCCTGGACTTCTACCACCGAGGCGACGCCGCACCGGACGGGCGTTTTGTTTACCGGTACTTCGAGAGGTAGATCCGGGATGAAACCCCTTTTCCCAGAGTGAAAGAACCACCTGATCCAAACCTCAATTTAAACACGGATTTCCACGGTTTAAAAGGATTTTCACGGATTTTTTTAAAGAAATGAAACCCTTTTTCGAGATTTAAACTCCCCCAAAACGAAATCCTTTTAATCCATTGAATCCGTGAAAATCCGTGTTTAAATGAAAGGTTTGAACTGGGCCGGGCCTCGAGTTTTAACCGGGGGGTTTTGAACTTTCATTTTAGTATTCACCTCAGCACCATAATTTCCCCAAGGAGCCAAACCCATGCGCCTCACGTTCCTCTTCGTTTTCGTCCTCTTCCTCGTTTCGGCCGCTCACGCGCAGACCGACTGGTACACCGTGGACCGTGACGTCGTAAACCGGCTGGTCTTTGAGGAAAAAGACCGGCTGGAGTGGCTTGCGGAACTCCAGGCGAAGCCGGAGAAGACCGCCGCAGATGAACTGAGAATTTTCCAGTTAGCGGCCCGAAGCGGGGACGAAGCCGCGGCGCTGGCGGCACTGGAACGATTCATCGCGATGGAAAATCCCAAACCCGGCACGCTTTACGGACTGACCCACTGGGCCAGTAAAACCCTCCAAAATCCCGCGCTGGCCCGGCATCTGGCCGAGCGTTTTCCCCAGCTCGCCGTCGGGAATCCTTCGCTCCAGGATTTTTTCCCCAGTGAACTGAAAACCGATCCGGAAATGGTCCGTCTCTGGATCGACGCGCGCTTCCAGGACTTTGAGGCCTTTTCCAGGAAATCTTCCAAGTCCGTTCCTAAGGCCGACCCCAGTCCCGCCCCCGTTCCGTTCTGGCTGACGTGGAACCGGAATCCGTGGACCGAGCTGCGGATCCAGGCGTTCCGAAACGCGGGTAAAATCGACGAGCTGCTCGACGCGCTTCAGGCCGGGGTCCAAAATGCCCCGGATGAACCCGCCCGTACCGCCGCGCTGCTGGCGTTTCTCAAGACGGTCCTGAGCGTGAGCGCCCAACCGGGCGTCCTTGAAAACCGCGATCTGACGTGGGTCCGGGGCTGCCCGCCGGCGCACGCTGTGGCTCTTCTCACGACCGCCCAATTCCTGATCCCTTCAAACGTGGGCGAGTTCGAAACGGCTTACGACTTTCTGCTCAAGGCCCTGAAAACGCCGCTGACCCAGGACGAAATCGAACGGGAGAAAATGAACTACTCCGCACCGTCGGCGTTGATTTCCGACGAGACGATCCGGAACCGGTTCCAGGCGGCGCTTCGCCATGAACTGACGGAAGTCTGCCGCGCAATGAACCGGCCGGAAGAAACCCAGAAATGGATGCTCGAAGAGAAGGAATGGGCCGAAAAGTGCGGGGGGATGAACTACCGCCACGCGGGCCAGATCCAGGCTTTTACCGGCCAGCGCGTCGTTGAAAAGGAGATCCGCGAGAAGGAAAAAGTCTCCGAAAACTCGCCGCAGTACTGGGAAGCGAGGGCGGGTTACTACGCCGGGCGCGGAAAAGAATGCGAGAAAGAACTGGAAGAAGCCCTCCTGCGCGGCCTGACCTTCCCCGATGACGGGTTTTTGCGCCGCAGGTTCCTCCAGGATCTCGTCCGCCTGTGGTACTCGCAGGACCGGAAAGAGGAGGTCCAAAATCTTCTGCGGGAGGAATTGCGCACCGCTCCGAAAAACGCCCAGAGCCGCCAGGGGGTGATCTGGATATTCGTTGATTCCACCTACAAGGGGATCCTGGAGCCGGATTTTCCCGAAGTTTGGGACTGGTTTGCCGAAACGGACGACTGGAACTATCTGGGCGAGCGGCTCATCTGGCGCATTTTTCAAATCGCTGAGGAAAACGAGCCGGAAAATCTTGAGACGTATTACGCCCGGGCGGAAAAACTCGCCGACCGGCCCGAGCGTGCCGCCTACCTGGGCTGGGTCCTGAACCGGATGCACGAACCGGAGCGAAGTCTCCCGCTTTTACGCCTCGGTGCGCAGGCCAGCAGCGACCAGGTCAAAGAGTACGCGGCGTTCACGCTTCTGGAGTCACTGATGGATCTTCACCGCTGGGACGAGGCGTTCGAGTACTTCCCGACGGCCGCCGCGCACCTCACGACCGACGAGATCCCCGGGTGGCTTGCCCGGATCGGCGGAGGGGCCAGCGAAGACGGAAATGACCGCGTGGCAGAAGTCTGCGCGAGGCGTTTGAGGAACCTGAAAGCCTCCATCTCACCCGCAGGGGAGTAAATTTTCATCTTTTTTTCATTTTTTTCTGAAAACAAACGGGCCACCCGTTGAAATTCCCTGAAAGTCTGGTAAAATAAAATAGGATTTTTGTTTTTGGATTTTTGAACCCAACGACAAACCATTTCATTGTAGCCCATGGAGATCCCATTCGCTTTTCTGCCCACGGGGATTTTCATGTTTTAAATAAAACTATTTTGTTTAACGAGGTTTATATGTATTTGCCTGTTGAAATAGACCAGGCTTTGGGGTTAATATATCCCCTGGCCAATCCGGACTCACTGACGGGGCCGGTAATTTATTTGGGGTTTTTCATAGTAGGTTTTTTCCTCGCGTTCTTCATTGTGCGCTGGACCGATAAAATGCGCCTGGCCGATGCGGAAACCAAAGCGAAGGAAATTCAAAAAAAGGCTGAAGAAGAAGCCGAGATCAAGATCCAGAACGCTGAAATCGAAATCAAAAAGAAGGAACTCATTTCCAAGGAGGAAGCGGAAAAAGAACTGCGCACTCTTCGCGAGGAACTGCACGAGCGTGAACGCGTCCTGAACAAACGTGACGATGCGATCTCCATCCAGCAGGAACAACTCAAACATCAGGAAAAACTCAACGAGGTCACCCAGCGCAAATTGGCCGAAAAGGTGCAGGAGGCGAGTCAAAAGTCGGCTGACCTTGACAAATTGATCCAAACCCAGCGTCAGACCCTTCATCAAATCAGTGGTCTTTCCAAAGAAGAAGCGACGCGGAAAATCCTCTCGGATCTGGAGGAATCGCTTCTGCAGGAATCCGGGGCGATCATCGCCAGACATGAGAAAAAGCTCAAAGAGGACTGTGAGGACATTTCACGTGAAATCCTCCTCTCGGCCCTGCAGCGTTACTCCGCGGCGCACACCGCCGAAGCCGTCACAAGCACGGTGGACATTCCAAGCGACGAAATGAAAGGCCGGATCATCGGTCGCGAGGGGCGTAACATCCGCACCTTCGAGAGCGTCACGGGCGTGGATGTCATCATCGACGACACGCCGGGCGTGGTCATTGTCAGTTCTTTCGACACCATTCGCCGCGAGGTCGCACGTCTGTCACTTCAAAAGCTCATTGCGGATGGGCGGATCCACCCGTCCCGCATTGAGGAAGTCGTCGTACAGACTCAGGAGCAGCTCGAGAAGAACATTCAGAAAATCGGTGAAGCCGCCGCGCTGGAAGTCGGTATTCCCAACTTCAACGAACGGATCATTAACCTGCTTGGCCGGCTGCATTACCGAACCAGCTACAGCCAGAACGTCCTGCGTCACAGCGTCGAGGTCGCGTTTCTTTCCGGTATGATCGCTGAACAGATGGGCCTGAATGAACGTCTCGCCCGCCGGTGCGGCCTGTTACACGACATTGGAAAAGCCGCCGACCATGAGGCAGAAGGGGGCCACCCCAAAATCGGCGCTGACATTCTGAAACGATACAACGAGCCGCGTGAAGTCGTCATGGCAGCTTTGGGACATCACGATGATTTTCGTGTCGAGTCCGCTTACACGTCCATCGTGGCTGCCGCGGACGCCGCCAGTGCCTCGCGACCGGGAGCTCGCCGCGAAACACTGGAACGGTACATCCGCCGCATGGAAGAACTGGAAACGATCGCATGCAAATTCAAAGGTGTGGAACAGGCCTTCGCGATCCAGGCAGGCCGTGAGCTTCGCGTGATCGTTTCGTCGAAAGACACCACCGACGAACAGGCGGCGAAGATTTGCCGTGACATCGTGCTCGCATTCGAGGAACAACTCAGCTATCCGGGCGAGATCAAAGTGACGGTGACGCGCGAAACCCGCTGTGTGGAGATCGCGAAATAAAGATACGGAGGGCCGGCGTCCTCGCCGGTCTTTTGAGTGCGGCAATACAGAAGCCGAAGGCTTCCTTTGCCGCTTTCACTTAGTGACCGAAAATTTTAGCGTCCAAACACCGTTTTTCACGTGGGGAACATCCAGCCCGCTTCAGTGGCAAATGCTTCTTCGAGGCGGTATTGCCGCAAGGGAAAGAGGTGAATGTCGCTTGCGCGATTGTATCACCGCACTCCGTATAGAGTGCGGCCCGCGCCGCTCCTGAAAATTTTTTGACTTTTTTTCTCTTTTTTTTCTTTTTTTTCTCTGAAACTTAATGACTTTTTCAGACTCTTGTGTATAATGACAGTATAGAATTAATAGTTTATTCCTTTAACTATCAATACTGTTATGAAAAACGCAAGAAAAAATGTCCTTTGGGCCTGCATTTTGTCCTTGACCTGCGGTTTGCCGGCCGCGTTTGGCGCAGAAGTCACCTGGACCGGCAATGCGGGCGATGGGAGCTGGGATACGGCGGGCAACTGGGGCTCCGGCTCGGTTCCGGCCTCGGGGGATACCATTAATATTGTGGTGCGAGTGTTACCAACTCCAACGCGAAAACGCTGACGAATAACACGTTAAACCTCACCGGTTCGCTAAGCACCGTCAAAATACAATTCAACGGGACAACGGTCAACATCAATAACGGGGCCACGCTGAATCACACCACCTCGGACTTCCACGTCGGTGTCAGCGGCAATGCGGCCACGGTGAATCAGTACGGCGGAACCGTCACCTCCTCGGCCTGGTTCAACATCGGTGAAGGCGCGACCGGCTATTATAACCTCTACGGCGGTACGCTCACGACTCATAACTTCTACGCGGGCCGTTACAATGTGGGGCACGTAACGATCGACGGCGCGAATGCGGCACTGACCGCGAACTATTTCTATGTCGGATTCCGTGCGGCGGTCGCGGGCGGTTCCTCGCTGACGCTCAACAACGGCTCCATCACGGTCAACAGGCAGGCCGATATTGGAGGTAATAACTACGGCGAAGGCAGCACGTTCGCCCCGATCAAATTCGATATGACCGGCGGGACATTTACAGTGAACGCCCCGACCCGGGTCGGCGTTTACGTCGATAACGGCAACACGGGGAACGTCGTGAACCAGACCGATATGACCGTTTCCGGCGGAACCTGGAACCAGAACGGCAATTTCTGGCTGGAAGACGGAGACGTCACCAAAACCAACCACTCCCAGACCGCGAACCTGACCATCAGCGGCAGCGCGGAAGTCAACTTCAAATATGATGTAATCGTCGGCAAAGGGGCCGGTTCAACCGCGACCCTTACGCTGGCAGGCGGCAAAACCACCGTTCTGGCCAATACCGCAGAAGGCTCCAACAATGACATCCGCATCGGAAACGGGCAGAACAACGTCTCGAAACTCAACATCACCGGCGGCGAGAACACGTTCAACAAGAACATCTACGTGATGGGCAAAGGGACGGCCGAGCTGAACATCTCCGGCGGCACCAACACCTTCGCCAGAGAAGTGATCTACGGAAACGGCTCCGGCAACAAAGGCGACGGAACGATTTCCGGCGGTACCAACACGTTCAACAAAAACATCTACATCGGGAACGGAACCGAGGGGAGCTTGAGCATCTCCGGCGGGACTGTGGCGTGGAACCTTCCCGGCCAAACGGTCAACGTCGGCTATGCCAACGGCGGAAAAGGCGTTTTGAACATTTCCGGTGACGCAGACATCTCCTTTACCGGTAACGACATCCACGTCGGAAATGGCGCCGGCAGCACTGGTACGGTCAACCAGACCGGCGGATCGCTCACCTATGTAAGCGGCTGGTTCAACATCGGCGAAAGAGGCACGGGAACTTACAACCTCAGCGGCGGTACGCTCGACTTGACCAATGCGACTTTCTGCCTTGGCCGCCGCGGTACCGGCACGTTCACTCTTTCGGGTGACGGCGTTTTGAAGGGCCGCGATCTCACCATGGGTTACAGCGGCTTCGTTCCTGAATCGAATCTCATCGTCAAGGGTGGTGAAGCCACTTTCACCGGCTCGATCTATATCGGCAACCTGAACGAGCACGCCCAGGGTTCAACTTCCGGCACGAACACCCTCACGGTGCAGGACGAAGGCAAACTGACCGTCAGCGGCGGGATCAACATCGGAAACGATAACTCCGGCGGCGCGTCCGCTTACCCGACGATCGGCGTCATGAACCTCAACGGCGGAACGACTGCAGTAAACGGCACGATCAACGTCGGCAACGGCGCGAAATCGTCCGGTACGCTCAACATCGCCGGCGGTACCAACACGCTGAAAGACATCACGATTGGGCCGAACGTTACCACGAAATCCGAGATGAATGTTACAGGCGGAACAACCTCCATGGGCGTCATGAGGATCGGTAACGCCGCAAACGCCTCAGGAACGGTAAACCTCGACGGCGGAAACTTTTCAACAACCGGCGACCTCCTTATCGGCAACGCGGCCGGCTCCCATGCCGTGATGAACATCACCGGCGGGACTAACACGATCCACGCTACGTACGTTGCACTTAATGGCGCGACGGACGCCGTATTGAACGTCACGGGCGGAACGACCTCGACGAGAAACCTCAACATCGGTCGAGGAAACAGTGCCGGTCACAGCGCCGGCGTCATGAAAGTCTCAGCCGGCACATTCAAAACAGAAAGCAGCTACAGCAACAATGAGGGCATGACCCGAGTCGGCTCGTACCAGGCCGAAGACACGACCTCCACCGGATACCTTGAGGTTTCCGGCACCGGTACGCTTGAAACCAGGTACCTCCGTGCGGGTACATACTCTCCCGGAAACGTCGTCAAAGTGACCGGCGGTACACTCAAAATCACCGGGAATGGCTCGGATAACAGCGGACGCAGCTGGATCGGATTTCACGCAGGTTCCGCCACGCTGGAAATTACCGGCGGTACGTTCTATGCCGGGAATCGTGACTTCATCGTCGGCTATGACAACTCCGGAGATGGTTACGGCGAAATGACCGTTTCCGGCTCCGGAACCTACGACCAGCACGGTACCGGGAACTTCATCATTCAGGCCGGTCCGGGAAATGACGGCAAAGGCAATATTCTGAACCTTTCCGAAAACGGCACGATCGACACGCTCTGGCTCTCGCTGGGGCAGTTCGGCAACTCGGCCGCCGGCGCCAAAGCCACATTCAATATGGACGGCGGAACGCTGAAAGTCGGCAACAATATGCGTATCGGGATCGAGAACGCCGCCACGGCGAACATCTCCGGCGGTTCGATCACCGTCAACGGAGCCATTCAGCTTCCCATGAACAATAATCAGGCCTCCGTTCTGAATCTGATCGGTTCCGGAGCCACGATCAAAGCGGGGTCCTCGGCCTTCAATGCGTCGGCAACCCTGAACGTGACGGCGGGTTCTTTGTGCGACAATGACGGCGTTTTCCTCGCTCCGTTCAGTACCATCCAGAACACCGGCGCCGCCACCGTGAATTCCAAACTCAACATCGATATGAGCGGGTACACGTGCGACGGAATTTACATCGGGGACGAGATCAACGCGGTGCTGCTCACCTCGAACGCGCTGACTTACAACCCGGCGTCCGTGAACGTCACGGGCCCGTGGACCATCAACACCGAAAACAATCAGATCACGCTGGGCCTCGACACGACCCAAACCGCGAGCGCGACCGTGACTTCGGACCTCACCTTCGCGAACGGCAATTTGGGCCAAAGCGGCTGGATCAACGTCTCAGGCTCCCCGGAAGAAGAATACAGCTTGAGCATCAACTACACCGGCGTGGATGATGAGGATGCGTTCCAGAGCTGGGTCGAGGCTAACCTGCTGGGTAAAACGTCGGGCGTCACGGCTTCGGCGGAGAACAACACACTGACGCTTTCCGGCCTTAAACTGGATCCGGCTGGAGTGAATCAGCTTTGCTACGATCTGAGCAGTTTCAGCCCCACTGCCGCGTTTACGGTAGATCAAAGCCGCGTCCCGGAACCTGCCGCGTGGCTGCTCCTCCTGATGGGGGCGGCAATGATCGGAATTTCACGCAAATTTAAAAATCATAATTCATGATTGGGGATTAAAATGCGCCGTTCTGCCTTTACACTCGTTGAGCTTTTGGTCGTCATTGCGATCATTGGAATGTTGGTCGGTCTGCTTCTGCCGGCAGTTCAGCAGGCACGTGAGGCCGCGCGACAGATGCAGTGCGGAAACAACCTGAAACAACTCGGAGTCGCTTGCATGAATCACGAGGCTACGGTCAAATACCTTCCTTCCGCTGGCTGGATGGGTGGTTGGGCCGGCGATGGTGACCGCGGTTTCGGCAAAAAACAGCCCGGCGGCTGGCTATTCTCGGTCCTGCCGTTCCTGGAACAAAACGCCCTGTTCCAGCTCTCGGCTGATGGAAACATCGGCACGCCTGACAAGGCCAAAATCACGCTGAGCAACCAGACGCCTCTGCAGTTTTATTACTGCCCGTCCCGCCGCGCCCCGAAAGCTTACCCTGCCACGAACCCACCAACGGGAAATGCAAACTCGGCTGATCATCTCGCCAAAAGCGACTACGCCTGTAATTTTGGCTACACAGACGCCGTAAACACTTCCGGCTATCCCGGTTCTTATGCCACGGCGGACAGTTCGTCTTACAACTGGCCTATCCAGAATTTTGACGGTGTGATGCTTTCCTGCAGTGAGATCACAATCGGCGAGATTCGTGACGGAACGACGAACACTTACCTCTGCGGCGAAAAATACAGCTGCGTTGACAGATACGAAACAAGCTGCTGCTGCGACGACAGCGGCCAGTTCAGCGGCGCCGACCCGGATACGGGACGCGGAACCAAGGCCAATCCGTCTCAAGACCGTTCCGGATATATATGGCGTCAGGCTTTTGGTTCACCCCATGCCGGCACGTTTGGCATGGCAATGTGCGACGCTTCGGTCCACCGTGTTTCCTATTCGATCGCCCCTGAAGTACACCGGTATCTCGGTTCCCGCGCCGATGGTCAGGCCGTCCAGCTCCCGCAATGATTTTTTGCTGTGTGCCTGATTCCCGGCTGGTGATTTAAGGAGTTTTTATAATGACATCAAAATTTAAAATGCAGGGGAGGGATAATTTGGCAAGCCCTCTTTCCGCTTTATTTTCCGGTATTTCGATTTTTTCTTTAGTTTTGGCCGCCTCGGGGGCGGTACAGGCCGCGACGGTTAAGTGGACAGGCGCGACGGACTCCAAGTGGTCCACCGCGTCGAACTGGTCCGGTAGTACCCTACCTGTCGCCGGGGATACGGTCCAGGTCGGGACGGCTTATCA
Source organism: Thermoguttaceae bacterium (assembly GCA_030530205.1). Classification (GTDB taxonomy): domain Bacteria; phylum Planctomycetota; class Planctomycetia; order Pirellulales; family Thermoguttaceae; genus RGIG3701. The sequence goes on along the minus strand of JAUMVK010000024.1, from coordinate 40,085 downwards.
GGCTTACACGAATATTCTTACGATTCAGGACGGCGACGCGGCGGTTGCCGGGCGTGCGGACTTCAGCGGCGGTGAAATGAAAATGACCGGCGGCACCATGACGGTTTCCGGTGACCGTCTGCGTGTTGGCGGCGCGGCTACAACGACCCTGGGCATTTCCGGCGGAACCATGACCCTGAACGGAGGATTCGGTCTCGGCGGCAAAACCGACCCCAGCCTCACTTCGACGCTGAACGTCAGCGACTCTGCCCGCCTGGTGGTTTCGAACTGCTTTCTTGTTCATGGAAACAATAATTCCAACCTGAACCAGACCGGCGGCATCATCCTGAACAAAAGCGGATGGTCCCAGGTGGGTGAAGGTCCAAGCCCGGCCATTGTGAATCTGACCGGCGGCGCGTTCTACAACACAAACGCCACCGGCACGTTCTACGTGGGACGAAACAACGGTACAAACGCCGGCAAAGGAACGCTTTCCATTAATGACGGCCAGTTTTATGTCGCCAACGAATTGCAGATCGGCAACGTTAAAAGTGACGCGCCGGCAGATATGTATGGGAAAGTAATTCTGGATTCCGGTATTCTTTCCTCGAAGAAAATCGTATTTAACAAACAGGGCGAGCTTCAGCTCAACGGCGGCACGTTCGTCTCCAATACGGTGACGGGAAACCTGGCCAACTCGGGAAGCACGGTGGAAATTACCACCGTCTTCGCTCCGACGGACGAGCAGATCAACGGACTGGCCGAAAACGAAACGTGGTACTCCAAATACCAGCAGGGGACGGTCGGGACGCTGGCCGTTTCCGGAACCTACGCCCAGACGGCCGGCACGATCGCGATGGACGTTACAAACGGGACCACGTACGACAAACTGACGGCCGGCACGTTCAACATTACGGGCGGAGACCTCAACATTAAACTGAACGCTTCGGCAGTAACGACCGAAACGACGTTCAAGTTCTTTGGCGATAATCCAGCCGGAACGCTGAATTTCGATAACATTCTCGAGAACGGCAGCGCCACCACCCGCTGGAAGGTCGAAGAGGGCGGCGCCTACGTGCGTCTTGCCTCCGAAACGTTCAAATGGAATGGTTCCGCCAGCGGCGACTGGAACACCCGGGCGAACTGGAACGCGAACGGCAGCAGTTACGTGCCGGACGTCCTTGACGAAGTTCAGGTCGGTTCGTCGCACAGCGCTTACACCAACGAGCTGACGATCAAAGACGGCGACTCGCTGGAAGCGAAGATCATGTATTTCAACGGCGGTAAAATGTCGGTCACGGGCGGAAATCTCACCGTGGCCAACGGCCGCTGGAGGATCGGAAACACCGGAAGCGCAAACAGCGAAGTCAACATTTCCGGCGGAACCGTCAACATGAAAGGGGGAATGGGTTTTGGCGGCAACGGCTCGTCAAGCGTCTCTTCCACGCTGAACATCAGCGGCTCTGCCCGCGTGAACGTCTCGGGCGAATGTTTCATCATTCACGGAAACAGCGCTTCCACCCTGAACCAGTCCGGCGGCGTCATCGTGAACACAAGCACCTGGAACCAGGTCGGCGAAGGCGCAAACCCGGCCACCGTGAACCTGACCGGCGGCGCGTTTTACAACACGGCCAATGCTTATTTTTTTGTGGGCCGTAACGGGGATGGAAATAATGCCGGCAAAGGCTTGATCACCGTCAGCGGCGGTCAGTTTTACACCGCGGGCACTCTGCAGCTTGGGAATAAAAAAGACTCGGATCAGGACGGCAGGTACGGAAGAGTCGTCCTGAATTCCGGTATTCTTTCCGCGAGAAGACTCACTTTTGACGTTCGTCAGGGTGAGCTTCAGCTCAACGGCGGAACGTTAGTCACCAGCGAAGTGAACCGCAACCTGACCAACTCGGGCAGCACGATCGAGATTACCAACGCCTTCGCCCCGACGGAAGCCCAGATCAACGGTCTGGCCGCTGATGAGACGTGGTATTCCAAGTACCAGAAGGGAAAGGTCGGGACGCTGGCCGTTTCCGGAACCTACGCCCAGACGGCCGGCACGGTCGTGATCGACATTTCGAACGACACGACGTTCGACAAATTGACGGCCGGCTCGTTCAACGTCACGGGCGGAGACCTCAGCGTCAACGTCAATACCGCTGGAATAACGCAGGAAAAGCGTTACGCGGTTTTCGGCGACAATCCCGCCGGGACTCTGAATTTCAGCAAGATCCTCGTCAACGGAAGTGAAGCGACCCGCTGGAAGATCATGGACGACGGCAAACTCGTGCGTCTCTACGAAGAAACGTTCAAGTGGAACGGCTCCGCCAGCGGCGACTGGAACAACCGCGCCAACTGGAACGAGAACGGCAGCAATTACGCGCCGGAATCCCTCGACACGGTTCAGGTGGGTTCCTTCTACAGCGCTTACTCCAACGAACTGACGATCAAAGACGGCGACGACGTTCAGGCTAAAATCATGTACCTCAACGGCGGCAAAATGTCGGTCACGGGCGGTACGCTCTCGGTCGTTTCAGACCGTCTGCGAATCGGAAACGAAGGGACCGCCAACAGTGAAATCGTGTTTTCCGGCGGAACGACCAATTTCAAAGGCGGGCTGGGAGTCGGCGGAGGTTCCACGACTACCGCGAAAACCAACACGCTGACCGTCACCGGTGACGCGCGGGTAAATATCGCGAATTGCCTGGTCCTTCATGGTTACTCCCCAACCACACTGACGCAGGAAGGCGGCGTCATTTTCAACAATAATTCATCCTCGGGCGGCCAATTCACCCAAATCGGCGAAGGGGCGAACGAAGCCAACCTGAATTTGAACGGCGGCGCGTTTTATAACGTCACCAACATGTACGTCGGACGGAACCAGGGCGGCGATCATGCCGGCAAAGGTCTCCTCTCCGTGGACGGCGGCCAGATGTACCTCGGCGGAACGCTCATCATCGGGTTTAGCGGGACTGACGACGCGACGGACCGTTACGCCATCGCCGAGATCAAGTCAGGGATACTCTCCGCTACGAACATCAATTTCGGCACCAAAACCGGCGAGCTGAAACTCGAAGGTGGAAAATTCGTCTCCCAGAAGGTGAGCGGTGACCTGATCAACGTGGGAAGCACCGTCGAAATTGCCGCCAGGTTCACGCCGTCACAGGAAAATGTGAACGCTCTGGGCGCCGGGGAGACGTGGTACTCCAGGTACCAGGAAGGCACCGTCGGTACCCTGAACGTGACCGGCACATACTCGCAGACCGGCGGCGCGTTGGCGCTCGACCTGGTGAGCACCGACTCCTACGACGTTCTGACGGCCGGGGCTTTCAACGTGACGGGCGGTAACCTGCAGCTCAACGTTTCCAACGCGCTTGCCAGCACTCTGGAAGGCGGTGAAACGTTCTCCATTTTCGGCTCGAATCCCGCGGGAACGATTGATTTCGCGCAAATCGTGCCCAACTTTGGGAGCGCAAATCAATGGTCTTTGGGCGCGGACGGAATTTTGACGTACAACCTGAACCCGTCGGGCCAGGTCCCGGAACCCGCCGCATGGCTGCTCCTCCTGATGGGCGCAGCATTGATTGGATTTTCACGCAAATTCAAAGTTCACAAATCCTGATTGATGGTTAAAAAAATGCGTCGTTCAGCCTTTACACTCGTTGAGCTTTTAGTCGTCATTGCGATCATTGGCATGCTGGTCGGCCTGCTTCTGCCGGCAGTGCAGCAGGCACGTGAGGCCGCGCGACAGATGCAGTGCGGAAACAACCTGAAGAACCTGGGACTGGCGGCGCTGAATCATGAATCGTCGGTGAAGTCATACCCCTCCGGCGGCTGGCACTGGCGCATGGTCGGCGACAGCGACTGGGGTTTCGGCGAGAAGCAGCCGGGCAGTTACGGTTTTTCACTTCTTCCTTTTCTTGAACAAAACGCGCTCTTCCAGCTCGGCTCGGACGGAAACACGTCGGCCGCCCCTTCCGCAGCGAAAAAAGCCGGCGCTCTGACGTGTAACCAGACGCCCCTTCCGGTTTTCATCTGCCCGTCGCGCCGGGCGTGCAAAAATTACCTCTTTGTCACGGGCACCAACCATAATGCGGTGTACAACATCACGGCCCCGAGCGGGAGCGGTCATGAGCTGGCGAAGGGAGACTACGCCGGGAACTGCGGGAGCAAAACCTCTTGGGGCGGCGCACCGAACATGACCCCCGCGAGTTACCCCGAGGCCAAGACGTTCAATTTCTCGACCGACCGAGACAAATTCAACGGCGTGATCTTCCGCTTCAGCCGTGTGACGATCGGCGAGGTGCGCAGCGGCACGACGAATACGTACCTCATCGGCGAAAAATACCTCATGGCCGACGATTATGAGACCGGCAAAAACGACACGGACAACGAGGGGATCTTCTTCGGTGGCTGTGACGATTCCATCCGCAGTTGCATGTCGTCCTCCCGCCCGGCTCAGGACCGCCCCGGTTATAACACGCCGAAAAACGATTTCGGTTCCACCCATGCCGGTTCGTTCGGGATGTGTATGTGTGATGGGTCGGTTCAGCGGATCACCTACTCGATCGACGCAACTGTTCACGCGAATCTTGCAAACCGTGCCTCCACGGAAGCGGTCACGATCCCGCAGTGATTTTTTTGGAGTGCGGTGATACAGCGCGCAGCGCATTCACCGCTTTCCCTTGCGGCAATACCGCCTCGAAGAGGCTTTTGCCGCTGAACTGAGCTTGACGTTCCTCACGTGAAAATTCTTGTTAGTTGCCGCGCCTTATGGTCACTAAGTGAAAGCGGCAAATGAAGCCTTCGGCTTCTGTATTGCCGCACTCCCAAAGTCCCTTCCAGCGTCGTCTTTCATTCCTAATTCTTCATCATAATTCATAATTAGACGCCCAGAGCCCTAAATAATCTTTAAATGGCCAAAAATCTCCCCACCCCCCCTTGAAGAAAATGGATAAAAAAATATAATATGGCCTACAGTGTATCATAATACACTTAAACAGGTGTTCACTATTATTTTTTTATCAGGAGAGTTAATCGTGTCCGAGACCAAACGTTTTGTCACGCTCGACGGTAACGAAGCCGCCGCGTACATCGCACATCGTTGTTCCGAAGTCATGGCGATCTACCCCATTACCCCGTCCTCCACGCTCGGCGAGCTGGCTGACGAATGGGCCGCCAAAGGTGTCAAAAACATTTTCGGCGTCGTTCCGCAGGTCGTTGAAATGCAGAGCGAAGCTGGTGCCGCCGGTGCCGTCCACGGTGCTCTTCAGGCTGGTGCTCTGACCAGTACGTTCACCGCTTCCCAGGGTCTGCTCCTCATGATCCCGAACATGTTCAAGATCGCCGGCGAGCTGACCTCCTGCGTGTTCCACGTGACCGCCCGCTGCGTCGCGACCCACGCCCTTTCCATTTTCGGTGACCACTCCGACGTGATGGCCTGCCGTTCCACCGGTTGGGCGATGCTCGTCTCCGGTTCCGTTCAGGAAGCCCAGGACATGGCCATGGTCGCCCACGCTGCGACGATGGAAGCCCGCGTCCCGTTCCTTCACTTCTATGATGGTTTCCGTATCTCCCACGAAATCAACTCGATCGACCAGATGACCGACGAAGAGATCGCCTCGATGATCGACCCGGCCCTGGTCAAAGCCGTCCGTGAACGCGCTCTGAACCCGAACAAACCGGTCATTCGCGGTACCGCCCAGAACCCGGACGTCTTCTTCCAGGCCAGCGAAGCCAGCAACAAATACTACGATGCTGTCCCGGCCATCGTCCAGAAGGCCATGGACAAATTCGCGACCATCACCGGCCGTCAGTACCACCTGTTTGACTACGTTGGCGCCGAAGACGCTGACCGCGTCATCGTCGTCATGAGCTCCGGCTGCGGCGTCGTTGAAGAAGCCGTGGAACGCCTCGTCGCTGAAGGCGAAAAAGTCGGTCTCGTCAAAGTTCACCTCTATCGTCCGTTCGACATCAACGCTTTCTCCGCCGCTCTCCCGGCCAGCGCCAAAAAAATCGCGGTCCTGGATCGCACCAAGGAACCGGGCGCCATCGGCGAACCGCTTTACCTCGACGTCGTTTCCGCTCTGGATGAAGTCGGCCGCATTGGTCTGACCATCATCGGCGGCCGTTACGGTCTGGCCTCGAAGGAATTCACGCCGGCCATGGCCAAAGCCGTGTTCGACGAACTGAAGAAAGACGCTCCGAAGAAGCACTTCACCGTCGGCATCGTGGACGATGTGACCAACCTGAGCCTCGCGTACGACGAGACCTGGAAGACCGAACCGGCCGACGTCACCCGCTGCCTGTTCTTCGGTCTGGGTTCCGACGGTACGGTCGGCGCCAACAAGAACTCGGTGAAGATCACCTCGAACTACACCGACCTGTACGCTCAGGGCTACTTCGAATACGACTCCAAGAAAGCCGGCTCCGTCACGAAGTCCCACCTGCGTTTCAGCCCACGCCCGATCAAGGGTTCCTACCTGGTCCACAGCGCGAACTTCGTCGCCTGCCACCAGTGGGAGTTCATCAACCAGGTCGATATGCTCGAGAAAGCCGAGCAGAACGCCACGTTCCTGATCAACAGCCCGTACGGCAAAGACACGGTTTGGGATCACCTTCCGAAATCCGTTCAGGAAGCGATCATCGCCAAGAACCTGAAGGTTTACGTCATTGACGCGAATGCCATCGCCGAGAAGACCGGCATGGGCCGCCGCACCAACACGATCCTCCAGACCTGCTTCTTCGCGCTGGCCAACGTCGGCGGAATGAGCGCTGAGACCGCCATCGGTCACATTAAAGAGTACATCAAGAAGTCCTACCTGAAGAAGGGCATGGACGTCGTTGAAAAGAACTGGGCCGCCGTCGATGCGTCTCTGGCCGGGCTGGAAGAAGTCACGGTCCCGGGCACCGTCACGTCCACGTTCGAACGTCGTCCGGGCGTCATTGGTGAAGCCGACGCTTTCATCACCAACGTCCTTGGCAAGATCATGGAAGGCAAAGGCGACGAGCTGACCGTGAAAGACCTGTTCCCGACCGCTGACGGTACGTTCCCGACCGCCACGACCCAGTACGAGAAGCGCTCGATCGCTTTGAAACTGCCGGTCTGGAAGGCCGACGTCTGCGCTCAGTGCGGTCTCTGCTCGATGGTTTGCCCGCACGCCGCGATTCGTATGAAGGTCTATGACGCCGCCGCGATCGAAGGCGCTCCGGCCTCGTTCAAGTCGGTTGACGCCAAGGCCCCGTTCGCCGGCAAGAAGTTCACCCTGCAGTGCTTCCCGGATGACTGCACCGGCTGCGGTCTGTGCGCGAACATCTGCCCGATGAAAGCGAAGGAATGCCTCACCCTGGTCGATAAACTCCAGGTCATCGACGAAGAGCGCGTCAATTTCGCCGCGTTCCAGACGATCCCGAACATCGACCGCTCCCAGGTCAACCCGCTGCAGACGAAAGGCTCGCAGCTCCTTCTGCCGCTCTTCGAGTTCTCCGGCGCTTGCGCTGGCTGCGGCGAAACCCCGTACGTGAAACTCGTTACCCAGCTCTTCGGTGACCGCATGGTCGTCGCCAACGCGACGGGTTGCTCCTCCATCTACGGTGGTAACCTCCCGAGCACGCCGTACTGCAAAGACGCGAACGGCCGCGGCCCGGCCTGGTCCAACTCCCTGTTCGAAGACAACGCGGAGTTTGGTCTTGGTATGCGTATCGCCATCGACCAGCAGAATTCCTACGCGAAAGAACTGCTCGTCGGCGCGGCGGAACACGTCGGTCAGGATCTGGTGGACGCCATCCTGAACAATCCGCAGACGAACGAAGCGGAAATCGCCGTTCAGCGTGAAAACGTCGCGAAACTCGTCGCCAAAATCGAAGGCGCCGACTGCCCGAAAGCCAAGGCTCTGTGCGACATCGCGAGCTTCCTGGTCAAGCGCAGCGTCTGGGCGTTCGGTGGTGACGGTTGGGCTTACGACATTGGTTACGGCGGACTTGACCACGTGATGGCTTCCGGCCGCAACATCAACGTCCTTGTCCTCGACACCGAAGTTTACTCCAACACGGGAGGTCAGGCTTCCAAAGCCACCCCGCGCGGCGCCGTCGCCAAGTTCGCCGCCAACGGCAAGAAGTCCCGCAAGAAAGACCTCGGTATGATGGCCGCCTCCTACGGCAACGTGTACGTCGGTCAGATCTCGATCGCGGCCAACCCGGTCCACGCTCTGAAGGTTTTGATGGAAGCCGAAGCGCACGACGGTCCGTCCCTGATCATTTGCTACTCGCACTGCATCAACCACGGCATCGACATGCTGAAGGGTCTTGAGCTCCAGAAGGAAGCGGTGAAATGCGGTTACTGGCCGCTGTATCACTACAATCCGGCTGATGAGACGCCGTTCCACCTTGACAGCAAGGCGCCGGAAGGCGAGTTCAAGGAATTCGCTCTGAAGCAGAACCGCTTCAAGACGCTGAAGCTCCTCAACACGCAGGAAAAGATGGACGAGTTCCTCGCCGAAGGCCAGGGCGACATCAACAACCGTTACGAGTACTACAGCCAGCTCTCGGCTCTGAAGCACGAGTGAAAACGGGTTTAACAGTGTTTACGGGGACGACGCTTCCAGCGTCGTCTTAACCAGAACTGAAACGGAGTGACGCAAGTCGCTCCGTTTTTTTTTGTTTTTGTGAAAATATTTAAGATTTTTTTGAAAATTCGGTTCCAAATTACTTGACAATAATGGATTTTGCATTATAATAATATTCACAAGAGGTGAAAACCTCTCCAATTTCGCTTGACAGCACGAAAACTTAGACACTTTTTGCAGTTGAAAAGCGGAGAGCCTATTCTGATTATTTGGGGTAGGTCTTGTATTTTCATGTAATCAGATAACAAAGTTAGAGCGTACGGCTCTGTATGGGAGTCGTTACGTATCTACTTTGTTAGGTAGTCTAAGACCTTCGTGCTGGGATACGTTGACGTACTCCCTTTTTTTATGCCCGCACGAAGAAATTTATTCTGCGCCTCATTCTGAAGGGGAAACGAAACGTATTCTGTTTTTTAAACGTTTTTCTTGTTTTAAGGAGACATATCATGTCGAAAGAAAAAATCGAAAGCCGCCGAGCTTTTATGAAGAAGCTCGGCAAAACCGTCGCGGGCGCCGCCGCCTTCATCGCTGTCGCGAAAACTGTCGAAGCCACTCCGAGCGAAGATAATCCTGTGACACTGACCTGTGGAGCCACATGCAGTTATAGTTGCCAGCATACCTGTTCCTATACTTGCCAGCATACTTGTTCTCGTATGAATGCTAACGGCAGAGGTTGGTGATATCCTCTAAAAAGCAGGGGGAATCCATTTCCGGATTTTCCCCTGTTTTGAAATTTCTTAATATAAGACCAGGACCGCCATGGAAATTGCCAAATCATTAAATTTGCGTGATTCGAGCTCTCGCACCATTACGTTTATTGTGACAGAGGATTGCCAGCTGCGATGCAAATATTGTTATATTTGCGGCAAAAACTCGACCCAAAAGATGACCATTGAGGTCGCAAGGAACGCCATTGATACGATCCTGCAAAATAGAAAAGATTTTTCTGAATCAGCAGTAACCTGGGATTTTATTGGCGGAGAACCTTTTTTGGAAATTGAATTGATCGACAAGATATGCGATTATATCAAAATCCGCATGTACGAGTTAAACCATCCATGGTTTAACAAGTATATCTTTAATTTTTCATCAAACGGGATCTTGTTCAATGACCCGCGTGTACAAGAATATATTCAAAAAAACAAGACCCACGTTCGTATCGGCATATCCATCGATGGAACCCGGGAAAAACACGATCTGCAGCGCGTTTTCCCGAGCGGGAAAGGGTCTTATGACGCGATCATCGAAAATGTCCGTCAATGGATCGACCGGTTCGGAGAAATGGACAAGGCCACGATCTCCCATGATGATCTGGCGATGACCAAAGATTCTGTGCTCCATTTATGGGAATTAGGTATTAAAGATGTTGCGATGAATTGCATTTTTGAAGATGTCTGGAAGGATGGAGATGATGCGATTTTTGAGGAGCAATTAATTTCGTTAGCGGATGAAATCATTGAAAGAAAATATTACAACACTTACAGATGCTCACTATTTGACCGCTCGATTGGATTGGAATTAACCGATAATGGGAACTGGTGCGGTGCCGGTAGAATGGTGGCGATTGATACGCAAGGGAATTTCCACCCATGTGTTCGATTTGCCCAATATTCCCTCGAACATAAAAACGAAATTGTAACAGGAAACACACAAGCGGGTTTAACGCGCAATCGCCTCCGTCCGTTCCTCGCACTGAACCGGACCGTTCAATCGCCGCAGGAGTGCATTGACTGCGAAGTCGCCTCCGGCTGCGCGTGGTGTCAGGGTTTCAATTATGATTCCGCCGATACGGAAACGATTTACCAGCGCGCCACGTACATCTGCAAGATGCACAAGGCTCGCGTGCGGGCGAACAATTACCTCTGGAACAAACTCGACAAAATCGTACCGCCGGACGAAAACGACGACCGGGTGATCCGTCTGAAACTCCGCAAGGGCCTTCAGTCGCTGTTCGTGCTGATGGATTCCGCCGCTCCGTCGTTCTGCTACTACAAAACGCGGGAGATGGAGCGGAAGGTCATGGACGACGAGACGCTCAAAAAGGTCGCGTACTACGCCCTGACCGAGAACCTTTCGCTGAACCTGATCCTCGGCGAAGGCGGCCTGACCGACACGCAGAAGGAGATCCTCAAATGGAACGATTACGTCGTTTACCGTTCCGGCAAGGCGAAATTCCCAGCGGACGACAAGACGATCAACGTCTTCGATTTTGAGGTGGACACGTGGGACGACTCGATCGGCCCGACGGAAATGTTGGTTCTGCGCATCAGCAAAGACCACATCGCGGAACTTCCCGCCTGGCTGGAAGCGCATTCCCTTACCGCCGACCGGATCACGGTTTTCGTCAAAGAGATGGAAACGATGAAGGAAGCGGAGTTCGAGCCGTACAAAGCGATTTTGGATCAGCTCAAAGCGTGGCTTCCGGAGCGCGAGGAGGAAAAGCCGTTCGAGCTGTCGCTTCTGACCGACCGTTTGCAGCTTGAAAAGCCGAACCATTGCGACGCGGGCGTGAAGCACGTCACGATCGGGCCGGATGGGAATTTTTACGTTTGCCCCGGTTTTTACTATCGCGAGAAGAACAAGGATTTCCTCATCGCCGACATTGACACGGTACTCAAAACGCACGAGCTGCCGATCAAAAACAAACAGTTGTATAAGCTCGACCACGCGCCGATTTGCGAGAATTGCGACGCATGGCAGTGCCGCCGCTGTGTGTGGCTGAACAAGGAAACGACGCTGGAAGTGAACACGCCCTCGCGCCAGCAGTGCGTTTGCGCCCACCTGGAACGGAACGCCAGCCGCGACCTGCTCGAGCCGCTGTTCCTGACCGACATGGTTCAGATCCCCAAAATCGACTATCTGGACCCGTTCGACGAACTGATGAAGAAGAACAAACCGTTTATCGAGAAAGGAAAAGTCGATGAGTGTTGAAAAGAAACTGGTCGGTAAAGTCACGCCGGAACAGCGGGATGCGATCCAGACGTTGTTTGAACACCGGAACGCGCTCAACGAGCTTTTTCTGGTGGTACCGAAAGAGAATCAGGACCTTTACGAGCGCGTTGTGGCCGACATGGAGCAGACACAGAAAAAGTTTGACCAGTGGTGGAGCGACCACAGCGCCGAGTACCACTGGGAAGGACAGGAAAATGGCTCTTGGGAAATCGATTTCGACACGTGCGAAATTTTCCTGAACGAATGATCCCGCAAATGAGATAGAGTGAAAATTACGGGGACGACGCTGGAAGCGTCGTCCCCCTACTTCTTTTAAAGAAAAATCTCTCGTTTTTTCGCGGCCGTCTCTTGAATTTCCTCAAAAATCTGCTAAAATGAAAAGGTCGATGATTCGTTCCTCTTTTTCAGTCCCTCGCGAGGTTAATATGAAACTCACCCACCTCCCCGTCGCGCTCGGCCTCCTGCTAAGCCTGGTTTTCGTCTCCGTTTTGCAGGCGGAAGACGGCTTTTTCTCCGTTCGGAACGGGATCCCCAACAGTCAGTACTTTTTCAAACTGAACCAGACCGGGAACCAGTACATTTTCTACGTCGGCAGCGACCTCATGCTCGGGACCGGCCTTTCCTCGACGAAAAGCTGGAGCAGGCAAATGACCGACTGCTTCCGCGCGCATTTTCCCGACTCGAACATCATCGAGACGCGCCACCCGCAGCCGCTCGGGAGCTGGTTCGCGCAGTACCGCACTTCTGGCGGTCAGGCCGTTTTCGGCGAGGTGATTTGCAGTGGTCACCTCTGCGTTCTGGAACTGGCGGTCGGGGACCAGGGCGTCGATGAAAAGCACGTCAACCGGCAAATCGAGGGCCTTCTGCGCCAGATCAACCGCTACCGGGCGACGCACAGTACGATCATGGTTTACGCCCTGACGCCGGAGCTTTTTGAAGCGTACAAGGCGGGCAAGGAGCCGCAGTACATCACGTGGTGCGAGAAGATCGCCGACTATTATGGCATTCCGACGCTGAATCTGGCCAAATACGCCGCCGAAAAGATCCTCGCGGGCGAGATTAAACTCGAGGACTTCACCACGGACGGCATCCACCCAACCGACGCGGGAGAAAAGATTTACAACGAGGCGATCGGGCAGTTTGTGGACGCTCTGATGGCCGCCCACGAAGTCCCTGAAAAGCCGGAACGTTTTACCCTTCCGGAGCCGCTTTTCCCCGAAACGAACGCGAACGGGCGGATCATCGCGTACGAGCTGGCCGACTGCTCGCCCGGCTGGCAGACCGGCACGGAAAGCCCGATCAAACCATTCCGCCACGTGCTTCTGACCGACAAAGTGGGCGAGACGATCAAGCTCGATTTCACCGGGACGGACGTTGGGCTGATTGACGTTCAGGGCGTGGACGCGATGGATCTGGAGTACTCGCTGGACGGCGGAGCGTGGAAAAAAGTCCCGGCCCGAAAACCCGCGGAGGGCTTCGAAATGCGCGTGATCCCGTTCGAGGAAATGCTCGGATGCGACAAAACGCCCGACGATGAAGCGTCGGAGAACAGACACATGATCGTCATCCGCACGCTCGGGAACGGCGTGGCGCGAATCGGCGGGATCCTCGTGAACGGAACCGTCGCCGACCCGTACGCCGGGCTGAACCCGCTGCAGAAGATCGACGCGATTTACGCCAAAATGAAGCCGATCGAGTACACGCCGGATCCAGACCGCTTCAAGTACCTCCCCAACACGATGAAGCGTCTGCACGACGGCGGCTCACTGCGCATGGTACTTCTGGGCGATTCCATCATCGGGAACACGCTCAGCTCGCAGTTTGAGCTGCTTCTCATGCGTGATTACCCGCGCTGCAAAATCGAGAAGATCGGCTCGATCCGCAGTTCCACGGGCTGCAACTGGTACCGCTACGAAAACCGCATTCAGGAGTACGTTCTGGACAAAAAGCCGGACTTCCTGATCATCGGCGGCATTTCGAACGGTCAGGACCCGGAAGCGGTGCGCGACGTGATCCGTCAGGTTCGGGCGCAGATGCCGAATCTGGAGATCCTGTTCATCACGCCGGTTTTCGGAGCGATGCGTGACGACCACATCAAGAACTGGGCGTACATTCCGCCGGAGGGTTCGTTCCGGGCCGGGATGAAGCGGGTTTGCGAGGAGGAGAAGTGCGCGTATTTTGACATGACGGCGCCGTGGTGGAAGTACATCCAGGAAAGTGGTCAGACGTATGGGTGGTTTATGGGGGACGCGGTGCACGCGAACGCCCGCGGCTGCCAGATCATTGGGCGGCTGCTGGAAATCTACTTCGACAGAACAAAATAAAAAAGCCCCCTAATATTAAAAAGTTTTTGAAAGAGGGGGTCCCGGAGGAGGAACAATTTTCAAAATGTTCCTCCCTCCGCGGGGCCTAAACTCTTCGCGGGCGAGCCTTTTTTCTCCCGCAGGGTGAAAAAAGCGAGGGCGTTTACCCGAAAGCCCCCTCACCCCCTTTTGCGCCATTCATCCCGTTCAATTTGAAGGAGCATCCCCATGAAACCCCTGATTTTCACCCTCACCTTCCTTTTCACCGCCGCGCTCATTCAGGCGGAGGACTTTTTCGCGTTTTCGTACTTCACCGGCAACGGCGAGGACGGCCTGCACCTGCTGGTCAGCCGGGACGCGATGAACTGGGAAAAGACGAACGGCGGAAAGTCTTACCTCGCGCCGATGCCCAACCAGCTCATGCGCGACCCGAGCATCTGCCAGGCGCCGGACGGGCTTTTCCATCTCGTCTGGACCACGGGCTGGTACGGCAAGCTCATTTTCGGGCACGCCACCAGCCGCGATCTGATCCACTGGTCCGAGCCGGAAGCGATCCCCGTCATGGAGAGCGAGCCGACCACGCGCAACGTCTGGGCGCCGGAGGTCTTCTTCGACGCGGCCAGCGGTCAATATTACATCGTCTGGGCCTCCACTGTCCCGGGTAAATTTTCGCAGGCGGGAACCGGCAGCAGCGAGGACCGCTACGACCACCGCCAGTACTGCGTCACGACGCGCGACTGGAAAACGTTCAGCCCGACCCGCCTTTTTTTCGATCCCGGGCATAATGTGATCGACTCGTTTCTCGCCAAACGCGGCGGGACGTACTTCCTCTTCTACAAAGATGAGACGCTGAAACCCGAGCGGAAAACGATCCTGCTGGCTACCGCGCCGAGCCCCGAAGGCCCGTGGACCACGCAGGGCGAGGTCTTCCCGTACAACTGGGTGGAAGGCCCGTCGGCGCTGGACCTGAACGGCACGTGGCTCGTCTGTGCCGACCGCTACACGAAGCACTGCTACGGCGCGGTGACGTCCACCGACGGCGGCAAGACCTGGACGGACGTTTCCGACCGCTTCCACGTTCCGCCGGGAATCCGCCACGGCACGATGTTCCGGATCCCGAAAGAGGTTTACGACGGGCTGAAGAAGTAAATACGGGGACGACGCTTCCAGCGTCGTCCTCCAATTATGAATTATGAATGAAGAATTATGAATGAAAGACGACGCTGGAAGCGTCGTCCCCGTAAAATATTTCCAACTTCCCTCTAACGAAAGACCCAAAATGACCGAAAGACTCAAAACCCCGTTCATTCACGAAGATTTCCTCCTCGAAACCGAGCTTTCCCGCGTGCTGTATCACGAGTACGCGAAGGATCTGCCCATCATCGATTACCACTGCCACCTGCCGCCGCAGGAGGTCGCCCAGAACAAGACGTACGAAAACCTCGCGCAGATCTGGCTTTACGGCGACCACTACAAATGGCGCGCCATGCGCAGCAACGGCGTGGCCGAACGGTTCTGCACCGGCGACGCGACCGACCGCGAGAAGTACGACAAATGGGCCGAAACCGTCCCGTACACGCTCCGGAATCCGCTCTACCACTGGACCCACCTCGAGCTGAACCGTCCGTTCGGGATCAACGACCGACTCCTCTCACCCGCCACGGCCGATTCCATCTGGAACGACTGCAACGCGATGCTCGCCACGCCGGAGTGCTCCGCGCGGGGGATCATGACCCAGATGAACGTCGAGACGGTCTGCACCACCGACGACCCGGTCGATTCGCTCGAGTACCATCAGCGGATCGCGGCCGATAATGCGGCAGGAGTCTTCAAACCGCGCGTCCTTCCGACGTTCCGGCCCGACAAAGCGATGGCGATCGACCGCCCGTCCGTCTTTTTCCCCTGGCTCGAGGCGCTCGAAAGCGTGACCGGCCGGGCCATTCGGGACTTTGACGCGCTGATCGACGCCCTGCACGACCGCTACGTCTTCTTCAACTCGGTCGGCTGCCGCCTCTCCGACCACGGACTGGGGCTTTTCCCGAAGTGCGAGCTGGACCTGAACGGGAATCTGACCGCCGAATTCCAGCGGGAAGGCGCGAACCGGATATTCCAGAAAGCGCTGGCCGACCGAACGCTGCAACTCCCGCCGGACGAGGTGAACGCCTTCCAGTGGCGCGTTCTGTTCGAGCTTGGCCGCATGAACGCCGAGTTCGGCTGGACGCAGCAGTTCCACTTCGGCGCGATGCGGAACAACAATACGCGGAAATTCCAGGCGCTCGGCCCGGACACGGGGTTCGACTCGATCGGTGACGGCGACTGCGCGCTGGCCATGTCACGTTACCTCGACGCGCTGGACCGTGAGGACAAACTCACGCGGACGATCCTCTACAATTTGAACCCGATCTACAATCACCTGGTCGGGACGATGCTCGGGAACTTCCAGGACGGCGTGACGCCCGGCAAGATCCAGTTCGGTTCCGGCTGGTGGTTCCTCGATCAGAAAGACGGGATGGAGACGCAGATGAATGTTCTGTCCGCGCTGGGCCTTCTGCGGCGTTTCGTCGGGATGCTGACGGACAGTCGGTCGTTCCTTTCGTACACGCGGCACGAATACTTCCGCCGGATCCTGTGCAACCTGCTCGGAAATGATGTGAAAAAGGGCATTCTGCCGAACGACGAGAAACTCCTCGGCGGGCTTGTCGCGGATGTAAGTTACTATAACGCGCTTAATTACTTCAAATTTTAGGAAGATTCCGGAAAATAATTGGGCCGGCTCAGGAAACGTCGGCCCCCAAAAATTTTTTTAAAATTTTCTTCTCCCCCCCTTGTCAAATTTTCTCAACGAGCTATAATAAACAAACACTACTAAAAAAGTAATCTTTAAACACTACCAAAAAAGGAGGATATAATGAGCAAGATTTACAATTCCATTCTCGAGAAAATCGGGAAAACACCTTTGGTCCGAATCAACTCACTGAATGAAGGTGACGCAGAAGTCCTTGTGAAAGTCGAATTCTTCAATCCGGGGAGTTCCGTGAAGGACCGTATCGCTCTGGCGATGATCGAGGCGGCGGAAGCCGATGGAACATTGAAACCGGGCGCACTCATCATCGAACCCACGAGCGGAAACACGGGAATCGGGCTGGCACTTGTTGCAGCGGTAAAAGGGTACCGTCTCATCCTTACGATGCCGGAAACGATGAGCGTTGAACGGCGCAAACTTGCGAAGGCATTCGGCGCGGAAATCGTCCTGACGGAAGGCGCGAAGGGGATGAAGGGCGCAATCGAGAAAGCGCTCGAACTTCGTAACGCGAATCCGGGATCATGGATCCCGCAGCAGTTTGAAAACCCGGCCAACCCGGCGTACCACCAGGCAACTACCGGTCCGGAAATCTGGGAGGATACGGACGGGAAAGTCGATGCGCTGGTCGGAGGCGTTGGAACGGGCGGAACGTTGACCGGTACAGGGAAATTCCTGCGTGAGAAGAATCCGGACGTGAAAATTTTCGCGGTAGAACCCGACACAAGCCCGGTCCTTTCTGGTGGTCAGCCTGGGCCTCACAAGATTCAGGGAATTGGAGCGGGGTTTGTTCCGAAAGTCATGGATCTGTCCATCGTCACGGAAGTGATCCAGGTGAAAGGCGAAGACGCGGGGCGGACCGCTCGTGCGGCTGCGGCGAAAGAAGGGCTCCTCATCGGAATTTCCTCGGGGGCGTCCCTTTATGCGGCTCTTCAGCTCGCCAAACGTCCGGAATTTGCCGGAAAACGCATCGTCGCTGTGTTGCCCGACACAGGGGAACGGTATTTGTCCACGTGGCTTTTTGAGTAATGAATTCAGTGGAATGATTCACGGAAAGGGAGGGTGGATTTTATGCCATACCATTTTGATACGCTTGCCATTCACGCGGGTCAAGTACCGGACCCGACAACTCAATCCTTCGCGGTGCCGATTTACAGAACGACCGCTTTCGCGTTCCGTGATTCCAAGCACGGTGCCGATCTTTTCGGGCTGAAGGAGCCCGGAAATATTTACGCCCGGCTTATGAACCCGACGAATGACGTGCTTGAACGGCGTCTGGCGGCTCTCGACGGAGGGAAGGCGGCGCTGACTTTTGCCTCGGGTACTGCCGCAATCTATTTCACGATTACAAATATCGCGGCGCTCGGTGACGAGATCGTTTCTGCGAATAATTTATACGGCGGGACGTTCACCCAGTTCGACGCGATTTTGCCGCAGCAGGGGATCACTGTCCGCTTCACTCCGGTGAACGATTTTGAGGCAGTGGAGGCCGCCATCAACGATAAAACGCGGGCGATCTACGTCGAAATGGTCGGAAATCCGGGGCTGGAAGTCGCGGACGTGGAAGGTTACGCGGCCATCGCGCGACGCCATCATCTTCCGCTGATCGTGGACGCGACGTTCACGACCCCGGCGCTTTGTCGTCCGATCGAACACGGCGCAAACATCGTGATCCACTCGCTCTCGAAGTGGATCGACGGCCACGGGACCGGAATCGGCGGCATCGTGATCGATGCGGGGAATTTCGACTGGAGCGACCCAAAATTCAGCCTTTATAATGAGCCTGACCGCGGCTATCACGGTCTGCGTTTTGCGCATGATTTGGGTGATATGAATGCACTGGCGTTCATTTTACGGCTTCGGATCGTCGGCCTGCGAAATCAGGGCGCGACCCTTTCGCCGGATGCGGCCTGGACGTTCCTTCAGGGGGTCCAGTCTCTGCCGCTGCGGATGAAGAAGCACAGTGAAAACGCTCTGGCGATTGCGAAATTTCTGCAGAACCACCCGAAAGTGGCGTGGGTCCACTACCCGTCGCTGAGCCACCCGGAACTGGCGGCGAAATACCTGCCGGACGGAGCGGGAGGAATGGTCGTTTTCGGAGTTCAGGGAGGCGCACAGGCCGCTCGTGAACTGGTGGACCGCGTGAAGATCTTCACGATCCTCGCGAACGTTGGGGACTCCAAGAGCCTGATCATTCACCCCGCCAGCACCACGCACTCGCAGCTCAGCGAGGAAGATCAGCGTGCGGCCGGGCTTCCGCCGGAACTCATTCGGCTTTCGATCGGTCTGGAACATGTCGATGATTTGATCGAAGCGCTCAAAGAAGCCCTGGATTGATGGGATTCGCAGGTGTACGACAGTTTGGAGGACTGTTTTTCGGAATGGTCCTCCTTTTTTTTATCCTTATGACTCCCGCTTTTCCCTTCAAAAAAAATCAGAGGGTCGATTCTCATTTTTTGCCCGTGAAATAATATCTGGCAGGCGGGTCACAATGTAATCCAAAATCAGAGTGATGAAATAAAGGCCGAATGTTTGGAATCTGCGCCAAACTGACAATTCCATAGATGAAAATTTGAAATTTCCTGAGGATTCGTTCTTCATTCTTCATTTTTTTTCCCGGGGGGGGGATTTTACTTTTTTAAAGGTTGGTTATAATGTGTATATTATAATGCGGGAATAGATTTTTTCTGGACGGACATTTGGCCCGCTTTTCCCTTTTCATCAAGAATGAGCCAAATTCCGTTTGGATCAAATGGTCCCGCTTACTTCTCAAAGGAGAAATCATTATGTATGAACGTTTTACCGACCGTGCGCGCAAAGTCCTGCAGCTGGCTAATCAGGAAGCTCAGCGTTTGAACCACGAATACATTGGTACGGAACACATCCTGCTTGGCCTCGTTAAAGAGGGAAGCGGTGTTGCGTCGAACGTCCTGAAAAATATGGACGTTGATCTGACCAAAATTCGCCGCGAGGTAGAAAAGCTCGTCAATCAAGGGACCGATATGATCGCGATGGGGAAACTTCCCCAGACGCCACGTGCGAAAAGAGCAATCGAATATGCGATGGATGAAGCGCGTAATCTCGGTCATACGTATGTTGGGACGGAGCACTTGCTGCTCGGTCTTCTTCGCGAGGATGAAGGAATCGCCGCACAGGTATTAATGAATCTTGGACTTCGTCTGGATTCTGTTCGTGAGGAAATTCTCGAGTTGATCGGAAACGGAAAAGACAATTCGGAACGCAGCTCCAATGCCTCACAAAACGCCCAGCCCGTTGGTGGGTCTGAGCCTGAGGTTCTGAAACCGAATTCCAAATCGAAAACCCCCGCGCTTGACAGTTTTGGGCGTGACCTGACCGAGCTTTGCCGCCAGAAGAAGCTCGACCCGGTGATCGGCCGTGACAAAGAAATTGAACGCGCGATCCAGATTTTGGGCCGCCGCACGAAAAACAACCCGGTCCTTCTGGGCGAGGCAGGCGTTGGAAAAACTGCAATCGTGGAAGGGCTCGCGGAGTTCATCGTCTCGGGGAATGTCCCAGAACTTTTGCTCGAAAAACGCCTGGTCGTTCTTGACCTCGCAATGATGGTCGCGGGCACCAAATACCGCGGTCAGTTCGAGGAACGTATCAAGGCCGTGATGAACGAAGTTAAGCGTGCCGGAAACGTCATCCTTTTCATTGACGAGCTGCATACACTGGTAGGCGCTGGTGGCGCAGAAGGTGCGATCGATGCGGCAAACGTCCTGAAACCGGCGCTTTCCCGCGGTGAAATCCAGTGTATTGGCGCAACGACGCTTGACGAGTATCGGAAATACATCGAAAAAGACAATGCTCTGGAACGACGTTTCCAGCAAATCATTGTTGAGCCGCCGAGCAAGGAAGTAACGGTCCAAATCCTCAAGGGTTTGCGTGACCGCTATGAGGAACACCATCACGTGACGTTCACGGATGAAGCTCTCGTCGCTGCAGTGGAACTTTCTGACCGTTACATCACGGGCCGTTGCCATCCCGACAAAGCCATCGACGTGATTGACGAGGCCGGTTCGAGTGTTCACCTCAAGTCAATGACTCGTCCGCCAGATTTGAAAGAATTGGACGAGGAACTGGATCGTTTGAACCAGGTCAAGAATGGCGCAGTCGCGGAGCAGAATTTTGAGGCGGCCGCAAGTTTGCGTGACCAAATCGATAAACTGCTCAAAGAGAAAGAACGTCTAACAAGCGAGTGGCGTGAAAAAACCAGCCAGAATAAAGGCCTGGTCAACGAGGAAGTCATCGCGGAAGTTGTGGCGCGCATGACGGGTATCCCGGTGACACGTGTTTCGGCAGAAGACTCCCAGCGATTGATGGACATGGAAGCGGAACTGCACAAACGGGTCGTCAGCCAGGACGAAGCCGTTCGCAAAATTTCCGAAGCCGTTCGCCGCAGTCGCGCGGGCCTGAAAGACCCGAAACGCCCTGTCGGCTGTTTCCTTTTCGCAGGCCCCACGGGAGTTGGAAAAACACTTCTCGCCAAGACTCTTGCAGAGTTTATGTTCGGCAATGAAGAAGCGTTGATTCAAATCGACATGAGTGAGTACATGGAGAAGATCAACGTCTCCCGCCTGATCGGAGCCGCTCCAGGCTACGTCGGCTATGAGGAAGGCGGACAGTTGACCGAAAAAGTCCGCCGCCGTCCTTATTCAGTGGTCCTGTTCGACGAAATTGAAAAGGCGCACCCGGACGTTTTCAATATGCTGCTACAGGTGATGGAAGAAGGCCGACTGACGGATAGTTTCGGGAGGAACGTCGATTTCCGTAACACGATCATCATCATGACGACCAACGCCGGAGCTTCCGCAATCAAAAATGAATCCACGTTTGGTTTCCAGACTGGAGATGACAGCGCCTCGTACGAACAGATGAAAACGCGGGTGAAGGAACAGATTGAGAAGTACTTCCGCCCGGAATTTCTCGGACGTCTCGACGAACTGATCGTGTTCCAGTACCTCACCAAGCCTGACTTCGAGCACATCGTTGATTTCGAGGTTGGCAAAATCTGCAAGCGCCTCAAGGAACGTGGTTTCGAAGTGACGCTTTCGGATGCTGCGCGGTCACTTCTGATCAAACGTGGCAGTGATGAAGACTTTGGCGCTCGTCCGCTTCGTCGCGCAATCGAAAGCAATGTGGAAAATCCGCTCGCTGAAGACATTCTGCGCGGCAAATTCAACGGCATGAACCGTATTTCCATCGAAACGGAAATGCGGGGCGACAAAGAGGATTTCGTGTTTATCGGAAGCAAGGCGGAGTAATTCCTGAATTATGAACTCCTTTCAGATTTACATCGCGTTTACCCCGCTGGCACTTTATTTTGTGCTGGTGGGGTTAATGAATATGACTGGCCGGCCATTTCTTGTGACCGGAATCCGAGACAAGATCGTACTCTTTTTGGCCCTTTTCGGACTCGTTGCGGTTGGGCCAATGCAGCTTTTCTTCCCGGTGAACGCTTCGTGGAGTTACGGACCATGGGTTTGGCTCCTCCTCATCGGGATTTATGTCTTTACATGTCTTTTATACTTACTTTTTCAGCGTCCATCGATCAATCTTTATAATGTGACGATGACGGAATTTCGTCCTTTTATATCGGATTTGGCGGTGGACTGTGACGAGAATGCGCGTCTGGCCGGGGATACGGTTTGTATGCCCACGCTGGGGATTCAGTTTTATTTCGATGCCAATCCGGTACTTCGTACGATCTCACTCATTTCGGCGGGGCCGAACCAGGACTGGGGCGGTTGGGATCGATTTCGGATCTCACTCATGGAAGGACTGAAATCTCAAAGTCGGACATTCGCGCCAAAGTACGTGGTGGGAATCAGTTTTCTCTTCCTTGGTCTTGTGATGCTTGCCGCCCTACATGCACTTATTTGGGTTGATTCAGCCTCATTTTTGAAGGCGATTCCAGATTTTTTAAGAATTTGAGATCGGTTTTCCTGTAAAATCGACTCTCAGTACCCCCTTTATTCCCCAGGAAGATCATGATGAAAATCTTTCCCGCTCTTTTTTTCTCCCTCTGCGTTTCGTTTGCCCTAACGCTTCACGCGGCGGAGACTTCCCAAACCATTGAAATGGGCCGCATCCTTGATAAAGAGGCGGTTTCCGGTCAGACGCCAGACGTTTCTTCCGGTGCGTTTACCGTCGCAATCCGTTTCCGTCCCTTGGGACAGGGCGTAGAGGAATTTTCCGGTCGGGGAATGCTTTTCTCCGTGGCGAGCGGCTACTACGATGGTTTCCGCGCTCACTACGGGAACGCTGCCCAGGACGTCATTTTCGAGATCGGCATCCCGGAGGTCCAGCACTCGATTTCCGCTCGAACTCAGGTCTCCGCCCCGCTCGGAGTTCTGAACGATGTGGTCTGCACGTACGACGGCGCCGTGATGAAAATTTACCTCAATGGTGAGGAGGCCGCAAGCCAGGATGCGACCGTGAAACTCGACACGAAAAACGCTCCGTTGCGCGTGGGATATGTAAATTATGGGATCGGCTCGACGAAAATGTTCGTGGAAAACGTCGAGTTTGTGGACCGTGTATTTACGCCGGAAGAGGTCAAAGCCCGTTTCGCGAAACATCCGGCCGAGGAAGTCCGCAAAATCGCGATGATGAAGAAATTCAAGATCGCGGGAAACGCCGTCAATCTCGACATGGACCAGGAAACGCTGGAAGCCCTTTCCGAAGTGAAGGATTTTTCGGAATCGCTGCAGGCATCCATCCTGGACACACTCTGGAAGCTGCTCATGGCGCGCAAAGAGTACAAAGATGCGGAGCCGCTGGTCCTCGCCAAGGCGGAAACGCTGAAAACGCCTGTCCCGGAAGACGAGACGCTCCCGCAGCAAAACGTCCGCATGAGTACGCTTTTTGACGTGCTGGAAGCCTTGGACGCACTGGCGGAGAACGGCTCCGAAAAGTGCCGCGAAATGGCCGCGAGTCTGCGCGAAATGTTCCCGGCCGATGCCGCATACCTCGTGAAGATCCACGCCCTGGACGATCAAATGCGCGCCCGGACGCTGGCCGTGGAGGAGGATTCACTGGCGAAACTCGCCGAGTTGAAGAAAAACGCGCAAAATCCCGACGCGGTGAAACTCTACCTCGTGCCGAGTGGCTCTGGTGAAGCCGACGGCTCGAAGTCACGGCCGTTTACGTCGTTCAAGGCGGCGTTCGAGGCGGCGCTCGCGCTTCAGGCGGAGGGAAAATCGGTCGTCGTATTCGCGGCAGATGGCGAATATTTCGTCCCGGAAGGGGTTTTGGCCCAAAATGAAAACGTGCCGGAAACCTCCGCGACCATTCGTTTCCGGGCGCTGAAGGGCGCGAAACCCGTCTTTACCGGCGGTGTAACGCTCAAAAACTTCCAGAAAGTCACCGACGCACAGGTCCTCGGGCGTTTCCAGCCTGCCGCTCGTGAAAAAGTCCTGGTCTGCGATCTGAAGGCGCTGGGGATCACCGACTTTGGCACGATGAACCCGCGCGGCTACGGCTCGATCGATAAACCGTGGGCTGACCTGTTCGTGAACGGGAAGGCGATGGAGTTGGCCCGCTGGCCGAACCGGGGAGACGAAGAACTGAAAATCGGCGAAGTCGTGCCGGGCCCCAACGCGCAAATGACGCCGCCGCACGTGAGGACCGACTCGGAAACGTTCCACTACGATTTTGACCGCCCGGACGGCTGGAAGATGGACGAAGATTTCGATGCGTATGCCTATGGACTCTGGGAGTGGGAATGGGCCGCGAATACGGTAAAAGTCAAGCAGATCGACCGGGAAAACAAAACGATCCAGGTCGCCCGCCATAATCTGCGCGACCGCTACACGTTCCACTTCCTGAACATTCTGGAAGAACTGGACGCTCCGGGTGAATACTTCATCGACCGCAAGAACGGGCTGGTGTACTTCTACCCGCCGGAAGGGCTGGACCTGAATTCCGCCGTCATCGAGTTTCCGGTCCTGAATTCCGAATTCCTGAACCTGAAAAACCAGAAGAACATCTGGTTCGACGGTCTGACGTTCCAGACCTCGCGCGGTACGGCGGTGAACCTGGAAGGGTGCGAGCACGTCGCCTTCACGAATTGCATCCTGCAGCAGTTCGGCTGCACGGCCCTGATCATCCGCGGCGGAAAGTACTGCGGGATTTTCGACTCGGAAGTCCGAAACGTCGGTGCGTGTGGTGTCCAGCTTTTCGGCGGAAACCGCGACAATCTGGAGCACTGCGGCCACGCCATGATCAATAACGTGATCAGCGATTTCAGCCGGATCGACCGCGCATACGCCCCGGCCGCCCACGTGATCGGCGTCGGAATGGCCTGCACGCAGAATCTGATGTACGACTCGCCGCACCAGGCGATCCGTGCCGAGGGAAATGACCTTTTGATCGCCCGGAACGAAGTGCACAGCGTTGTGTACGAGTTCAGCGACCAGAGCGGGATCGACGTTTACTGCGACCCGACCTACCGCGGAATGGTGATCGACCAAAACTTCTGGCACCACATCGGTTCCTCGTTTGCCGAGTGCGGCCAGGCGGGGATCCGGCTTGACGATTCCATCTCCGGCGTGGTGATGACCGAAAACCTTTTCTACCGCTCGTCCGGCGGCTTCTTCGGCGGGATTCAGATCCACGGCGGGAAGGATAATCTGATCGCGCGGAACTTCTTCGCCGACTGCACGCTTGGGATCAGTTTCACCGCGTGGCGGAACGGCCGGTACGAGAAATTCTACACGGAAATGTTCCCCCAGCACGTGAAATTCTACCAGGACCTGGGCGTCTATCCGTTCATGGAAACGATCACGGAAACGTTCAACCGGAACTACGTTTACAGGAACGAGGTCCTGAACTGTGACCAGTTCGTTCGCGGCCTGAACACGGACAATTTGTTCATGGCGAACACGGTGCGGACCTCCGCGGAGGCTCCGGCGTCTGAAGATCCCATGACCGTGCGCAAGTGGCTTGAAAAGGTTTCGGGCCGTGATCTTTCGAAGATCGGGAATCAGCCGAACCGTTTGTTCCCGCGTGGGCGTAAGGACGTGAAAGATGAGATCTCGCCGAATTTCTTTGGTGGAAAATGATAATTAATAAAAATCAGAATATTTAAAAGATCAAAAAGTTTTTGAAAGAGGGGGTCCAGGGGGAGGAACAATTTTCAAAATGTTCCTCCCTCCGCGGAGCCTAAAGTTTTCGCGGGTGAGTCTTTTTTCTCCCGCAGGGTGAAAAAAGCGAGGGCGTTTACCCGAAAATCACATCACGATTCTATTCACGGCATCGAGGAACGCCAGGATGCTCGCCTCGATCGAGTCGGTGGAAAGGCCTTGACCCCGGTATTCCAGATCTTTGAAACTGATCGTAACGTCCACTTTTCCCTGAGCGTCGTGACCGACCGTGACACTGTGGACGCGGTACTCTTTGCAGGTCAAAGCCAGACCCGTGAGCTGACAGATCGCCAGGAAAATGCCGTCGATCGGGCCGTCGCCGGTCGTCGTTTCGCTGTTGGTTTCCACGACGAAATCGCCATGGCTGAGTTTAATGCTCGTGACCGGTTTTTTGCCCGTACCGCTCGCACTGGAGTAGGATTCCAGTTTCCAGCTCGATTTGGTCGTTTCTTTCACCAGAACACGCTGAACGAGTGACTGAATGTCCGCGTCGTAAATCTCTTTTTTACGGTCGGTCAGAACTTTGAACTCCTCGAACAGCTTGTTCAGCTGCTCCGGCGTGAGCGTGTAACCCAACTGGTTCACTTTGTCGTTCAAGGCCGCGCGTCCGCTGTGCTTTCCGAGAACCAGGTCGGTTTTCTGGAAGCCGACGTCTTCAGGGCGCATGATTTCGTATGTCATGCAGTTCTTCAGCATACCGTCCTGATGGATCCCCGACTCGTGGGCGAAGGCGTTGCGTCCGACGATCGCCTTGTTGCGCGGGACTTCCAGCCCGGTGATTCCCGAGACCAGCTGGCTGGCCGGGACGAGGCGGCGCGTGACGATCCCCGTCGAGGCGTGGAAAGCGTCGCGGCGCGTGTTCAGCGCCATCGTGATCTCCTCGAGCGAGCAGTTGCCCGCGCGTTCGCCCAGACCGTTGATGGTGCATTCGACCTGACCAGCCCCCGCTTCCACCGCAGCGAGCGAATTGGCCATCGCCAGACCCAAATCGTTGTGGCAGTGCACGGAAATGACGGCTTTTTCGATGTTCGGAACGGTCGTTTTCAGCGTACGGATGTACTCGGCAAACTGGGCGGGGATCGCGTACCCCACCGTGTCGGGAATGTTCACCGTCGTCGCGCCGGCGTTGATGGCTACTTCAATGACCTGGCACAGAAAATCGATTTCGGTTCGGCTTGCGTCCTCGGCGGAAAACTCGATGTTCGACGTCAGAGCCGCGGCCTTACGCACGAAGTGGTCCGTGTTTTCCAGGACCTGCTCTTTGGTCATACGGAGTTTGTACTCGCGGTGGATCGGGCTCGTAGCGAGGAAGACGTGAATGCGGGGATTCTCGGCATCCTTGATGGCGTCCCAGGCCGCTTCAATGTCGCGGTCCTTGCAGCGGGCCAAAGCGCAGACGCTGCTTCCCTTGACGACCTGGGCGATCTTGTGTACGGACTCAAAGTCACCGGGCGAAACGACCGGAAAACCGGCTTCGATGACGTCCACGCCGAGCGAGGAAAGCATCTGGGCGACTTCCAGTTTTTCCGGAATGTTCATGCTGGCGCCGGGGGACTGCTCGCCGTCGCGCAAGGTCGTGTCGAAAATGACGATTTTTCTGTCGGACATGGTTTTCTCCTGAAGGTTAAAAAAAGGAAAAGTTGAACTTGAATTTCTTGGGATTTCCGGGAGTTCTCCGGGAAAGGTCCCGGGGAACGGGTAACAAAAAAACCGTAAAATCACGCCAGCGATTTTACGGTTTCTGAATTTTTATTCGTCTGTACAGTTCGATTTATCTGCCGCACGAATCCAAACCAAAACCATTCCAATCGCCGCTGAGCGGCCTGGTAAGGAGGAGGGTTTCAAATTGGATGAACAGTAAATCTTTCATAGTAATCGGAATTCTAACACAAAACGAAAAACTGTCAAGGGGGGTGGGGAAAATTAATTGCGGAAACCGGGCAAGTCCGCCTTTTTCACCCCTCGTTTCCCTGAATGATCCTCAGCATCCGCGGCGAGAGGATCTTTCGCGTATCATCGTCCACCAGACTGAACCGGTTCCCGTCGTTCGGCGTGCTCAGGTAGTTCCACACCGAGTACGAAATGCCGAACTCTTTCAAAATCGAGATCATGTCGGCCATCCAGTTTTCCCGGTACTCGATCTTGCAGTGGCGGATCGTGCCGAACTCCCCGCACCAGAGTATCTTTTCGGGGTTTTTCTTCGCGAACTCGATCGCTCCGCGCAGGCACGAGTACAGGAACCGCTTGTCCATCCGCTCCATGTTCGGGTACGGGTTTTGCGCCTCATTGACGAAACGCTGGAAATCGCGGTACGGCTCGATGTCCGACGGCCACGCCATGTTCCGATTGTAGTACAGCGGCCCGCTCTGAAGGACCCCGCGCTGGTGCGTGAACTCGAATGGCCCGTACTGGTGGAACGTGTAGATCACGTTCGGGTCGTCGTAAAGCCGAAGCTGGGCGAGTGTGCCGGGACTGTTCCAGCACGTGCTCCCGATCACGACGGGCCGGGTCGGATTCAGCTCGCGGATCGCCTTGAGCGTGCGTTCTGCCAGGTCGTTCCACTTCTTCGGGTCCACGTTGCGTACTTCGTTCAGAAGCTCAAACGCCAGGCCGGGGAAATCGGCGTAGCGCTTTTCGAACTCGATCCAGAGCGCGACGAAGCGGTCTTGAAGCCCGGCGTCGTCGAGAAGCTGAACTTTCTCCTCAATGTCGCAGTAGTTCCCGACCGCTTTGTGAAGATTGAGGACCAGATTGATGTGGTATTTCCCGCACCACCCGATGAATCGGTCCAGGACCCTGAAAATGCGTTCCCGATAAACCGGTTTAATTTCCGGGCGCTCGGGGTCGTACTCCTCGAAAACGATCTGGTCGAACCCAAGACGAATGTGGTCCAACCCCATCCCGGCGATGTTCTTGACGTCCTCCTCAGTGATATACCCCTCGAAGTGCTCGAAATCGCCGATGGAAAACTTGAGCCGCCACTTCTCGGGCAGGACGTTGAACCGCTTGTAATTCGTGAGCCATCCACCGATCCCCATCCCCCGCTCGAACCCGACCCACGGCCTGGCTTTCAGCGGGGCGACTTCGGCGTGAAGCTCGTTTTCATTCTTTAACCCGGCAGCGGCCAACGCGGCTAACGGAGCGGAAGCGACAAAAGAACGGCGGGAAACTGTGGGCATGTGGGGACTCCTTAAATTAACAGAACCCGAAACTGCCAAATCAAAACAAAAACCCCGCATTTTACGGGGTTTCAGGCATAAGTTATAGCCAAGGCGGGACTCGAACCCGCACGTCCTGAACAGACAGGGGATTTTAAATCCCCAGCGTCTACCATTCCGCCACTCGGCCATTTCATTCTTTTTTATAGTTTAGCATTTTTTCCGGTTTGCGCAAGGGGGGCCCTCGGCTTTTTTCCCATTGATGGCGGTTTACTGGTAAACGCGGACGTAGTCCACTTCCATGTACGTGCCGTCGATCGCGTCCGTCACTTCACCGGCCCAGCGGATGATTGCCTCGGAGAGGTAGATCGGCGCCTCTGAGAAGCAGAATTTGTTCGGCATCCGGCGGATCTCCTGGCCGTCGAAGTAGAAAACCAGCTCGTTTTCCGTCCAGAGCAGGCCGTAGGTGTGGAACTCCTCCGCGAGATTGGGATTTCCCTCGGGGAGCCAGCTTTGATGGGAGGTCGGATGCGTTTTCTTCCCGTTTTTGACCGTAACATCCGACCAGTTATGAACGTTCATATTCACCTCGCCCGGGAAATGGCCTTCATTGACGTCGATCTCGAAGCGTTTCGCGCCTTCCGGAACAGGCTGGCCGTCCGGCCGGGTCAGATTTTGAGTCGTCATAAACCAGAACGAATTGTTCGTTCCCGTGGCGGCCGCGTAGCGGTAGCGGCATTCAAAGTAGCCGTACATGAAACGTTTTTTTGACCAGATGGAGGCGGAGGTCCAATCCTGCCCCGCGCGGGTCTCCTTACGGTTTTGAAGCCGCAGAGTCCCGTCTTTTACCGAGGCGTTTTCGCGCCAGCGGCTGCACAGGATGTGACCGCTCGGACCGTTCTGGGAGTTCCAGTTCTCGTCGAGCTGCGCGTCCGGGTAGTCGAATTCGTCGGCCCAGACGAGCGTGAGTCCGGCTTTGGGGTCGGTTTCCTTTGCCCAAACTGGAGAGAATGTGAGGAGGAAAAGGAACGTGAGAACGTATTTCATGATTATTTACCTGGGTGTTCCTGGGACCTTTTTAATTCTTCTTGCTTGGTTTCGCGTCCAGAATCACGCCAGTTGGGCGCACAATGTCCGTTACTACCGGGCCGGTGACCAAGGTCGTGGCGTTTTTGGAAAGGTCACAGACGTCAATTCGGATGAAGACTTTTCCCGGCACACCATCGGGGATCCGCCACGTATAACGGCCCGTGTTTTCCAGTGGGAATTTCGTCATGGCGCGCCATGGTCCCTCTGTCGAGGAAGACCATGAAAGCAGCACCGGGTTGCTCCCAAGGTTCAAATCTTCTGCGCCCCACGTGATTTCCAGATCGCCAAACTCGGCCTGAAGTTGGATCCCGTAAAGCTGAACGCGCGGATTGATCCGGTCCAACACTACTTCCATCTGCGGCATGGAACCCGATTGTGGACGTTCCATCCCAACGCCGGCGCCGTTGAAAACGAGGATCTGGAAGCCGTACTTCCCGTCCGACTTGAGCGTAACGTTCATCGGGCTGGTGCAGTCTTTATCTTCGGCCATGTACGTCCAGGTCTGGCCGTCATCGAGTGATCCCCAAAGTTCCACGCGGCCCACACCGGAGGGACCGACCATCGAAACATCATAGTCAATCGAAAGGTTTGGGTCGTTCACGTACCGGATCTTGCTGTTCAGTCCTTCTTCTGAAGACGAATCAGCAAGGGTCAGGATCATATCATCCTCACTCCCATCAGTCGGGGTTTCCGGCGTATCGTCAAGCGAAATGGAACCCAGGTCTCCCGGATCGCCAACCTCGGTTTGGGGTTTGGCCGTGACGTGCTTCTCGTCTTTTTGAGCTTCCCCAGCCAGTTGTGCGGGATTCTGGAAAACGGCCAACGGTTTTGAATTCGGGATCTTATAAACCGGGAGGGAAACGTCCGGAATGGAACTTTGGCCACGGTCCTTCACGGAGAAAATGACCAGATTCGGGTTCTGAGGCGTTCGGTTGATATTCGCATCCGTGGAATTGACTAGGATCGACGCACCAGCCGCCAGAGAACCATCCGGGTTCGGTGACCACTGCGGACGGCCGTTTAATGGTTCCACCGTCGGAGGATTTCCCACGTTCGCCATTTGCTCGGGGGACCCATTCATCAGCGTGTTGAGCGGTTTACCAGTGGTGTTCACTACGACTCGCCAGGTTGGAGGGGCAGCGGCGCCGGGGGTTTCCACGCCCTGCTGGTTGACAATACGGACAGCAAACCAAAACTCACCGTCACTGGCCGTTGCGACCGGGAAATTTTTGTTCGGGAGTGTCTGGATCTTCTCTTTGGTCATGCTTTGATACTGCTTCCAGGTCGCCCCATTGTCACGCGAGACGTAAAGGCGGACTTCCTTCAACTGATCCTGCGGAATAACAGAGAGGAAGTTCCCGAACGGAAGGTGGAATTCCCGTTTATTGACCGGGAACGGAGCCGGAAGGTTTCCATTAGGCGTAGCCGATGTGGAAATGACCGAATCTGAAATGATCGTCCCAGTGCCCGGCGTGGAACCAGGAAGCGGTGTACCTTGCGCAGTGTTCGTCGGAGTAGCCGGAATGGTATAAACCGGCGATGTGGGCTGCGTCTGGGAACGTGAGCTTGGATTATAGCTCTGTGGAGTCGGATTTGTAAGCGCACGCGAGGATGTCGGGTCAGGCTGAAGACCGGTATTCGGCGTAGTATATGAGGTCCCAATCTGCGTCCAACCATTAGTAGCGGTTCCTGGCTCGCTGAATGCCGAAGGGGCTTCCTGCGCGGGTTTGGCCGTACTCTGTTTTCTGGAAGAAGGGCGTAAACGCTGAAAAAAAGTCTTCGCGGAATCATCATTTTGCGTTTGCGCAGTTGCGTTTTCAGGGATACCCACAAGAACAGTCAACCCCAAAAACAAGAGGCACATACGTGTCCATGTGCGGAGAGAAAACTGATTTTTACGAATTGATTTTACGGTTTTATTTTTCGCGTTCATGACGGTCACTTTCCAGATGAATGACTCGGTCGTACTATTACGGCACTCGAAATCTTTTATCGTCCCGCATTTCCTTTAAATTGGAAAAACTTTCAGAGACTCATTTATCTTGCACATCTTCTCTATTTTCTAAAATCGGAAAATTTGATTTTATCATTAAACTTTTAGGAGAGAACTGGCCGATAAAAAGAAAGTAGGAAAAATTTTCATTCATTTTTTAGGGAGCAAATACATGAACAGCCAGAACGACTCTGCTAAACAAAAGAGCGGAAATGTTTCTGAATTGGAAATGGTTGGTGCCTTGCTTTTCGGCTCAATTTCAGACGAAAAAGCGGAGGATCAGCCGTACGCTCAAATGAAATCGGGAGATAGTGGTCGGAAAGTGAATCTTGGTTCACACATCGCTCCGGAAACGAGCCGGCAGTGGGATGGTGCGGAGCCGGAAACGATTTCAAATTTCCAGGAGGCTTCCCCGGTTTCTGGAGTTTTCCAGGAACACGATCCTGCTCCGATTCCGTCTCCTGTGAAAACGCCTGCCCGGAAAAATTCCTGGGTAATGCGGGTTTACGGAATCAGCATGATTTTCATGACGCTTTGTGTGGTGGTACTTGGCTGGCAGCTGTTCGTTGAGAAAAAAGGGGAATCGAAAGAGTCCCCCTCCACGGTCGCCGATTTGTCGTCGGATGTCGTGAACACGGAAGTTCCGATGGTTCCAACAATCGAAGAACCGTTTGTCGAAAACGCCGAAGGCGCTTTTGCTCCCATATCGGTAGAAGACGCTTCCAAACTGGCGGATTCCAATCCGATGCCAGTCCCTTCCGATACGGTCGCAGCTCTTCCTGACGCTTACGGGACAGTGGGCCAGGGAATGAATGAAGCTCCGGTTTATCAGGCTTACGGCGACTCGGTAGAGATTGCCGAAGAATATCCGACGTTTAACGCGGAACTCGCGGGAGTATCTGCCGCTCCGGTTTACACTCCGGCTCCGGCTGTTGCGCCTGTTGCCACCCCTGCTCCGGCAGTCAATCCGGCTCCGGCTCAGCAGTATGCAGGAACGACCTGGAATGCGGGCGAATCGATGGAAGAAGTACCGGTTTTCAATAGTGAAATCAGTAATTTCAACGCCGCGCCGACGGCTCCTCAGGTCGCTCAGACCGCCCCTCAGGTCGGCTCGATGGCTCCGATGCCGACGTCCCTTCCGCAGTATAACGCCCCGGAACAGTCTCCGCGCAAACTGACCCCGCCGACGGTCGGGCACATCGACCCGAACGCAGCAGTTCAGCCCTCCGCTCCAGTTTCCCCGGAAACCTCAGCAGAAGAAATTCCGACTTTCAACCCGAATCTGGGCGTCGATGGCGCTCTGCCAGTGAGCTACTATTGAGTTAAAACTCCAGGTTCTGATTCAAGACATTTAATGGGAGGGGTGGGAGTTAAACTCTCATTCCTCCCATTATTTCACGAAAGGCAAACGAGTAAAACGATGGCGCTTTTTTACCTCCTGCTTGTGTTTTTTTTCTGCTTTGGAGCGTCGCTGGGGAGTTTCCTGAACGTCGTGATCTGGCGCCTGCCGAATAAAATGTCGCTCTCTTTTCCCGCGTCGCACTGTCCCAAATGCGGGCATCCGATTCGGCCGTGGCACAATATTCCAGTCCTCGGCTGGATCATCCTTCGCGGGAAGTGTTACGACTGCCATGAACCCATTTCCGCCCGTTACCCGGTGGTGGAACTGATCGGCGGAGTTGGCACGCTGCTGATCGCGTTTCCGTATTTGGCGACTTTGATTCACTTCTTGTCGCAGGGTAGCTCCCCCTCGTGGGATATTTGGCTGAGTGTGGCGGCGAACGTTTGTTTCTTCCTGACTTCGCTCGCGGCCGGGCTGATCCTCTGGGACCGGAACCGGATCCCGTTTCGGCTTTTCCTGCCGGCGATCGTGTTTTGGGTCTGGTTGATGCAAAACGACCTGGGGTTGGTCCTGGTTTTGCCCGTGGTGTGCGTCCTGCTGACGTTCATCCCCCAGCGTCTGCGGCGGGTTTTCGCCATTCCCGTGCTCATCCTGACGGTCGTTTGGGTTTTGAACCCGTACTTTTTTTGGATTTAAAACGGGTGAAATGGTCCATTTCACCTGACCCCCAACTCCTAACTCCTCACTCCTAACTCAAATGAACCGTTCCCTTTTATCCCTTACGTCATCCGAGCTTGAATCCTGGTTTGCCGCCCGCAAGCAACCGAAATTCCGCGTCAAGCAGTTCATGAAATGGCTCTGCACGCCGGGAATTACGGAGTTTGAGCAAATGACGAACCTCCCGAAAACCCTGCGCGAGGCGTTGAGCGCCGAGTTTTCGCTCCGCTCGATGCGCATCGTGACGGTCTTGGGGACGGAGGCGGATCCGGCGGAGAAATTCCTGCTCGAGCTTGAGGACGGGAACCGGATCGAGGCGGTCATTCTGCATAATGAACAGGGGCAGCACACGCTCTGTGCCAGCACCCAGGTCGGCTGCGCGATGCACTGCGCCTTCTGCGCCAGCGGTCTGGACGGGCTGGTCCGGAACCTGACGGCGGGCGAGATCCTGGAGCAGTTTCTCTTTGCCTCGGACCTCCTGCACACGCGCGGCCAGCGGCTTTCCCACGCCGTGATCATGGGGATGGGGGAGCCGACCGCCAATCTGGACGCGCTGTTTCAGGCGCTTTCGATCGTCACGTCGGACGAGGGCTTGGGGATCGGGGCACGCAAGATCACGATTTCGACCGTGGGGATCCCGCAGGGGATCGAGCGGATGGCCGAGCGGGAGCATCCGTACCACCTCGCCATTTCCCTGCACGCGCCGAATGACGAACTGCGCACGCAGATCATGCCATCGAATAAAGGAATCGGCCTGACCGCCATCCTGCGCGCGGCGGATGCGTATTTTGAAAAGACCGGCCGGCGGGTGACGTACGAGTACATTCTGATCGCGGGCGTGAACGACTCGCTGGAAAACGCCCGGGAACTGGCCGGACGTCTGCGGGGGCGGAACGCGTTGGTGAACCTGATCCCATTCAATCCCGTGGAGGGGCTTCCGTTCAAAACGCCGTCGGCGAATCAGGTCCAGCGTTTCGCGCAGACTCTGGAATCACTCGGCATCCAGATCGCGCTGCGTCATCGCAAAGGCGAGAAGATCAACGCCGCCTGCGGGCAATTAAGACGGTCCAAAAGTTAGAGGGAAAATCTGACGATTTCAGGATTTTAAAGAAAACTTCTCTTGATAAAAAAGCAAAAATCGGGTAGAATTTAAGCAAAATACGCGGATTAAAAGTCAAAATTCCATTTACCCGTCAGCCTCATGAACTTTTGGAAAATCGTTAAAATTTCGTTCCGCCATCGGTGGAATATCGTGTTTTGCATCATTACGGCCTTGGGGGTCGGTCTGCTTTGGGGGATGAACCTCAGCGCGGTCTTTCCGTTCATGCAAATCACCTTCAAGGGTGAAACGATGCAGACGTGGGCCGAAAAATCCGTCACGGAGAGTACGCAGCGGATCGAAGAACTGGAACGGGAGCTTGCCGGGGCCGGGGCAGAGGCCGGGGACCTCGCGCCCAAAGACCGAATGTTTCTTGAGCATAAAATCAAAGTGGAACGCGCGACGCGGAGCGGCTACGAGCTTTTGCACTCGCTTTTCTGCCGGTATTTGCCCACCACGCCGTTCGGGACGATCGTCGTTTTGCTCATCGCGCTGCTTGGGCTTACGATTCTGAAAACGCTCTTCCTGATCGCCAACTCGGTCCTGGTGGCGCGCATCGCGAATGAAACGATTTTTGAAGTCCGAAACCGGCTCTACGATAAATGCCTCTCACTCGAGGTCGCGCGGTACAATCAGGAAGGAAGCGCCGTCCTGATGAGCCGCATCACGAACGACGTCGCCGGGATCGGGACCGGCCTGACCGACATGTACGGGAAAATGATCCGCGAGCCGCTCAAAATGTTCGTCTGTCTCGGGATCGCGCTCTGGATCAACTGGCAGCTGTTCGTCGTGACGCTCTGCATTTTGCCGCTCATCGCGTGGGCGATCCAGAAACTTGCGAAGAAGATCCGGCACACGAGCCGCCAGATCATGAAGGAGGTCGCGAAACTTTACCAGACGATCCAGGAAACGTTTTTCGGGATCAAAATCGTGAAGTGCTTCACGCTCGAGGAGACCCAACGGAAACAGTTCCACGCTCAGGGGCGCGTCATTTACCGTAACTCGCTCAAAGTCGCTTTCCTCGACGTTTTGGCCAAAGGTCTGGTCGAGTGTTCCGGGATCCTGCTCGTTTCCATCGCGCTGCTGGTCGGCGCATGGCTCGTCCTCACCGGGAACACGACGCTCTTCGGGATCCCCATGGCAGAAAGACCCCTTTCGATTGAGTGGCTCGTCATGTTCTATGTCGCTCTGCTGGGGGCAGCCGATCCCGCGCGGAAGTTGAGCGATATTTTCACCTCCATCCAGAATGCTGTCGCTGTTGCGGATCGGGTTTACGAGCTTTTGGAATCCCCCGTTCAAATTCGTGACCCGGAGGAACCAAAGACCCTCGCCGGAAAGACGCTTGACCTTGAGTTCCGAAACGTCGATTTCAGTTACGCGCCCGACCGACCGGTCCTGAGAAATCTGAGTTACACGATCCCGTTCGGCAGGACCGTGGGGATCGTCGGTCCAAACGGCTGCGGGAAAAGTACGCTCCTGAACCTC
This sequence comes from Thermoguttaceae bacterium, assembly GCA_030530205.1. GTDB lineage: Bacteria > Planctomycetota > Planctomycetia > Pirellulales > Thermoguttaceae > RGIG3701. Next base: position 3,386 of record JAUMVK010000024.1, on the reverse strand, counting down.
ATCCCGCGTCTGACCGACCCGACCGCCGGGGAGGTTTCCATGGGAGGCGTTTCGCTCAAAGACGTGACGCAAAGGGAGATCCACGAGCAGATCGGGCTGGTCTCGCAGGACGCGATCCTGTTCGACGACACGGTGATGGAAAATATTCGTCGGGGCCGGCTCGACGCGACGGACGAAGAAGTCATTCAGGCCGCGAAACAGGCGAAGGCGGACGCGTTCATCACGAAAGAGCTTCCGCAAGGGTACGCCACGCCGTTGGGACCGCTCGGAAACTCGCTCTCGGGCGGTCAGCGTCAGCGGCTGGCCCTGGCCCGCGTCATTCTGCGGGACCCGAAATTTCTGCTTCTCGACGAAGCCACGAGCCAGATCGATCTGGAAAGCGAGCGCGCGATCCAGGAGTCACTGGCCGAATTCCACCAGGGCCGAACGGTCTTGCTGGTCACGCACCGGCTGGGCATTCTGGGCATCGCGGACGAGATAATCGTGATGGAAAACGGCCAGATCACCGATCATGGAACACACGAAGAACTGATGAACCGCTGCAAATTCTACCAGAGACTGTTCGCGGGAGAGTAACGGGGGCTTTTCAAGTCTGAAAAATCTGTTATAATTAACGAATTCCGTTTATTTCGTTGACACACATCACTTCAGGAAACAGAAAAATGAAAATTGGTCTTGCAGGTTACCAGGGTTCCGGGAAAAGCTCCCTTTTTCAGTGGCTGACGGGCGTTGAGGCGGATCCGTCCAAATCGCACGTAGGGCAAAGCGCCATGGCCGCCATTCCGGACGTGAGGCTCGACGAACTCGCGAAGATTTTCAAGCCGAAAAAAGTCACCCACGCGCTGATCGAAGTGACCGACACGCCAGGGCTGAGCCGGGATCAGGAAGGAAACGCCGCCAAACTCGCCTCCATCCGTGAGGCCGACTCGCTCGTTCTGGTCGTCGCGGGTTACGGCGGGGCCGACCCCAAGGAGGAGTACCGCAAATTCTACGAGGACCTCCTTTTTGCCGACATGGACCTGGTCCAACGCCGCATTACCCGCGTGAAGGAAACACACAAGCGTCCGCTCCCGAAGGAAGAAAAAGAAAAGGTCCAGTTCGAGCTGGACACTCTGGAGAAGATCAACGCCGGTCTGGAGTCCGGCAACCCCGTCCCGGCCAGTGCTCTGGACACTGATGAACTGCACTGTCTCTCGTCATTCCGGCTTTTCACGCACAAATCGTGTATGGTGCTCGTGAACACGGCGGACGATGAGCAGGACTACGACCGCTTCAACGGGATGCTCGGGGACCAGATCCGCGTTTTGGCCGCGCCCGTCTCGCTGATGCGCGAGCTTTCCACCATGTCGGCGGAAGAGGGACAAATGCTCATCGATGAAATGGGCCTGAAAACGGTCGAGCGCGACGAGATCATCACGACGATGATGGACGTTTCCGGCCAGATGGTCTTTTTCACCGCCGGCGAGGATGAGGTCCGGACCTGGATCCTGCGCAAGGGCGGCACGGCCTTGGATGCCGCCGGTTCGATCCATACCGACCTGGCGCGGGGGTTCATTCGTGCGGAGGTCATTTCGGTCGCGGACCTGATCCGCCTCGGTTCCGAAAGCGCGGTCAAAGCCGCCGGTCTGGCCCACAGCGAAATGAAAGGGTACAAGATCCAGGACGGCGACTGCCTGCACATCAAGTTCAGCGTGTGAGAAAAGTGTTGGAGTGCGGTGATACAGTTGCGCAAGCAACATTCACCGCTTTCCCTTGCGGCAATCCAGCCTCGAAGAGGCATTTGCCGCTGAACCACGTTTGACTTTCCCACGAGAAGAACTTTTTATCATCGTCGTGTTTTTCTTTCGCTAAGTGAAAGCGGCAAATGAAGCCTTCGGCTTCTGTATTGCCGCACTCCACAAAGATCCCCACACAATTCATCAACTCCCATCCTTCCAACCTCAAAGGAGAAAATTCATGCTCACCTCATTTAAACGCGTTTTTGCGCTCTTCGCTCTCACCCTGGTTTTGTGCTCCGGCTCGCTGTTCGCTCAAGCGACTGCAGAGGCGGTGAATCCCGCGACGATCCCCGCCGAACGCAACATTCCGCGCTTCCAGCAGCAGGCGGCCTGGGTGAATGCCATTGCCCGAAACGAAAAAGCGTTTCCGATCGACCTGATGTTTGTCGGCGACTCCATCACCCACGGCTGGGAAGGGGCCGGTAAGGAAGTCTGGAAGAAATACTACGGCACGCGCCGCGCCTACAATTTCGGCATCGGCGGCGACCGCACGACCCACGTTTTGTGGCGGCTCGAAAACACGCCGCTGGAGAAGATCGCCCCGAAAATGATCGTCGTGATGATCGGGACGAATAATCGCAACACTCCGGAGGAAACCGCCGGCGGGATCGAAGAAGTCGTCCGCGTCCTGGAGGAAAAATTCCCCGAAGCGAAGATCCTGCTCCTCGACGTTTTCCCGCGTTCCGCCAATCCGACGGACGCCCAGCGGGTGAAAGTCGATGGGATCAACCAGAATCTGGAAGGCCGTTTTGATTCCGACCCGCGCGTTGTGCGGATGAGTCTGGCGAAGTGCTTCCTGAACGAAGACGGTACACTCCCGGCGAGCCTCATGCCGGACTACCTCCACCCGAACGCGGAGGGTTACGAGCGCTGGGCGGCCGCCATCGAGCCGGAAATCGAAAAGGTCCTTGGCCCGATCCCCGCCGAAGTCCCGGAATGCGTCGGTTACCCGCGTGAGATGGGCCGGTTCAACGCGAAAAACGAGATTTTGAAGCAGGGGAACATCGACGTCCTGATGATCGGCGACTCGATCACGCACTACTGGGAAGGAAACGGCGCGGAAGCCTGGAACAAACTGTTCGAAGGCACGACGGCCATTAACCTCGGGATCGGCTGGGACCGCACCGAAAACGTCATCTGGCGGCTCGAACACTACGATTTCTCGAACGTGAAGCCGACCCGCGCGTTCCTCCTGATCGGCGTGAACAACAGCGCGAGCAGCAAGCCCGAAAACATCGGTCTGGGAAACCGCAAGATCTGCGAGATCCTGCATGAGAAATTCCCGGAAATGAAGGTTTACGTCCAGAAAGTCTTCCCGTGGGGCGCCGACGACCTGAACGGCAACAATCCGAAGCGGGCGGCCATCAACGCGGAGATCGAAAAGTGCGTGAAAGACCTCGACTACGTAACGGTGCTTGACCTTTCGTCGTGCTTCCTGACCCCGGAAGGAAAACTCGACACTTCGGCCATGACGCCGGACCTCGTGCACCTGCAGAAACTGGGCTACGAGCGCTGGGCGGAGAAAATCGCACCGTTTGTGAAGTGACCACTTTGGCGAGCGGGGGCAGTGACAGTTTGTTGCACTTAAAACACACTCAAACCTAAAAA
>JAUMVK010000069.1:0-13391 GCA_030530205.1 Thermoguttaceae bacterium | reverse complement strand
GGAGCCGGAGCGGGTTCAGCGGCAGGAGCCGGAGCGGGTTCAGCCGGGGCCGGAACTTCTTCAACGACCAAATCCTGAGCGGGTTCAGCGGCCGGAGCCGGAGAGGCTTCTTCAGCCGCAGGAGCCGGGGCGGGTTCTTCAACTGCCGGAGCGACTTCTTCGGTCGCCGGAGCCGGGGCGGGTTCCTCGGCGGCAGGGGTTTCGGTCGTGGCGTTCTGGAGCGCCCATGCGGCTTTCGCGGCTTTGTACTCCGAATTGTTCTGGAAAACGAGGCCCAACACGACGCACATCGCAATGAGGCAGCCGAGCGAGTTCACCGCGGCCTGGCAGACCCACCAGCGGGCGATCCCGGTCGAACGGCAACCACCGCAGGAGCCGGCTTTCTGGCACGGGACGGTCACTTCACCCGAGGCGAGTTTCGCGTCCAGGTCGATTTTCTCGGCGCGGGCGTCACAAATGGCGTGAAGAACGAGCAGGACGATGATACCCGCCGCAAACACGCCAACGTGCAGAGCGAAGAAGTGCGTGAGCGTCAGACTGTTGATCGTCGTGCCGCCGCAGGCCAGTTCGTAAAGCATCTGACCGATGAACGGGATCTGCGTCAGGTACTTCACGCGGACCATCGTCGCGCCGTAAGCGTTCTGGGTCCAGGGAAGCAGGTCACCGGTCAGGCAGGCGCCCAGACCGAAGAAGAAAAGGAACAGCGAAAGCCAGAAAGTGACTTCGCGCGGCTTGCGGTACATTCCGAAAAGGATGATCCGGATGACGTACAGGATCGCCACGCCGACGAAAACCTGAGCGGAGAAGTGGTGGATCCCGCGAAGGAGCCAGCCACCCCACAAATTGTACTGAATGTTGAAAACGCTCTCGTAAGCTGTCTGCGAACTGGGCGAGTAGTGCATCCAGAGGATGAACCCGGTGATACACTGCACGACACAGAGGAAAAACAGGATGGCCGGCCACATTTTGAGGTCCATCAGCGCCTTGACCCAGCGCCGATTGCCGACGACTTTCAGGAAGGAAATCACTCCCGTACGGGAATTGAGCCAGTTAAGGAATTTTGTAATCATAATATTTTATTTCGGGTTAAGGTTTTTCTTTTGAGTAGTCCATTTAGTCAGACTTTGATTTTCTCGGCGCTGTCGCTCTTGAAGCAGCAGAACTGGACCATGATGGTTCCATCTTCCGCGACGCGGGCTTCCAGCTCGTCCATATCACGTTTGCAGGGATTTTTCGCCCCGCCGTTTTCCAGACGTTTTCCGTCCAGGTCAAACCACGCGGAGTGGCTTGGGCAGAAGAACTTTTTCTCGTCTTTCTTCAGGCCAACGGTGCTCCCCATGTGTGGGCACATCGTGTGAAGAACCTTAATTCCATCACCAACGCGGCGGGCGTAGATCGCTCCGACCACGTTCACCTCTTTGGTCCAGCCGTCCACCAGTTCGTCACGAATCGAAACCAGCAGCGGGGTTCCGTCTTCCGGCAGTTCGGCAAAAGTTCCGACCGGGTACTCTTTCACGTCGCCGCCCTCGGCCTGCGCACCAGAACCGGTAAAATGTTTTTTCACGGGAGTGAGTACCGTTGAAGCGGCCGCGAGAACTGCGGGAGCAATCGCAGCCGAGGCCAAAACCACCGCACCGGCCTGAGCCATGAAGCAGCGGCGGCCCGTCGGAAGGTCCGCGGTACTACGGACCTGCGCACACGCGGAGGCCGTATTTTTATTTTCGTCTGTCATAATCGTTTCCTTGGTTGTAGGTGAGATAAAAAAACGGTTTCTATTAATTATAATTCGGAAAAATAAAAAAAAAAGCCCCCCCCTGTTGTAAATTTTGACAAATGACGTATAATCAAAGGGAAAAGTCTCCAAAACTTCCTGAATCCCTGACTCCAGCTTGAAAGGGTCCTGGCATGAACCACCATATTTTGTTTGGTCTCGCTCTTTTAGCCGCTTTTTTCTGCGGGACCGCCGCGCTCGCCGAGGAAAAGCCGATCCTGGAATGGACGTTTGAAACCGCCCCCGAGGGCGAGGGGATCACGTCCGTTCCGGGGATCATCGGGAACGCGGTCGATGTGACCGGGAAACCGAAAATTTCCGTCTCCGAAGACCGTTTGCCGACGGGACTGAAGGCCGTGACCGTCCGCGCCTGGATCAAGCCCCGGACCATCGACGGCGGCATTCACGAGATCCTGCGCAAAGAGGACGGAGAAGAGCGACTCTGGCTGAGTATCACGGGAAACGGCTCGTCCATCTGTTTTGGTATTAACGCGAACGGTCAGTACCGCGGGACCTACGGATCAGTTGACCCCGCCGTACTGAAGGACGGCCAGTGGCACCTCGTCACTGGGACGTACGACAGCCAAAAAACGGAGATTTATTTCGACATGGAACTCATCGGCGGCCAGGACCTTCCCGGACCGTGGGTTTACGGGACGAAAAAGGCCCCGATCTTCGTGGCTTCCGTCTGGGGTTCCGGCGAATTTTTCGATGGTGCGCTCGACGAAATTCAGGTCTGGGACCGCGCTTTGAGTGAACGTGAGACCCGCAAGTACTTCCTCCAGAGTGCCCGGGAACGCGGAATGGAGTGGCTCAAAAAGCAGATCGACGACGCCCGGGAAAAAACTTTGGAATTCCTCCCCGAAACGCCCGAGCAGTGGGCAAAATGTACGCCGGAAGAAACTCAAAAATGGAAGGAACTCCAAGCCCTCAATGCGTCGGACTCCACCCAGGATCAGGACCTTGACGGGAAATCGGCTGACGAACTGTTCGACCTTCTGGCCCGGCTGGAGTCGAATTTCGAGCCGAGGCCGCAGGGGCACGAACAGGTTTCGCCGTACATCCGGCCGGTGACTCCCGAAGTGAAGGACCTCACCGTGGAAGAGGCCCGGAAGAAACTCGAGGAGGAGTGGCTTTTCCAGTGCGGCGGGAACGTCACGCCCGAAGTGATTCAAAACGAGATTCGTTACGCGAAGGAGATCGCCGCGAGAATTCAGGGGGTCGATTTCCAGGCCCAGCTCAAGGAGTTAGACGAGCTGGCCAAGGCGGAACCCACTGCGGAAACGTACTTCAAAGTCCGTCAAATCAAGCGCGGGATCATGTTCGCCAACCCGGCGATCGACTTCGACTCGGTGGTTTACGTGGACGTTCCGTACCCGTCCGGCTCGGAGTGGCAGCACGAAAACCACCACCGCGTCGGCACGCAGGCGGTCCCGGGTGGCCGGCTCATGGTCCTGAAAGGGCTTTCACCCGCCGGAAAGCAGACGATGCTCGCTCCGCAAAAGCCGCTTCCGAGCCACGGCTCGTTCTGGCGCCCGGACGTTTCGTTCGACGGGAAGCGGATTTTGTTCTGCTTCAAGCCGTACAACGAAAAGTCGTTCCACCTGTACGAGATCAACGCCGATGGGACGGACGTGAGGCAGCTCACCGACGGCGCGTTCGACGACCTGGACCCGATTTACCTGCCGGACGGCGAAAACATCGCGTTCCTCACGGGGAGGGCGCACACTTACGTCCGGTGCGTGGTCTCCGCGAACTCGTTCGTCCTGGCCCGGATGAAACTCCACGAGGGACCGGGCGACGGAGTCTTCATCCTCTCGCGGAACATGGAATGTGAGTACACGCCGAGCCTCCTGAAAGACGGCCGGATCCTTTACACACGGTGGGAGTACACGGATAAACCGCTCTGGCGGTGCCAGAGTCTCTGGACGATGAACCCGGACGGCACGCAGGTGCAGACGTTCTGGGGAAACCAGAGCGTCTGGCCGGACCTTTTGAAAGAGGCAAGACCGATCCCCGGCTCCGAGCGCGTCATGTTTGCCGGCTGCGGCCATCACAACTGGTTCGAGGGGGCCATCGGGATCATTGACCCGGCCAAGGGACTGAACTACCCCGACGGTCTAACGAAAGTCACGCCGGACGTTCCGTGGCCCGAGGTGGGCGACGGGCCCAGCGAGAAACCCGAGTCGGAATCCTACCACACGGCAGGCGATTACCGTGGCTATACCAGCCCGTACCCGATCTCGGACCGGGATTTCCTCGTTTGCGCGGTGCGAAACGGCAAGACGGTCCTCCTCCTGATGGACCTGGACGGAAACCGGGAACTGATCTACGAAGGGGCGCACCACATTTTCCACGCCCAGCCGCTGCGCCCGCGCGCAGTCCCGCAGGCCCGCCTGGATCTGGTCAAGTGGCCGACGTTTGAAAACCGCGACAAACCGGAGCCCGGGATCATTTACAGCAACTCGGTGTACGACAACGCGTCTCCGGAACTCCGCGGGAAGGCCAAATTCCTGCGGATCTGGAACCTGGAGCCAAAGACCTACACGATGTGGGACCACCGTCCGTACGCGAGCGAAGGCCCGGCGACGAGCCTCGTACAGACCGACGGCGTGAAGCGGATCCTTGGGACCGTCCCGATCGAGGACGATGGCTCCGTCTGTTTTGAGGCTCCGTCGGGCGTGGCGCTTCACTTCCAGCTCCTCGACGAAAACCACCGCGCGCTGCACACGATGCGCTCGTTCACGGGCGTCATGCCGGGTGAGGTACGCGGCTGCATCGGCTGCCACGAGTCCCAAATCGTCACGCCGGGCATGGCGCCGGTCGGAAAAGCGATGAAGCGCGCGCCGTCGAAGATCACGCCCGTTCCGTGGAAAGACATTTCGGTCAGTTACGACCGCTACGTCGAGCCGACGCTCAAGAAATACTGCGCCAAATGCCACGAAAACCCCGAGTCGAAAGCGTTCCAGACGTTCAACATGACCCGCCGGCCGGGGTTCAACATTTTCGACGAACCGTACGTGACGCTGGTCGGGAAACCGACGTGGGGCAAACCGTACGAAGCGCCCAAAAATCCCGCTCCGGGCTTTGGCTGGGCCGACACGATCATGGTGGAAGCGTTTGGAATTTTCGATCCTGTGGCCTACCAGACGCCGAAACCCATGACGAAACTTTCGTACCGCAGCCGGCTGATCGAGCGGATGGCCTCTGGAACCCACCACGGTGTGAAGGTCGAAGGAGACGATCTGCTCCGAGTGATTTTGTGGGTGGACGCGATGTGCCCGTACTACGGGAGCGAAGAACTGCGCGCGATGGGCGACCCGGAATTTTACGGCCGCGACTGGCTGCCGGTCTGCCCGAAGATCCAGTCCGCGCCGCTGATCCCCCGCCCGGGCCCGCTCAATACGCTGCACCCGGAAAAAGACCCGGCGTACGATGCGCCGACGATGGAACAGGTGAATCAGCTTCCGTTCTAATGCGTAATTCGTAATGCGTAATTGACGCTTCGCGTAATACAAGTTTCAGAAAAACTTCATCCCATAAAAAGCCGAAGGCTTTTCTAATTACGCATTACGCATTCCTAATTCCTGATTGAACCCGCTTCTTCCATCGTTTCCCGAATTTCCTCCCGGGCGCTGAAGTAGAAAATCACGCCCAGAAGAGCGATCAGGATACAGATGAAGCGGTACGCCAGCATCACGGCCAGGCCCATTCCGGTGCGGCCGATCGAGTCACGGTACAACTCGTCGAAAACCACCTCCACGGGCCCCACGGGCAGCGGCACGGCCGACATCGACATGCTGGTCGGTGAAATGAACAGATGCTGAGCGAAGTTCGGCGGATCCTGCGCCCGCCACAAACCATCGGCCAGAAAATAAAGTGACGTCGCAAAGAGCGTGTGCACCAGCAGGCTGATCATCAGCACCCAGAAGAGTTTTACCGGGAACCTGCGGTAGAGGCGCACACTCCCCGCGATTCTGCGGAAGATTTCCTCGGCACGGGACTTCGGCGGACGCGGCTCCTTCTTCGATTCCGGCGGCAAAAGAAGCGCCAGAAATCCTGCGGTCCCGACCACCCACGCGATCAGAACGGCCCAAGAAGCTGAAATCATCACCTGAGACGCATCCGGGGCCCAGAGCGTCCCGTTAACCAGCAAAACCAGCGACGCAAGCATAAAAAGCGCATAAAGGCCAATCATCCGGTCGATGAACATCGACCCGAGGATCACCGGGCCGGCATGAGGATGTTCCTCTTTCACAGAACGGGTCAAAAGCCAGGCCTTGAGCAGATCTCCCCCCACGATCCCCATCGGCGCGAGGTTGAACAGGTAGCCGATGTAACCGATCCGGAGCGTCTTCCAGAAACCGACGTTCATCCCCTGGATCCGCACGAGCCAGAACCAGCGGACGATCGTCACGAGAACCGCCAGAAACGTAAACAAAAAACCGAGAGCCAAAGACGGCCAAATCTTCTCACCGTGCACAAGGGCATTCATCGTCGTTTCGTCCTGCATGGCCCGATAGACGAGAAAAGCCAGAATTCCGAGTGAGACCCCAATTTTAATAAGAAAAACGAGAAATGATTTGAGCTTTTCCACGGTTTTGATTCAATTCAAGGAACGAGAATAAAAAAAGAAAACTTTTTGAAAATGCCCGAGCGGGTCCCTTCTCAAAAAGTTTTCCACCTCTCAATTTGACAGTTTTCCAATCCGGCTATTTTCTCTCAGCCGGTTCGTAGTGCGGACGAAGAACGCCTTTCCCATCCGGCGCGTAAGGATTGAAATAGGAACCAACCTGTTCCTCTTCTTCAGCTTTTTCGTCCTTTTTTTCTTTATCGGTTTTTTCGGCAGCATTCGGGTCAACGTGAACCGTTGGGCCCCTTCCCGAGAAGCCATAGGACGCACCGGGGCGATTCGCGTTCATGCCGGTATTCATCTGGCCGTAAGACGCGCCAACCGTCTGCGCCCCCACATTCGCATTAAACTGGGCCTCTTGCTGAATTCGGGTCTGATTCTGATTTTCCTGAAGCGTCTGAATCTGCTGCTGAGTCTGCTGGCGTTCCTTTTCCGCATCGAGAGCGGGTTTCACGTACATGTTGTAATTATCGATCCCCGGCACTCTGTCACGCCGATAAAAATTCATGTACGGACTAATATACGGTTTTTCCTGCACGTTAGCAAATGGTTTCGTCACCTGGCCAGAAGGCGTGTACTGACCGTACTGAACCGGGCCGTTAAAAGTTCTCGTTTGATTTTGATTCTGCTGATATGGATTTAGCAGCGGCATCGGCTGACCATTCGCACCCGGAACGACCGGCGCACCCTGCGGAAACTGCGTGTTTACCGTGTTTGGTGTGGTACTCTGCATAACGCCAGCAGATCCAGCCCCCGACGACATCGGAAGATTGGAAGGGGTGGCGGACGGCGTCATCGGCGCACCGTTGTATTGGGCCGAGGCGGTCATTGCAAAACACAAAACGAAAACGCCGAAAAAAGCGGCAGCCAAGTAAAACTTCTTATTCATGGTTCATCCTGTGGGAAAAAACAGGTGATTCTGGAAATCTCTTATATTATTTTACACGAAATCGGTCGTTTCTGGAAGGGGAATTTCTGATTTTTCCCGAATATTTTATCTTTTTCACAAAAAATTTTTGCCGGGGAACTGGCTTTTTATGAGTTTTGGAGTATGATGATGTTAAAGATAAAATTTACAAATCCTGTTCCTTCATAAAAACCTCTCCCATGATAAATATTTTATACACGGACGGCCCGGTTTTAATCGTCAACAAACCCGCGGGACTGCTGGTCCAGTCACCACCTGGAATTGATTCGCTCGTAGATCAGATCAAAGACTACGTCCGGCAAAAGGACGGTAAACCGGCTGACGCCAATGTGTACCTCGGTGTCCCGCACCGTCTCGACCGGCCCGCGACGGGGTGTATGATCTTTGCGAGGAACGTCCGGGCCGCCAAGCGCCTTTCCGACCAATTCCAGATGCGTACCGTTCAGAAAAAATATTGGATTTTGGTCTCGGGCCTGGTTCAAGAGGATCGGGGGGATTGGGAAGATTTCATCCGGAAAGTGCCGGGGGAGCCGCGCTCAGAGATCGTGACGTCACGCCACCCGGAAGGGCGGTGGGCGTTGCTACACTACACCGTGAAGAAACGTATGCCGGAAAGAAACTGCACGTGGCTGGAAATCGAACTGGAAACCGGCCGCACGCACCAGATCCGTGTCCAGGCGTCGTCGCACGGTTTCCCGGTCCTCGGTGACACGCAGTACGGCTCGGCCGTCCCGTTCGGTGAACAATTCGAGGACGAACGCCTCCGTTCCATCGCGCTTCACAGCCGCTCGATCAACATCAAGCACCCGATGCGGGAAGAACGCATATTCGTCGAGGCCCCGCTTCCTGAACCGTGGAAAGAGTACGTCCCCGACGACGAGACCTGACGAGATTTAATCCTGAGTTTTCTGTTGTCAGTTGTCAGTGTTCCGGTTTTGGCAGAATATGAGAAAAAGCCGAAACCTTGGGAACTGACAACTGATAACTGGCAGCTAAAACCTACTTCCCATACCGTTCTTCCTCGATCTGTTCGAGGGTCTTTCCGGCCGTGTTCGGCGCAAAAATCGTTCCGACAAGCATGCTGAAAAGCGCGAAACCGACCATAATCGCCGCTGCAGTCGCAAAATTCTCGCCGTTTTTGCCCATAATCACCGGCACGCAAGCGGTCCAGGCTCCGACCGTAATACGGGCCATGAAGAAAGTGAAGCCCTGCGCCGACGCACGATAATGCGATGGGAACAGCTCGTTGCACCAAAGCTGGTAAAACGCCTGCTGGCCCGAGCCGTTATTGATTCCCATGAGGATGGAGATCAACACGAAAATGAGCGGCACCGTGCCGAGTACCGGAACGGTAAACTGGTATTTCGAGTAAACATCGTCCGGCAGGAGGAAAAGCCCCCACGCAATCACGAAGAAGAGCGCGATCACGCAGTAAATCAGCCGGCGACTGATCCGGTCACCCAGAGCCATGAAGATCGTCAGTGTAGAAATGGCCGACGCGACGAAAAGGATCACCGTCAGCGCGCAGCTCAGCGAATTGGAGATCCCACCGACGTTCTGGTAAATGTAAGGAAGAAGCATTCCCATCGTTCCAGCCGCCAGGTTCCAGATGACATACACGCCGCAGAGGAAAAGGACCGTTTTCAGGTTGGTCGGCGAGAGAAGGTTGATCATTCCGAGCCGTTTCACCTTCCCGGAGGCGATCAGGGCCGCTTCCTGCTCCTTCGCCTTTTTCCAGTTATCGGATTCCGGCATTCCAAGACGCAAAAGCCAAACGACGAACGCGACGACGATCAGGTGCCCGAACACGATGCGGTTTCCAAGCAGCGCGTTTTCCTCGCCGAGGAAGAAACTCAATGCCGACTGCATGAGCAGAACGACCGCTGGCCCCACGGCCCAAAAGACCTGCGCCGAGCCGCAGTGCCTCGCGCGGTTTTCCGCCGGAGCCTGTTCCGCAATGAGCGTCCAGGAGGCCACGACGTCCGCGCCGACCGCCAGACCGATGGTCAGGTAGCCGAAAAGGAAGAGAATGTAGCCGAGCGACATGGAAAAGGAGCCGAAATCAAAAACCGTCTGGGGCGTACTGACGCCGAAAACGATGAAGAGCATCCCGAACATATAGACCAGAAGGTCGTACGTATAAACGAATTTGCGCCCGAATTTGTCGCACAGAACGCCGCCGATCAATGCGCCTATGGCCGCCCCGATGGCGTTTGAGCTGCACATGGTCAACAGGCCGGTCTGCCAGCTTTCGAGCTGCAAATACTTTTCCCAAAGGGCCAGTCCCGCCGCACCGGCGACAATCGAGCCGGCATCGATGTAACTGGTCATCGACGCGATGATGGTTTGTTTCCAGGGGGAAACGGGTTTGGTTTCCGTCATGATTGTTTTTTCCTTTAATAATCCGATATATATGAACCGCGTTACGGTTATGGGCGACCGGGAACGGCCACCCAAACATTTTTAACGACGCTGGAAGCGTCGCCCCCGTAAAATCTTACCCGCGTTTCAAAAGCACGTCCTTTTCGTACCGCTTCACGCGATTCAGCCACGCTTCGCGGACCGGGACTTTGTTGATCTCGCAGAAGTGGTCCCAAACGGCGCCGAGCGGGTAGGTCTTGAGCTCTTCGTTCAGGGCCATCATTTCGTAGAACTTCCCTTCCTGCTGGAGGCGGGCGAGTTTCTTGTGCGGCGTCAGAAGAGCGGCCAGCAGCGCGCGCTGCATGTTGCGCATTCCAATGACCCAGGCGGCGATCCGGTTCACGCTCGCGTCGAAGAAGTCGAGGCCGATGAGCACGCGGTCCAGAGCGTCGCAGCGGACGATCTCGTTCGCGATGTCGCGCAGGTCATCGTTCAGAAGGACCACGTGGTCGGAGTCCCAACGCATCGGGCGCGTCACGTGCAGGGCCAGTTTGTCCGCGAAAAGAAGCAGCGACGGGATCTTGTCCGCGACGTTTTCCGTCGGGTGGAAGTGGCCATTATCGAGCAGGCAGAGCACCCCGGTTTTGGCCGCGTAATTCATGTAAAACTCGTGCGAGCCGACGGTGTACGCTTCCAGACCGATCCCGAAGACCTTCGACTCCACGCTGTCGATGATGAAGCGCGGGTCGAGCTGCTCGCTGAACAGTTCGTCGAGCGATTCCTTCAGGCGGCGGCGCGGCGTGAGACGGTCGGCCGGAATCTCTTTCAGACCGTCCGGGATCCACACATTATCGAGGCTGAGCTGGCCCAGCTCACGGCCGAAAAACTCGGTGATCCGGCGGCAGCATTTGCCGTGTTCGATCCAGAACTTCCGGATCCCCGGGTCCGGGTGGGAAAGTGTCAGCCCGTCGGCGGCTTTCGGGTGCGAGAAGAACGTCGGGTTGAAGTCGATCCCCAGCTTGCGTTTCTTCGCGAAATCGACCCACGCCTGGAAGTGCTTCGGCTCCAGTTCGTTCCGGTCCGGATGCTCGTCGGTGATGGCGTAGCAGGCGTGCAGGTTGATCTTGTGTTTGCCCGGGATCAGGGAGAACGCTTTGTCCATGTCGGCCATCAGTTCTTCCGCGTTGCGAGCTTTGCCGGGGTAGTTCCCGGTCGCGGCGATTCCGCCGGTCAGGTCGCCCGAGTTTTCAAAGCCGCTCACGTCGTCCCCCTGCCAGCAGTGCATGGAGATCTTGACGTTCTGAAGTTTCTGGAGGGCGGCGTCCACGTCAACGCCGATATTCGCGTAAAGTTCTTTGGCCGAGTCGAAAGTGGTCATGTTTTTCTCCTGATGAAAATGAGAGGACTGTGAGAAATGAGAGAAACTCCCATACCCCGAGTAAATTTTTATCTATTATAGACCAATTTTCCGAAAAATTCCAGTACCGGGAACGGTTTTTTTGGGAAAAAAGAGAAAAATTTGGAGTGCGGCAATACAGAAGCCGCAGGCTTCATTTGCCGCTTTCACTTTAGCGGTCAAAAATCGTGGTGCAGCAAAGGAGAATCGCGTGGGGAAAGTCCAGCGAGATTCAGCAGCAAACGCATCTGCGAGGCTTTCTTGCCCTAAGGTAAAGCGGTGAATGAGCTAACGCGCTGTATCACCGCATTCCCAAAGCGGCCTTAAAATTTACGGGGTCATCACTGCCCCCGCTCGTCAGCCCTTTTCTTACTCCTTCGTTCCCGCCCTGCCAATGGACAAACCAGGCAGCACAAACATCGCGTCCTCGTCTCCCTGCTCGGCCGCTTTGCCGAGCCAGCGTTTCGCTTCGTTTTCGTCTTTCTCCACGCCGATCCCGTTCAGATAACAGAGTCCAAGCTGGTACTGAGCGTTACCGTCTCCGATTTCTGCGGCCTTGCGGTACCAGTTTACGGCTTCCTTTTCGTCTTTCTCCACGCCGACCCCGTTCAGGTAACGCACGGCCAGATTACACTGTGCCTTTGTATTCCCCTGGTCGGCAGCTTTGCGATACCAGACAATCGCTTCCTTTTGGTCACTTTCCACACCGATGCCGTTTTGGTAATAGAGTCCCAGTGTGTATTGCGAACTGACGTAACCTTCCTCGGCGGCTTTTTTGTGCCAGTGTACGGCTTCCGCCTCGTCTTTCTCTACGCCGATCCCTTTTTCGTAACAGTTTCCCACAATGAACTGCGAGAGAATATCCCCCTGCTCGGCGGCCATTTTGTACCAGCGTATCCCTTCATCCTGTACTCCCTCGGAAAAATAATAGCCGCCCAAAGAGAACTGCGCCTGAAGATTTCCCTTCTCCGCGGCCATTCTGTACCAGCGTGCCGCCTCCTTCTCATCTCTTTCCACACCAAGACCATCAGAGAAACAGTCCCCCAAAATGAGCTGCGCGTCAACGAATCCCCCTTCGGCGGCCTTACGAATCCATTTTATCGCCTCTTGATCGTCTTTTTCTACGCCGGTGCCATTCGCATAACGCGCTCCCAACGTGCACTGCGCTTCCGCCTTCCCTCCTTCCGCGGCCTTGCGGAACCAAATCATGGCTTCCTCGTCATTACACTCCACCCCAATTCCATCCCTATAACAAACACCCAAGTTAAACTGAGCGTCTGCGTTTCCCTGTTCTGAGGCTTTCCTGAACCAGCTTGCAGCCTCCTCGTCATTACGCTCCACCCCAAGACCATCCCGGCAGCAGACTCCCAAATTATACTGAGCGCCGGGGTTTCCCTGTTCAGCAGCCTTGCGTAACCAGTTCATTGCCTCCTTTTCGTCAATTTCTACATCATAACCCTGAATGTAACAGACCCATAAATTCTGTTGAGCCATGGAGTTTCCCTGTTCGGCGGCCTTGCGGAACCATTCAACCGCCTTCTTTTCATCTTTCTCAACGCCAATACCCTTCACGCAGCGGCTTCCGAAAGTGTTCTGGGCCTCTGCGTCTCCCTGTTCGGCGGCCTTTTGGAACCAGATTACCGCCTCTTTTTCGTCTTTTTCTACGCCCGTACCGGTTTCGTAACAGCCTCCAAGCAAGTACTGCGCTTCCGCCTTCCCCTCTTCCGCGGCCTTGCGAAACCACTTAACCCCTTCCTTTTCGTCTATTTCAACGCCAATCCCAGTCATGTAACAGATTCCCAAATTATACTGAGATGTAATATCTCCCCGTTCCGCAGCCTTATGGAACCAGCGCACCGCTTCCTTTGCGTCTTTTTCAATACCGATACCTTTTTTGTAAGCCCCTCCCAAATCATTCTGCGCCTCGGAGTACCCCTGTTCAGCCGCAAGACGACACCATTGTACCGCCTTCTTTTCGTCTCTCTCTACACCAAAGCCTGCCAAATAACAAACAAACAACCCATACTGCGCGGCAGCGTGTCCTTGTTCGGCGGCTTTGAGTAACCAGCTTGCCGCTTCCATTGCGTTTATATCCACGCCGATACCGTCCCCGTAACACGCCCCCAAAAGGTACTGCGCCTGAGCGTCACCCTGCTCGGCAGCCTTCCGAAGCCACTTTACCCCTTCCTTTTCATCTTCGGCAGTACCGTGACCGAGAATATAACATTCCCCCAGCAAAGCCTGGATCCACGGATCGCCCGAATCTTTCTGCGCGTAACACGTCTGAAATGCTTTTTCATAC
>JAUMVK010000023.1:0-63073 GCA_030530205.1 Thermoguttaceae bacterium | reverse complement strand
GACGCTCAAGGAGTCAACGGTTGCCGGCGAGACCATGGTTCAGGAACTCGACATCTCCAGGTCGGCGCACTGTCGGTCGCGGAAGGCTGGGAGGGTGAAGTCTCCGTTACGGACGACGCGAAAGTCATCCTCACTCTGACCGCCACTTCCGACTGCGAGAACGTTGGCGAAAACATCGCTTCGCTCAAAGTCCTTGCGCCGGAAGAAGGCCTTGCGCAGGATACCAGCGTGATGGGTGTTGAAGTCAAGAAAATGTCCTGCTACGACATCGTGAAGGACAATCGGATCGACATTCAGGACCTCGTCGCATTCGCCCGGAACTTTGGTTCGGACAATTCGATCGCGGACTTCAATGACGATGCCAGAGTCGATATTCAGGACCTCGTCGCGTTCGCGAGAAACTTCGGAAAAGTGAACGAGGTGAGTGACGCTGAACCTTTGGCACTGGCGGCGAAACCTGAAGATATTCCACAGACGATAGCGTCTCAGCCAGTTATCCCGGCTCAGGGCGCATTGCTCGAGACGGTGGAAGAAAAAGAGGAATCCAATGCTGCGGCTCTCGCGGCGGCGCTTCCTCCGGTTGAATCCCAGACCCAGGCGTGTGACTTCATCTTCGCCAATGACGACGATGAAGATGACGATTGGCTCGACGATATTTGCGAGAAGAAGGATCAGGAAGTGCAGAACCTGTTGATCGACGACCTGTTCGGTAAGAACTAGGAAACCGGATCCGAAATAAAAGAGGGTGAGGCGAGGCCCTGTTTGGAGGAACGTTTGAAAAGGCTGTTCCTCTTGAGCCTCGCGTACTCTTTTTTATTGGGGTTTGATTAATTTAGGAAAATTTTCAGTCCCTCCCCCTTTACTGGATTTCCTGATCGTGTATAATTTATGATAGTTTGCCAGACTGTGTATTTTTCTGGCGGTGTTTGGGCTTCCCTGTGTTGCGCTGTTTTGCCTGTTCGTGTGGTTTGTATCGATTATACGAGCCAGAAGGGTGTTTCTGGCAGAGGTACAGCGAATAGCCGATAAATGATGTGAATTGTTTTTTTGCGTCATTATGATTAGTAGAGTATAAGTTTTCGATTTTGTACGCCAGCTTTCCGCCAAAGGGATTTTGGAGGAAACGTTTGCACAAACCGTAAAGGAGTCATATATGAAATCCCTTAAATTTGTCGTTCTGACGGCTCTCATGCTTTGTGTTTTCGGTATGAGCCAGTCCGCTTTCGGTTTCTTCCACTATCGTGCCTGGGGCGCTCCGTACTGGGGCGGGCCTTATTGGGGCTACCCGGCCTATAGTTATGGCTGGTATGGTGACTGCTGCGCTCCGGTCGTCGAACCGTGCTGCGCACCCGTTGCTGCTGCTCCTGTTGTCGCTGCTCCGGTCGTTTCGACTCCGGTCGCTGCTGTTGCGGACTGCTGTGGTCCGGTGGTTTCTTACGGTTACCCGGCCAGTTATTACCTTGGCTGGCGTCCCGGCCCGATCCGCCGCCTCCTGTTCGGTCGTTACCGTTGGTATGCTACGGGTTATTGGGGTGGTTACTACTACACTCCTGACTGCTGTGACCCGGTTTATGACGCTGCTCCGATTGAATCGGCCCCTGCCGCGGCCCCTGCGCCGACCCCGGCACCTGTGGCTCCGACTCCCGCCCCGGCTCCTGCTGCGGAAACTTCCTCAATCCTGAGCCCTGCTGGTATTTATCACCAGACGTCTTACACCATGCCTGAAGCGACCCACGAAAACAGCGGGATCGTGTCGATCAGTGTTCCAGAAGACGCTGTCGTTTATGTGAACGATGTTCGTACCAATGCCACTGGCACCAATCGTTCTTTCGTTTCCTTCGGTCTGAAGAGCGGCAACGAATACGACTATGTGATCCGTGCAGAAGTTACGCGTAATGGTCAGACCTACGTTGAGACCAAAGTTGTGACGCTGAAAGCCGGCCAGAAAGACGCCGTTGCGTTCTCCTTCCCACAGCTTGTGAATTCTGTGGATCAGGTCGTTGCTCTGTGATTCATAGGGACCCGTCAAAGAGGATTTGATTGTTTTTGACGCGCACAGTCACCGCGAGGCGTTCTGTGTGCGTCTTTTTTATGTGGAGAGAATCTTATGAGAAACCGTGGAATACTGTCGTTTTTGGCTTTGTCTCTTTTGGCCCTTGGAACGGTTTCTCTATTCGCTCAGGAAACCCAAAAGGAACTTCTGCCGGTCTGGGATCTTGAAAAGGTTTCCGTTTTGGTGAATCAGGACAAAAAACCTGTTTCGTTTGCCATCGAGCAGACGCGCAACGGAGACCGGATCGATTATATATTGCGTCCTGGGGAAATTCTCGCGGTCTCGAATCCGCAGCAGGCTGCTGCCGTGTTTGAGCATGGTGAGGAATTGGTCCGTTTACGTCTTTTGCAGGATGAGATTTACCTTTTTGTGAGGCCGGAAGGGGTTTTGGAACTCGTCGGAATTGGGCCTTATTACGGAGAAAACGTTCCTCAGAGCAGGATTCAGGGGCGCCAGGGCGGGGAAGAAACGAAAACCCTCGAACCGATCACGATTCCTGTGAGGATTTACACCGATACGAATATTCCGCTCGCCGAGGCGCTTTGGAGGAAAAGAGTTAATCAGAGGATCGAAGACGCGTCACGGATTCTGGAACGGACCTGCTTCGTCAAGCTCGAAATTCGGAGTTTTGAACAGTGGTCTTCCGATCCGCAATGCGAGAATTTGCCGGAAGTTCTGAAGGATTTTGAGGCCAAAGTCCCGGAGGAGCAGGGGGTTCTTTCGATTGGTTTCACCGCACATCGCAACGCGCCAGGATGCGGGACGGAACTGGGCGTTGCGCGCCAGCCGTTCTGCGGCAAGATCCTTTTGCGGGAGGAAGCCCCGCAAATCACTGAGGTGGAACGTCTGGAAACCCTTCTGCACGAGCTTGGCCACTTCTTCGGGGCCGTGCATACGGCTGATGAAAGCTCCGTCATGCGGACCGTCCTACACGAGCGTCACGCCCGGGCCGCCAATTTCGTGATAGGCTTTGATCCGTTGAACTCCCTGGCGATGAACCTTTGGGTACGTCAGTACCGCCGCAACGACGAAAAACGCCCGCGATCGGTTCACCCTGATATTGCGATGGAACTTTTAACCGTTTACAAGATGGTTCAGAAGTTTGGGGATGTTCAAAAGGAGCAGGGGGTTAAAGTCCTGGAAAATCCGAATGTGGATTCCTTCGTGAACCTTCTCGAGAAGATGCTCAAGGCGCAAGGCTTGCTCCAGGAACCCAAAAAGGAAACCAAAGCGCCGGCTGCGGTAAATCCTGCGCCCGAACCTCCAAAGCAGGAAATCAAGCCCGAACAGGAACCCGAAGTCAAACCGGAAGTCAAACCCGAGGCTAAACCCGAGGCCAAGCCGGAAATCGAGGTTAAAAATCAACAGCCGACGGACGTCCAGACGCTTGAGAAGATGATGAAGGACCTGACGGCCAAACCGTGGGAAACCGAGAAAATGGAGGATTTTGAGCTTCCGGTCCAGACGACGCGTTATGTGATGACGAGAACTCTCCTCGCACTGGCGAAGAACGAACCGGTTGGGAAAGACTACAAAAAGACCGGGAAAGTCGCGTCCGACGTTTTAGGTGAACGGATCGTCCACTACGCGGCTTGGGCGGCGCTGGAAATCGGAGGAACAGAACCGTGGGATTCCGCCGAGGGCAGGGCGGCGCGTGCCGCGTTTGTGCTGGCGTGTGAAGTCTTCCTGGAACCCTCCGGCGCCGTGGGGAAACTTCCGGTTTATGGTCGGCGTTTTCGTGAGCTTGAAACCCCGGAACTGAAGAAACTCCGTCAGAAACTTGTCGGGTCGAACGTTTCGATTTTCGGACGGTCGGACCACAGTCAGCACTTTTGGCTCTCCGCTGCGCTGGCGGTTCAGCTTGTGCCGGACCTTGTGGAAAATATTGGTGCGGAAAAGGAAATCAACGACGATCAGGAAGGCGGCAGCGGCTTCGATGTGACGGACCTGAACGCTGACCTGGCCGGGACCTGGTTTGCCACGCGTGTTCTGAAGGGGAAAATCTCACTGGAACGGATCGGGAAATCTTTTGATTACACCTTGGTCGTGCCCGCGCAGATTCGGATCCCGAAACGGCTCAAGCATCCTAAAAACCCGGAGGAAATCAGCGAGCTGCTGCTGAAACTGCGCACGGCTGTGGATGAGCTTCAGAGAAAATTCGAGGATTAAAGAAAGCGATGCATTATCAGGATTTAACCCGTGAGATCTCGAACGACTCCCGGCCCTATCCGGGTGATCCGCCTGTTCTTTTGACCACCGAGGCTGTGATCGAACGAGATGGTTTTCAGGTCCGAAATCTGAGCTTTTCGAGCCACCAGGGGACGCACATCGACGCACCGGCGCACGTGATGCCAGGCGGGATGGTTTTGAACGACTTCCCGCTTGAAGTCTTCGCTGGCCCCGCGAGGGTGCTGAAGCTGGGGCGGATGCGCCCTCGAACGGCTATCACGAGGGAAATGCTCGAAATGTTTGACTCGGAATTTCGTGGCTGCGAGCGGATGCTCTTTTCAGCGCGATGGGTCGGTGAGTATTTCGAGGACGCGCCGTTTTTCACACCCGAGGCGGCTCGCTGGCTTGTCGCTCAGTCCCAGCTTTTACTGCTTGGTTTCGATTGGCCCTCACCGGATGAGTTTGGTGATGAGGACCTGACGATCCACCGGATCTTTCTTTCCAAGGGGCTGATCTTCGTCGAGAATCTGACGAATCTGGAAGACTTGCCGGCCCGGTTTACACTTTCTGCCTTTCCGCTCTCGCTGAAAGACGCGGAGGGCGCCCCCGTGCGTGCCGTGGCGTCGTGGTAAATCAAGGGAACGACGCTTACACTTGACCACCAAAATGTTTTCTTTTGCTGCGGATTTGGTCTAATTCAGCTTTTTAATGTTCTGACAACTTGTAAATTCATTATCACAGTCTCCAAAGGTCAATTGTAAATATTTTTTGGTAATTGATAGAGCGAAACGAATACTATTATTAAACGCTTTTTTCATTTTTTTTCAAAATATCGGAAAATTTTTGGGGAGAAAAGTAACGCTCGTTTGTTATATTATATAAAGCAATTTCATATCCATCACCAATTTCAATTTATACAAGGTATTTGAAATGAGTAACATTCCCACAATCCGTATCGCGATGTTCGGTTCACGTAGCACTGGAAAAACCACTTTTCTTTCCAGTTTTGTCTGTCCGGTTTCCCTCCAGGGCTGCTCTCTGGCAATCACAGACCCTGAAACCAAGTCGTATCTGAACCAAAACTGGTCTCTGATGATGAATGGCGAGAAGCCCGGTGCGACGGCCATGATGATCAAGGACAAATTGTGGTTCACTCTGCGCTATCCGAACAAGCGTGAAGAACAGGATGAGGATGCGTGGAAAATCCAGATCAAGGATTACCCTGGAAGGCTGGTCGAATGGGATGACCCCAATGAGGGTGGAGCGTGGGACGAAACCAAGAAAGACGAACTTTCTCTGGAATTCAAGAAAAAGTTGGCCGAGCATATTCAGGAATCGGATGCGATTCTCTTCCTGGCTCCTGTGGACATCGCGGAATGGAAACCCAAGGACCAGAAATTGTACATGGCCTACATCAATGACATCATCGAGATCGCGAAGCAATGCCGTGGAGATTATTCCGCCTCGATTCCATTTTGCATGGCTCTTATGAAGTGGGACATGACAGATATCGCTATTGAACCCCTCACGATGAATCCTGATGCCAATTTCCCGTTGGATCCCAAGGTGGATTCTTTCATGAAGGAGCATCCGATTTTCCAGAAAATCTATGGTATCATCGACGCATCCAGCAACGAAGACGTTTCGGTTTTCGCGACATCGGCATTTGGCGCCCACGCAGCTGATGACCACACACGTCCCGATCCGGAAAATCTTGAGCCGTTTAACGTGCTGCCGGTGCTTTACTGGCTTTGCCGAAAGGCCGAGGCGATAAAAGTACGCGTGGCGGAACGTAAAATTGCCCGCATTACTGCTGACAAACCGGAACTGACGGACGAAAATTATCAGGAAATCCAGGATATTTACGACGATTTGTTGGCGGATGGAATCAATGATATTGATAAACGGAAGGAGATTTTAAGCCTTGCCGAAGCCAACCGAAACGCTCATATTGATTTTACTGGAAAAGAAATTGAAAAGCAGTTTGCCATCATCGACCAGAAACGTTTCATGAACAAACCGGCAGAAAAGCTGCAGCTCCTCCAGAAGCAACAGGCAAGGAAGTTATTCCACCCGGAAGACGAAATTGACCTTAAGCATGATATTGAAGCGATGAGCAAAGCGGCCAAAAAGCGGAGGAATCAGATCTGGCGTGAGTGGTTTTACGGGGCTGCATTCATTGGACTGATTGCCTTGCTGTTTATTTGGGGCTTTTTGGCTTTCACTGCCGCCGGAGCTTTCACACAGGGTGAAGATCTCATCGCCAAGGCTCCTGAAAACCTGACCAATAAAGATTTTGAAGCGGCTGGACCGTTCTTTAAAATTCCTCAAGTCTTCCTTGAAAATTACATTCCATGGGTAAAGGGACGACGTGAAGCTTTTTACGCGAAAATGGAAAGTTTCAACAAGTCACTCAAAAACAGGATGGAGGAAAAAATTCAGGAGTTCCCGATTGATGAATCCCTCGGACACGTACAAAGGGCTGAGATGTTCCGGAAGCGCCGTGATACTGTAAAAGAGTATCAGGGAAAAATGACCAAAAACTACGCTCTCCAATTCGGAAGTCTGGTGGATGAATATCAAGCCAAAGCCGATGAACAGATTCTGGAAGAGGTGAAAGAACAAACCGCTTCGCAAATGCCAGCCGAAGACGCTGAGGCATTGGTCAAGTCGGAAGCCTTCCAGAAACTTGCCGATTGGGTGAAGGACACCAAGGCCAAAATCGAGAACATGGAACTCACAAAACCGTTGGACCGCCAAATCGAGGAGTTTGAGAAAAAACAGCTGCACTGGAACAATGTACATCTGCTTCAGACTAAAATTAGTGAAATTGAAAACGCGGAACCCCCGAAAGTTCTCGCTCTGATTGAGGATTTCGGCAAAGACTCGGAAGGAAATCTTCTGCACAGAGAAGAATTTTCAGACGAGTTTGTCAAAGTCGAGAAGCTCCGCAACGAGAAAGTCGAGGAATTCAGGACGGGCCTGGAGAACGAGCTGGAACCCCTCTCGGGACAAAATATGGAAGAGACCAATTTCATGGAACTCAAGCAACTCGCCAAAAACAGGGAGGAGATCGTTTCCAAATATCTGGCCTATTATCCGGAAGGGAACGAAAAATACGCCCCCAATCGTCAAAAATGCCAGGAGGAACTCGACCGAATCACTGGCGAGATCGCGGACTTCGAGAAACACATCCCGATCAAAGACGCGTTTGACAAAGCCATGGGACTTCCGGAAAATAGTGACGAACAGCTTGTCGCCCTGATGAATTTCCTGAATGAGAATCCTCAGGAAGAATATCCTCGGGCCCAATCTTTATTTACTCAGGCCAAAACCAGCAGGGACAGTATTCTCGATAAAATTGAACAGGATTGGAAGTCAGATTTGCGTGATTGTACCGATCAGCCTTCTGATGATTTGAATACTCTAAAGAAAAATGTCCAGGAAAGAAAGGATATTCACGAGAATTACCTGAAACATTTCTCGGAGGAGATCTGTCAGTACGAGAAAGCCGCCAAGATAAAGCGAGTAATTGAGAACGCTCAAAACGACGAGAATATCCAGGAAGAAAAAATCCAGAAATGGGAGAATTACCAAAAAGATTTCGATGAGTTAAAAGCGAACTATGAAAAGTGGGATCGCGACAGGCTCACGGCCTCAAACGAGCAGAATCTGATCGACGAAATCAACACGTTCATCAGCAAATACAACGAACCGGTGTACAAGGAATATTTCAATCATCAGGCAATCCAAATGGCCCTGAACAACCAGCGTGCCCAGCTTGATAAAGAGCGTAATATTAAAGACGCAGTGGAAAAAGCCAAGCAGATTGTTCAAAAAGTCGACAAAAATCCAACCCAGTATCTGCAAAACAAGAAGGATATTGACGGCGGGTTTAATGAATTAAACACCTTGGGCAACGATCCCCGAATCGACAGAGCGAAAGAGAATCTTAAGGATTGTCGGGATAAAAACAATAACAAGTGGGAAAAATCCGAGTGGGAAAAAGTACAAGACGCAATGGATGGATTCGACAATGATTGGAGCGAAGATGGTTTGAAGACCGTTCTCGATAAAATCGACGAATATGAGTCGAACAATGATTCGCCCAAGAAAAATCTTGGGAATGCGCTTCAACTGAAATTGTATTACCGGAAATTGTCACAGCCCATAAAAATTAAGTTTTCCGGAAAAGTCTACTACAACGGCAACATTGACGCCGTCGATGGATCCTGGCTCATTTTTGCTCATACGGATGGTCAGGAAGAGCAGAAACTGAAATCCGTTGAAATTCAATGCCGCGCCAATGGATCAAACAATTTCGGGGATTTTGAATTTTGGGTACTTCCAACAGATTCCTTAACCCTGCGTTTGCAGCTTTACGGCCATGGGAATCTTTTCTTGTGGCTTAATCGTCCCCATGCCAACGATGGGCAAGCGCGGATATCCATTCGCTCCTGGCATCAAAACTCGAAGTTCGTTGTGCCAATCAATCGGGGGCATGCTGAGTTTTTCCTTGAAATCGATGATTTCCCGGAAAAGCCTGCCTGCAGACCTTTGTAAACTTCGAGGCCACGATGTAAGGATTTAAAAGAATGAGTGATATCCACCTTTTAGTACAACGCTGGTTTGTCGATGGTGAAGGTTGGGCGTATGATTCCAACATTCCAGCGGAGCTACGGTTGAAAGCCGTCCGAGAAATTGCAAATGTTGCCGCACAGTACCTGGGAAAAGAGATCCAGTTGACGCGCCCATTGGAGGTGGGCAACTATCGCCTTTGGGTACTGATCCGGAAGGATGTAAACTGCCCCGACGAGAAAGCGGCTTCACGGCTTCCTCATATCGATATTGGAGTATTGGTTCCCAAGGAGCTTGAAGTCAATAGCGACTTGATTTTGCGCTATTTCCGATTTGCTCAGGAAAAAATACATCATCGTGGAGTTTTTGAACCAGTTAGTTTTTTTGAGATGGAAAACCCCCAGAAAAAGGGATGTTCCTGGGGGTGTATTCTGATAAGTATTTGTCTTCTGGTGGGAATCATTTTCGGTACATGGGTCGGCTTAAACAATCCTGCCACGAAAGATACAGGTACCTCAGGTGGGACAGGACCAACGTCAGGTTCCAACGGAGGGACTGGTGTTATTCCTCCTGAGGAACCCAACGAACAACCGGTGGAACCACAACCACCAGTTCCCGAGCCTGTAGAGCCACCCAAACCGGCAATGATTGATGTGAGTAGTTCCAAGGAGACGAAAATTCTGGGCCGCTGGAACCTGAGATGTCTCAAGGGCACCAACGATCACAATCGTTTGCGTAAATTCATCGAATTCATCCAGAATCCGGCAGAATTGCTGAGCGACCCGACAATTTCCGGCTCAAGGCATCCGGAAGTCGAGTTTTTGCGGATGTTCCCCCAAACGTTCCCCGATTTGAAAGAGAATGAACTTCCGGAAAAAGAGTATCAGAGCCTTTTTGCGCAAATCTGCGCTGTGTTTGGTGTCTCCCGGTTCGAGGAAATTCAGAACAGACTTCCCAATTTCGAGGAATATTGTGCAGCTTTGACTAAGGTCGAACTTGACCAGCCCACCTCTGGTGATGTACGCCTGTTTATCGAGAGATACGCTGGTGAATTGATCAACTGCGATTCACTTGAAGAGACAAAACGGCTGAAGGAGTGGCGATTGCCGATTCTCGCCGATGTGATCAACGATAAAGAACGCCTGAACGCTTTCATTGTGCGCGTCATTAACCAACCGCATGAATTAAGGAAAGGTTTCGAACAGTCACGGAACCCGGAAGCGCAATTCCTGGGAAAATTCCCCGAGCAGGTCGTGACGACCATTCAGGGAAAGGCCACACGGTGGGAATTTGAAGCCAAAATTCGTGAAATTTGCCGGGCGTTTGGCGTGAACAAGTTCCACGAGATCCCGGATGCCCTGCCCAATTTTCGGAAGGTTTGCGAAGATCTTCCGCTGGAAACCCTGCGCGAGCCAATCTCGGACCCAATCCACGCTTTTGTATTGAACTGGCTGGATGACGCGCCTGACTTTCAGCAGGAAACCGCGAAACTGCTAAACCCCCAAAAAAGGGAAGAATGCAGGAAAGTCCCGTGGCTTGTAGTTGCGGAGTATTTTGATGATCTTCAGCCTGGTTGTATAAAGGTTGAAGAGGCTTTTCGCCTTTCCTCAGACGAAAGAAAACTGGTTGAAAAGCTGAAAGATCTTGGCGAGCAGAAAAAATGGAAATTCTCCGGGACCAAATTCGGAGAAATTCGTAAGGAATACGACACGATCCAGAAAGTTTACGACAGGATCGAGAAAAATAGAGGGAGGAAGTAGGATGAAGTCGAAATTTGCTATCCTCATTCGGATGATCTCCATCATTGTGTTTTCGGCTCAGATGATAACGGCTGAAGAAAACGGCTCGTTTTGGGGAGGTTTTGCTGGCAAATATGGTAATAATGAGCAAGATCAGAAAGAGTTTGAAGATAAAAAATACGTGATCGAAGATATTCAGGCAATTTTTGACAAATCTCCAGGAGTTTTAGGACAAAAGAGATTTGGTGAAAGAGCCAAAGACATCTCAACTCTCGTAAATTTTACAAATGATTATTTTATTGCAATTCATCAACTACTGGAAATAGAATACCCGGCAAAGTGGCAAAAAGGGAACGAGAATTCAATAGACGATATGTTTATGGATTCTGTATGGGAATATAATGCTCAAAAAAAGCCACATTACACGGCTCAAGACATAAAAATTTTGTCCGAAAAAATAAACGTTGGTAACATCCAACATCCGTGGACTTTTTTTCGGGAACAGATTGAACTCAGAAAAAAAATATGTGAGTCTTTATACCCGAACGATGATTGGCGTACCCTCCTGACGAAAGTTCAGATGGACATCCAGAGACAAAACCGGAAAAGCTGGTTCAGGACCTGGTACCTCACCAATTTCCAAAATGACCTTAATTTTCAGAAATCAAGTCCGGAATTGCGTGACTTCATTTTCAAAAATTACCTCGAAATCCCTGCCAACGGCTATGGCACAGACGAGGCAAATTGCCTGCTGAACTGGAAAGAAAATAGTGGCCTGCAGGAGTTTCTCGATTCGGAGGACTGCCAGCAACGCCCTTGGTACGTCGCGGACCAGTTTTTCCAGTTCATGAATCTGGAACGGTTTCGGAAGTGCAAAGAGTACGGGGATTTATGTAAATTCCTCCCGAAAAACAGCAGCGAACTTGGCTGGAATCGGGGTTTTCTCAGGAACGACCAGTACACCGAAAAGATCAGTCTGGCCGTGAAAAATTGGCTGATCCTGAAGTTCGGATACAGCGAGGATTCTCCTGAATTACAGGACCGGGATTTGCCTCAGCTTTTAGCCCTTTTGAAAGAAAATTTCGAGGCGGTTCGTCCGTACCATCGATTCCTGTACGACCAGATCCAGGATGAAGAGGTCAAAAAATTCCTTAATTATTTCATTAACTAACGACCGGGATCAGAGACATGAAATACTTCGAAAAACTATTCGTTTTATTTTCGTTGTGGTTTGTTTTGAGTGGTACGGTTTTGGCCGCAGAAAACGTGGATTCTACCCGTATTGCAGAAGCTCAAAAAAACATCAGGAACGCTTGGGGAAAAGCCGCTGAGGAAGCTGAAATACTCGAATCCCAGGCCGCCAGGATGTTCGCGAGTGAAAAACCCGGTACTGAGGAAAAACGAAATCTTCAGAGAGACGCTTTGGAAGCCCTGCGGAGTTTGTCCCTCCGTGAGCGTCAGCCCATGATGAATTATCAGTCGGTTTCGGCTCCGTCACGTCAGTTTGAAGTATGGGCTCGAAACCCGGGTAGCATTCCCGCCTGTGAATCTGCTCAGGCTTTTATGACTGGACCGGGTGACTGCGTCGCCGTTCACAGCGGAGAAATCCTGCTTCCAGTTACGGACATTTCGGCCCCCACACGCGGCGGAATCGGCTTCAGTTTTACCAGGACGTACCACTCGCAAGTGGATTATCCCGGCCCGATGGGGAACGGCTGGGACCATAGTCAAAACCTCCGAATCATCGCGGATTCCGAAGATTGGACGACGGCCAAAACCCTCACCCTTTATGACGGTTCTCAAACCTCAGTTTTTTCAAAGGATGGGGAGAATTGGCTCCCGGAATCTGGCTGTTTCCTGAAACTCGAAGCGGAAAAGGACGGGGAGGTTCTGACGATTACCAACGAAGCGCTGACCACGTTCCGGTTTGAAAAAGCCTTGAAACCCGGTTGCTGGCGCATTGCGAAAATCGTCTCGCGTATTGGCGGAGGGAAGAACTCGCTCGTTTACCAGTATGACGCGCGTTCCGGTCAACTCCGTTCGGTCACCGACCCGTTCGGGAATCAATTCCGCTTTTCCTACACGCAGGATGGGCGTCTGGCGTGGGTTCAGGGAGCGGATCAGCTCGTGCAGTTCGAGTATGATTTTCACGGCGACCTCGTTAAAACGCGTGTCCCGTCAGTGGCTCTAAGCCTGAAAGAAAAAACGGATCTGGTCCACGAGTACCGATACGAAAACCACCGTTTGGTTGAATTCGTCCCCAAGAATGGCGGAGCGCTTACGAGGTTTACGTTTGACGGTAACCGTGTCGTCAAAGCGGGAAATTACGCCAAAAACGATGGCTTGACCGTCGAATGGAAATTTACTTACGAGCCCGGAAAAACGACCGTTCAGCCGCCTGCGCCATTTCCGGTCGAAGTGTATGAATTTGATGCGTCGATTCAGAACGCTTCTCTTCCAATCCGGAAAGAAATTCCGGCTCAAAAGGCCGTTTGGAAGTACCAGTTTAACAAAGACCTGCTTTTGACGGAAGTTCTTTCCCCGGAAGGCCAGAAAAAAATACAGATCTTTGATTCTGAAAACCCGGATACCCGTTTTCGTCAAAATGTCCTTCAGGAATCGACGATCGGGAACGGCTCCGGCAACGGCTTCCTGAAGGAAAAAGGGGAACGAACGGTTTATCTCGCCGGCACTTCGTTCCCGCGGGAAACCGTTTATTACCAGATCGAACGCGACGGGAAAGAAACGATTCTTGGACGTGAAACGTTCCAATATTCGGAAAAGGAATTTCTGCTCACCGAGTCCAATTCGTTTACCGTTTCAACCCGCTTCTTTTATAATCCGGCGGGACAGATCGCATTAAAACAGTTCGCGGATAACTCCTGCACGATTTACCGCTACGACAAAAATTTCCCCAAAGCCAACGACCAGTTCCGCTTTACACTTGGCTCCGTCCTCGGTGAGGGGCTTTGCGTTGAGGTTTTGGAAGACGCCGATCCTCAGAACGTTCGCAGCGCTGCACGGGAACTGGGTATCGAAATTCAGCCGGCCAGTGAACGAGCCGTTAACCGGAAAACGCAGACAGCCTATAACGCGCAAGGTGATGCGGTCTGCGAGGAGGTGGACGGGCAGCTGAGTTTGGTCTGGACGAACCGAAACGGCGATACGATCCTGGCGTATGATTCAACGGACGGCCTGATCATCAGCGAATACAACAGCCGGTTTGAAAAGACTCACGTCTTCCATCCCGTTTCTCAAACCCTTCTTTTCAAAGGCGAATCGCTTTCCGGTTTCCATTGCGGTTTCGTGAAAGAAATGTTCGTTTACAATGATTTCGGGCAAGTTATTCAATGGAGTCCCACCGACGAAGAAGTGGGAACACCAAAACAGAAACCGGTCTGGAAATACGAACGTACGCCGTCGGGCCTTCTGCTCGCGATGACTTCTCCGAGCGGGATTCGGCGTGTGACGACTTACGATGAAACCGGGCGCCAAAAGGAAATCCATCTTGAGAATGGTTCAGCTCGAACCGTTCTTTCCTCGGACTACGAGTACTCTCCCAGCGGCAAAGTCCTGAGCTGGCGCGACAACAGCCACGCCCTTTGGCTCTCGGAGTACAACGAATTGGGGGAATCCTGGAAAACGACCACCCCCGACGGTCGGACGACCTTTTCTGAGTCCGATGGACTTGGAAATGCCGTTTCCGAACAGGTTTTCTGGGGGGAAGAACTGCTCTCCCAAAACAGAACGATCTACGGTGAAAACGCTCAGCCGGTCAAAACAGTCGAGACGTTGATTTACAATGGAAAAACCGAAGACTTCGTCACCTCGGAAACTCTTTACGATGCCAAAGGCCGGGCCGTTTCAGAACGTACAGCGAGGGAGAATTCCTGGACGACTACCCTTTACGATGGTCTGGACCACCCGATTGGTACCATTTCGCCGGCAGGAGACATTTCCGTGACGTGTTACCGGGCAGGCAAGCCGATTTTCCAGAAACAGATCACCCGTAACGAAGTCGATGGAACGCTTCACTCCTTGAGCACGGTCCAGCTTTTTGACGAGTTTGAAACGTCATGGGGCACCGTCCCGGTGGATGGCGAAGGGAATCTTGTTCTGGATCGTGCGCAGTTCCAGCAGAGTGATTTGACCGGAAACGTCATTTTGACGAAATCTCCCGGACTTACCTCGGCCATAAGCGAGTTCAATTCCCTGAGTCAAAACATTCGAAAGCGTGTGATCCCCGCAAATCGGACCTTTGGTGAGCAGGATGTCCTGACCGAATTTGAGTATGATCTGGATGGAAATTTGATTTCCCAAACGACCCATAATCAGGCTTTGGCGGTTTGGGGAAGCAAAGAAGACGCCTCCGTCCGATTTGAGGATGCGCCCCAGAAAGATCAATTCTCATTTGACCGCCTGGGTCGTGTGGAAGAGGAAATCCAGCCGGATGGTCTGAGGATCTTTAAGACATATAACGGATCTTCTCTTATTCAGGAGATCAAGTGGTTTGGACCTTCCGGAAAACTGCTTCGTCATCTGGGATTCCACTACGATGTGTTGCAGCGTCCAACAGAAATCCGCGACGTTTTGGCCAACAAAGTCGTCAGGACGCTTGAGTACGACCGAATTGGCAATTTGGCGAAAGTCTCGGATCTTACAGGGGATCACGAGGTCATCGTAACACGGGATTTCGACTCCTGGGGGATCCCACGTTCAGAAACCCTTCAGCTGGACGGTCAGACGCTTCCGGAAAAGCACATTGAAATGGACCCGGTCCAGGGGAGGCAGACTCTCAAGTGGGCCAATTTCCCGCATTCGACCCCGTATTGGTCAAACTGGACGTTGAAAACCAACGAGGCCGGACGTTTCACGCGAATGTCTCTGGATTACCAGGACTTCTGCGAATGGAAATACCAAGGCAATCAGGCAGTAGAGCGTGAAATCCCGGATTCCTGCATGAAGCTGCGCCGAAAAATCAACGCGTTGGGCGAGGTTGAATCCATTGAAATCGGAAACGAAACCAACAAGACGGCTCCATGGATTCAGATTGGTTACTTCTATGGAAAGCATGGCGAGGTGGAAGCCGTAACTTCCCGTCTCCGCGACGTGGATGGCCGGATCAAAGCCCAGACCCAGTACCACCAGTATGATTCCTTCATGAACCTGACTGGCTCAAACCAGGACGCTTTTACGATTCCGGATCCTCTGGAACGCAGAAATCGTTTGTTTAATATTGGAACGCAGGTCGTTTCCAGTCTTTCGTCTCAAATGCGTTACGATCAGGCAGGAAACGTCTGGAGCAATTTCTCGGGGATGAATTCCACTTCGTTCCTTCCTGGTTCCATTCCGGCCAAAAGAAATCCTGAGTACTTTTCGTCGGCTTCAATCCTTCCTGGAAATTCAGGCTCACCAACCGAACAGCAGCTTTGCGAGCTGGCCTCGAACCGTCTGACGACGATTGCTTTGCCGGAAAGACCAGGATCCGAAAAACTTCACGCGAAAGAGTACAAGTACGACGAACTGGGTTGCTTGATCCAGTATGACGGTTTCTTCACCGGAACGGAAAAACGGACGCCTGCCCGTTGGTTCCTGACCTATGATGTTTTCGGACGTCTCGAATCGATGAGGGCCTGCGAATTAAAAAAGAAACCGGATTCAGGAACGGAACCTGAAGTTGGAGACGAAGTAGCGGAACTCAAATTCGCGTATGACTCATACAATCGCAGGGTTCTGAAAGAGGTGAAAGAAACCTTCCGAAACACGTCGGAAACCACCGCGGTGCTGTACGACCGGGACCATCCGGCTTTAGTCTTCGAAAAAACTTCGACTGACTGGAGAATTCAGGAGCAGTACCTCTGGGGAGTGGACTCCCAGGAACTTCTGATGTGCGTTGCGCCTGAAAGTCGGGCACAACATTATACCACATCAAAAGCAAGCCGGTATTTCTTCCATCAGAATTCCGGGTTTGATGTCTTGGCTGCCACGAAGACGGCTGGAGCCACGACCCGAATTGTGAGCGCAAATACTTACCTTGCGTTTGGCGAAAATGCCGCGACCGCAGAGATTCAGTCCGTCACCTCGTCGATGGAATCTTCGGAGGTTGAAAACGCTTTTGACCATCAGTTAGACGATGCTTCCGATGCGGTTTTCACGGCTTCGGATTCAGAATCGTTTATTGAGTTAAAATTCACGGAACCGGTCAATCTGAAAGACCTGAAAATCTGGTCCGATCAGAAATTCCCATCGAAGTTCATGGTCTATCTGATTCCCGGCGAGGAGCAATCTCCAACCGCCTTGAACATTAAGGAATGGAAAGAAGATCATTGGGCCTGGTGCATCTGTGCCGAACAAAAATCCCAGCCAATTCACTTCGATGAACCGTACCGGGTCGATCTCGGTGGACGCAGTGACCGGTTGGTAATCACGTGTGATAAAAACGAATGTTCGACCGTATCGGTCCGCGAGTTCGAAGTCGGAATCTGCCCCGAAACACCGGGCTCCATCGCTTATGCGGGCCAGTGGCTCGATCAGGAAACCGGGCTGTACTACCAGTTAAATCGGTACCGACTTCCGGAGCTGAACGGGAAATTCATCTCCCCCGACCCGCTTGGTTTCGCGGATGGTGTGAATTTCTACGCTTATGCCCATAATAATCCACTCTCATGGCACGACCCGGATGGTGAGTTCGCGCATATTTTGATAGGAGCAGGAATTGGCGCTCTTTTTGGAGCCGGAATGTACGCTCTGGATTGCTGGTGGAATCATCATGATTTTTCGTGGACAGGATTCGCAATTGCAACAGGCGCTGGAACAGTTTCTGGTGGTCTTGCGACTGTAACCTTTGGAGCCACCGCTGCATTGGGGCCTGTTTTATCAGGTGTAGCCACTGGTGCTGTAAGTGGTGCGTCTTACGGCTTTGTGAGCGGCTTTTCTCAGGGCTTGGTTGAGGGTGAGGGACTTTCCGCTTCGCTTCAATATGGCTTGGGCGTTGCTGTTCGCGCAGGCGCCATTGGAAGTATTGGAGGTGGAATTGGTGGGGCTTTTTTGGGAACTTTGCCTTCCGGCCCACCCAATCTGTTTACACATTTAAGTGTAAATACCCTGTCAGGCACAGTATCTGGCGCAGCTACAGGTGCTGCTATTGGCTACTGGGATACTGGTACGCTTGAAGGAACTTTAGGTGGAGCCAAAGCAGGCGCGTTACAAGGAATGATGATCGGTGGGATTAGTGGTTTGGCCATGTATGCTCAAAATCGGCATACCTATTCCAAATTATCTCCTGAAGAAAAAATTTACACAGATGCCAGATTGAGAAATACCCAAATCAATGGGAGGCCTGCAAGAATTCAAAAAATCAATCCTAAGATTAAAGATTCTAATGGTCTTACCAATCTTCAAAGAATGCAAAATGGACAAGCTCCGCTTGATTCCAATGGAATTCCAATTGAATTGCATCATAAAGGACAACAACCGGATGGAGAGTTGATTGAGTTAACACGGCTCCAACACCGTGGAAAAGGAAATGATGGGATATTGCATCCAAATCAAAAAGCTTCCAAGGTTGACCATGGGATTGAATGGCAAAGAACAACAAAAGCTTATTGGCGAACAAGAGCAAAAATGTTTTAAGGAGTTTTAAATGAATATTCAGGACATTTTCAAAAATTGTGAATCTTTCCTGCCGGTTGGCAAACCAGCCTCCGAATTGGAAGTCCGTAATGCGGAAACGGTTTTGGGGGTTACTTTCCCTAAAGATTACCGTTTATTCCTCCTTCAATACGGAAACGTTGTCCTCAATTCCAATGAGATTTTTGGACTTGGATGCCGCGAAACTGGTTACCCCAACATTATTTTTGTGAGGAAAAGTCTGGAAAAAATTGACCAGACCAGTTATGCGGCTTTGATCCCAATCTGTACCAATGGATTCGGTGAATACCATTTCCTCATCGGAGCTCCTTCTCCTTATGGTCAGGAGGGGAATATAATCTCACTTGAAAACAATCAAGCGGAAGTGATAGCGGACAGTTTCACTGATTTTATGGAACAGCTGGCCCAATAAGTGAAACTATAGGAACTAAACGGAAGAAAACGAAGGATTTTAGCAGATTCTTAATCTGGATAGCGCGCACGGATACTAAAATCGTGACGACTGGAAATATATTTTGAATCTGTCACTTTCGACTATTACCGTCAATCTTTAAAAGATTGGTAAAACTAAACAGAACAAGTCCACAGACCAAGATATAAAAGACTCGGGATAAGTCAATGTTATCCTGGAGCTTGGACACTTTCTGTTTCTTTTTCCAAAGAACTATTTAGGGGCGATCTCCATATCACCCCTAATCCTAAAGCCTTTATAAACAATCGGTAAGGAGGCGTTTCCGAGACCTGAAAGTTGCCAGCCTTGACAACCTGAATTTTTACGCTATAATTTACATTGTCAGACAAGGCTTTCAGCAAATGACACAACTGACCTGCCATATCCTCAACTGACCTATAATCTGACCTCTTCATAACCACAACCCCTGTTTCACCCCGTAAAACACGAGGTGAAACTGAGGCATTACCCGCCCTGGAAGCGTCGTCCCCACAGGTCAGTCTTTACCCCACGGGTGACGGCGGCCCTGAACGCGGCCGGGGAGGCTCTGCAGACGGATGAAGCCTTCCGCGTCGTCCTGATTGTAGCTTCCGCCGCCTTCCATCGTTGCGATGCCCTCGTCGTACAGCGAGTTCGGGCTGAAGCGTTCCGCCACGTCGATGTTTCCTTTGTAGAGCAAAAGTTTCACCGAGCCGGTCACGACTTTCTGCGCCTGGCGAATGAACGCGAGCAGAGCGTCCATCTTCGCGTGGTACCAGAAGCCGTAGTAGATCATTTCGGCCACTTCGGGCGCCAGGCGGTCGCGCAGGTGCGTCAGGTCGCGGTCCAGGCAGAGACTTTCAAGCTGGCGGTGCGCCGTGTAGAGGAGCGTCATGCCGGGGGACTCGTAAACGCCGCGGGACTTCATCCCCACGAAGCGGTTTTCCACCATGTCGATTCGCCCGATACCGTTCCGGCCGGCGATCTCGTTCGCCTTGCGGATGATCTCCGCCGGGGAGAGTTTCTCGCCGTTGATCGCGACCGGATTTCCTTCCACGAACTCGATCGTGACTTCTTCTTCCTGATCCGGGGCTTCTTTCGGGGAAACGCCCATTCCGAAATCGACGAGCTTCACGCCGCAGACGTTCAGGTCTTCAAGCTGGCCCGCCTCGTAACTGATGTGGAAGCAGTTTTCGTCCGAGCTGTACGGCTTGCTGACGCTGGCTTTCACCGGGATGTTTTTCTCGGCGCAGTACGCGATCATCTGCGAGCGGCCCGGGAATTTGTCGCGGAATTTCTTCAGACGCCACGGCGCGATGACCGTGATTTCCGGGTCAAGCGCTTCGGCGGCGATCTGGAAGCGGCACTGGTCGTTTCCTTTGCCCGTTGCGCCGTGAACGAAGTACTTGGCGCCGACTTCATGAGCGACCCGCAGGCAAGCGCGGGCGATGATCGGACGGGCGATAGACGTTCCGAGGAGGTAAATCCCCTCGTATTTCGCCTGCCACTGGATCATCGGGAACGCGAAATCGCGGCAGCATTCGTCCTGAACGTCCACGACGCGGGCCGTTTTCGCGCCGATTTTCAGCGCTTTGTCGATAATCGCCTGGCGGTCTTCGCACGGCTGCCCAACATCAACGTACACGCAGTGCACTTCAAAGCCTTCGTCCATCAGCCAGCCAACGAGGACCGAAGTGTCCAAGCCGCCGGAATACGCCAATACACAGGATTTCATGGTTTTCATCCTTCCATAAAATGTGACCGGAAAATGATAGAAAAATATCAATTAACTAATTATGGCACGTTCCGCTTTTTTTGCAAGGGGGAGGGGGGATTTTTTTGAGGAGTTTGTGACGACATTATTTGAAAACAATCAGGAAACAAAAAAATCATTAGCGTTTTGGGTCGTTCGCAGAGAATAACGCATCTTTCAGATACTTGTTTCCGCGTGTTTGGGCCTGTTTTAACGAGGGAGTACAGTGATTTTTTTACAATTATTCTAATCCCCGCCCCTAGTAATATCTTTGAAAAGTGTTAATATGTAAGAGGGGCGGCAAACTTAAATAACCGGATCGTTTGTGGCATATTAAATACCAAACCCGTCAGGTTATTTAGCAAAGGAGGTGATTATGAAGATTAATCAAAGTTTATTGTCGAAGATTGGATGGGCTTTTACCGGGCTGCGCGTTTTTTATATTATAAGACAAATATTCTTCAGATATGAAATGCGTGACGCTGCATTACTAAATGCCAAAAACCGCTGGGAAGTAATAGCTATACTAGAAAGATGTGATGATGCTGTACATTATATGACTGTTGAGTGGATAATTATAGCAATAGCGGCGGCAATAATTGCAATAATACTATACCGAATGTTGCCTTTATATGCAGGTGTTGCTGCTGGCATAGCCACACTATTTACAGAGTTACTAGGTCCAGCTTGTTTATATTGCCTTAGAGAATATGAAATCAGATACCATTTATTTAGTGTGTGGCCCGTAATAACGGTTACGACAGCATGTTGTGCGACAACGATTATTATACTCACACTTATTTTGTATGTGTATAACTATGTAGATAAAAGGGTATAAAAAAAGCGGCACATGCCGCTTTTTTTTATTTTTCACCACCCCACCAATCTAAAAAATTATGTAACCAGGGCATGTATTCATAACCCTGTTCCCTCCCCTGTGTTATTGCATCTCTTTCACCATCTATTAATTTAGTCATAGGCGCAGGTTCGGGAACTGGATCCGTATAGATACCAAGTGCCTTTCCTCTTTGTATTGCCTCCTGTTGTTGCCAGCTTCCTTCGGGTAGATTATCGACAACAATCCTTTTGAAAGATCCCGGTTCTTTAAAACTTCGTTGCATACTAGTATCCATTTCTTTTTGATAAGCCGGCGAATATTGAGGCGGTTGATAGTCTGCTGGTGGACGCACCGACCTATTTGGTTTTATCTTGCGCATACCCTTTTGGCCCGGAGCCGCACTTTTTTGTAAACCCAGTTTTTCATGAATCAGAGCCTGGGCTTCTTTAATGTAATCACTCATATTTATGTTTCCTTTTTTTAACTATTACAACTTTTACTCCTCATTATCCGACAGCTTGATTGGCTCAGAACCTTCAAACGCGGTCATATCCAGTTTATTCCGTTTCAGGAAGAGGATCATATCGCCAAGGACTTCAAAGGCTTTACGGGCACTACCTTCAAATTCAGGCAGCTTCTGTGGGCCGTACATCTCCTCAAACTGATCTCCCTTCCAGTAGTAGAGGAACAGCAGCCGTCCTACCGTATTCATCGCCTTGGTCATTTTAGTAACCAGTTTGTCGATCTGGGTCTCTGTGTCGGAGTTCGTCAACAGCGATTTGAGCATCGACACATCGAAAACTTCTTTCTGCCCGTTACGAATAGCCTGTTCCACATTCTTCGCATCATCAGCGGGATAACTGGAATCGGGATGATAGGCATAGACATCGCGATTGTCGGGGCTTTTGACACGGGATTCAACAAAAAAAAGAATCGCTGGTCAAACCAACGATTCCAAATTTTGAGGATGAAATTGAATTAGTGAGGTCACTCATTTCACCAGATAAAGTTTCAGCAAAGAACGCACCCGATCAAACTCGGGCAGGGAGGCGAGCTCCGTGTATTTCGGGTCGGAACGCACTTTTTCGAGGCGGTCGTAAAGTGTCTGGAGAGCCGGAGTCAACTCGGTGCTTCCAGGAGTTTTGGCCTCGGGCGGGAGTTCTAGCCATTTTTGCCATTCCGGTTCCAGAAGCTGCATAAGTTTCTCGTGTGCCGGAACAAGAAGTACGCGCGCCGCCTCGCGGTCGGTCATGTTCGGGGTCGCGGGCGCAATGGGATCCGAAGCCGGGATCTGCGAAGCTACCGAATTCGGGGCTTCGAGCGACTCGGAAGCAGGGGCAACTGCGGGGTTCTCGACGTTCGCCCCCTGACCGGGTTTTTTCGCGTAACTTGCGGTAAGCTCTACCACTTTTCGGGCTGCGTCCGGGATGCCGTTTGCGTAGTAATTCTGGTTGGTTTTTTCGTCAATACGCAGAACACAACCGTCCACGGCAACACCGAGGAACAGACCACGTGAGCGGGAGTAGGAGTAAATTTCCGAGTTGAACTCGTAATTGGTGCTGGCAGATGCCTGACGCCCTACCGGACCTGCGGCGACCGATGCGTCCGCGCCGATGGTGAAATCACCGTCCAGGGCCGCCTTGACGCTGCGCTGCGTGCAGAAAATCAGGATGATGTCGGCGGATTGAATGCCTGCCTGGAAACCGATGCTTCCGCCGGTCATCGCGAGAAACCGGGGAACCTGCCACTGGCCCTCACTGTTTTTCACGATGAGGATCCCGTATCCGTGCTGGCCACCAATGACGAAACTGCCTTTGACCAAACCGGGGAAAATCGCGACCCCTTCCGCTTTCTCGAAAAGGGATTCAGGAATTGCGTTGACCGGGATCCGCATGATCTCGTCCAGACAGCGGTATGAATCGTTCAGCGTCTTTTCTTCGCGATTCGGGTCCCGACGAAGCAGCTGCGCTTCCGCCGGGAGGGTGAAAGCGAGCAGGAGTAATGGGACAAAAAGGGAAAAATAGGTTTTCATCAGGAATTCCTTTCCGAAATGAAAAAGTTAGTTTTCAGTAAACACGATTTGCGCCGAAATCATTCCAGGTCCATCTCCGCTTTATTACGGTCGCGGCCGTAGAAAAGCACCATCGAGATCAAAACCAGCAGGGCGGAACCAACGTAAACCCACGCAAGCATCGAAAGCCCCGGGCCGAAATCGCCTTCGTACTGCTTCTCGAGAATCGCCAGGATCCACGGCGAGAAGGATCCCAGAACGAAAGCGATCATGAACATAAGTCCCGTGGCGGTCGAGCGGTATTTCGGCTCGATCACGTCAAACAGCGACGCGACCAGGTTCGAGTCGTAGATCCCACGGAAGAAACCAAAACCGGCCAGCGCGACGTACACGAGGAGCAAGTCTTCCGTAGCGCCCATCCAGTAAATGAACGGCGCACCGAGCAGCAGACCCCAAAATTCAGTCTGCATGCGGATGTTCCGGACCTTCGGAGCCAGGTAGTCGGAAAGACCGGCAGCGAGGAAGACGCTCATGTAGGCCAAAAGGTGGTGCCAGAACGTTGCGTTGAAACCCGCGACCGTGCCGCTGACGTTGAAATGCTCCTTCAGGTAGGTCGGCATCCAGGTCAGGAACCCGACGTTCACGAAGCACATTCCGGCAAACGCCAGCGAGAGAAGATAAAACGTAGGCCGGGAAAGAACCGCCGCGCAAGCGTGCCCCACGGAGATTTTTTCCGCTTGAGTGGGAACGATTTCGGATTCCGGTTCCAGAGCCGCTTTTTCCTGAGCCATGCGCAGAGCGTCCGCTTTATCGTTCCGGAAGAGGAAGTAAATGATGGCGGCCCAAACGATTCCGATGGTTCCGAAAATACAGAACGCAGCGCGCCAGCCGTAGGTGAAACCGACCCAGGCGGAGAGGCTTCCGCCGAACACGACGCCCGTGTAGTTCGCCGTCTGGTGGATCGCCATGGCGGTCGCGCGGGTTTTGTCGTGGTAAAGCGCGATCAGCGAGTTGGCCGCCGGATAGTAAAACGCTTCGCCGATGCCCGTCGCGATGCTGCGCATGGCGATGAGGATCAGCAGGGAAAGCGTCGAAGCGCCGCACCAGAGGTAAACACCTCCGGGGAGGTGCGTCGTGATCCATTCCGAGTTTGGAACGATGCCCGTCGCGAGGGTCCCGAGGCTGAAAACCGTCAGGCTCAGGAAAACGACCATTTTTTTGCGGATCTTGTCGCCGGCGAAACCCGCGAACGGAACGAAGATCCCGTAGAAAATGGTAAACCAGGTCGCGACTTTGCCGAGCGTCACTTTATCGAAGCCCAGGCCGCCTTCCGTGATCGGCGCGCCGATGAGCGGTAGCACGTTATTGAAAAGCTGGCGGTCGCCCTGATTGAGGAAAAAAGCGAGCCAGAGGAAAATCAGCATGTACCACTTGTAAAAGCGGGGGATCGGATTGGTCGTGTTTGTGTTCATGGCTGGAAATGAAAAAAGGGGGGATTTCTTGAAAACGTTTGCTTACTTCTTGAGCCACGGCGGGTCGATCGGCAGGTACGTGTTGAATTCGTCCAGAAGCCGCTGCTGGTACTCGCCCGCGAAGGTCCCGTTAAAGAAGCGGTCAAGGCCTTCGTCGAACAGGCGTTTCCAGCTGGCTTCTTCCGCGCCCGGATTGATCGGGTAGAAGAGCGTATTGTTCGCTTTCGCCGCTTTGTAATCGCCGGGGGCGTCGCCGACCATCAGCACGTGGTCCGGCGCGTATTTCACGGCATTCTGAAGTACTTCTTTCTTCGTGCCGTACTCCTGGCCGCAGATTTCCGTGACGTACTGGTCAATATTGTGCTCACGCCACTCGCGGACCAGCGCCTCGTTCGGGGTCTGACTCACGACCAGAATGTCGGCCAGCGGCTGCATCTTCTGGAGACACTCGCGGACGAACGGAAACGGCGGGACCCCGTAAACCATGTTCGTGATGGTTTCATTCACGGCCTGCGACCACGCGAGAACGTTTTCCATTTCGGGGGACGGATTCCGCTTCACCTCTTCGATCAACGCGGGATTTCCGAGTTTGGACTCCCGGGCGACCCAGTCTTTCAGCGCCTGCGGAACGACGATTTTCACGCCGCGGGCCTGCACTTCCGGGCGGCTGGCGGTCCATTCAAGCTCCTCGATGAGGGCCGGGAAGCGGTTGATCCCACGGCTCTGACTGTAGAGGTTCACGAATTCGCACGCCTCACGAGCGTATTTGCTGACGCCCTGAAGCCCGAAATATTTGATCGTGTTGGGGGTGAAGCACTCTTTCTGCTTGATTTCCATCGTGTCGAAAATGCAGCCGTCCGAGTCCAGACCAACGAAAAAGTCCTTTGTAGGTTTTAAGTCGTACATGATTCTTCTTTGTAAAGGGTTGAAATTTGTTTTCAGGTAAAAAAAGATTAACCTGATTATAACAGATTTTTTTCCTTTGAACAGGGTGGGAGAAAAAATTTTTTAAAATTTGTGGGGGGCCTTTCCTGAAAAAAAGTTTTATGATAAAATTTACTTGAGGGTGGTTTTATCCCCTTGTTTTACCCGCCTTTTATTTCAGGAGATTTTATGAAACGCTTCATTGTGACGTTTTGTGTGTTCTTTTGCTTCGTGGTTTCTCTTCGCGCGGCAGAGTTTTCCTTTTTGTATGACGGCCAGCCGCAGGATCTGAGCCGGTTTCAGGTCCAGACCCGGCAGGAAGGTGAGGTTCTGACCGAAACCTATATCGCCCCGGACGGAAAACTGCAAATCGAGGTCAAAACCCGCAAATACGCGGATTTCCCGGTTCGGGACTGGACCATTCGGCTCCGGAACCTCTCGGCGACCGAATCGACCGGGATCGTTTCCGGTTTCCAGTCGCTCGACCTGAATGTTCCGGTGCAGGGCGACGCGGAACTGCGTGGTTTTCTGGGATCGATCTGCAAGCCGGAAGATTTTTCCGCTTTCCGTGAAACGCTGGAGGCCGGGAAGAACCGCGTCTTCATGAATGAGGGCGGTCGGTCGTCGGACCCGTTTTTCCCGTTCCTGGAGCTTTGCGTGAACGACCGGAACGGTTTCATTTTCGCTCCGGCGTGGACGGGTGGCTGGAGGGCCGAGTTCACCAACGACGGCAAAAACGTGAACGTGAAAGCCGGCCTGATCGCGACGAATTTCAGGCTTTTGCCCTCGGAATCGGTGAAACTCCCCGGAATGGCGGTTTTTTGCCGGGAGGAACAGACGCGCGCCGCGTTCCAGAGGCTCATTCATCGTTTCATGCTGGCGCACCGGGTCCCGCGGGACCGTGAGGGAAAGATCCTTCCGCCCATCACTCCCATCACGGCGGGCGGCGGGAACAAAACCCCCGAA
Source organism: Thermoguttaceae bacterium (assembly GCA_030530205.1). Lineage (GTDB taxonomy): Bacteria > Planctomycetota > Planctomycetia > Pirellulales > Thermoguttaceae > RGIG3701. The sequence continues at coordinate 36,490 of JAUMVK010000023.1, read as the reverse complement.
ATGATGCAGAAAGTGCTGGACTGGGCGGTGCAAAACGCGCTTCCGTTCGATACTTACTGGGTCGATGCCGGCTGGTACGGGCCGCCGCACGAGGACGAGCACTACTCGAACTGCGGCCCGAACTGGTGGAAATTCGTCGGCGACTGGCGCGTGAACACGATGACGCACCCGACGGGCGATCTGCGGCCGATCTCCGACGCGGTGCACCGGGCCGGGATGAAATTCCTCCTCTGGTTCGAGCCGGAGCGCGTCCAGATCAACGAGATCGAACTGGCCCCGGGCGTCGTCTGGAAGAATCCGATCCTGCAGGAGCATCCGGATTTCGTGAACGAAAACCTTTTCGACTACGGAAACCCGGCGGCGCTCAACTGGATGCAGGAAACGATTTACGGGGTCATTGAGAAAAACGGCGTGGACATTTACCGCCAGGACTTCAACACTTCGCCGGGCGGCGTCTGGCGTAAGCTCGACCAGAAGGACCCGGAGCGCGTGGGGATCGCCGAGATGAAGCACATTGAGGGGCTTTACCGTTTCCTCGACGAAATGCGCGAGCGATTCCCGAACATCGCGCAGGAAAACTGCTCGTCCGGGGGCCGGCGCATCGATTACGAGATGATCTCCCGCGCCCAGGTTTACTGCCGGAGCGACTATTTCATCGGTCGGAAACCCGGCGATCTGGCGTTCATTCTGGGTCAGAACACGACGAGGAACACTCTGGCGTTTCTGCCGTTCCAGGGGGGCGAGGGAAACTGCGTCCCGATCGGCGACGTGTACGCGATGCTGAGCCTTTTCGCGCCGGGAACGGTTTGCACGCCGACCGACTTTGACGGTGCGATCGTTCGAAGGGATTTTACCCCCGAGGAAACGGAATGGTTCCGGAAAATGTACGGGCTTCTGGATCGCGTCAAGCCGTACTGGAGCGGGGAATTCTACCCGCTGACCGAGGACGCGACCACGTCCAACGCGGAGTGGTGCGCGTGGCAGCTCGACGACCCGGCGACGGGTTCGGGCGTGGTCCAGGTTTTCCGACGCGCGGAAGCCCCGGATGAAAGCAGGGTTTTGGAGCTTCAGAACATCGACCCGGACGGCCGCTACGAGCTTGAAAACTACGCGGGCGAGGTGAAGGAAGTGGGCGGCCCGGAGCTTCAGAAGTGGGCCGTGACGCTCCCCCCGCGCGGCGCGGAACTGATTTTCTACAGAAAGAAATAACAGGTTTTAGTGTAGAATCAGGGAAATTTTGCAAACTTGGTGGGCGAGGCATTCAGAGGCGTCAATCAGATGGGACTGCATCTCAACCCCTTTAGGGGTTGAATGTTAATAGCCGTGAGTGAAACTCACGGTAAACTCCCCCGGCGCGTAATTACGGCCTTGCGGCCTCCATTACCGCCTGACATTTTGATAATAAAACCTCATACCAAACCATAATTAACGGCTTGATATGAGGTTTTGTTTGGGGAAATGATTAATCGCGCTATCGGCTAATTCTTATCAGGTGTTTCCACTGTAAATTCCGAATGGTGTTGATCACATCACGGCGAATGACATTTTCTTCCACTTCGTAAATCTCCATCATGGATTCACAAATTTCCTGAATGGTACGATTTCCAATCAGCTCAACGATGTCGCGAGCGGTGGAATTGAGAAAATGGACTTCCAATTTTTTGTTCATGATGATCAAAAAATCTCCATCGCTTCTCTTTTTTTGCCAAGCAGGAATGGGTTTCCAATCTTTGAGGGAATTGTAAATTGAATCGAATTCAGTCATCACATCTCCCATTTCAGACATCCTGATCAAAGTCAATCGGGAGACTGTCAGCATCGGCCTCAATTACTTCTTCAATTTGAGGAAGCATTGCTGTACTGTAATAGTCATCGCCAGCGGCAACGGCATTACTATTGGTAGCTAACATTGTTGCACCAAGTGCAGCGAGAGCACCTGCCGCAGCAGCCATCAAAAACACTCGAGCGACGACCCCTTGTTCATTGACGGAAGGGGAAGCATAGGCCTTTTTTTCTTGTTGTTTGGAATCTTTTTCCATGGTTTCCTCCATTTCTGGTTGATAAAAGTGGTTAAATATGATGATCTGTATTCACATGATTTATAAAATCAGGAGAATTATTAGTTAAAATATTTTGAATATAATCCCGAACTTTAGGATTTTGCCAACATGTGGCTCCTTTTTCTCTCCAAATTTCAATAAAAGGTTTTTCCAGAACATTCCCAATTGTAAATGGCATGGTACAGTCCATACGTACATCGCCATTGGGACGAATAATTACCGAACGATTAGGTAAATATTGGCGTTGTTCAGATTGAATACCATCTGGAATTGAATAGAGAAGGCGAATTTTTCCTGACCACTGGGCTTGCATTTGTTCAATCAATGTGTACATTAAATTTCTTTGTTCGTCATTTAACCAGAGTTCATTATTTTTGGCACCGCGTCCACTAATTAAAGTTTCACTGCACATTAAAGTGCTTGCTCCAAGTTGGTAGGCAAATTCAACCATTTCGTCGAATCGCCCAATATTGTCAGGGGTAATAGTATGCGCAATCGTAAGAGGGAGTCCTGCGGATGAAATCTGTATGGCTGCTTTAGTTGCTGCATCCCAACTTCCTTCACGCCCACGAAAAGAATCATGTTTTTCGCGTCTCGAATCGTCTATTGAAATTTGTATCCAATAAAATGGGTATTTTTTAAACTTTTTAACCCATTCATTGGTCATTAAAAGACCGTTGGAAATAAGAAGAAACCCAGTGTTGTCTTCATGGAGAATATCCATAATTTCAATTAGAGTGTCTCCCATCAAAAGAGGTTCCCCTCCCGACAAAATGCACTGGAAAACGCCTCCATTCTCAACTAAATGATGGGATAAGGCAATCCAGTCCTCTGGTTTCATTCGGGTTTGAACATCAGCCTCGCCAGAACGATTATAACAATGCTTACAACGAAGATTGCATGCCCCGGTTAATTCAAATTGAATTCCTGTAGGCATTTGAAATTCAAGAGGATATTGCCCGGCTGCTTGTAATTTACGAGTGTTTTCGAGCGTTTTCTTTAAGTTTGTGCGTTCCCGGCGAATACTTGGATGTTCTATCATAAAAACTCCTGAATTTAATCAAAAAAACTTTTACTCAAGAACGTACCCCCCAGTCCCACTCAAGAAATTACTATTTCAAGAAATAAAAAAAGGGAGTACGTCAAGCGCATCCCAGTACGGAGGTCTGCAACAACCCAGCAAGTCAGATACGCGACGACTCCCGAAGGAGCCGAACACGCTTTCGACTTGCTTTTTTACATATACACACGAACAACCCTTTCCAATATCGAAAAGGGCTTGCGAATCGCCGAAACGATTTAGATGTTGCAGTTTCCGTACCGTTGAGCGAATTCTTTGGCAGTCAGGCCAATATGTTTATTATAGTATAAACCAAGTCAGGCAAAAAGTCAAGCGCCTCCCACCCTAATTTTTGAAAAAAAAGTGTATTTTTTGAAATTTCTTTGTGTGAAACTTGACTTTTGGGACTTTTGTGCTATAATAAACGCGTCATATTTTAGAGTATTACAAACCCCACAAGAAAGGGAATTTTATGTCTCTTACCCTCCGCAAAAACATTTACGCGCTGCTGATTTTCATCTCGCTGGGGCTGATCCTCGGGCGGATCATGGCGGTGAATACCGTGAACAAAATCGACCTGCAGAAGTACAAGCTGAACCAGATCCCCAAGCAGCTCGCGGAGAAGGAGCAGCGTTTGCAGGGGCTGGGCGAGTCCCCGGAGGCGATCACAGCGGAACTCGAGAAAACCGAGGCCAAACTCAAGGCCGACGCGCAGCTCTGCGTGCCGTTTTTCAGCGCGAACGACCGGAGCCGCTGGTGTACCATCCGCGCCCTGGTCGAGCCGGAAATGCGGGTCCCGGGCGCTCCGTACGCCATTGACCGCGTGCGCTTGCTGAAGAACTGGGACACGATCGACATGGTGAAGCACGACGACCATTACTACTCGAGCAAGCCGCCGCTTTTGCCGACGATGATGGCGGGCGTCTATTGGGTCCTCTACAACGGCTTCGGCCTGAATTTCGACGAAAACCTTTACCCGGTCTGCATCATCATTCTGGCCTGCGTGAATCTGCCGTTCATGCTCCTTTTCCTCTGGGCGGCGACGAAACTGGCCGAGCTTTTCGGAAAGACTGATTTCGCGAAGATCTTCATGGTGGCGGCGGCCTGTTTCGCGACGTTTCTCTCGACGTTCTGCGTGACGCTGAATAATCACCTCCCCGCAGCGGCGTGTGCGGCCGTGGTGCTTTACCTCGCAATGGAAATGATCCTGAACGGCGAAAACGGGCGTTTCCGCCACGAAAACTCGTTCCTCATCGGGCTCTTGAGCGCGTTCATGGTCATTAATGAGCTTCCGTCGCTGAGTTTCCTTGCGGCGATCTTCATCGCGCTGGTCCTTTACCTGCCGTGGAAAACGGACTTCCGTCAGGCGGTGCAGCACGTGGTTTTGTGGGCGTTCGGTGTGATGTTCACTCTGGCGCCGATCCTGGCCACGAATTACATCGCGCACGACTCGTTCCGCCCGCCGTACATGCATCGGAAGCCCGGCGATAATTGGTACGAGTACACGTACACGACCGCGAACGGGCGCGAGGTGACTAGCTACTGGCAGGACCCGAAAGGGCTGGACGTCGGCGAGCCGGACCGGGCGAAATACGCGTTCCACCTCACGTTCGGGCACCACGGCGTTTTTTCGCTCACGCCGATCTGGCTCCTTTCGATGCTCGGCGCGGTCCAGCTTTTGCGGAATTCCGACCGCCGGCTTCAACTTTTCGGCCTGATGGTTTTGGGGCTGACCGCGCTGATCCTGGCGTTCTACATCATGCGGCCGCTCGGCGACCGGAACTACGGCGGCAACACGTGCGGCCTGCGCTGGATGTTCTGGCTGATCCCGCTCTGGCTCTGCACGCTTTTCCCGGCCTTGGAGTCCGTAGAGGACCGGCCGTGGGGGCGGCGGCTGGCGCTTCTGCTCCTCCTGCTTTCGGCGGTCTCGGTCAGTTTCCCGACGTGGAACCCGTGGGTCCACCCGTGGCTTTATTAACGATCGGGCAAGAAAAAAAGAAAGGGAGAAACGCGGGCCATTTCCTGAAACCTCCACGCCCGTTTCAGTTTCAACCCTTTATTTAAACACGGATTTCCACGGATTTAATGGATTAAAAGGATTTTTTCAGGAAAGGCTTCTTCCTTTTTTCTTTTAAAATCCGAAATCCATTGAATCCGTGGAAATCCGTGTTTAAATGCGGGATTGAGCCTGGCGGCGCTCGCATTTGGAAAAAGGGGTGAAGTTTCGGAAACTTCGCCCCTTTAATTCTTTAAAAAATCCGCCTTAATCCGCCCCATCCGCCTAATCCGCGGGGCCTATGGTCGCTGGAGTATGCAGCGAGCTGGACGTGAACTTTGGGACGGTCCCGTTTTCCCTCTTTTCTCCGAAGATTTTACTTCTTTTTCCGGGTCATTTTCTTCCCGGCCTTTTTCGCTTTTTTCCCGCCGCCAGATTTCACCGGGCGTTTTCTCGCCGGTCTGGCCGGGGGATCGATCACTGCGGTCTCACGGCGAGGTTTCCGGCCTGTGCGCGTGTGGATCGTTTCGGTCTCCGGGGAGTCTGAGTCGGCTTTCGCGTGGGAATTTACCAACTCAAACGTGATCTCCCGTTTGTTCGAGTCCAGATTCGTGATCCTGACGCGGACCCGGTCGCCAAGGCGGAACTGGTTTCCAATGCGGCGGCCGTTGAGCGTCTGGGAGCCCGCGTCGTAGTGGTAGCGGTCCTCCGGAAGCGACTCGACCGCGACCAACCCGCTGATCGGGTACTGCTCGCACTCGACGAAGAAGCCGTGATGGGTCACGCCGACGATGCGCGCGTCGAGTTCCACATCGCCCTTTTCCTCGAAGAACTGGATCATTTTCACGCGGGTCAGTTCGCGCTCCGCGTCCTCCGCGTTGGTTTCGCAGTACGTCAGGTGCTTCCCCTCGTCGTAGATTTTGCGGAAATTCCTCTTGGGGGACTCACCGAGGATGAAACTCTCGAGCTGGCGGTGGATCGTCAGGTCGGCGTAGCGGCGGATCGGCGAGGTAAAGTGGCAGTAGCAGTCGCTCGCCAGCGCGTAGTGCCCTTCCTCCTCCGGGGAATACTCCGCGCGGGTCATGGAGCGCAAGATCGCCTGGTGGACGGCAAACTCGTTGGGCGTTCCAAGCGTTTGCTCAAGGATGCGCTGAAGCTCGAACCGGTCGGCCTTCTGCGCCATCCGGATCCCCAGTTCCTCGAGGAAAAGGCCCAGCGCGTCGAACTTTTCGAGCGTCGGCGCTTTGTGGATTCGCCGCATGATGCTCGCGCCGGTGTGCGTGAGTTCCTGCGCGACCGCCTCGTTCGTCGAGACCATGAACTCCTCGATCATCTGGTGCGACTCGGTATTCTGCTCACGCCGAACGCCGGTCACTTTTCCGTCACGGTCGAACTCCAGACGAATTTCGGGGAGGTTAATGTCGAGCTTCCCCTTGGCCGTGCGGCGGGCGCGAAGGACCTGGGCCAGCTGGCGGAACTCCGTCAGCGCATCGCGGACCTTCTGCGGAAGCTCCGAGCAGTCCCCCGCGAAGAAACGGTCCACCTGCTCGTAATCAAGCCGGGCGTTCGAGCAGATCACTGAGTCACAGACCTCCACGTCGCTGACCACCCCTCGGGGGGAAATGGTGAGGAACGTCGTTTTCGTGAACCGGAGCCGATCCGGCTGGAGGCTGGCGATTCCGTTGCAGAGGATCTCGGGGAGCATGGGGATCACGTGGTCCGGGAGGTACACGCTGTTCCCGCGGTCGAACGCTTCACGGTCGAGCCGGGAGTCGGGCTGGACGAAGTGCGAAACGTCGGCGATGTGAACGGCCAGCCGCCAGTTTCCGTCGCGAAGCGTCTCGACAGAGATCGCGTCGTCGAAATCCCTCGCGTCGGCCGGGTCGATCGTGATGGTAAAAAGGTGGGTCAGGACGCGCCGCCCGTCCTCCGTCCACTGGACGTCCGATTTCTCCTCGGAGCAGAATTCCGTGTCGTCATCGGGCTTGGGGAGAAGATCCTGGTGGGCCTTTTCCCACTGGTCGAAAAGGCTCGCCTGGTTGCGCGCCTCGTTCAGAAGCTCTTCGTCAAACTGGTCGTTCAGGTGGTACTGACGAATGACCGCAAGCGTTTCGGTCGCCAAATCGCCGCGCGGGCCCAGGACTTCTGTAATGACCCCTTCGCCGGTGCGCCACGGGGCGGGGTAGCTCAAAATCTCGATCACGACTTTGTCGCCGGGTTTGACCGCACGGCCGGCCGCGTCGGTGATCCGGATGGGATCCGCGAAGATGCGCCCATCGACCTCGACCCAGCTTCCGTCGTGGTTTTCCGTGTAGGTTCCGACGAAATTGCGGTTTTTACGCTCCAGGATCCTCACGATCTTGCCGGAACGCCCGTCTTTACCCCCTTCGCGGCCTTTGCGCCAGGGTTTTTCGTAGTCGGGAATGACCGCGACAAAATCCCCCGTCGCGGCGTCCTGGGCTTTTCCCGGCGGGATGAAAATGTCCTCGCGCTCGTCCGAAATATTCACGGAATTCGGGTTCAGTTCGACTTCGTGAACGAAACCGTACCCTTCGGGCATACGCTTGAAGTAGCCGCAGACCTCGCGCTCTTTTTCGTTTTCATTGAGGAGCGGCAGAACGACGTGCCCGGCGCCGAACTCGATCAGGCCCTGCTTGTGCATGGAGCGCAGGAGTTTCTGGAAATCCTTGAAATCTTCCTTCAGGATCCCGATCTGCTGGGCCACGACGAGCATTTTCGTCGGGACGTACTGCGGACGCGCGATCCATTTGAGGACCGCTTCCCGGGTTTCGGCTGGGTTGAGCATGGCTTTTCTCCTCTTGAATACGGCTCCGCGAAAAGGCCAGGCCATCGCGGGCACGTTCAACACTCTTCAAATCTTTGTCAGAAAGAAAACTCAAAAATACATTCGTAAATCATTATACACCAATTAAGAGGATCACGTGAAAAAAACGACAAAGTTTCGGAAAATATTCGATTTTTTAGCAAACTGAGTAAGTTTTTTTCCTCAATCAGCTGGGCCTGTAATCGCTGGATTTTGCAGTGTGCTGAAGGTGAACTTTATTAATTCCCCCCCTTGCGGTCCAGAAAGGGAAGTGGTATAATACAGAATCATCACTCTGTCTTACTTACGAAAGGAAATCGTATGAAACGCTTCATCATGTTCTGCGCGGTCGTTGCCGCGTTTGTGATTTGCCCCGCCTTCCTTCATGGAGAAACCGCAAAGAAAAAGCCGGTCCTCGAACAAATCGCTTCCCAGACGGAACCGCCGGAAGTCGTAAACCCGTCCTTCGAGGCGGCTCAAAACCCCAAAATGCCCGACGGCTGGTGGGGACCCGAGAAGAATTTCCAGCGTGACGAAACCGTCGCGCGCACCGGCTCGGCCTCGTTCCGCTGGACGAACGACGACCCGAACAATTACGTGCTTTCTTCCTCCCGCCCGAAAAATCTGATCCCGGGAAACTCCTACCTTCTTTCCGGCTGGGTCAAAACGAAAGACGTGAAGGGCGGAAAAGCCGCCATCTGCGTCGAATGGAACGGCCCTGACGGAAAATGGGCCGGCGGAGCGTACCTGCAGGGGGTCAACGGAACGAAAGACTGGACCCGCATCTTCGAGATCGTCCGTTTCCCAATGGACGCGCAGAACCCGCACCTGACGTGCTACGGGACCCGTGACGCCACGGGGACGGCCTGGTTCGACGATCTGGAGATCGTCCCGTACTTCCCGCCGTGCATCACGCAGATGAGTTTCGACTGCTACCGCGCGCAGACGACCGGTGACCAGGTGAAACTTTTTGTGGGCGTCAGCTACGTGAAAGCCGATTTCGCGCCGGAACTTCTGAAAGAGATTTCGGTCGGGCTGGAAGGCCAAAAGATCCAGGATTACGAGTGGGACGAAGACTTGAACGCGCTGGTTTTCACGGTCCCGACGAAAGACCTGGCGCTCGGAAAGCACACCGTGACGGTTTCCGTCCCCAATCCGGGCCTGAAGACCAAAGAGGTTCGGGAGATCACCCTTACGAAAGTCGAAAAATTCCCGGAGCGCAAGTCGTTCATCGACCCGCAGCGCCGCCTGATCGTGGACGGAAAACCGTTCTTCCCGCTCGGGCTTTACTTTGGCGGAGTGACGCATGAGGACGTTCTGAATCTGGCCGACTCGCCGTTCAACTGCATCATGCCGTACCACCCGATCAGCCGGGAGACGCTGGACGATCTGTACGCGCACGGGATCTCGGTGATCTACAGCGTGAAGGACCTTTACGAAGGGCTTCAGTGCCAGTCGGACGAAGAAGGCCGCGAGAAAACCATCAAGCGCATCAACGAGCTGAAAGACCACCCGGGCATCATCGCGTGGTACATTAACGACGAACTGCCGCTTTCCATGCTGGAGCAGCTCTCCGGGCACCGCGATCTTTGCGAGGAACTCGACCCGGGCCGCCCGACGTGGGTCGTGCTTTACCAGGTCGAGCAGATACGCGATTACCTCCCGACGTTCGACGTGATCGGGACCGACCCGTACCCGATTTCGGGGAAACCGGCGAGCACGGCGTACAAGTGGGCGAAAATGACGTGCGACGGCGGGTTTGGTCTCCGCCCGTGCTGGCAGGTGCCGCAGCTCTTCAACTGGGCGAACTACCGCAAAAACGATAAAAACGCCCGGACGCCGACTTACGACGAGATCCGCGCGATGACGTGGATGAACCTGGCCGGCGGCGCCACGGGAATCATCGGTTACTCCTACTTCGACATGCCGCGCAACTTCTCGAACGAAAACCCGACCCCCGAGGCGAAAAAAGAGTCATTCGACCGCTCGTGGGCCATGATCAAAAAAGTCGGCGAGGAGATCAAGAAGTACGAGAGCGTTTTCCTCACAGGCGAAACGATCGTCCCGATCCCGTTCAACGAGGGGAGCGACGCGGAGATCGTGAGCCGTACCTACGCGCTTGACGGGACGATCTGGCTCCTGACGGTGAACTCGGACACGGAAGCGAAGACCGCCGAATTCACGATCCCGGCCGGAAAAACGGTCAAAAACGCCGCGGATTGGCCCGGCGCGAAGGTCCAGCAGAACGGTCAGACCGTGAAGATCGAGCTGGACGGCCTGACCCCGGCGTTCCTTCAGATCCAGTGAGGAAGCGAGAGACCGAAATGAAAAAAGAGTTTTTTACCTTGATTTTCATTCTGGTTTTCGCGTTTGGTGCCGTGGCGCAGACTCCTGAAAACGGGGTTTGCGCCCACCGCGGCGCGTCGGTCGAACTCCCGGAAAATTCCCTCCGGGCGTTTGAGCGTGCGATCGAGCTGGGCGCGGACTGGATCGAAACGGATGTTTGCCTCACCCGGGACGGCGTGGCGGTTTTGAGTCACGACCTTTCCACCGGCCGCCAGTGCAGCCAGGACGTGCGGATCAGCGAGAAAACCTACGCGGAACTCTGCGAGCTGGATCTGGCTGAGAAATTCCGCGCGGCGAGAAATCTCACGCTTGAGCAGTGTCCGAAGCACCGGATCACGCGACTCGACGACGCGCTGGATCTGATCCTGGCGCACAGGAAAGCGCGTCTGACCCTCCATTTGAAGAGCGGCTGCCTCGCGGAAGTGGCCCGAATCGTGCGGGAGAAAAAGGCGGAAGACTGGATCGGCTTCAACGGTCATGAAAGTCTCCTGATCCCCGCGCATCAGGAATTTCCAAACGCTCCGCTTTTCTGGGACCGCTACGGGACCGACGTGGACGCGGACATTGAGTTGGGAAAGAAACTCGGCTTCCACACGATGATTTTCAATTTCAACGACGTGACGCCCGAAAAAGTCGCGAAGGTCCGCGCGGCCGGTTTTGTTCCGGGGGCCTGGACCGTCAACAGCGAGGCGAAAATGCGCGAGATGATCGACGCCGGGATCGAGCGTTTCTACACGGACGACCCGAGGCTTTTGCTCAAGGTTTGGGGAAAATGAGGAATTTTGGTTTTTGATCCTCTTTTAATTTCATGCTTCAAATTGGCCCATTAACCCTTTCGACCCCGTTCGTTCAGGCTCCGATGGCGGGGTTTTCCAATGACGCCTGGCGCAGGATCCTCACCCGATTTGGAGGGGTGGGGCTTCTGGCGTCCGAGATGATGCACGCCCGCGGCTCGCTCGAAATGGAACGTCGGCGGAAGGCCCTCCACGGCCGGCTCTTTGGGTTTCCCCTCCGGTCGGAGCTTCGGAAGTCGGAGTCGGAACCGGCCCTCGGGGCGAAAATTCCTCTTTCGGTCCAGATCTGGGACAATCAGGCGGAACCTCTGGCTGAATTTTCCGCCAAACTGGTGCGGGAGTACGCGGTTCAGGTGATCGACCTGAATTTTGGCTGCCCGGCGCACGACGTCGTTCAAAAGGCGCACTGCGGCTCGTGGCTCCTTCAGTTCCCCGACCAGATGCACACGCTGGCCCACGCGGTCGTGGAGTCGGTCCGCGAAGCCTCCCGGTCGGTTGGTCTCGCTGAACCGCTCCCCGTGACGGCCAAAATGCGCCTCGGGATCTCCGCGGACTGTCTGACCTACCGCGAAGCGGCGCAGGCTCTTGAGGCGGCGGGCGTCTCGTCGGTCACGGTCCACGGACGCACCGCCCGTCAGATGTACTCCGGCGAGGCGGACTGGGAGAAAATCGCGGAGGTCAAATCCCTCCTCAAGATCCCCGTCATTGGAAACGGCGACGTGCGGACCGCGCCGCAGGCGGTTCACGCCCTGAAAACGTTCGGCGTGGACGGGGTGATGATCGGCCGAGCGGCTTTGAATGAGCCGTGGATCTTCCGCCAGGCGGCCGATCTGCTCGCGGGAGTCCCGGAGGAAGACGCCATGAAGCGGCCCACGGCCGAGTTTCAGCGCGGGCTGCTTCTGGAGCATTTCGAGTCGGTTTTGGAGGCGCACGAGGAGGCCGAGGCCGTTATGCTGATGAGAAAATACGCGCCCTGCTACGGCGTGGGTTTGAAAAACGCCAGAAAGTTTAGGGTTCAGGTCGTACAAACCAGTACCGCGGAAGAATTTCGCCGGGCTGTGAAAGAGTTTTTCCCGACTGAGTAAAAAATGCCGGGATACGTTGTAAACGTCGTTTCAATTCATGATTCAAAATCACTAGTGTCCCATCAAAAATTTTTGTCCATCGCGTACCCTTCGTAAATTACGGCACTTGCGCTATAATTGAGCTTGTAACGATTTCAATTTGGGTCGGAGGCAAGCCATGTACGAGGGACGAAGCGTTTTTGCGCAAATCATGGACCGGATCCCATGGAGAAAATTTCAAAAAATCATCGATAAATACCAGGGCGATCATCACGTCACCAATCTGAAAACGACCATTTTATTTCGTGTGTTGGCTTTTGCTCAGCTCGCACGGAAAGTCAGTTTGAGGGACACGTTTTTTACCCTGAATATGATGAAATCGAAGTTGTATCACATGGGAAAGAGGTCCGCTTCACTTTCGATTCTACGACGATTGACCTTTGTTTGAACGTTTTCAAACTCCGGCGAATTAAATTTTACGACGCGGAAAACGACCGCCGTATGATGTTTTTGACGAACGATTTCGACCAGCCGGCCGAGACGATCGCAGCGCTTTACAAACGTCGCTGGCAAGTGGAATTGTTCTTCAAATGGATCAAACAAAACCTCCACGTGAAAAAGTTTTTTGGCCAAACAGAAAACGCGGTTCGTAATTCCTGAAAAATTTCCAAATCAGGAATGCGCGAAACAGCTATTTTTGCCGGATTATTGATGGGACACTAGTGTACGGGGGTCATTTTCACGTCGTCGATCCACATTGTGCCGCGGGCACCGTGGAGGCCGAAGTAGATGAGCGCCTCGCGGGCCGATTCCGGGACGTTGATCGTGAACGAGACGTTCCTCCAGTCGAACGTTCCGCGCCAGCCGCCCAGGATGGAGCTTTTGATCGTGTTGCGTTTTTCGTCGATGAACACAACGAACACGCCCGGCTTCCCGCCATGTACCAGATCAGGAGCGAGATTTTCCCCCTTGATCCTCATTTCAAAGCGAAGACCCACTATCTTTCGGCCATCCACGCCCGTCCCCTGGCACGCCTGAGCGAGCGCTCCGGGAGTCTGGTTTTTGAAGCGGAGGCAGTACTTCCCGCGCCCATCGTCGTTTACATCGATTTGGGCCTGACGCAAGTAGCACCAGACGGTCGGGATTTTGATAGTTTCCGACTCTGCGTCCGCGGGTTCCTCGTCCTCGCTTTCCTCCCCGGCGTCCGAACGCTGCCCCGGCATTTTCTCGATTTGGCTCGCCTGGCCGACCATGACTTTCTCAAAATTCCCGTTCTGGAGCGTCGGGTTTTCCGGGTCGGGCAGAACCTCGCGATGGTCCTCGGCCGCACCGGTCATCGGAACGAACAGGATCGGCCGGATCGGCTGTTTCTCAAGGCGGTCGCCGTCCTTTTTCAGGATGCAGAGATTTTGCGCGTACCGCTCTCCAAGCGGCACGACCATCAACCCACCGTCCTTCAACTGCTTCACCAGCGCAGGAGGTGGGGACTCCGGCGAGCACGTCACGATGATTTTGTCGAAAGGCGCGGCTTCCGGCCAGCCCTTGTAACCGTCGCCGGCACGGACGAAGACGTTTTTATACTTCATGCTCTTGAGCGTTTTTTGCGCCTGCTTCGCCAGCGGCTCCACGATCTCGATCGAGTAAATCTCCGCCACGAGCGGCGAAAGGACCGCGGCCTGGTAGCCCGAGCCGGTCCCGATCTCCAGCACCCGATCATCGGGCTGGGGGTTCAGAGCCTCCGTCATGCTGGCCACCACAAACGGGGACGAAATCGTCTGGCCGTAACCGATGGGCAAAGCGCGCTCCTCGTAGGACTGGGCGCGGACGTTTTTCGGGACGAATTTGTGCCGCAGGGTAGAGCGCATCGCCTCCAACACGTCCGGGTTCCGGATCCCCGCACGGACCAGCTCGCGCTGAACCATTTTCTCGCGGGCCTCGGTCATTTCCCGCTCATTCTGCGCCTGGCAGAACACCGGAGCGAAAAACAGGAGGGCGGTCAGTAAAAGAGAAAAAGGTCGGTTCATGATCAATTCCTTTGCGAGAGTTTTTTGAGGAAAAGGGCTGGAGGGAGCCTCCGGATCTTATTAACTTGACCGGCGAGGACGCCGGCCCTCCGGATCTTATTAACTTGACCGTCGAGGACGCCGGCCCTCCGGATCTAATTTAGCCCCAGCACGTCGAACATGGAGAAACGCCCCGACTCTTTTCCCTGGAGGAATTTCGCGGCCGCGTACGCGCCTTTGGCGTAGCCGTCACGGGAGGAGCAGCGGACCGTGAGTTCCAGCGTTTCGCCCAACATTCCGAACACGACGGTGTGCTGGCCTGGATCGTCACCGACGCGGATGGCGTGGTAAGCGATCTCGTTGTGCGGACGCTCGCCGACGATCCCCTCGCGGCCATTCCGGAAGCTGGTGATCCCCATCTCTTTGGCGATCAGTTCGCCGAATTTCAGGGCGGTACCGCTCGGCGAGTCCTTTTTGTAGCGGTGATGACGCTCGAGTATTTCCACGTCGGCGTCATGTTCGGCCAAGGCCCGTGCGCCGATCTCGGCCAGTTTCATGCAGACGTTCACGCCCATGCTCATGTTCGGGGCGAAAACGAGCGGGATCACTTTGGCCGCTTCGTCGATGATGGCGATTTGATCCGCAGTCAGGCCGGTCGTTGCAATGACGAGCGGGATCCGGCGCTGAACGCAAAGACTCAGCAGCGCTTCCAGGCCCGCCGGTTGCGAAAAGTCGATCATCACATCCGGCTGGACGTCCTCGGGCAGCTCGGAAGTAAGAGGGACGCCAAGCGCGTCAATTCCCGCGTTCAAGCCTGCATCCACGCCCATTTTCGGGTGTGAGGCGACGTCAATGGCCGCGACGATTTCAACATCCGGGTCGGCCGCACCGCAAACGACCAAACGCTGGCCCATACGTCCTGCGGCTCCATGAAGTGCGATTTTCATACTGGTTCATCCTTTCAGTCAGATTATATTTATAAACGCTACAATTTACTCATTATACCTGAGATTTTTCAAAAGTCAATCAAGCGGAAACGTTTTTTCGGAAAAAGTATCTGAAAAAAGAGCAAGCGGCAGGCCGTTTCCGGTTTTATTCGGAATAAACGCCTTTTTTAAGCAGAAAATTTCGGAAACCCCTCACCCCCATCCTTGCAAAAGCCGGGAATTTGTGGTAAACTGAGTTTAACGTGCTCCCCCCTTTTTAATTAAAGGAGTTTCAAAAACTTCAAACCAGTTTCCAAAGTCAAGCCTCGCCCGCTTCAAACCTTGATTTAAACACGGATTTTCGCGGATTAAAAGGATTTCCACGGATTATTAAAGGGAATTTAAGGCTTTGCAGGAGTTTCAATGGAAAAAACGAAATCCTTTTAATCTTTTTAATCCCTGGAAATCCGTGTTTAAATTAAAGTGGGAAGTGGAAAAAGCCCGGCGTTTTAAATGGACTGGTTTGGGATTTTCCTTTAAAAATTTCCCCCTCATGAACTCGCTTTTTGATCCCATTGCGTATGAACCCGGAGTCGGGCCGAAACGCGCCGAGTTGCTCGCGAAACTGTCGGTTCGGACGCCAGTGGAGATGCTCTTTTTTTTCCCGCGGGATTACGAGGATTTTTCCAACTTCACGGACATTCGCCACCTCAAAGAGGATGAGCTTCAAACCATCTGCGTCCGAATTCTGAACGTTCGGAACCGCCGCACCATGCGTGGGTCGCTCACCACCATGGAGATCGAAGATGGAACTTACGGCCTGGCGGAGATTCTTTTTTTCAATCAACCGTTTCGGGCGAATGGAGTCGAAGAAGGGCAAATCTATCTCGTGAGCGGGAAACCCAAATACTCCAAGCGAAAGTGGCAGTTCAGCCATCCCGTGATGCGTCTGCTCACGGAGGAGGAAATTGCGCAGATCAACGCTAATACTACGCCCGGAAACCGGCTGGGGACCCGCGCCCCCGTCGCCGATTCGTGGGAAGACCCTGCGGTCGGGATCTCTCCGACCATCAGCACCGCCGGACCGGAAACGCTTCCAACTTCAGCCGCGTTTTTGGGCTTTCAGCCGATTTACCGTCTTACAGAAGGCCTGCACCAATGGGATCTGCGGCGGATCGCACGCACCGTGGTCCCGAAGTACGCGCAGTTGCTCGACGAAGCGTTTCCAGAAGCGTTTCGCGAGAAGTACTCGCTTTTGCCGATTTCCGAGGCGGTCCAGAAAATGCACTTTCCCAAAACGCAGGACGGTGCGGACCATGCCCGCCGCAGGTTTGTCTTTCAGGAGCTTTTTCTCCTCCAGCTCGCGCTTGAAGTCCGCCGCCGGCAGCAGGTCAGCGATTTCCGTGCGCCGATCCTCGAAGCCACGCCCGAGGTGGACCGCCGCATCCGCCAGCTTTTCCCCTACGACCTGACGCAGGGCCAGCTCAAGGCGATCAGCGACATTACGCGCGATACGACTTCCGGCCGGCCGATGAATCGGCTGCTCCAGGGAGACGTCGGCTGCGGCAAAACGACCGTGGCGGTTTACGCCATCCTTCTGGCCGTCGCGCACGGTTTTCAGGCCGCGATCATGGCCCCGACGGAGGTCCTGGCCCGCCAGCACGTTCGGACCATGCGCAAGATTTTGAGTCACAGTCCGCTGGAAATCGTGGAACTGGTCGGTGGTTTGCGCCCCGCCGAGCGTCAGGACGCGCTTGAAAAAATCGCCTCCGGCTCGACCAAAATCGTCATCGGGACGCAGGCCCTCCTTCAGAAAGACGTGAATTTCGCCAATCTCGCGATGGTCGTGATCGACGAGCAGCACAAATTCGGCGTGAACCAGCGTGCGGCCCTGCGCAAGTCCGGCCAATCGCCCCACTACCTCGTCATGACCGCCACGCCCATCCCGCGCTCCGTCACCATGACGCTTTTCGGCGATCTGGACCTCACGACCATCCGTGAACTACCACCCGGTCGGCAAAAAACGAAAACGTACCTCGCCCTGAAGGAAAACCGGGCGGGCTGGTGGAAGTTTTTCGGAGAGAAACTCCGCGAGGGGGCGCAAGGGTACGTAGTCGTTCCGCGGATCGGCGAGGCGGAATCCCTTGGCGAATTGAAGAAAATCAACGAAACGCAGACGGAAATCGCCTTAATGGAAGGCGGTAATGGAGGCCGGAGGCCGGAATTACGCGCCCCCTCGGAATTACGCGTCGAAATGGAAGGCGGTATTGGAGGCCGGAGGCCGGAATTACGCGCCCCCTCAGAACTATACGCCGAAACGGAAGACGAAAAAGAATCCGACGTCGCGAACCTCCAGAAGCTCTACCGCGAGCTTTCCACCGGGCCGCTTGCGGAGTTCCCGATCGGGATCCTGCACGGCCGCATGACGCAGGATGAAAAAGAGGCCGTGATGTTCCGCTTCCGCACCGGCGAGCTGAAAGTCCTGATCTCCACGCAGGTCATTGAGGTCGGGGTCGATATTCCGAACGCGACGCTCATGACGATCGACTCGGCGGAGTTCTTCGGGCTGGCCCAGCTCCACCAGCTCCGCGGACGCATCACCCGCGGCCCGAGACCCGGTTACTGCTGCGTTTTTCCGGCCAAAGAAACGGACGAAACGTTGGAACGCCTCCGCCTTTTCACCAGCACGGCCGATGGTTTTGAGCTTTCCGAAACCGATTTCAAACTCCGCGGGCCGGGAAACCTTTTCGGGACGCAGCAGCACGGGCTTCCGCCGTTCAAAGTCGCGAACCTTCTGCGTGACCAGGAGATCCTTGAAGATGCCCGACGTGCTGCAAAAGAAACGCTCGACAAAGACCCCGGCCTTGCCGCTCCAGATTTCCGGCTCCTGCGCCAGCAAATGCTGAAGCGCTACGGCTCCGCGCTGGAACTGGGCGATGTGGGGTAATTCATAATTAGGGACGACGTTTCCAGCGTCGTCTTGATGAGCGTTGGACGTAACCTTTTTTTAACCTTTTTTTCGCCCATGTTGTTCCAGAAATCAATCCTGAAAAAGTACCTCGCCCAGATCCCCGCCGCCTCGGTCCGCGCCGCGTGGGAACGTTTTACCGACTACTTCCACAATCCGGAAAGGCAGCGCAACATCCGCGCCCTGAAGGAAGAGCAGTACCAGGGCGAGTTTCTCGAGAAACTCTTCGGCAGCATTTTCGGCTACACGCTCAACCCTGACCCGGGTTTCAACCTCCTGCGCGAGCAGAAAAACGTGACGAACGCCAAGTCCGCAGATGGCGCGATCCTGAAGGACAAGAAGGTTTTCGCCGTCATCGAGCTGAAGGACACGAACACGCGCGACCTGACCCGGGTCGAGGAACAGGCTTTCGGCTACAAAAACGCCCATCCGGGGGTCAATTACGTCGTGATCTCCAACTTCGAGAAGCTGCGGTTTTACATAGATAGTACGGTCAATTACATCGAGTTTGACCTCTTCACGCTGACGGAGCCCGAGTTCAAACTCCTTTACTTCTGCCTGTCGGCGGATTCCCTGCTCGAAAACGCCCCGCTGCGTGCACACGCGGAGACCGTCTCGGCCGAGGAATCGATCACGAAGCGGCTTTACGGCGATTACTCCCGGTTCAAGCGTCTCCTTTTCGCCGACCTTTGCGAGCGTAACGCCGACCGCGGGCTGGACCGCCTCCTCCTCTTCCGAAAAACGCAGAAACTGCTGGACCGGCTGATTTTCATTTTCTTCTGCGAGGACCGCGGTCTGCTTCCCGCCAACTCGATCGCGAAAATCATCACGTCGTGGCGCGAGCAATCCATTTGGTCGCCCCGCCCGCTTTACGACCAGTTTCGGACGTTCTTCAATTTCGTGAACGCCGGCCAGCCGCAGCTGGGGATCTTCGCGTACAACGGCGGCCTGTTCGCCCCGGACGAGCTGCTCGACTCGCTCAAGATCGACGATGAACTCCTCGCGGAGCACACCCAGCTCCTGAGCAATTACGACTTTGAGTCGGAGGTGGACGTGAATATTCTCGGCCACATTTTCGAGCATTCGCTGACCGAGATCGAAGAGATAAAAAGTTCCAATTTAAAGGCCCCCCTGAAAGGGGGGCTGGCGAGCGAAGCGAGACTGGGGGGTTCCGAAACCGGGGAAGATCAAGCCCACATTCAGAACCCCTCCACCGCCTTCGGCGGTCCCCCTCCCCTTTCAGGGGAGGCTTTAAACTCCACCGTCAGCAAGCGCAAGCGCGACGGCGTGTTCTACACCCCGCCGTACATCACGCGGTTCATCGTGGAGAACACGCTGGGGGCGCTCTGTGCCCGGAAGAAAACCGAGCTGGGGATCAGCGACGAAACCTACGCCGCCAGCGAAACCTTCACCTCCGCCCAGCGCAGGAAACTGGAGGAGACCCTTTTCGCCTACCGCGACTGGCTTCTCGACCTGAAGATCTGCGACCCGGCGTGCGGCTCCGGGGCGTTCCTGGTCGCCGCCCTCAATTTCCTCATCGAGGAGCACGCCCGCGTGGACGCCTGGTACACCCGCCTCCACTACGGCAAAGACTCCTCCCGCGGCCAAAGCGCCCTGATCCTCACCGACCTGGACCAGTCCATCCTCGAACGGAACCTTTACGGCGTGGACATCAATGAGGAATCGGTCGAGATCGCCCGCCTTTCTCTCTGGCTGCACACCTGCAAACCGGGCCGGAAGCTCAACAGTCTGACCCAAAACATCAAGTGCGGGAACAGCCTCCTCGACGCCGAATTTGACTGGAAAACCGAATTCCCCTTTGACGGTTTCGACGTCGTGATCGGGAATCCGCCCTACGTCCAGCTTCAAACCATGGGCGCGATGAGCGACGTGTATGCCGCGGCCGGGTTCCGGTCCTTCAACAAATCGGCCGACCTGTACTGCCTCTTCACCGAGCGCGGCTACAATCTGCTGCGCCCCGGCGGGTTTCTCTCCTTCATCATGCCGAACAAGTGGATGATCACCTCCTACGGCAAGCAGCTCCGACAGTTCATGGCCGGGACCGGGTTGCAGCAGATACTCAATTTCGGCGACGTGCAGTTTTTCGACGACGCGACGACGTACTGCTGCATTTTCGTGACCGCGAAGGAACCCAAACCCGAGACCGTGCGCGTCCTTTCCGTCAACAGGAAGACGTACACCGGTTTCGATTCGGCCATAGCGGGCCGGTACGAGTACCCGAGCGGTGCGTTCGGGGAAAGCGAGTGGAGCATCCAGCCGCTCGAGGACTTCCAGACGCTCCAGCGGATGAAGGAGACCGGAACGCCGCTGAAAGAACTGCCCGTCACGATTTACCGTGGGATTTTGACCGGTTATAATGATGCGTTTTTCATCGACACGGCGACGAAAGACCGGCTGATCCGGGAGGACGCGCGCAGCGCGGAGCTGATTCGGCCGCTTCTGCGTGGGCGGGACATTGTGGCGTATGGGGCCGAGTGGGATGATTTGTGGCTGATCGGGACGTTCCCGGCGCTGCACCTGAACATCGACGAATATCCCGCGATTCAGAAGCATCTTCTTTCCTTCGGTAAAGAACGGCTGAATCAATCGGGTGAAAAAGGCTCGCGGAAAAAGACTTCGAACCAGTGGTTTGAGACCCAGGACACGATTTCCTACTACGAAGATTTCGCGAAACCGAAAATCATGTATCCGAACATGACCTCGGTTTTTCCGTTCATGTACGACACAAGCGGCTTCGTGAGCAATGATAAAAGTTTCATCATGACGGCAGATGACGATTCCGTCTCGCTTCCGTTCCTGACGGCGGTTTTCAACTCGTCGCTTGCGAAGCTCTGGATCTGGTATAACTGCCCGGAACTTCAGGGCGGAACTCGCGAGGTGCGGAAGGTCTTTTTCGAGAATTTCCCGGTACCGCCGGCGGACGCGGCGCAAACCGCTTCGCTTGCGGCCCTCACGCGGGACCGGACCGCCGCAGTGTCGGCACTTCAGACGCTTCGCCGCAATTTCGCGCGTCTGGTTCAGGCCAACTTCCCGGGCGTGAAAATGACGTCGGTCCTGACCGGGCTGGAAACGCTAGATTTCCCGGCGTTCCTGAAAGAGCTGGGCCGACAGAAACACCGTATCCCGCTCAAGGATCAGACCGAATGGGCGGAGCTGATCGGGGAAAAATCCCCCGCCGCCCGCGCCCTGACCGCACAAATCGCGCAAATCGACGCGCAAGTGGATAAAGAGGTGAAGGCGCTGTACGGGATGTAATACGGGGACGACGCTTCCAGCGTCGTCAGAAGAAATACTTTGTTGGTTTTCCAGAGACGACGCTGGAAGTGTCGTCCCCGCAGGGGTTGGATTTTTAAACGACGCTGGAAGCGTCGTCCCCGCAGGGGTTGGTTTTTTACGACGCTGGAAGCGTCGTCCCCGCAGGTTTATTTTCTCGCGACGAAAATCTCCGCGACGGCGCTGAATTTGGAGCGTTCCAGCAGTTTCAAGCCCGCGTGTTCGATCAGGGCGGCCATGATCCAGCTGAAGGTGCTGTATTCTTTCGAGAGATGTCCGATGAAGGGTTCCTTCATTTCCTCGCTGGAAATTTTATCCAGGAATACCGTCTCGCATTTTGCCATCTCGCCGCAGTCCCACGGGAATGTGACATCCACCAGAATGAACACGCCGCCCGGTTTGAGCGTTCGCCGGATATTCGCCAGAGCCTCCCCCTTCCACACATCAGGCAGATGATGAAGCGCGAGACTTGAAACCACGGCGTCGTACTCGTTTTCCGGAAAGTCAAAGGTCAAAAAACCAGCGTGGAACCATTCCATGTTGGTGAGTCCAAGCGGGGCGGCTTTTTCCTTCGCCACGGCCAGCATCGCCTCCGAAGCGTCCAGAGCCGTGACCCAAGCGCACTTTGGCGCCACGGTTCGGGCAAAAGCGCCTGTTCCCGTGCCGATCTCAAGGATTTTCGCTTTTGCCAACCCATCGGGGATCAGAACCTCCAGCCGATCCAGAAGATTTTGGTTTTCTGCCTTGATATTCCGGACGGTACTGTGACGTTCCTCGTAATGGGCCGCCTCGGAAGCCGTCGTGTAATCAATGATCGAGTTGATTTTTAGTTCATCGTACTGCCACATCGGACGTTCTTTTCTTTTCATTTTATGTCCTTGTTCAATCTTTGGTGGAAAACCGAATTGGGATATTAATTAAATGCGGGAATATTATATTGTGTTTTTAGAAAAAGTCAAGAGGGAAAAGAATTTCCTGACAACTTTCTCTTTCCGTCAAATTTTGGTCAAATTTCCCTGTTTGAGTCACCAAAAAAGTCTTTTCTCAAAAAATTTTGGAAAAATTTCAAAAAAATTCGAGGGGGCTTCTTGATTTTTAGTTCATTTGGTGTATGCTGATAATAATAATGAATTTTACTCGTCACGCGCATATTTCAAATGAGTGGTTTAAATTATGGCCAAAGCTTTTTTACGTATTAACCTTTCTGAGAATGGAAAGTTTTTCCAGCCTGTGGCTCTGGAACCCGGCTGCCCTCTGATTGACCCAACGAACGCAAACGACCGGATTCTGTTCCGGTGGTTCCGCGGCATGACCCCTGAACCGGAGTGGGTCGATGAAAACTGTGAAATCATTCAATATTATCTAAGAAACGATCAGGGCGCGCGTCTTGAGGAAATTGACGAGGTCCAGCCTGTTACGAATGAAGATCTGAAAGAGCTTCTGGCCGGCGAAATTGAGCGTTTGCAGCTTCGTTTTGACGCGATCCGTCCCGTTTCTACGACTGAAAAAATTCTGTATCAGCGTCTGAGCGAGGAATTTCACGATCTGGTGGAAAACACCAAACGTCCGGATCGCACCTACTATTTCTTTAAATATCAGGACGGCGGCGGATTCTGGCGCCTCATCTGGATCCCCGGCTATTTGCCGAAGTCCCAGGAAGTCGGGATCCCCATGATTTGCGACGATCCGGAGTGTATGCAGCTCTACCTGCGCCTCCCCAAGACAAAACCCCGATGCCCAATTTGTGCGAAAGTCCCGACCGCAAAGCGCAAAGCGCTCGAAGCGGCCCGCCGGAAACGGAATTTTTACGGCTCGCTCATACTCTTTGTTCTGCTTCTTGCGTGGGTCATCTGGAACCAGTTCACCCTGCTCGTGAAACCGGGTGTGGTCGAGACGGCCACGGGCACCTTCGTCGATTACCACGTACAAACGCCTGGGTTGGACGGTTTTGGACTGCTCCTTTCCAAAGACGTAACGAATACAGTCCTGCGCGGGAGTGAAGACCCGCACGTGGCGGCATTCCTTGAAAACGGGACCAAAACCGGCGCCCATCAGGTCCTCGCTCTGACCCCGGGCGAGACGAAAATCAAATTCCAGACCGGTTTACGCCGCAAGTCCGTGAAATTGACGGTTACGGCTCCCGCCGCTCCGGAAACCGTCTGGATCGAACTGGACGGCAAGAATACGGAACTGGCTGTGGGAACGACCGCGCGAGTCCGTCTGCTTGGGAAATACGGCCCCAAAGGGAAAACGGTGGATCTGACTCAGGCAGCAAAGTGGCAGATCCCCTCCGCCTCACCCATTTTCTTCAATGAAGGATTCATCGAGGCAAAATCGACCGGTAAAGCCGAGCTGAAGGCGAGTTACAAAGCCCCGGGCGACTCCAAAGCCAAAGATGCCGTCTTGAGTCTGACCGTCGCGAAGGCCCCCGAGTTCACCGAAATCGCGGTGGAACTTCCCAATGAAGGAAAACTTCAGCCGGCGAGTTTCGTCAATTATCGCGTGCATGGGAAAACGGCCGACAAAAAATCGTACGATTTGACCGGTTCCTCCAAACTTTCGTGGAAAGTGACTCCCGCCAATGCTCTGACCTACCGAGGCGCGTGGCTGGAAACCAGTGCTCCGGGCCAGGGAAATCTCGCTGTTTCGTACACCGCTGGAACGAAAAAACTCGACGCAAGTGCCGCGTTCACGGTCGCCCCAACTGAAAAACTCGTAAAACTGCGGGTCTTTTCCAAGGATAAAATCAAGAAAGCGGAAACCGAAACGGAAACTCTGGCCGTGGACCAGAAACTCCCGCTTTCCGTCATTTCCGCCGACCTTTCCAGCGTGACGGCGACCAGTTCCAACCCGCAGGTCGTCGAAGTCACGAAAAACTTCGAGCTGATCGGCCGCAAAGCCGGGGAAGCTCACGTCACGTTCACCGACGGTTCCTCTGAAATCACTGTTCCTGTGAAAGTTTCCGCAGCAAAAACGGACGCGCTGCATGTTCTCCCGCCGCGTCTGAACGTTCCGCAGGACCACGCATCTCAAGTCCTCCTGCTTGCCCAAAGCGGTCCCGAGTTCTTTATCCTTGCGAACGACTCGACAGACCTGATCGCGAAACCAAACGAAGCGATCGCAACCGTGAACCCGATCCAGAAGTCAGTGACCGGTCACAGCGGAACCACCACGCCGGAAACCGTCGTTTACGCGCACCAGGCCTCAAAAGCCACTGCAGAAGTTGCCGTGAACGTACCGCCGCTCAAATTTGAGATCCGGCCAGAAAAAGAAGTCAAACTCCCGCTTGGTCTTTGCAAATCTTTCTCCGGGATCGCGACATACGGTGACGGCGTGATCGCGTTCGTCGATCGTACCCGCATCACGTGGACAATTTCTCCGGAACCGGAAGAAGATTCAGGTCTGCGTTTTGAAGCCGGCCGCGCGATGGCTCTTGCAGAAGGCGCAGGTCCGTTCCAGGTCAAAGGAAATTACTGCACAAAAGACTCTGCGCCGGTAAGTGTCACGACCGTGGAAGCCGCCGATGTAGAGCTCCAGCTTCACGTGGACCGCACGCTGCGTATTGAGGGCGAGCCGGGCAAAGCGGTCCTGACCGGTCGGTTGGACGATGGTGACGTTGAACTCGTTCCGGGACTGGCCGCCTTTGCTTCCTCGGACGCCGAAAAAATCTCCATTCTGAGCGAAAAGGACGGCGTTTACCGCGCTGCTCTGCAAGGGAAAGCCTCGCTAAGCGCAACGCACCCCGCATCCGCCAATCCCGCCTCGGTCGATCTGACGGTCGTTCACCCGCGCCATCTTGAAATGTACTGGGCGCCGTCCGAACTGGATCTGGCAGTCGGCGAAACGGCCCCGTTCCAGCTTCGTCTTAAAGTCACTGATCCGAAAATCGTCTTTGGAGACTCGGCTCCAGCGGCTGAGGAAAAGAAGCCTGAAGAAGCTCCAGCCGATGGCGAAAACGCCGCTGAGGGCGAAAACGCGGAAACTCCAGCTGAAGCGGAACCCGCTCCGAAACCACAAGTCATTGCGGTCACGGATTCTGTTTGGGACG
Organism: Thermoguttaceae bacterium; assembly: GCA_030530205.1. Taxonomy (GTDB): domain Bacteria; phylum Planctomycetota; class Planctomycetia; order Pirellulales; family Thermoguttaceae; genus RGIG3701. The sequence continues at coordinate 11,107 of JAUMVK010000023.1, read as the reverse complement.
TTCCGATGAACTCACCGGGAATTTACTGTGCCATTGAAAGACCGGATGCGGTGATCCGCCACTCGGCAAGCCTCACGGGGCTGAAAGAGGCCGACCCATTCCGCATCACGGCCAGCTTCCTGCCGTACCTGAAAAAGCCCGCAATCGCGGTGGTCTCGGTCGGTAAACAGGAAACGGAAGAACTCCGTGTGATCCCGTCCGAAGTGACGCTTGCGCCGGGTCAGACCCTCGCGCTCAAGGTTGAGGAAAAACTCGTCGGAGCGGACCAGTTCACGGAAGTCGCGCCCGAATTCGTGCGTTGGGACGTTCCGCGTAATGTGCTCTGGACGCCGGCGCAGGATGGGATCCGCCCGTTCGTGACCGCTCCGGATGACGGAACGCAGGCGTTCACCCTGACGGCCAAATTTGCGAACAAAACGGCCGCGTGCCACGTCACGGTCGCGGAACCTAAACTGAATCCGGCAGACCCGGCGGTCAAACTCGTCGTGGAACGTCAGCCCGGAGGTCAGTTCCTCCCGATCGGCCAATCCCAGGGTTACGAAATCTGGATGGAAAAAGGCGACGTGCGCGAACTGGCGCCGAATGTCTTCTGGACCCCCAACTTCGTGGACGGACGTGTTCTCTGGAACGCTCCGGTCCTGACCGCAGTTCAAGCCAGTGACCCGGTCTTCCTGACCGCTCAGGTTGGCGACCGCCTTGTGACGTTCTGGACTCAGCCGGTCGATACAACGGTCGAGGGTGAACGCGCTCCGCTGCGTGAAGGTCAGCCGAGCGACCTGCGAATCGTGAGCGAGGACGGCGAGGAAGTCACTGTTCCGGTTGGCGCCGTTTACACGAATTACGACGTGGAGGCGGAATACCCGGACGGCTTCGTCCGGATCGTGACGAAGGACGCGACGATGCACGCCATCGCCGGCGATCCGAAGGCCGTCACGCCGTCCAACGGTGAACTCGTGGCCGTGAGCAAAGGAAAGGTCACGTACATCGCCGAATACGAAGGCGCCGAGACGGAAACGACGAAAATCACGCTGAACGTCACGGAAGACGTCGATATTGACGAGTTGCGCCTCGAACCGGATAAGAGCATCCGCATGATGCCGGGCGAAACGGTGAAGTTCAAGCTGCACGGCTTCAAAGAAGGAAAATCGGTCGGTGTTCTGACCGGCATGGGAAATATTGAGTGGAAATCGAGTGCGCCGGAAATCGCGGTCCCGCAAGGGCCCGTTACCGCCGCCAAGGCTCTGGGCAAAGCGGAAATCACGGCCACGCTCAACGGCGTGACGAGTGCCCCGGCTGAGGTGGATGTGGTCGCGACCATCGATGAAAAACTCGGCCCGACCGATAACGTGATCAAGATGATGGTCGGCGAAAGCCGCCTGGTCGGCAAAGACTTTGCTCTGATCCGCGGAAACGTCGATTTCAGCATGCAGTGCACCGTGACGCCGCTCGTTCCGGAAATCTGCGCCTACGATCCGTCCCGCCACGCGCTGGTCGGCAAGACTCCGGGCGCGACCGACGTGATCTTCACGATGGGCGATAAAAAGGCGGTCATGCGCGCCGTTGTTGGCGGCGTGGACGCGGCCACGATCCAGGCTCTGCGCACGGACGGAAAAGTCCTCGTGGAACCGGGCGTCATCACGCTCTCCGTCGGTCAGATGATCGACCCGAGCGTTTTCGCGGTCACGGACGGTGGGATCCGTCTGGAACGCACGAACAGCGCGGTCTTCAAGAGCAGTGATCCCGATGTCGTGGAAGTTCGCGGCCTGTGGCTCTGCGCCAAGAAACCGGGGACTGCGGCGATTTCCGCCCAAATCCCGGATGTACCGGGCCGAGCCTCGGAAGCCTGCGTGGTGACGGTCGATTCCAACCCGATCACCGAGCTGGCGGTCGAACCCGCGCTCATCCAAATGTCCACGGGCGACAAATCGAACCTCTTCATTCAGGGCCGGAGTGCCAGTGGTTTGCATCGGATGTTCGACCAGCCTGATTTGAAAGTTGTTTCGGATGGACCCGCTGCGGCAATGAACGGCATTACGCAGGTCGAAGCCCGCGCCGCGGGTCAGGCGAATATTAATATTGACTGGAAGGGGCAGATCAAATCCCAGGTCCCGGTCACGGTCACGGATAATCCATACGCCGATCTCGCGATTGACCCACCAACCGCCACGGTAGCGGTGGGTGAAGGCCGGGCGTACCAGGTCACCGCCACGCGCGGCGGCAAACTTTACGTGATCCAGCCTGCCACGGGTCTGGAGCTCACGACGAAGGATCCGGAAATCGCGGTGGTTCAGAACGGTCTGGTCTTCGGTCGTTCCGTTGGACGCACGACGGTCATCGCCCGCTTTGCCGGAATGGTCTCGGAAGGCGTTCTCGACGTCGTTCCGGCCGGCTCGATCCCGACGAGTGTTGAATCGGCTTACGTCGATCCGAACGCGGCGGTGGTTTACCGTCCCGCGGACACGATTCTCGACGGCGGCGTCGTTGGAGTCACGAGCAAGGAAATCTTCGGAGAAAACGTTGCGGCTCCATTTGTTGCGACCGAGGGAGTAGTCAACGGTACGCCGGTTGGTCTGCGCTTCATGGATTCGACGCTCCGTCTCTCCAAAACGGGCACAGCCGTTGCGGTCGAGGTATTCGAGGAACTGGCGGACGGGCGTCTTGGACGTAACGTTTCGACGGATCCGAACCTGAAGCTCGAATTCGCGAAATCGACGGCGACTGCGGAACTCACCCGCGGTGAAGACGGTCGTTTCCTCGTGAAACCGGTCGGCGAAAAACGCGGTACAGTGAACGTGAACGCGACACTTGGAACCCTCAGCTCGGCGATCCCGCTCCAGATCAACGTTGGTGACGCTGTCGTGGACGGCGCATCGTTTAACGTCTTCCCGGGCACGCTCTTCATCGTGGCTGGAAATCAGGGAGTCGTTGACGCTGCTCAGGTCAACCCGAATAACGGCATGATGCCGGTCGAGACGCTCTTTAAGATCCAGCCTCCGGCCGATACTTCGATCGTTTCCGTGGACGCGAACAATCACATTCACGGTAACGCGCCGGGATCCGTGACGCTCGTCGTGGAGTCCGTGGACCCGAACGGTCCGTACAACGGATTGACCACGACGCTGCCGGTCACAGTGACCCAACGCCTGAACCTGAAGATCACGCCTCAGCAACTGACGGTCAAGGAAGGCGAACAAACACCGACCTTTGCCGTAACGTCGCTCGAAAACGGTGTTGAGCGTCCTGTGGCGGCGGACATTGAATCTACCGACCCGTCCGTTCTCGCGAATCTCGGAAACGGTCGCTTCCAGGCGGTTGGCCCGGGCAAAACGCAGGTCTGGGGGTCCTACCTCGGGAACGAGCTCTACGCGGACGTGACGGTCATCGGCGAGCGCTACCTCAAGGTCGAGAACGAACTGGCGAGCGACAACACGGTGACGGGTGAATTCTCCGTCCGGTTCAACGTCCTGGCGAGCAACCAGGAAGGCGAGCTTGAGTATCGCGTTTACCAGGAAGGCACAGCCCCGCCGGACGTCTGGCAGCCAGCCCGAACGGATGCGGATGGTCAGGTCATTTCGATCGAAAGCGCCCAGCTTAACGGTAATTTTGACAATGACCACGTTTACCGCCTGATCATCGAGTCGCGCACCAAGGGACAGAATAACATTCAGCAGTACCCGGTGAGCTTCCGACTCCTTCATCAGGGACGTATGCTTCAGAGCATTAACTGAAAACGAAAAATGAATGAGGAATGACGAATCGTAATTTTCTCTGCGATTCGTCGTTCATTCGTCAATACAATATTTACTCATTTCAATCCTTTATTTTATATTTAACCAACGAGAGAACCATGGGATTTCCAGATGAACGCGATCGTCAGATCATCCGCCAGGCGGATCAGGTGGACCGACTTGCAACCGAAATTTGTGACTGGCTCGCCGAGTTTAACGCGGACCGTCGTAAAGTAGATTTGCTTCCGATTCCTGAGAGTGACGAGTTCGAGATTCTTCAGCTTCGCCGTCAGGCCAGCAGTTTGTACACCTCTTCAAAAGTTCCGGTCGCGGCCGCAGTTTACGGCCCGTCACAGGTAGGAAAAAGCCTTTTCATGGGTCAGGTACTACGTGCGCAGAGTGAGGCGTACAGCCCGCTGGGGCGTGATGAGGCGCACGGCGAACCGGCCTATTACAAAGACCTCTCGTTCAATACCGACTTAAACCCGCAGTCCGGCTCCAACGAAGCGACCGCTTTGGTGACCCGCTTCACCACAAAGGACCGTATTTCCGAAAGTGTTTCGCCTGAATACCCTGTCATGGTGAAGGCGCTGACCCGAGTCGAGTGGATCCGCGTTCTGGCGCGTGGTTTCCAGGTCGAATGCCGCAGTCCGGAATTCGCGTGGGACGAGTCCCACCTCGACAAAATGCTCGAGGATATGTCACGCCAATACCCGGGCACGAGCGTTGACCGCCGGTGGCGCATGGACATCATCGACGCGTACTCCTATATGCGTACGGTGGACCGCCGCGGTTTCCCAACGAAAGAAGCGATCCTTTCCGCGCTCCTGAGCCGTTATATGCTCTCGGATGAAGGTTATATCAAAGCGTGCGGTGAAATTTTCTGGGGCGGCTGGCCGTCTTTGACCGGTCTGTTCATCCGCATCAATAAATTCCTCGAAAAACTCTCCAGTTCCCCGGAACCCGCGATCCTGGTGCACTGGGCCGGCGTCCGTTTCCTGTTGGACTCCCAGCGTTCCAAGGTCCACGAGCGTAAAAACTCGCTCTGCTTCACGCGCGTCGATTGGGCCGACTTCCACCTGCGCCAGCGTAAAGAGTGGTACGTGCTCGAATACACGCCTGGAAGCGGAAACGGCGACGAAGACCTGGAAACGATCCAGGCCGCCATGCTCGAACTGGTCCTCCCGATCCTGCCGCACCGTCTGAACGATGACTGGCGAAAAGTGATCGAACAGATGGACTTCCTCGACATTCCTGGTATGCGCGCCGGCCGTCAGGGCGCTGAACAGGGTAAACGAACCGAAGCCGACAAACTGGAAGAGCAGATGGAAATCGTGAAACGTGGTAAAGTGGCGTACCTCTTCGAGCGTTTCACGGACGAGCTCCAGATCCAGACGCTGATCCTGCTCAGCCGCGGTGGAAACCTCGAAGTGACATCCCAGATGAAACACCACATCGACAAATGGGGACGTGCCCGTTACGGCGAAAAGTACTGGCCGAGCAAGGTCACGGACGAACTCCCCGCTCTGTTCATCGGTATGACGGGTATCGACGAAGAATTCCGTAACCGCCAGGAATACGCGGACAAGGGCCTCTACCAGCAGCGTCTTGGTCAGCTGGTCGATACGCTGGGGCCGGTCATGACGGACTTCGGCGGACGCGGCAAGGCCTTCACGAACACCTACCCGATCCGTTACCCCGGAACGTGGGACACCGACGAAAGCCAGCGGCAGAAGGATGACCCGGAAAAGTGGGTCCGCGCCGGAAAAGCTTTCCTCGAATCTGAACGTGTTCAGGAATATACGGCCAATCCCGAAATGAAGTGGAAGGCGGCCATGACCGACGGTGACGGCGGTCTTTCGCTCATCAGCGCCGGTATTCGCGCGGTCACGACCTCGACCGACAAGCAGAACCAGCTCGAAAAGGAGATCAACGACATTCTGAACCGTCTGCTCGTTCTGGCCCGTGACTGGGTCGTTGACCCGGACGCAAACGTGGACCGCGAAAAGCGCGTCCGTGCCGCCGAGAAGGTGGTGAACTGGCTCACGGACGATCCGGAGCGCGTGTACGAACGTGTTTACGCCCTTCAGGAAACCCTCAGCGTGCCGGAAGGCGAAAGCTGGGCGTTGGCCGACTGTACGGACACGGGCAAACGTTTCGGCGACCCGCATCCCAAGTCCCTGCGCGACTTCCTGCATGAGTGGGCTACCAAGCAGGTTCCAAAACGTTGGGAACAGTACACGAAGGCGAACGACCGTGGCGCGCCGTGGCTTTCGGGTGACGACCTGAACACGTTCGTGCGTTACGTCCGTGACTACCTGACCAGCTCCCACTGCGTGGACAATCTGCTCGACGCTCTGAATCCGGTCTGTAACCTGAAAACACGTGATGAGGCGGCACGCCGTTACGCCCGCCGCAAGTACGTGAAAATGATCATGGACGACTACATCATGAACCCGGGTCCGTCGCAGGCAGGAATCGCGCCTCCGCAGATCGAAGCGGACGAAGAAGAACGTGAACCGCACGAAAAACCGCTGGAATATTACGGCAATTACGGTCAGACTGCGTCGTTCGTGAAGCGCTGGTGCGAACGTCTTCCGGAGGCTTTGGCTCTCGGCGCGGGCGATCACATTCAGATCCCGCCGGGAAATGCCGAGCTGATCCAGATCCTCGAACCGTTTGAGAGGATCCTGGCGCAGATGAAAGACAAATAAAAATCAAGCGTCGAAGAGCGTGAAAGAATCACTTTTCCGCTCTTCGCAGAGGCCAATCGGCGGATCCCTTCACGTATTCCTTTCAAAACAAATTTAGTACTTAACCCCCGAGAACCAAAATGCATATTCTTTTCGCCAATACTGGAGTTCAGGTCATTTGCGTCCCACTCAAAGGCGGCGCGCGTTATAACGTAAGTCAAATCGGCAACGGCTGGCAGCGTACCAAATGCGGCGCGGCTGAAGAGCAGGAGCAGAATACCAAGAAAAAACGTGACCCACAGCCCGAATCCACGGCGCAGGCTTACCCTTATATTCAGTGGCAGATCATTCAGGGAACCACTTCCCGTCTGTACCTCGCGGTCGATACGACGTGCGGCGACGCGGAGATCGGTTACTTCTGCGACGTGAACTCGCTCACGGGTGACTTCATCATTAATCTGGAAAATATTCAGGACCTGAACGGTCAGCCCCTCCGTGGTGTGCCGATGGTGGAGATCTGCATTCGTCCGGCCGCGGCCGTGGCGGGTGACGCGAAGCACGTGCACATGGTCGTGGACTTCGGAAACAGCCGTACCGGCGCGCTGCTTCTGGAAGTCGTGGGTGAAATCTCCCAGACCCCGCAGATGCTTCCGTTCGAGTTGACGAACCGCTACCATCTGGACGCGTGGGACGATGAAGGTCAGTACCGCCGTAATCCCGGCGCGCGTTGGTTCTCCTCCAAGACCCACTGGTGCAATACGCCGTACCTCTCACCGCAAATGATGCGTAAAATCGAGTTCCAGCAGGTCGATGAAGGCGGCAAAAAAAGCGGCTGGTTCGGTTTCGGAAAGTCCAGCGCTTCGGTCCGCACGAACAAAGTGGAAGTTGCGCGCAAACCGGACATTTTCGAAGATGTTTCCATGGTACGAATGGGCGAAGAAGCGGATGACGTTTTGCAGGTCATCGCAACGGATGACGACATTCGTACGGGCGTCAGTTCCCCGAAGCGGTACTTGTGGGCTGACGACTCCAGCTGGCTCGAAGGCGCGAACTGGCACATGGCCGACCCGTATGACCGCGAGCAGTCGCACACGTACTGCGGTACTCTGCGTGGCGCCATGCTGAAGTACATCCACGAGGATGACAACGATTTCCTTCTCAAAGAAACGGGCGTGAAACCGCAGGACTTTGCGCCGGAAACCCCGCTGAAACCTCGTCACGCCCCGCGTGCTTTGATGACGGGCGCCATTTATGAGCTTCTGGCTCAGGCGTACACCTACGTGAACTCGATTGCGTACCGTATGCAGTCTGGTGACGCCGGCCGCGCACGTGAGATCCGTACCCTCACACTCACCTACCCGAGCGGTATGATTTTCGAGGAAAAGGACAGGCTTCAGAAGCAGGTGCAAAAAGCGATCGAGATCTTCAACATGACGCTCGGCCGTCACCAGCACGTGAAACCGCTATTGAATCTTTCGATCGACGAGGCCAGTGCCGTTCACCTCACGTACATCTGGAGTGAGCTGCGTCTGCTGGGTCAGGACCCGCGTATTTGGTTCGAGTCTTTGCACCAGGAACGTGGCAATCCGGAAAAGAAGGAAGAAGAGGAAGCGCCGGCTGCTCCGATGCTCGGTTCACCTGCTTCCCGCCGCAGAATGGGCGCGATGCGCGGCGGCGCCACCCAGAAAGAGGAATTCGGCGAGAAAAACCACGAAGTCCGTCTGGCCTGTATCGACATCGGCGGCGGTACGTCCGACCTGATGATCGCCAGCTACAAATTTGAGTCGAAGATCGACGACAGCATCCGTGGAAAAGTGCTTCATCAGGACGGTATTTCCCTGGCCGGTGACCAGCTCGCCAAGCGTTTGCTTGAGCGTATCATTCTCCCGGCCTTTGCCGACGCACTGGCCATGGACGAAGAAGACGTGAAGCTCCTCTTCGGTCCCGAAGTACCGCGTAACCGTGAATTCCGTGGGCATCGTATCACCTGGATGAACCGTCTGTTCATTCCGATGGCACAGAAGTACATGACGCTGGCGACCGACGGAATCACGGACGAGCCGGTGAACCACATGGACCCGGAACTGATCGACCCGGCCATCCTCGAATCGCTCCAGCGCGTCTTCGACAAACTGCGCGGCCCGGGCTACTACAACCTCCAGCAGGATATGGAATTGTACTACCACCCGCAGGAATTTGAGGACGTGGTGATCGAAGTGTTCGACGAACTGATCTTCGACTTCTGCAAACGCTGCATCGACTATAACGTGGACGCGGTACTTTTGGCGGGTCAGCCGTCCAAACTCGGTTTCATTCAGAAACTGGTGCGCATGTACCTTCCGCTTCCGCCGTCCCGTATTTTGCCGATGTTCCACCACTACGCGGGTAACTGGTACCCGTACCAGGACGAAAACGGTCGTCTTCCGGGGATCATCATCGACCCGAAAAGCCCGGTGGTCGTCGGCGCCGCCATCAACTTCATGGCGACGAACGGTATGCTTCCGCAGTTCAAGTTTGAAATGGAGGAGCGTGTTCAGGAAAACACATACTACTGGGGCGTTATGAGCGACTCGACGAGTGGCATCCGCCCGGAACGTATTCTTTTCTCGCCTGCGGAGGCTGGCGGCGGCTCGCGTGAGGAAATTACCGAGTTCACGACCAGTTCCCAGCGTGTGATCATCGGTCGTAAAATGAGTCCGATCGAAACGGCTCAGGCCTCGCCGATTTACGTGATCAAGATGGACGTTGGCGATCGAATCGGGCGCACGAACGTCTCGGTGAAGATCAAGCGTGTAAAGGCGGACGGCGAGCGGGACGAGTACCTGCAGGTCGAAGGCGTGAGCGGCGTAGTCGCCGGTGAAGACGCGGTTCTTGACGAAAACGTCTTCTTCGCGTGGCGTACCCTGGCCGATGAACGTTACTACCTCGACACTGGAGGGCTTGATAATATCGAGCTTGGCGGAGCAGTTTGAGAAAAAAAGCGGCTTCGGGGCACGTTCGGGAAGGAGCGCGCTCCGAAATTACGTACTCCTTCGCTTTTTCACTTGAGTTTTGATTTAATGAGTGATTTTCCCGGAGAAATTTTATGTCCTTTTTAACGAAAAAACCCGAAAACACCCCTGAAACTCCAGCCACGAAACCGGCACAGACCCCCGTTTCCGAAACGTCTAAAACGTCTGCTGTCTCGTTAGCGGAGCTTTATCGCGCGATTTCAGAATCCCAGCGCCAGATCACTGACTACCTCCTCAAGCGGGAGGAAAACGGTTTTTCGGCCCCGGCCGGTCCCATTTCTGCAGTAGGTGGAGGCGCTCCGACCGCGGCTCAACTCCAGCCTGTTCTGGAAAACCTGAATATGCTGGGGCAATACCTCGATCAACAGATGGTCCCGACCCTGAATCGTCGTTTTGACGCTTTGGAAGAGCTTTTGAAAAACCTCCCGGCAAGTGCCGCTCCTGCTCCTTCCGCAGCTTCGGAACCTGCTCCAACTCCGGAACCTGAGCAGCCTCAGCCCGAGGAACCGGCGGATGATTTGATGAATTCCGACCCTTTGCAGCAATCCGCTCCGCAGCCGCAGCCGATGCGTCTTTCCACGGATCTGACGAAACTCGACAAAGCGTTCTTTGGCGAAATGGCGTTGGAACCTTCGATCGAAAATGAACGCCAGTACCTTCTCCAGGGGATTTTGGCACATGACCCCTCAAGTTGCTACTTTGGCGGGATCCTGATGATGTTCCAGGCCTCCACGCCGGAAAAAATGGTACTCCTTCTGAAAGACGTGGGCGAGGCGTTTTACCGCTGGGCCAACGCGATCCCGGGGTACAACGTGGAACAGTTTGAAGACGTTCTGGCCCGTTGGGCGCAGTGGCTTTGCGAAAGCGCGGGCCTTCCGAACCGGATCGAGTTAGTGATGCCAGGGCAGCGTTTTGATTCGTCCCGCCACAATGCAGTGAATCGTGGCGCGACCATCGCCCGAGTTCACGGCTGGGTCGTGCTTCGCGGAAATGGTTCCGTTTACTCCAAAGCACTGGTGGATGTGGAATAAAACACCGAATTACGAATGATTTTTAGCCAAAATTAATTAACTTATAAACGAAATGAAGACCTTTCAATGCACAAAATGTGGCTGCACGCTGACGCAGCCGACGGAACCGTTTCGCTGCCCGCAGTGCGGGTCACAGGGGATTGGACTCTTTCGCTCGTTGGGCGATAATGGGGTCGGCGGTGGTTACGGCATGAATCCCGGAATGGGCCAACAGGGTGGTTTTCGGCCTCAGCAACCCGGTGGATTCCAGCCTCAAGGCGGCTTCGGTGCGCCTCAAGGCGGTTTCGGCCAACCCAATGGGGGGTACAACACACAACAGACCGGCGGTTTTGGTCAACAGGGTGGAATGAATGGCGGTTTCGGCCAGCAATCCGGCGGTTTCCAGCAGCAGGGCGGAATGGGTGGTTTCCAACGTCCAGTTCAATCCAATTTTGGCGGCGGGATCCCCGGCGGTGCGATTTCTGGAAATATGAATCGGATGGGCGGCGCAATGCCCGGCGGTTTTCGTCCTCAGCAAGGGGGATTTGGCCAGCAGCCCGGTATGAATCAGGGAATGAATTCGGGAATGAATGCCGGTTTCCAACAGCGTCCCGGATTCAGTCAGACACAGCCCACGGGTGGTTCTCAGCAGGGTGGTTTTCAGC
>JAUMVK010000003.1:0-195133 GCA_030530205.1 Thermoguttaceae bacterium | reverse complement strand
TTACCATATTTTTACGATTTGTCAAGCGGATGGGTATTGATTTTTAAACTTTTTTAAAAAATTTTAAAAGTCAAACTCTTGCCGCACATCCACAAAAAAAGGGAGACCCTCAAGCCTCCCTCTTCTTTATGCGTTAAACATAAACTCATTTGATCGTGACGGTGGCGCCAGCGGCTTCCAGGTCCTTCTTGATCTTCTCAGCGTCTTCCTTGGAAACGCCTTCCTTGACCTTGCAGGGAGCGCTTTCAACCATTTCTTTGGATTCTTTCAGTCCAAGGCCGGTCAAGGCACGGATGACCTTGATGACTTCGACTTTCTTGTCGCCGAAGCTATCCATCTGGACGGTGAACTCGGTCTGCTCGGCAGCGGCTTCAGCGGCAGCAGCCGGAGCGGCAGCCATCATGACAGCTCCACCAGCGGCAGCTTTGATGCCGTATTTTTCTTCGAGGTAATCAGCGAGTTCTTTCGCCTGTTTCAGGGTAAGTTCAGCGATTTTGTCGCCAAGTTCGACGGTCAGTTCAGAGAAATCAGCCATTGTATTATCCTTTCGGTTATGATCTTCGCCGGTCGCATACAGGTTTCTGGGGCACTGTCTGTGAAAAACTCACACTTTTTCAGCTCACACCGCAGATGTTTCTCCCAAAAAGAGCTACATGCTCGCAGCAACTATATTAATCGCAGCCGGATTCCGGTCGGCCGCATGATTTTACTTAAAATTCAGACCCGAACACATATCCGGGTCCAGCCTGGATGTCATTCTGCATCTTCGCCTTCAGCTTTGGAGGCAATTTGACCGGCAACCGTGGAACCAGGACCAAGCATCGCAGCAGCGAGATTGGCGCCAGGACCAAGGATCTGACCGACCAACATGGCAAGCTGTTCGGTACGGGAGGGCCAAGTGCTGACATTTTTTACCATATCAGCTTCCATGCGGTCATTATCCATGACACCGCACTTCACAACGAATTTATCCTTGAAACGTTTATCGTCGGCAAGACCGCAGACAACTTTCGTCAGGGAAACGATATCTTCACAACCCCAGCACAGAGCAGCACTTCCGCCCAGCGTAGAGAACAAGGGTTCAAGGCTGGTACCTTTTACAGCGCGACGGGCAAGGGTGTTTTTCACGACCATGAGGCGAACGCCTTTTTCTTCGAGCTCACCGCGAAGAACATTCGCTTCGTTAGCGGTCATTTTTACCATGTCAACCAGCAGAGCGTCCTGGACGCCGTTGACCTGCGAGGCGACATAATTGCTGACCAAATCTTTTACGTACTTACTCATTGTTTTTCACCATTTCCTTTACAGTTGCGCAACTCTTACTCCAGGAGACATGGTGGCACTGATGACAGTACCTTTCACGTACTGGCCTTTGGCCGTAGCCGGTTTCAGGCTCTGGACGAAATCGATAAATTTCTGGATGTTTTCGGCCAACTGCTCTTCAGTGAAGCTGAGTTTTCCAACGATGGCCATGACGTTTCCGCCCTTGTCGTTGCGGAATTCAACCTTACCAGCTTTGTACTCGTTAATGACTTTCGCAACGTCCATGGTCACGGTACCGTTACGCGGAGCCGGCATCAAACCACGAGGACCAAGGATACGGCCCAGAGGACCGACAACGCCCATCATATCCGGAGTGGCAATGCACACATCGAAATTGATGTTACCGGCTTTGATTTCAGCCTGGAGATCGGCACCGCCTACAATATCGGCACCAGCCGCACGAGCTTCATCAATTTTGTCGCCCTTCGCGAAAACCGCGACGCGGACCGTTTTGCCAATACCGTGGGGGAGCACGATAGAACCACGGACCATCTGATCGGCCTGCGCAGGGTTGATCCCCAAACGCATGGCAATTTCAACAGACTGGTCAAATTTCGTCGTGTTGAAAGACTTCAACACTTTTACCGCTTCTGCAAGCGGGAGCGCTTCGCTTGGCGCTTTTTCCGCCATTGCACGCATACGCTTTGATCGTTTAGCCATAGCTTCCGCTTCCTCTCTTATCCTTCCACAACTTCCAGGCCCATGCTGCGAGCGGTACCTTCAATCAGTTTGCAGCCTTCTTCAATACTACGAGCGTTGAGGTCAGCCATTTTCCGCTTCACGATTTCCTCAATCTGGGATTTCGTGACTTTACCAACTTTGACTTTCGGGACATTGCCGGAACCCTGTTCAATTCCAGCAGCCTTTTTCAGAAGGTCAACAGAGTGCGGGCTTTTCGCGTCAAACTCAAAGCTGCGATCATTGTAACAGCGAACAACGACCGGGATACGAAGTCCCATATCTCCAGCAGTTTTGTCATTGAACTGCTTCGTAAACTGACCGAGGTTCACGCCGAACTGACCCAAAGAGGTACCTACCGGAGGAGCCGGAGTGGCTTTTCCGCCCGGTACATGGAATTTGGCGATTCCAACCAATTGCTTAGCCATAATTCACCTGTTATTATTCTATATGATTTCCTTGGAATGAAATCAGGTTAACACGATTCGCAAGAGAAAAACTGAACAAACTGCTCAGATCGCTTCTACCTGCCAGTACTCAAGTTCTACCGGAGTGCTTCTCCCAAAGTAACTGATCATAACCGTCACTTTGCCACTTGCCGGATCAATCGAATCCACGAACCCTTCGTAATTCTGGAAGGTTCCATCCGTGACTTTGACATTCGATCCGACCGTAAAAGTGATACGCAGACCACCCACGGCAGTGTCATCCGATTCCTTGGCTTCCATCTGAAGAATCTTTTCTACTTCTTCCGGAAGCATCGTAATCGGCTTTCTGTCTTTACCATCATCAGTAGCGGCGAAATCACCGATACCAGAGGTCTGACGGACCAGATACCAGGAATCATCATTAATTTGCATTTGAATGATGACATATCCTGGATACAACTTGTGTTTCACTACTTTACGTTTGCCATTTTTAAGTTCGGTAACGCTTTCAGTAGGAACAATGATATGTCCGAAATACTTCTCAAGACCAGCAACTTTAATGCGCTTCTCAAGATTTCGTTTCACCGAGTCTTCACGGTTACTCTGCACCTTGAGAATGTACCATTCAAGCTGCACATCGGACGTACTGGCTTCCGCGGCTTCCTCGACTTTACCGTCTGCCGCGGCTACTTCAACATTAAGATTGCCCGAAACATTCGTGCTTTCAGAATCAGGATGTTTAACTTCTTCAATCATTTCGGGTCTCTTTTGAAAGTAAAAATTCCTACGTCAGTGTAACACTAACTCCCACTGTATTACGTCCGTGGTCAAACGTATAAATTAAACTCAGAAAATTCCCAACGCTTTCGCGAGATAATCCATCACGAAAGAGATTTTGCGGAAAAGGAACTGGAGGATGATGTCGTAACCAAAGAGCAATATGGTCAACAACAACATTACCACGATCACCACAATAGAACTTCTGAGGAGTTCATCTTTGCTAGGCCATGAGACCTTGCGCATTTCCGCCTCAACCTGGATCAGGAAGTCAGCGAATTTCGCATAGTTAACGACTCGATAGGAAAACCAGGCGTTCAGAGCGAGCAAAATCAGCGGCAGACCATAAACGGCGAAGGCACCGCGACCCGCGAGAACTGAATTGTACAACTGATAAATACCAGCAGTCAAAACCACGAAAATGGCCAACGCGGTACTTATACGAGCAATTCTGCCCTGCTTGCTTTTGTAGGTACCAGTCTTAAACAGCTCAGCAACAAATTGGCTCATAATACTCTCAACTATCCTTGAATTCCTTGTCGTCAAAGCAGGGGCGGAGAGATTCGAACTCCCGTGAGCGGTTTTGGAGACCGCCAGTCTGCCATTAACTTACGCCCCTTAATATAAATCCTTTTATATTTTAAATCAAGTGCCAAAAGTATAACACTTTACTGAAAATCTTCAAGGGGGGCCCCCGAAATTTTCCTGAAATTTAAAGAAAAGGCAGATGAGGATTACAGCACCTGCCTTTTCACGAATTATCTCACGTTATCACTCGATGATTTCGGTAACAACGCCGGAACCGACCGTACGGCCACCTTCACGGATAGCGAAACGGTTGTTCATGTCCATGGCGATCGGCTCAATGAGCTCGACTTCCATCTTCACGTTATCGCCCGGCATGCACATTTCAGCGCCGTCCAGAAGGGTGATGGCACCGGTGACGTCGGTGGTACGGAAGTAGAACTGCGGACGATAGCCCGAGAAGAACGGGGTCTGACGGCCGCCTTCTTCCTTGCTCAGAACGTACACTTCAGCTTTGAAGTGCTTGTGAGGCGTGATGGACTTCGGCTTCGCAAGAACCTGACCACGGCGGATCTCTTCACGTTTGACACCGCGGAGCAGAAGACCGACGTTATCGCCAGCCTGACCCTCGTCGAGGGTCTTCTTGAACATTTCGACGCCGGTAACGACGACTTTACGGGTTTCGTCAGTGTAACCGATGATCTCGACTTCTTCACCGACGTGGATGACACCGCGTTCAATACGACCGGTAGCCACGGTACCACGACCTTCGATGGAGAACACGTCTTCGATAGCCATCAGGAACGGCTTGTCTTTTTCACGCGGCGGATCCGGGAAGTCATTGTCGATGGCATCCATCAGCTCATCAATGCACTTCGCGCAGGCCGGGTCGGTCGGGTTATCAACGGCCGGTTTGGCGGAACCACGGATGATGGTGACATCATCGCCCGGGAAGCCGTATTTGGTCAGCAGTTCGCGGACTTCCATCTCGATCAGGTCGAGCAGTTCTTCGTCATCGACCAGGTCGCACTTGTTGAGGAAGACGACGAGGTTCGGGACGTTGACCTGACGGGCCAGAAGGATGTGTTCACGAGTCTGCGGCATCGGTCCGGTATCGGCAGCGACGACGACGATAGCGCCGTCCATCTGAGCAGCGCCGGTGATCATGTTTTTGATGAAGTCGGCGTGACCGGGGCAGTCGATGTGAGCGTAGTGACGTTTTTCCGTCTCATACTCAACGTGGGCGACCGCGATGGTAACGGTTTTGGTTGCGTCACGGACCGTACCGCCTTTGGCGATATCAGCATAGGACTTAACCTGAGCCAGACCTTTTTGAGCCTGGACGGCCAGGATGGCAGACGTCAAAGTGGTCTTCCCGTGGTCAATGTGACCAATGGTACCAACATTGACGTGAGTCTTAGTACGTTCGAAATTTTCTTTAGCCATTTGCTACTCCTCAAGTTCACAAAATGTGTTACGGAGACGAACACCAGATGACAAGATTCCTTCAAACCAAGATATGGTGGTCCGTTACCAACTACGATGTGTTCTTTGATGATTTGTACCAGCACGTGCCGGCACGACTTTAAATATAAAAAAAAGCTGCCAATGGGAATCGAACCCATGACCTCATCCTTACCAAGGATGTGCTCTACCGACTGAGCTACAGCAGCATTTGATTATCGAATTGTTTTTGTCAGCTTCACCAGGCCATGGGCTGGATGCTAAAAGCGGGTGAAGGGAATCGAACCCTCGTAAGTAGCTTGGAAGGCTACGGCTCTACCATTGAGCTACGCCCGCGAAGCCCAAACGGGCAAGTGGTGGAACATGGATTCGAACCATGGAAAGCACTGCTAGCAGATTTACAGTCTGCCCCCTTTGGCCACTCGGGAATTCCACCATTTTTTGTTAAAAAGCTAGAGGTGGGACTTGAACCCACAACCTGTTGATTACAAATCAACTGCTCTGCCAATTGAGCTATTCTAGCGGATTTGAGTCTCTGGTCCTCATATAACTCAGGATAGTATAGCAGAAACCTGAAATTCATCAAGGGGGGGATTCCCAAATTTTATCAAATTTTTCTCTTTTTCTTTCGTTCCCGATCTTTTCCACCGGAGAAGGCAGGGGAAATGGGCGGGAAAGGAAGGCGGGAAATCATTCCGGATCGGCCGGTTTTTCCGTCGCCTGCTGCATGTAGATCGGCTGGCGGCGATAGTAAATTTCCAGCGTCATGAGGCAAAGCGCCGTTTCGTACAAACGCCCGCCTGTTGCCGCGTATCCGCCGCCCGGGTTCCAGCTCCCACTGTTGTGACCGTCCCCTTTGACCTGGCTTTCCACGATCTGATCGTGCATTCTTTTGTACCAGCGCGTCCAGGGGTCGCCGCCGTAGTGACGCAGAAGCAGTGTGGCGTAGTAATTGTAGTACATGTCGCGGCTTGGGCCCATGCTGCTGATGTACTCAACGCCTTTTTTCAGCATCGGATTCTCAGGATCCCAGCCGTCGTAGTACATCCGGTCGAGCAGCGCAATGGCCGTGCAGCCGGGAGTTCCGCCCGGGGTCACGTAGCCGTATTTTGCGCCGTCTTCTGTCTGAACCGAGTTCAGAAAATTCATGGCCTTTGCCGGGACGATCGGATCGACCGTCAGTTCGCCCAGGCAAGCGGATTTCAGCGCCATGAGCTGCCAGCCGGAAACCGATGTGTCGCCGGGCTGCTGCGGAACGTACCGCCAACCGCCGCCAACCGGGTCCTGAGCGTACGTAATAAAATTAATGGCCTTCTGCGCCGGGCCTTGGAGCGACTTTTCTTTCGTCATCGCGTAGGCTTCCGTCAGGCAAATTGCGGCCAGACCGTGCGCGTACATCGTGCCTTCTGCCTGGTGGAGTGAACCGCCATCCTGGCACCTCGGGTCTTTCGTCATCGAGGCGACCAGGTACGTCAGTCCCTTTCTGACCTGCTGCTGGTACTCGCCTTCCTGAATATACGCCGCACCGCAGCCAAGAAAGGGAAGGATCCCCATGGCCGTCGCGCCGTTGGTGCATTTCATCATCAATCCCGGATTTCCGCAGTTGCAGCCATTCCCCACGAGGCAATGATTGAAGTTCCAGCTTCCGTTCGGGAGCTGATGGCGGGCAAGCCACTCAAGACCCTGCTTCACAGGCCCCGGGCCGCAGATTCGTGTACCGGAAGCAAGGGCCTCTTCCCCCTCCTTCGAGTCCACGGCTTTCTCATCGGCCGGAACGTCCTGCGGTGCCGCGTGGAGCAGAACCGCCACCGATTTGGCGGGAAGCGCGAGTTTCCCATCCTTCCAGATTTCCGGCATGACGGTAAACGAATGCTCCTGATCGAGCAGTTTCACCTCGGCCCCGGCAAAGTCCGCGCCTTTAATTTCCAGCGGGACTTCCGCCGCGTCGTCCGAATTGTTCACGACCAGGATCGCCGCGTCGCCCGCCCCGTTTTTCGCCGCGAGGGCGTAGATTTTGGCCGCCTGGTCCGTCGTCACGGGGACCGCCGTCCCGAGTTTGTACAGGACGTTGAACGCGTAAAAAGACCAGTACGTTTTCGTGACTTTTTTGCTCGGGAAGTAGTACAGGCCGCAGTAGGCGCGCTGCGGGTACGCGTCGTAGTACATCGCTTTGTCGATCCCGGTCTGGTACTGCATCAGACAGAACGCCGCAGCGACGAACGCGGCGCCGGGCGCTTCTTTCATCTCGTCGAACTGGTCCGGCCGGTTCGTGATGTAGTTCCACTCGTTGAAAATGTTCTCTACGTTTTCCATGCCGTGCTCTTTGAGTTTCTCATCGACGTACTTCGAATGAGCGACGATTTCTTCCGGGTCGCTCGTGTACAGATGCCACGAGAAGAAATCCAGCGGCGCGCGGGTCTCCTCATCCTGAACGTAATCGAGGAAGGTTTCGAACCAGTCGATAAACGACCAGTGCCAGTGCCCCGGTTTGGCGCTTTCCGCCCGGGTGAGCGGATAGAAGCCGCAGCTCGCGTAACCGCCGATTTTCAGGTCCGGGAAGCACTTTTTGAGGTGATTCGCCGTCACGCGATACAGCTCGAAAAACTGCTCTTTGGTCCCCTTCCACATCGGGGGGTTTTCCGGCTCGTTCCAGATCTCCCAGTACTGGATCCCGAAATGATGGCCGTCCGCCCAGCCCTCGTTGAAGTGGCGGATCATCATCTCGCAGATCTTCGCGAATTTCTGGGGGTCTTTCGGCGGGAAGATCCGGTACGCTTTGATTTGGTAGTAGTTTTCGATCGTCACGCCGAGCCGGTAAAACGGTTCCACGCCGGATTTCACCAGCCCGGAGAGGTACGCGTCCGTGAACGCAAAATCGTACGAGGCCGGGTCGTCCGGGTCCGCGTCAAAATTGGGGAAAATGTTCGGAATGTCCACGTAAACGCCGCCGCCGAAACGCCCCATCGTATCGTGGAGCCGCGAGTACGGGATCCCCGCGTCGCGCAGTTCCGGCAGGACCTGGCCATGCGTCAGCGGCGAATTATCGATCCCGTGCAGGGGTTTCACCTGACCGGCTTCCTGAGTGAAATCGACCTGAACCGGCCCGGCAGCGAAAAGCGCGGAGGCCAAAAGAACGAATATGAGGGAGGAAAAGAAGGCTTTCATCGGATTCTCCATCAGGCGGGCGGGGGCAGTTATGCCTCCGAAAATATCAGGTTGAATGTGGTCTTTTTTCGGGAGCATAACTACCCCCATTCACCTGATTGTACCAAAGAGAAAACCACCTGTCAAGGGGCTGCTGAAATACGTGATTTAACTACAATGAATTAATTAAAAAAAGCACCGTTTGAGAAAACGATGCTTTTATTTCTTCGAACAACAGCGGGAATCCCGGTTCTGCTCGAGTCAGAGCCGAAATCGCCACCAATCGGGGCGTAACACCGTGAGTCTGATGCTCACTGGCGACCGTCGTTCAATCTTTTGAAACCAATCGGCCTGGAACTCATTCGCCAACATAGGGAAGGAGAGCCATGAAGCGGGCGCGTTTCACCGCAGCGGTAACAGCGTGCTGGCTCACAGCGGAGCAACCACTCTTACGACGGCTGAGAATTTTGCCCTGGCGATTCGTCAGTTTTTTCAACAGTTCCACGTCTTTGTAATCGACGTAGAGCGGACGAGGCAGCTTGCCGTCCACTGCGAGCGGGTCCTTTTTCTTTGTGTGGACCTTGGCCTTTGCGCGTTTACGGAACGGAGCAGCTCCTTTTTTGCCCTTCTTGTTAAAACCACCAGCTCTGGACATTTTAAAACCTTTCAATAAAATCTATATTCTTTCCACATTCCTGCAATGGGATACAATTAGAAAAAAGATTATAACGGATTTCAAATTTAATGCAAGGGGGGGGACCAAAAAAACAGGAAAAAGGATTTTTTTCTCCCCCCCTTTGTTTTATTCAAAAAACGGGTATGATAGTAATATTGTATTCTCGTCAAGATGCAGGAGAAAAAAATATGAACCCCATGGAGTGGAACTCAAACGAAAAAGAAGCATTTGAAATTGTTCTGGGCTACCTGAATTTTTCTTCGGGTGACCCGGCAGCTAAATTTCTCGCGGGGCTGAATACCATCTGCGCTGGTCTCGACGCGAGGAAAGCGAAAGAGGATCCTACTCCTATGTGGTGTCGGCTCGCGGCCGCTCTTTGGGACTATTTAAAATGGGTCCAGCCCAACTCGGAAGTTTTCTCTCAGGATACACAAGTCAGGCAGGCCCTCCTTTTTGGTTTCCTTTATTTTTTCCCCCATTACCGTGTCTGGCACAAAGACCTCCTTTTCCACCAGAAAGACGATGTTTTATTCAACGCGTTCTCAATTGGTCAGGCCTTTTACGCTATTCTGAAAGAAAAAGCCTTCGAATCCATTCCGGACGAAGCCGCAAATATCGCTTCTTCGGAGGAATTTCTCAAAACTTCTGACGCGGAAATGCCCGCCCGTGAAATCACTCCCGAAATACAAAAAGCGCTCGATCGTACGATCAACCACTACGACGATTTTATCGGTTACCGCCCCATTCCGATTTTACATTCCCGGCAAAAAATGCAGGCTTACCGTCACGAATGGCTCCACGCGATTCCGCTTTATATCAAAGGCGTGGGCGTAGTTCACGGCGAATTTACGCAGATGGTCACCGATGCGCTGGAATATCTGAAAATTTCTGACGAATCCCTCCTCAACACTGCGATGTTCGACCTGGAAAATCTTGAAGAGCTTTCATTCGACCCGCGGGCAATGGATTTTAATCATCCGGTCAATCGCCGCCTGAATTACCACTTTGGAAGTTGGGACCCGATGCACATCACGAACAAAGGCACCTACGACCGCTTTGTTCTGATTGAATCCACTATTCGTTCAATTTTTTCTCGGGCCCAAAACGTTCAGAAAGAAGAACAGGGCATCCCGCGCGAAGAACTTCGTAAAGAAGCCTCTGCGGTTCTGGCGGGAACCCTTCTCATGGGCGCGGCTGTAGGTGGGTGGGGGCCCGGCGCACGAACCTCTGCCGACACTTTCGAGTCTCTACTCCCAAAAATCGCGAAAATTCGTGACATTTTTTACCAGCAGCTCCTTGAAAAAATGCCCGAAAAACACGCCGAGCGTTTGCGTGAGGAAGCAAAAATACTGCATCAGCCTTTTGCCTCGGCCCGACAGTATTTCAACCGCAAACTCTCCAAACAACGCGCGGAGCAGTACCAGAACGTTCAGCTCGCTCGCCTGTACGCCTGGATGGGATACCAGGAAGCCTCGGACGAGATGATCGCCCGAGTGAACGTTCCTTCGTCACGGATGCGGTGCAATATCGATTGTCTCATAACGAAGGCTCATTTCGATATTGATCACGACCGAACGCTCGAGGCCATTCCCAAACTCTACAAAATCGAAGAGATCCTGAAGGAAGGGATCGAGTGTGGGGCGTTCGTCGATCCGTGGTACATTTTGGGGTTTGACGGTCAATATCCCCTTTCCCTTTCGGTCGAGGATTCAACGCAAGACCAGCGCGTAGATGAGTTGATCTCGCTGATCGGCGCGATCTTCTCACTCTATTCCCGAATCCTGAAAGAAACGGCAGCAAAAGGTTTACACAAGGAACGCACCGAGCTGATGTTCCGCATGGAACAGATCACCCAGTGGTGGGATCAGTTCGGAACACTCGACATTTCGGAGATCAACAGCATTTCCGGCGCGGAGACTTACGAATCCGTCCAACTCGTCGTGAACGCACTGGATGCGTGGTACGAAGGCGGGACCGCCGCGGGCGACATCGCGTTCTGGCGGCCGCGCATCGTCGATTTTACCTCACCCAAGGCGTACACTCTTTTGATCGAGGCCCTGCTCGACCAGAAAGATCCGATCGCAGCGATGGCTCTTCTGATCAACTGGTTAAGTCAGTCCGAACTGATGAAACTCGACGACGGTGACTACTCATTCCACCCTCTGACCCTTCGCTGGATGGAAGATCTTTGGTACCCGCCGACCAAAGAGCAGCGGCTCCTTTGCCGCCGTGGTTCGACTCTGACCGATAACTGGAAACTCGCGAAACGTTTCATTGATCTGGTGGAAGCCAATGCGGAGATTTACGGGACAGTTCCTACTTTGGATCTGGAATCTTCAACCAAACATAATTCCTCTCGCGGAAATGGTCCAAAACGAAAACACAGACGCCCGGAAAATGAAGATGTCGAAACAGGTTTCGATTCCCTGGAAGGCGAAAACAGTGAAGAGCTTGATGACAATGAAGACCGCGAGATCTTCAATGCGGCATGGGAAAATGTCATTTATCACGATTCGACGGACGATGGGATCGACGACTCGATGATGGACGGCGAGTCACTCAAACACTCCATCGAAGATTTTCCGCTTACGAGCGAAATGGATCGCATTTCTGACCGGCTTCTGTTCATCATCACTCAGGCTCGCCTCTGGAAAATGGCCTCGGTCTTTTCCATTCCATTCGCGGATGAGCACGAAGATCGTTCCGAGGCTCTTCAGAATTGGAGCAATCAGGCGACCGAACACCGAAAACGTCTCGAAACGCTGATTTCCGAAGTAAAGAAGTTTGAGGTCAAAAAGCCTGACTTCTCGCGGTCGATCGCTATGATGGAATATGAAAAGCAGCTTGGCATGAAGTACCTTCTGCTTGACCGGCTCGTTTCCACCGCCAGTGAACTTGAGGATGCTCAGCGTTTAATGCGCATCGCTGATGTAAAAAACCGGATTTCGCAAATCGACACGTGGGAGAATGCGACGCGTTGTGTCATCCAGGCGTTGATTTGCGGCGAGCCTCAAACTGTCAAAAAAATCTGGCGAAAAACGTTGAAACTCCTCTCTAAAGAGCCGATCCTTTATGAACCCATTGAACGTGGCGGTGATCCTATTCGGATGATTCGGATCAAGAGTATTTTAACTGTCATTCAGCGTTTGCTCTCCAATCTCCCGCTTCAGGGGCTGCTCGTCGAGACGTACCAGGTCCTTTTGACCGTTCAGGAAATGGAACGTCTGCATCCCATCAACGGGCGTGTAATTACGCGCTACGACGCCCTGTTCGACCTGGGAAGTAAAGGTATCCTCAGGTCGATCATCGTCAGCGGTTCTAAACCTGGCCGACAGAAGTGGAGCCTTGAAGTATTCATCAAACTGCTCGACCAAATGATGGATATCCTCCTTCAAAACTGGATTATACACAGTCATGGGATCCGTATTTCATCACTTGATCCGTTCCAGGATCCACGTGACTGGAATCAGTTAAAAACATTTATTCAGACCTACGGCGAGGATCTTTTCTCTCCCATCCAGATGAACTATTCGAACTTGCAGGCAATTCATCACGAAGGAGTTCGTTCCTGGCTTGAATCCCTCAAGGAAAATATGGAGCTGAATGAAAATTCCTGGCGTCCCGATGGAAAAGAAATTCAGGGCAAAAAGTTAATAACCGATCTGGAGGCCGGGAAAATCTCGTTATTTCATACCCAACGTTTGCTCGAAACAATCGTCGAAACCCTTCTGGAGCGTTACGACCAGTTCATCGATTACAATACCACGACCACCCAATCCGATAATGGGGCCAACCTTTACATTTTGTTCGACTTCCTTAGGCTGCTATGTGAATACGATCGACTGTCATGGGATTTGCGGCCGTTCATAAACGCGCATAAAGTGATGGTTCGCGAGAAAAGTTACGATGTCGCGGATTCCTGGTTCGAAAGTATTCAGGACCGATCTGCGTTCCAGGCCAAACAGTTCATTCGCAGTTACAAAAAACTCTGCATCAAGTACGGTTTGACAGTAAAAACCGTCGGCGACCGCATGGACGAACGCCTCGTAATGCCGATGGCCATTAATAAATTGTGTGCGTTGCTGGAACCTTCGATCCAGGAAGCCCGTACGGGAGGCGAAACCCCCTCGTTCACACGATTCCTGGAACTCGTTAAGGAATTCACCGCTGACGCTCTTGGGACTGGCTACGAACCGCCGGATTGGCTGGAAGAAATTGAGAATGAAATCAATCATTACAGAAATCGTTCCGAAGAGGACGACGAAATGCTGGACCTGAAAGATTTTATCCCCTCGAAGTTAATGACCAAAACGGACATTCAACGGGTCATTCGTACTCTGAATCCCAACTCGAAACCTGCCCCGTCAGAGCATAATCCCCTGGAAGAATTTAACGATATAATAAAAGATTCTTCCCTGGATAAGCTGATGAATCGTGTCAACGATCCGGATATAACGATGGAAGAATTAAAAGATTTTCTGATAAATCAGTTTCAGAATCAGGAAATCATCGGATTTGATTTGGGGAATGAACTCCTCAACAATGAAGACCTGGAGAACACAGAAAGCGATGATTCCGATGAAGATGATGAAGACGATATATTCCGAAAATTGTTTGAATAACAAAGAACAAAATCAAGTTTTTCGCGATTCTTTTTCGTGAAGCCTTTATGACTCGTTCCTGATTCCTTTCCTCGTTTCCTTTTTCCCAAGGACCAATCCCATGAAACACCTGATTTTCCCCATTATCGCACTCATGAGCGCTATCCTTTTTGCGACTGGCGACGGCATCGCGGCCGAATTCGCCGACCGGTACGACTCACTGGAAAAATGTGAGTGGAAATCCCCCAACGGAACGCTGCTTTACCGCAAGCTGACCCCGCCTGACCTGAAACCGGGCGAAAAGTACCCGCTGCTGATCTTCCTGCACGGCGCAGGGGAGCGCGGAAACAATAACATCTCGCAGATCGCCGGCCAGGATTCCTTCCTGAATCTCGTCTGGAGCGAGGAAGGCTCCAAGTACCCGTGCTACGTCATCGTGCCGCAGTGCCCGAGCTTCAAGAAGTGGTGCGAGGTGGACTGGAACCTGAAAGACACGCACGCCACGCCCAAACAGCCGTCGGACGCCATGGGACTCCTCTACGAGCTGCTCCAGGACCTCAAGGCCAAAGATCAGATCGACCCGAAACGGATCTACGTGACCGGCATCTCGATGGGCGGCTACGGCACGTTTGACTTCATTGTCCGCTACCCGGAAGAAGTAGCGGCTGCGATCCCGGTCTGCGGCGGCGGCGACAATGAAAAGCTCGCGACCACCCCGGGAGTGAAAGACATTCCGATCCAGATCTTCCACGGTGACGCAGACGGGGCGGTCCCGGTCCAGCGCAGCCGGAACGCCTACGCGGCCCTGAAGAAAAACGGCTGCGACGTGAAGTACACCGAGTACCCCGGCGTCGGCCACGCCTGCTGGTTCCAGGCGTACAAGACCCCGGGTCTGGCGGACTGGATGTTCTCACAGAAAAAGAAGTAAAACATACGGGGACGACGCTTCCAGCGTCGTCACTAATTCATAATTCAAAATTCATAATTCTTAATTAAAAGACGACGCTGGAAGCGTCGTCCCCGTAATGGATCCGTTGATGTTTCGTTTTTTGATCCCACTTTTCGTTCCTGGCGCCGTTTTTAAGCCCAAACGTTTGAGATCCTTTCGTTGGGACGGGACCAAAATCGTAGAATACCTCGGCAAAGCCAAAAGCGTCGAGATTCCCGAAGGCACGACGGAGATCGGCCGCAAGGCGTTCATGGGCTGCAACTCCTTAAAGTGCGTCACGATCCCACCAGGCGTAATCGAGATCGGGGAAAGCGCTTTTGAAGACTGCGTTTCCCTGACCTCCGTCGAGATTCCCGAAGGTGTGACCAGGATCGGAGACCGTGCGTTCTGGGGCTGCTCTGATTTAATGAGTGTCAAACTTCCCGAAAGCCTGACAGAAATCGGCGAAAATGCCTTCTGGTACTGCAGCTCGTTAGAATCCATTGAGATCCCCTCACGTGTCAGGAAAATTGAAGCGGGAACGTTCGAGTGCTGCCATTTCCTGGAATCCGTCTTCATTCCCAACGGAGTCACGGAAATCGGGAATGGCGCGTTTGATTCCTGCAAATCCTTGACCTCCATCAACATTCCAGAGAGTGTGAAGCGGATCGGAGTCCGCGCATTTGCCGGGTGCCTGTCTTTAAAATCCGTAACCATCCCCGACAGCGTCATGAAAATTGGAATCGGCGCGTTTGCCGGGTGTGACGTTTTGAAATCATGGCCAATTTCTCCGGATCATCCTTTTTTCAAGGTCGATGGTCCCGGATTGTTGACCAAGGACGGCAAAAAACTCCTTGCCTGCCTGGCATCCGCTCAAAAATACCAGATCCCTGAAGGCGTAACGGTCATTGGAGACAGTGCGTTCAGAGGCTGCAGTTCCCTGAAGTCCGTCATCATTCCTGAAAGTGTAACCCAAATTGAGGCTTGGGCATTTAAAGGATGTGACGCCTTAAAATCCATCGTCATTCCCGACAGCGTGAAGCAAATCGGCGATTTGGCGTTTTATCGCTGCTCTTCCCTGAAAACCATCACGTTCCCTGGCGGTTTGACGAAAATCGGAATGTTAACGTTTGAGGATTGCGAATCCTTAACGTCCATCGTTCTGCCTGAAAGCGTAAAAGTGATCGGAAACGAAGCCTTCCGCGGCTGCGAATCCCTACAAAATATCGTCATTCCGAAAAGCGTCCGGAAAATTGGCGACGATGCGTTTACCGATTGTCCCGCTTTGAAGCAGTGGTCCATCTCCCCTGAAAACCAGTTCTTCAGGAGCGACGGCCCTGTTTTGCTGACCAAAAACGGGAAAACCCTCCTCGCCTGCCTGCGTTCCGCGAAAGAATGTGTGGTTCCCGAAGGCGTAAAGGTCATTAAGGAACATGCGTTTAAGGACTGCGACTCCCTGACTTCTGTCGTCCTTCCCAAAGGCTTGAAGGTGATCGAACGTTCCGCGTTTCACGGCTGCAAGTCCTTGAAGTCCATCGATTTTCCCGAGGGATTGGCCGGGATCGGAGACTATGCATTCAATGGCTGCGAGTCGTTAACGTCCGTCACCATTCCCGGGAGCGTGACAAAGATCGGACTCAGTATATTTGAAAAAAAGACGAAGCTGACGATCCAACCCTCGGGCGGATCGGAGGAAGAAGAAGCCATGAGAAAATTTTATCTTAACTTGCGGGTGGAATAGGTACTACGGGGACGACGCTTCCAGCGTCGTCACTAATTCATAATTCAAAATTCATAATTCTTAATTAAAAGACGACGCTGGAAGCGTCGTCCCCATATTTATTCAATCTCCCGCGACGAAATCTCTACCGCGTTCACGACCGCTTTCGCTTTGTTGATGCACTCCTGGAACTCGCGTTCCGGAACGCTGTCGGCGACGATTCCCGCGCCGGAGCGGATGAAGATCTTGCCGTTTTTGCGGAAAACGAGGCGGATCCCGATGCACGTGTCGAGATTGCCCGTGAAGTCGATGTACCCGATCGCGCCGCCGTAGATCCCGCGCTTGTTGTTCTCCAGCTCGTTGATGATCTCGCAGGCACGAATTTTCGGAGCACCGGAAAGCGTCCCGGCCGGGAGTACCGCATCAATCGCGTCGAGAGCCGTCAGGTCCGGGCGGATCGTTCCGCGAACCGTGGACGCGATGTGCATCACGTGCGAGAAGCGCAGGATCTCCATATACTTCTCGACCTGGACCGTGCCAAATTCGCTGATCTTCCCGAGGTCGTTGCGGCCAAGATCGACCAACATGTTGTGCTCGGAGCGTTCTTTTTCATCGGCCAGAAGCTCTTTTTCCAGCGCTTCGTCTTCTTCCGGGGTCTTTCCCCTCGGCCTTGTGCCCGCGATCGGGAACGTGTGCAGAACGCCGTCGCGCAGTTTCACGAGCGTCTCGGGCGAAGCCCCGGCAATCTCTGCCGTGTCACTGCTGAAGTAGAACATATACGGCGAAGGATTCGTCGCGCGGAAAACCCGGTACGTGTTCAGGAGGCTCCCCTCGAAATCCGCCTCAAGACGATTGGAGAGCACGACCTGGAAAATATCGCCCTCGTGAATGTAGTGTTTGGCCTTTTCCACGATCGCGCAGTACTCCTCCTTCTGGAAGAGCGGCCGCAGCTCCGACGTCACACGCCCTGGGGGGAATTCGGCGCTTTTGCCCGTCTTGACCAGCTTCACGAGATTTTCAAGCTCCATCTCGGCATGACGGTAAACCGTTTCCAGATCGCCGTCGTCGGTCCGAATGTTGACGATCAGAACGATCCTCTGCCGTAAATTGTCGAACGCGATCACTTTGTCGAAGAGCATCAGGTCCACGTCCTGGAACCCCTCCGCGTCCTCGGCGTCCAGATTCAGCGTCGGCTCAGAGTATTTGATGTAGTCGTACGAAAAGTAGCCGACCAACCCCCCGGTAAACGGCGGAAGACCGTCGATTTTCGGGCTTCGGTTTTCCTCGAGGATCTTCTCGATCGTCTCCCGTGGGTGGCGCGTCTCGAAGGAGATTTTCGTCCCGGTTTTCAGGCTCATGTGACCATTCATGCAGGTCAGCTCGAGTGTCGGGTCGAAGCCCAGAAACGTGTAGCGGCCCCAATTGTGCTGGCTCTCAAGACTTTCCAGAATGAAGCAGTGACGGCTGACCGTCTTGAGGATCTTCAGGACCTCGATCGGCGTTTTAACGTCCGAGTAGATCTCCCGGCAGATCGGGATGCAGCGGTACTCCGAGGCCAGACTTCGCACGGTTTCCAGAGAAGGAAAAGTCATGAAAAAGCTCCTGAAAAAAAGTACAAAAAGGGAGCGCCAGCGGCCTGCTCCCTTCGTTCAAAATGGATTTGCGATTTCGCTCGAAACCAACCCGAAAATAAATTTCGCCTTGAATTACGCCTGCGCCTTGTAAATATTTTCGGCGATTTCCCGCACTTTGAAGAGGTCGAGTTTCCCACTTCCCAAAAGCGGAATTTCGTCGATTTTGTGATACGCCGTCACGTCCGGGATCCAAAGCAGCGGGTACTTCAACTCGATGAGTTTCGCCTTGATCTCTTCGGGTGTAAGCGAAAGCTCCGTGTACAAAACGATGATTTTCTCGCCCTTTTTCGTGTCCGGAACAGACGTCACGCAAAGTTTCAGCGGATCTTCCGCCGCGTTCCCAAGAACCTGGTTCAGCATGTCCTCGATCCCTTCGTGCGGGATCATCTCTCCGCCGATTTTGGCGAACCGGCTCAAACGCCCGGCAAAATAGATGTAGCCTTCCTCGTCGAGCGTGACCAGGTCGCCCGTTTTGTACCACCCTTCCGAATCAAGTACTTCGGCGGTCAGCTCCGGATCATCGTAGTACCCTTTCATCACGCAGATGCCGTGAACGTAAAGCATGCCTTTTTCGCCTGGCTTGCACGGCTCGCCCGTCTCGATGTTCAGGACTTTAATGCCAAATCCGGGAATCGGGTACCCAAGCGAAGTGTCTTTCGGAAGCGGCTCTTTGCCGGTAATACGGCGCCCCATTGGGAGATTTGCGGCAATGACCGGCGAAGTTTCCGTGATCCCGTACCCCTGACTCGGGCGCAAACCGAGCTGCTTCTCGTACTCATCCATCAGCTCCACCGGACATTTTTCCGCACCGGAAATCAAAATCGTGAACGATTTCAGATCGTCCGGCTTCATTTTACGCAGATAAAGGCGCAGGAACGTCGGTGTGGCAGGCAAAATCGTCGGCCGGTATTTTCGGCAGAGTTTCGCGATCTGGATCGGCTCCAGTGGCGAGAAATGGTAAACGCCGAGCATGCCAAGTCCAAGCACGGTCCAAACCGTGGCCATAAACCCAAGCGAATGGAAAATCGGCACAACGCCGAGCATCGTGTCTTGATTATTGAGGTGAAAATACTCACGGCAGGCAATGGAGTTTCCGCCAATATTCCGGTGGGTCAGCATGACACCCTTCGGGACCCCCGTCGAACCGGACGTGAAAATGATCGTCATCGTTTCGTCAGGGTCGATTTGGTTGAGGCGGAATTTCCGGTACAGCGTTTTCAGCGGCAATTTGGCCGTCAGAGCGCTGGAAATTTTATCCCAGAGGGTCAGTTTCGGGACATAATCCTCCAAACACACCACTTCACACTCCGGCTCCAGATTCAATTTTTCCATGAGCTTGCGGCTTGTGATCATGTGCTTGATCCCCGCTTTGTGAATACAGAGATTCAGCGTCTTCGAGTTCAGCGTGTAGTTCAGATTGACGCTCACCCGGTGGCTTAAAGCCAGAGCCACGTTTACCAGCGTACAAGGAACACTCGGCGGCAGAAGTATCCCCACATTCTTCTCGTTGGCTTCCAAAACGTATTTTTCAAGCAGACGCTTCAGAACCAAAGCCCGAATCAGGGCCTGCGATCCGGTCAATTCCGCGCCCGTTGAATCCGCCAAAGAAAGACGTTTGGCACGATACGTTTTCCACTGACGGAGCGTTGCCCGGATGGGGATCCACTCAAAATCAAAATTTTCCTTGCAAAGAAGTTTTTCGTTCGCGTCCATTTAACTATTTTATTTGTTTGTTGTGTTTTACAATTAATTCCAATATAGGAATAATTTTAACGTTTTTTCAAGAAAACGCTAGGGGGACGGGGGAAGATGAACGTAAAAATTTAGTAAATTTTTTAAGGAAAGTCCGATTAATTCAAGGGCCAATCCATATTTTCTTTTATTTCCTCTTGACAGAAAGTTTTGAATACGCTATTTTTATTTCAAAAGTGTTTTTTTGCCCGGAACAAAAAAATTTTAAAAAGGATTTCAAGAAATGCACATCTTACCCAAAAAACTGGTTTTATACGTTTCTTTCCTCGCGGTGGCAATCTCGTTCACTCTGGTCTGTGAATGCAACGCCCAACGGGTTTTTCGCCGCCCGATCCGTCAGCAGCAGATCGAAAATCGTGTACGCCAGATTTCACCCCAAAGCGATCCCTCTGACCAGAAGCCAACCCCTGCAGCAGCTGAACAAAAAGCCGAAGAATCGCTCGCTCCGGCTGTAGTAGAGACTCCAGAAAAAGCCCCTGCTCCGGCTGTCAAGGAAGAATCGAAAGAAAAGCCGGCTCCGGCAGTAAAAGAAAAGGCCGAAAAAGCCCCTGCTCCGGCTGCCAAGGAAGAATCGAAAGAAAAGCCGGCTCCGACGGTGAAGGAGAAAACTGAAGAATCTCCCGCACCGGCTGTAAAAGAAAAAGCCGAAGAAAAGCCGGAATCTTCGATCCTTGAGAAAGAAACCCCTAACCCGGAAAAAGCCACTCCTGATTCCAAAGAGGTTTCCTCTGATTCTCTGCATGAAGAAGCCATCAAACACGTTCTGGACAATCCGGACGTTCCGGAAGAAGCCAAGACTGCACTCAAGCAGGCTTCAAAAGAAGACATTCAGAAAAGTGTCGAAGAAGCAACGGCAGAAGTAGAGGCCGACAATTTAAACGAACATATTGACGGTGTCGTTGAAACCTCCCGTATGGAAGTGGACGAAGACTCAATTGAAAAGTCTGTTAATGAAGTGCTGGAATCCTCCGAAGAAACCCTTAACGAGGAGCTAAAGAAGAGTGAATCCGTAAAGACCGACGAAGAGATTGACGATTCCATTCCGGATTCTATCGACCAAATTGTTGACAGCATTGATTCTGATATGGAAGAAGAAGCCGACGAAAGCGCAGAAGTAGTGGCAGAGAACGCTGAAGATGCTGACGACGACGATGATGACGATGACGACGACGCTGAGGCGGAAACCAAAGAAGCCGAAGCTCCACAAAACGCTAAAATGGTCAAATTGGCAGACTTGGATCAGGAGTTGAAAGTCCCTGAAAATGCAACGTTTGAAGAACTGCATGCGTTTCTTGTCGGTCTGGATTCCATTAGTCCGGAGGATTTGGATCGGTCGAATCAGGAAATCATGATGACGCAGGCAAAAACGTTCCTCGAAAAAGTCTTTCAGGCAAAACTGGCGGCTTCCAACCAAATGCTGGCGCTGGACGATTTGACGGATGAACAGTGGAGAGAGGGCGTTTCATGGAAAGTGCAAAGCCTGGCCAATCTGTTCCAGATCGACGCGGCAAAAATCGCTGATATGCGTGAGTTCGTGGAAGAAATCCGCCCGAACGCTCCCAAAGACATTTTGTGGACGATGGAATCCATCCTGATTCAAATGGAATTGGCTCAACTCACCGAAGAACCAACGCCCGAAGAACTGAAAGAGTACGTGAACCGGATGCTCGAACACACGAAAAAGGGCATTGAGGAAAAATGTGTCAGTCAGGATTTCGTTCTCGCAACTGTTCAGATGGTCGCTTTGACTGAAGACGCACTTCCCAAAGAAGAATCACGCGCGATTTTTGAATCGGCCATTGAAACCCTGAATACTTCGGATGAACCTAAACTCAAAGAAATGGCCAAATTCCTGCAGAAGATTCTGGACCAGCGGGAAATCACCGGGAAAACACCCGACCTGACCCTCGAAACCTACGACGGGAAAACGATCAAAACGGCTGATTTCGTTGGCAAAACGCTCCTGATTTACTGTTTCCAGATGAGTTCCAGGGATCAGCTTCAGGATCTGGGGCTTGTGTATCAGATCTACCTCGCGTTCCATTCCCGCGGATTGGAAGTCATTGGAATCGTTCCTGAAGAAAAAACCGACGCAATGGACGATCTGCTCAAGCAGATTCCGTGGCCGATGGTTTTTGAAGGAAACAATACAGAAAATCCAGCAATCGAAAAACTCTGTGTTCCAACTTTCCCGACCAAAGTCCTTGTGAACGCGGAAGGAAAAATCGAAAACGGGAACATTCAGCCAATGGATCTTTTGAAGTACCTGGAAACCACTTACGGCCCGGTTTCCAAGGCTTCAGACGATGAAAATCCTGGTGAGGCTGATGATGCGGAAGAGGAAGACAATGCGGATAATACCGAAGCGATCGAGTCACCCGCAGACGAGGAGGATAATGAAGCCCCGGAAATAGACGTCGATGAGGACGAAGCACCTGTTGAAAAGGCCAAAAAGGTCAAAGAAAAAGTGAAGGAAAAGGCTGAGGAAACCGCCGAGGATTTACTCGATGAGCTGAACCTGGACCTTTAAGGAGGAAGTTTGGAACCCACACTGGAAACGACTCCCGAAGGCGTGATCCTTCCCGTTAAAGGCGCTCCCGGATCGAAAAAAAACGAAATTCGTGACGTTACGGACGGAATGCTGAAAGTCTGCTGCACGCAAATTCCCGAAAAAGGAAAAGCCAACAAAGCGATTTTGGAGGTTTTAGCCAAACTGCTAAAGCTGAAAAAATCACAAATCACGCTCGTCAGCGGTGAAACGGACTCACGCAAAAAATTCCTCATCACGGGAATTGATGAGGCGGAACTTCGGGAGAAAATCCAGGAAGTTTTAACTCGATGATCGATGAAACAAGGATTTGATCTTCTTTGTTTTTGAGGTTTTAAGAAGTTTTAAGGATTTTCAGTCACCCCCCCTTGATTTTATCAGAAAATTGAGTATAATCTGTGTTCTTGATTAATGTAATCAGATTTATATTCAGTTAATATTCGTAATTTTGTGGAGATTCAGAAGATGACGATTGATAAAAGCCTGAAAGTCCGCGCCGCGTTGATTCGTACGAGAAGTGTTCTTACTCGTGCGGAGCGTATTGAAAAACTTCAGTCAACGGATCGTTGGTCCGAGGGCGAAAGTCCTGTGGGTCTGGCTAAAGTGCGCGTTTACAAACTGCAGATGAAAAAGAAGAAAAAAGAAGCTCCGGCTGAAGAAGAAGCTGGAAAAGTCAAGAAAAAATAATTTGCCCTTTTTCTTCATTTTCAACACATTGGACCTCTGTGAGTTTTCATGGAGGTTTTTTTGTGCAGTATGTTTTAAGGGGAAAACGAGACAAAAAATCAGGATCATTATGTTCTCAGGAGCGGGAGTTCCGGCTGAACTGTTAATCCATGGTTTCCCTGTTTTCCACGCTTACCTCTTCGCGGTGAACCATACAGTACCGGAAAACGAGTCGTTCCAAAGGCCGTTTGATCCGCGTGAAAATCGGTTCCGTTTCCGGGTGAATTGGCGTCACGTGAATCGTTTTGATTCCCGCCAAATTACCAGCCGCGATGTCCGCCATAAGCTGATCTCCCACGATCGCCGTCGCTTCACGGTCCCACCCTTTTCGTTTTATGACGCGCCAGCAGCCACAGGGAAGCGGTTTCAGTGCCATCGCTTCGTATTCGAGGTGATACATATCCGCGAGTTTTCCGATGCGGCTTTTTTTCCCGTTCGAGAGCAGGCAGACGTCAACGTCCGCGATCTCCAGCGATTCGAGCCACTCCAAAACCCAGTCCTCGAGAAAATCCGCATCATAACGCTTTAACGTGCAGTCCACGTCGAGTAAAATGTGCTGAACATTGATTTCACGCAAAAAGGCCGGTGTAAGTTCGTTTACAACGTTCACCTTATACTGTGGCAAAAAGGGCCAGAGCAAAAATCGCGCGAGAAATGAGTATTGATTTTCCATTTTATACTTGTGACGCTGAAAATACTATTAAACGTCGAGTTTCCTTTTAAAATTTTATCATACAGACTTCAAATTTTCAAGAGGGTTAAAGGTTTTTCATGAAACTTTTTAAGAATTTTTTGGAAATTACATTGATTTTCCTCCTTTTCGCACTTTACGGAGCTTATGCCGTCCCAGACACCAATGAGGCGCACTACCTCGGGAAAGCCGCTCATTTCTGGAATCCGGATTACGTTCAGAACGATTTTTTCCTCGACTCCCCCGATGCCCACGGAGTGTTTTACTGGACGTTTGGCTGGCTGACGCTTTTTCTCCCTATGAATGCCGTCGCGTGGATCGGTCGGATCATCACCTGGTTCGGACTGGCTTGGGGTTGGGTCTGGATGGTCCGCCCGTTTTTCTCCCGTTTTGGTCTTGCTTTTTTGAGTGCCGGCCTTTTCCTCTTCCTGAGTCAGAACTGCTCGTTTGCGGGTGAGTGGGTCGTGGGTGGCGTAGAGGCGAAAGGCTTCGCGTTCGTCCTGATCTTTTTCGCGCTGGGTGCCGTCATTCGGAACCATTGGAATACGGCTCTGATCTTGCTCGGCTTTTCCGCCATGTTCCACGTACTTGTCGGCGGCTGGTGCCTCGTCGCGCTCGGAATTGCCTGGCTGATCCTGAAAGACTACGAGCGAAGTCTGAAAAAGAGCGGTACGGCCGAGGACCTCGCGAAATGCTTCCTTCCCACGTTTTATTCCATCCTGCCGGGGCTGATCCTGGCAGGTCTCCTGACGCTTCCCGCACTCCTTCCCGCCCTTCAGCTCAATCAGAACGTTTCCGCCGAAGTCGCTCAAAATGCCACGAAACTTTACGTCTATGAACGTTTGCCGCATCATCTGCTTTTGAGTTTCATCGCTCAGAAAACGCCGCAGAAACTTCTTTACTTCGGCATTTTGCTCCTGATGTGGCACTTCCTGATTGCGCGGCCGCGGTACTCCAACGGTGAAATGACCTTTCGGACTTTCATTTACGCCACGCTTTTGATCGGTCTGTGCGGTTGGGGGATCAATCTTTGCATGAATGCCGCGCCGGACCTCACCGCCTCGCTTTTACGCTATTACTGGTTCCGGACGGTGGACGTCATGATTCCGCTTGGCGCCGCGGTTTTGTGCGTGGAATATGCCACTCACGCGGTGACGATTCCAACCGAAAAAACCGATGCGAACGAACGCAAACTGACGAAAGAGGAAAGAAAAACCCTGCGCCGGGAAAACCGTTCCATCGAGAGAATGCTAAACCGCCGGAGGAAGTTCCTCGTCGTTTTGCTCATCACGCTGGTCTCGTTCCAGGTTTGGGAATCCTCAAAACGTTTCGCCAAACCGATGAAGCCCCGTTCCTGCTCCGGCGCGGCCTGCGGCCAGTCGTGGATCGACCTCTGCCAGTTCATTCAGGAAAACACGGAACCAACGGACGTTTTCATCGTTCCGTACACCGTCCGGACGTTCCACTGGTTCGCGCGCCGGCCCTCTGTTGGCGTCTGGAAAGATGTGCCACAGGATGCTCAGGGCATTTGGGACTGGTGGGGCCGTATGCAGGACCAATTTTATGGTTTTGACCCATCCAACCCAACGCAGCAATATGGCCGCGTCGCGTCTTTTACATTGATGCCGAAACAAAAATTCGGTTACCTGGCAAAAGAATACGGCGCGAAGTACCTCGTCCGCAACAAAAATGATCTGAAAAACCGTCAAATCATCCAGAACGTTCCAAACGGCATTCAGGATTTTGAGCTGGTGTACGAAAACAAAGATTTTGAGCTGCGACGGCTGCAATAAAGCACAAAAAAACCGCAGGCCTCTTTATGGGGTCTGCGGCAAAAAAAGAAGAGAAATGAATCAGTTCAGAATCCCGGATTTTTGCAAATTATCTTCGAGTTTCTGCATAACGTTCGAAAGATTGGTTGCCGAAGGATCCTCAACGTCTCCATGAACGGAATTTGGATCTTGAGCCACAAAACGTCCTTGACAATGCGGACAGGTCAGCGTCAGGCCAAGGTAGCGTACCTGGACCTGCATCCGACGACCGCACGTGGGGCACTTTTGAATGTAAACTCTTTTGGATTCCATACTTTTTTCTCCTAAAAAAGTTGCGATAAAAAAGCTTCGGTCCTGACATATATTCACCAAATTGACCTTAAAGGAACGGTTTCAGCTGTCAGGTAAATGTCTATTTTAGCAGAAAACAAAATATTTTCAAGGAGGGGGGTACTCTTACCGGCAACGGATCACTTTCGTTTCGCCCAGTTCCATCTCCACCGTTCCGGAAACTTCCTGACCGGAAATTTCGTCGAACATTTTAGTGAACCCGGGCTTGGGAGCGACGTGAACCGGCCCGTCCTGCGAGGCGTGCAGAACGATGAACGGCCCGTTCGCCCAGACGTTGCAGTCCGCGTCGGCGAAAAGATGCACGCCGCGGCGAGTCGCTTCTTTTCGAAGGTCCTCGGTCGAAATCCCGTCCATGGAAACCCAAACGAGCGATTCCTTCCCGACTTTCCGCTCAATTTCCACTCGTTCGTCCGGCGTGTAAAATTCCGCGTGGAGCATCACGCAGAGTTTCGGCTGGCGGCCCAGTTTTTTAAGCGTCCCGGAGGTCAGGTCTTCCGTGAAGTACTGCGCGTAGGAGGCCCCCATCCGTGCCAGCGGCGCACGTTGCTCGTAAATGCTTTTTCGCGTGTAACGCCCGGAGGAAATGCGCATCATGACGTTTTCGTCGATGAAAACGCCCACTTCCGGCGCGTACGGCGTGGGGTTCCGGATGAACCACTCGTCCATTTTGCTCAGCGCCTTCATTTCCAGCCAAAGTTCCGGATCCGCGTACCAACCGGCCGAGCCGAGGTCCATCCACCAGCAGGCGTAATTTCTGCACGCGCACTCCCCCGTGTTCCGGCGAAGCAGCTCGCGGGTCTCCTCGCAGGTCTTTCCGCCGTCACCCACGCCCGCAAAATTCTGGTTTCCGGGGGTCAAGTGCGTCCGTGTGTCGTCCTCGAGCAAGTACATTTTACCGGCCAGGGCGACGCTTTCGCTCACGAGCATGCACTGCCCGCCGCCGCCCGCTTTGCGGTCCCAG
The DNA here is from genome assembly GCA_030530205.1 of Thermoguttaceae bacterium. GTDB lineage: Bacteria > Planctomycetota > Planctomycetia > Pirellulales > Thermoguttaceae > RGIG3701. Next base: position 168,434 of record JAUMVK010000003.1, on the reverse strand, counting down.
TACGACTGCGGCGAGCAGATCACGTCCACGTCCGGCGAGTCCAAAAGACGGCGCAGGGCGTAGTGCGCGGAGTAGGCCGGCCCGTTCCAGCACGGTCCGAACTCGAAGCCGTAGCCGTAAAAGAAGACCGTGAGCCGCTTCCCGTCGGTCGCTTGGCGGATGGTCCGCGCGAAATCGAGCACCGTGTCGGTCATCATGACGCTCGTGAACTCGTTGAAATCGACGAGACGCGCATCGGTCAGGACCGGTTCCTTCATGGCTGTTTCCCACTCTGCAAATTCCGGAACTTCGGCCGAATCGAGCGTCACGCCGGTACGGTTCCACGCCTTCTGGAGCGCCGCGTCGGTGGAGTATTTTTCGCGGAGCCACTCGCGCCAGGCCCTCAGGTCAGTTTTGGCGTACCATGCACGGCCCTGCATCCAAGTGTCCTGGGTGAACCACTCGCCCGTATTCTGCCCGCACGGGTGGTAGCCCGCCATGTTCGGCCCAAAATGCTCCTCGAGGTAGCGCACCGTCCGCTCCAACGCTTTGCACGCCGCCTCACGGTAAAGTTTCGACGAAACGGACTCCTTCCGGTGCTTGGCCGCGAGCCGCTCCGGGGTGACTCCGTGCCAGACCATCTCCTCGTCCGGGTGCTGATTGAGCCACCAGGCCGGCGCGTCCATCCCAATGCGCGGGATCAGCAGAGCGTTCGGGTTGGCCGCTAGCACCTGACGAACCAGGAGGTCCAGCGTCCGGGGATCCCACTCCCCAGTTTCCTTTTCCCAAATCGACGGGATCCCAAAGGAAACGAACTGCGCGCCCGCCTCCGCCGCCATTTGGATCTGCGCCGCAAAAAGATCGTTGGGGACCTTCCCGTCGGAAACTCCCGCAAGCAGGAAGAACGGATTTCCCGGCCGATAAAACGCGCTTTCCACCTCGCGCGGCTGATCCGACTTCAGCGTGAAGTGCACGTGGTAACGCTTCGACGGTGAAAGTTTCAGGTTGGCAACGTGGTAAATATGAAAATCGAGCGGGCTTTGCGCGCGTTCCGGGAGGATCTCGACTTCCAGCGCGCCGTCTTTTACGCCGACCGTCGCGACGGGCTTTCCGTCATTCAGGTCTCCCCACTTGGTCCAAAAGCGGAGGTCCGCCTCTGACTCGAACGTTTCCGGCCCCGCGATGAATTCACCGCTTTCCAGATCACGGATCGAGAGATCATCCAGCCGGATCTTTCCGGGGGCTTTCCCGAAACGGAAATGGAGCGTTCCCCGCCCCTCCGAGTCCGCAAGAGGCGAAAAGTCAAAATCGAAAACCTTCGTTTCCGTCCCCAGTTGGACCGGACGCCGGATCGGGCCGCCGTAAAAGACGCGCGGACGAACGGGCTGGCCGTCCACCACGATGCACGGAGCGCCGTTTCGGGACTCGACCCGGACCGAATCGGCCGCCTGGACGGCAGTCAGGAGAAAAGAAAAAAGGAAGGCGAGACAAAAAAAGGCGTACTTCAACATAAAATTAAACCTCAAAACGGGGTTTCCAAAGGGAAAGACCGGCCCGCTTTAGGCTTTTATTTAAATACGGATTTCCACGGATTAAAAGGATTAAAAGGATTTCGTTTTTTTAGCTGGAAAGCCGAATAAATACTTAAAATTCCTTTTAAAATAATCTGCGGAAATCCCTTTAATCCGTGGAAATCCGTGTTTAAATAAACGTCTGAAGCGGAAACGGTTTGGTGTTTAAAATGGGCTGGTTTTTTGAAAATCATTAAATATTCAGGAGCAAAATGCAGGAATTCACTCCTCCTGCTCTTTTCTCTCCGCTCGCTCTTTCTTCCTCTGGCGGTACTTCGCCCAAAGGTGCGGCACGAGGATCCTCAGCGGCATCCGAAGGAAATGCGAGCGAATGTAAAGCGCCGATCTCGCGCAGGACGCCGTGAAACGCTCCTCGCCCGAAATCTCCGGCTCGATCGTCAGCGGCACCAGAGTGCGCATAAGCCGCCGCGTGATGAACCCGCCACGGAACTTTTCGACCTCACGGAGAAAATCTTCCGGGAAAACCGTCCCCAAAAGTGACTGGCAAAACGTCACCGCGTAATAAAGAGGCCGGTTCAGGTTCAACTGCCGGGTGCGGGCGAGCAGTTTTTTCCAAAATTCCGGGTCCTTTTCCGGGAAGTACGCGAACATCGCGTTCAGATCAATCAGATCCCGCGCGCAATTATCCAGCTCTCCGTCCTGAAAAAGGTGGACTGCCGAGTGGAGCAGCATGTCTCTCGGTGAAAGAACGAATAAATTGTCGCGAAGCGGAACGATTTCCTCGAAAAGGAGCGACGCATCCACCGTCAGACGGCCGGTCCGCGGGAGGATCGTGTGATGAACGTCGAGCGTCGTCCCCCGGTCCAGATGGACCATCGGCGGGATCTCGTGCATCCAGTCGCGGTAAAAATGCTCGTCGTACTCGGATTTTTTCTCGGGGATCCAACCCGCCACGAGGAGCGCGGCCTCGATCTGGGGAAGGGTTTCGATCGGCGTCATGACGTCCACGTCCACGGAGATCCGCCCGCGTCCCCAAGGCAGATCAGCCGCTTGGTACGCTGCGCCCTTGAGCAAAACCAGTGGGATTTCCCGCTCCGGAGCGTCCGCCACAAACGATTTGCCAAACGTCGCGCGCCGCAGGCATTCCGCCTCCCAAAGCGTCTGGCGCCGGCCGCGTTCCGCCTTCACCTTCGCCGATTCGAGGAACCACCGCCCCTTTTCCGGCACGGCATCCAAAAGGCCGTGGTCCTCGATGAAATACGCGAGCGTCCCGAGCAGCTTCGCAGGCCGCGCAAGCTGAAAGAGCCGCTCCCACTGTGTGTGGGACCATTCGCGGGAAGATTCGGGATTTCGGAAAAAGTCTAAAAGGAGCATCGTTTCTTTCGAGTGTGAATTCTGGGATGGGAAGAAAGTGGGCCGTCGTCACCGGGCGACGTAACTGAACGCGCCGGGAACCGGGTCGATGTACGTGAAACCGTCGCGCTGAATGATTCGGGCCGGGCCGAGGGAGCGGCCGTCGAAATCCAGTGCCGTGGCCTCGGTGATCGGGACCCGGAAGCCGACCGACGCGCCGGGCAGGAAAATGAACTCGTACCGTGCGCCGGAATCCTTTCCGTAGTCGCCGTCTTTCAGGAGCCGGCAGACCGCCGCGCCTTCACCTCGCGCTTTCGCGCAGGTCTGCGAGCCGTCGCGAGAATCGAAGTAAATGTAAGCGGGCGATTCGCAGTAACTGAAGCGCCGTCCGTCCCGTTCGTTCGACTCGGTGAAAACCTGACCGTCTTCGGTCCAGCCGACGAAGCCGCCCGGAGCAATTTCGAGTTTTCGGCCGTCGATCTCCGCACGGAGCCAGTCGGCTTTGCTCCCATTTGCCGCCACGACCGTTCCATCGGCGTAGTGAACCACCGGCTGACTGCGTTTCAGGGCGCCGGATGCGATCGCTGCGCTCGTCGGAAGGAGCGTCCCGTCCGCCGCCGCGTAATGAATCGCCCGAACGGACGCCTGCGTATAACGGGCCGCAAGCTGCTGGTTCATGAAGTACGAGCGCATCCCGACGCGGATCCCGTCCTCAAAATGAAGCGTTCCGGGCACACCATACGCCAGCCCGAACGCCTTGGGCGGGGTAAACGCGTAGTCCAGAACGAGGAATCCAATGTGGCCGAACGCGGCGGTCCCGGCAAGGTAGCGGTCCACAAGCAGATCCCGGCCCGCCTCGCCCGGCTCGTCCTGATGCGGAACGTAGAAAAGGCGCTCCTCGCGCGTTTTCCCGGGCGAGTACATTCCGAGGCTTCCAAGGCCAAAATCACACTCCAAATCGTGGATCCTGAGGAGGTCAAAATCGACGAGCCACGGGTTTTCGTCCAGTTTATAGCCCTGATCCTGCGCGTAGTTTCCGTCGGTCAGCCCCGCGTAAAAGTAGTGGTTCGGCCCCTCGGAATAAACCGGCCCGGCCCACGCTTTTTTCTGGAAAAGCATCACTTTCCCGTAGGCGAAAAATGTCGCGGCGAATTTTCCCGCCTCCGGGACCCGCGCGTCATAGTCCGTCCGGTTCCACGGCGCCACTGACGTATGCACGTCACAGTATGCCGTGTTGAAGTAAAACTTTTTCGCGAGTTCCGGAGCCAGCCGCGCGCAAAAATCGATCACGTAGTACGGTTTCGGCCCGTACGTCCGCATCCAGCTCGGCTGGAAGTTTCCGTCCGGCAGTCGGCCGACCCGATCGGGACTCCAAAACTCATTGACGGGCGCGAAATCCGTGAAATTATTGTACGGACCGTACACGAAGCCGAGGCGGTCGCGGAGAAAATGCGAATATTCGACCTGCGCATCATCGCCGCCTTTCGTTGGGTCGGTACGCGTGCGAAAGGTGAAACTTTCGCCCCCCTCGCGCCACTGCGTCTCGTGGTCATTGATCACGACTTCACGCAGGCCGTACCGCCACGCCCGGAGCCAAAAATCCCGGTCCTGCGCCCGATCATGCGCCGCATGGACCCGCCAGAGTTTCGTCCCGGCCACCGCTTTGTACGGGGAGGCCGGATTCGGAATGAACGGGAGCACTTCGTCGAATTTCGGCGAAACGGTCACGACGAAACGCTCGAACGCCGGGTTCCGCGTCCCGTCGGTTTTGGGGCGGTACTCGACCCCCTCGTGGAAAACCGCGGAGGAGCCGTCCACCCGATGCAGGCTGGAGCAATAACTCGCGGCGCTCGAGTACCAGTCCACCTCGCCGGCGAGGAAGCACGTTTCACCGGGCCCGGCCTCAAACGCGATGACCGCCGGACGGCGTGCGGAGTAGCCCTGACCACCCGTCCAGTACGGGACCGGGACCGCCTGCGGACTTTTCAGCCCCTGCGCCTGGCCGAACGAAATTTTCGCGACGGACGGCGCATCGCAGGCCGTTTCCAAAACCAGCGTTTTGCCGACGAGCCGCAGCGTGTACGTCACCACGGCTTCGGCGGTTTTCGAGTGAATTTTCGTCCGAATCTTCAGCGTTTCACCGTCTTTCTGAACGTCCAGGATCTCGGCGCTTTCCACCTTTTCGGCTTCCTTTTGGGCGTTTACGATCTCCGTCACGCCGCCATTTTCGAGGGGTTGAAACGCCTCGCCGCCGTTCCAGCACGTGGTCAGATCTGACCACGTGCCCGTCCGGGGCGCAAAACGGACTTCCAGCCGGCCGTCGGAACCCGCGTAGGTGAAGTGGAACGCGCCGCCAGTTTCGGCCTCAAGCGCATTTTTCGAGTCCGGAGCGGCAGAAGGCGGAATGATCGTTTCCGGCCGCGTCGGGAACGTAAATTTCGGGTCCAGATCCGGGTCCGGCCCAAACGCCCGATGGACCGCCGGCTTGAGCGGAGCGAGTTTTTCGGCAAAAAAAGCCAAATCGTCGAAGTAGATTTCCCGGTCAAACGTCTGCGTCCCGCCGGTCACGCGGAAACCGTCAAAAAAGACGTTCGGCCCGTTGAGCAGCGCGGCCTGTTCCGGCGTAAAACGAAGCTGGACCAGGTACCAGTTTCGCCAGTCGATCTGACGGAACGGGATCTCGACCGGCTTTCCATCTGCGAGAAAGCAAAGCGAAAGCGTCGGGATCGGGACGCTCAGGTCCGTATTCGCGCCGCGGCCCCACGAGTACGAGAAGATCCAGCAGGAAACCGAGTCAAACGGTTCCCGCGGCATGGGAAGCGGCTGAGGGGGCCGGACCCGAACGGAAGGGGTGGGGGTGGAACCCGGTTGATTCGTCAGAGCGCGGAACGTCAGGCACGCGGTAAAATTTCCCCAGATCGGCTGACGGTCGGAGCGCTGAAAAGAGGCGGCGGCGTTTTCGCACTCGCACGTCCACGTGAAAGGAGACTCAAAATCCAGAAACGGCACGCACTCACTGCGCGTCCGGCCTGCCCAGTCCAGCTCGATCGGCCGTTTCCCCAGCTCTACAGGTTCCGCCGCGTGTAAAAAAAGGGGGAAAAGAAACAGAAAGCAGAGGGTGGGAAAAGGAAGGCGCATGAGTTCACCCCTGAGGAGTTTTGGAGTTTTTGACTGGCGGCAGTTCAGCGCGCCGCACGGCAGAAAAGGCACGGCACGCTGAAACTCTGCGTTTAAGAAATCAGAATCAGATCGCGTTCCCGATCTTGCGCGCACGGGTCGGGTGGTCGAGGTCGATCCCGAGCGAAATCCCGACCTGGATCAGCAGATTCCAGCCCGCCATGAGCTGGATCGCCGGGTCAAGCAGGCCGACGGACGGAATGACGAACGTCGGGAAAATGGTCTGCTTCGACGCAATCGCCACGATGTTCACGCCGATGCGGTCCACAAGCAGTTCCTGCATTTTGGCCATTTCCGATTCGTACGGCTCGATCACGACGATGGTTTCGCCCGCGTTCATGACTTCCTCGATCCCGTGCAGCAGGTACGTGCCCTCGAGGTAGTCGCTCTTTTTGCGGGTGATCTCGTTCGTCTTCAGACGGAGTTCCTCGGCCGCGCCGTTATTCCGTCCCGCAAAGTAAATGATCGGCGAATCCGCGATCTTCTTGATGATCTCCGGATCGATCTCGGCGGTGAGGACCTGCTCGGCGGCATCCGCGGCCGCGGCGGCGTTGAAGTCGGTCCCGTAAATGTTCTTCAGGATGGAGAGGTAAACCAGGCCGCTTTCCACCACGCTCTTGGTCGCGGCAACGGCGTCTTCCTTCCCGCAGGAAAGGATGATGGATTCGTTCGAGGCGTCCACGATGCGCGTCCCGGCGTTGGCGGTCATGGAGAAGCGGTTCTGATGGTTCTGTTCCGCCAGCATGCTCAGAAGAAGCACGATCTCTTTCGTCATTCCGCTGTTGGAAACGCCGAAAACCGCCCAGTCTTTCAGGTCGTATTCACGGGCCTGGATGCTTCCGTCGGTTGCCATGGAAAGATTGGCGCCGAGTTTCATCGCGGTGTAGATCATGTTCTTGGCCGGGAAAATACGGCTGGAGCCTTCGCCGGTCATGAACAGGCGGCCGCACTTCTTGATGGCGTCGGCCATCGAAGCGGTCTGCGTCCAGTCAAACTTCCGGATGATCTCCGGAGTTTCGAGCATTTCTTTCACCAGCGCGAATTTGTTGTATTTGCTGTCTGTCAGGTTCACGATTTACCTCTTTGCAAAAAAGATGAAAAACTTTCTTCCCAGCCGCCGGTTTTGGCAAAATGGGAAAGGAATGAAAACTCAATTTCAGGCAGGGGAGTCTTTCAGGAAAACCCCATTCATTTTAATTTTACCCAAAACCTGAAAAGTTTCAAGTAGGTAGCGCACATTTTTTTAAAGAGCCTGAAATCACCATCCGAAGCGATCAAAATCCCGGGGTTTCGCCGTTTCCGATCCATGCGGTCAAACAAGATCATTTTTAGCCGCAAAGGACGCAAAGAACGCAAAGAGTTTTTCTTGTCCACTTCTTTCGGATCTCACGCGGAGATACAAAAGACGCGGAGGATCAGAGACCGGCCCAACAAAAATCTCCGCGTCTCCGCATCTCCGCGTGAGATAAAAACACCACGATGATTTTTTAGCCGCAAAGGACGCAAAGAGTTTTTCTTGTCCACTTCTTTCGGATCTCACGCAGAGATACAAAAGACGCGGAGGATCAGAGCCCAAAAATTTTTTCAAAAAAAAGCGGGGAGCCCCTTGACCTCATCCGGGGAGTGTGCTATAATTCAAAAATCATCAGGGGAAAGCCCCGAATCTTTGACAATTCGGTTGAGAGTTTGGAAGCGAAAGAATGCCACCGTGTTATTCCCGCGTATTCGACTGAACGGGTACGCGGGCGCCTGGATTTGACAGGGTTACAGCCTGAAAGTTCGTACAAGATACTATTACGAATAGGTGTACAGGGTGCTTGGATTTGACAGGGTTACAGCAGGCGACAGTACGTTGGCGTAAAACCAACCTTGGGTGTACAGGGTGCCTGGATTTGACAGGGTTACAGCGTAACACCTTCAGGCAAATCCAGCTTAGTTAATGGTGTACAGGGTGCCTGGATTTGACAGGGTTACAGCGGGTGCAATAAGTAGTGCTGCGTATAATCTGGGTGTACAGGGTGCCTGGATTTGACAGGGTTACAGCAACACCACAAACATCACCGGTGTTGGCGCCAGGGTGTACAGGGTGCCTGGATTTGACAGGGTTACAGCGGCTCAAGCGGCCTTCCAGTTCTTCAATCATGGTGTACAGGGTGCCTGGATTTGACAGGGTTACAGCCAACAGCTCATCCGTTCGTCTTTGCACTGAGGTGTACAGGGTGCCTGGATTTGACAGGGTTACAGCGCGAACGTCACCGCCTCGTTGTCCTTGAGGAGGTGTACAGGGTGCCTGGATTTGACAGGGTTACAGCCTCCGCACAGCGGGCGTCAATGCGAGCCACGGTGTACAGGGTGCCTGGATTTGACAGGGTTACAGCATGAAGACTTTGCGGCCGCCGAGAATCGACGGTGTACAGGGTGCCTGGATTTGACAGGGTTACAGCCTATGTTTTAGTTTAACCGCTAAAACACGGGATTTAGTCCCTGATACACCAAAAAAAAATGACGTTTTTCGTCCTCGCAAGGGGGTGGAAAACGTCATTTTTTTTGAGTTCATCGGGTCATTTTTTGGAAATTTCAGCCCCATTTTCTCTCAATCGATCCCTGGGACTTTCTGCCCCCTCCGATTTACAAAATTTCAAAATCTGATATAATATACCACGAAGTTTTTGAAACGTTCTTTTTGAATACGAGTCCCTTTTCATCAGGAAAATCCGATCATGAGCCTGAAATCCGAAGCAATAAAACGTTTCCAGATCGCCTGCGACTCTTCCAACTCCGCCGAGAAGCGGGTTTTCGCGATCCTTGAGCTGATTTGCTCGCCGCTGAGTTTCGTGACGATCTGTGTTTTTCTCCCGGCCCTCATCACGGTGGAGCATTTACGCGTTCTGGACGGTCACCCCACGTTGGCGTTTTGGCTCGACACGGTTTTGCGGGTCCTTCTGTCCGCCTCGGTGGGGTACCTGACCAACTTCATCGCGATCGAAATGCTTTTCAAGCCGTTCAAACCGTCGCCATGGCATCCACTCTCCGTCATTACGTTCGGCTACTGGCGCCAGGGAATGGTCCCGAAAAGCAAAGACCTGATCGGGGAGGAGATCGGGAAGCAGGTCGAAGAAAAACTCCTCGATTCCCGGCAAATCTCGCAGGAGCTTTGCGACGCGGGGATCGAATTTCTGAAAAACCCGCAGCTCATCACGACCGCCCGGGAGAAAGTCCAAAATCTGCTTCGTGAACATGAAACCGCGATTTGCGGCTTCCTCATTCCGGAAATCGAGCGCACGCTCGGCGAGTCGCTGCGGAAACTCCTGACTAGGGAGAACATGCAGTCATTTTGGGAGAAAGTGGTTGAGCCCCGCCTCAACGCCCCGGAAAACCGGCGGTTCATCGCGGAGAAAGTCGCCCAGGCCCTGAAGACCCGGGCGCCGGAAATCATGGAAATGCTGCGCGAGATGGTCCGCGAGTATGTACGTGATTTCCTGAGTCGAATGCCGCTCATTAGCAATTTAAAACTGGAAGATGGTTTCATCTCGTTCGTGAACTGGAAGAATGTTCAGGCGGTCATCGAGAAAAAGCTCAGCTCGCCCGAAACGATCGACAAAATCGGCGGGGAGCTCGTGGGCCTCGGGTCCGAACTGAGGAACTGGTTCCTGAACCCGAACGCCGGCTCGGCAGTTGAAAATTTCCGGGAAGAAATGCAGGAGTACCTCCGGGCGTTTCTGAAAAATTACCTTCAGGAGAGTTTCCCCAAATGGCTCAAGCAGATCGAAGACTCGCCGGAGCTTTGGTCGTGGATCCAGAACGGACTCATGCCGAGCGCGCAGGTCGAGCTCGAACGCTGGATCCAGGAAAACGGCCAGGCGCTGATCCAGGAGAAACTGCACATTTCCCAGCGGGTCCAAAAGGCCGTGGAGAAGCAGGACGTGGAGGAGTTTTACCAGATGATCTCGAACGTGGCCGCCCAGCACCTCGGCGCCATTCAGGTTTTGGGGTTCATTCTCGGCGGAGTCGTGGGGCTGCTCGAACTTTTGCTTTAATTACGGGGACGACGCTTCCAGCGTCGTCAAATGAGAGGCGGTAATGAAGCGCGCAAGCGCGGAATTACGCGCCGGATTAGACGCGTAATTCCGGCCTTCGGCCTCCATTACCGCCTTCCATTTTATCACTCCATCCACTCCGGCCCGATGATCTTTCCGAGCAGGTAAAATTTCTGGTCATTGTACCAAAGGACGCACTTCCCATTGACCTGCGTGCAGCTCGTGTAAAACGAGTTTCCGGACGGCCGGTCGATGAAAAGTTTCGGCTCGGACGTGAACCAGATCGGCTGGTGGGCGTCTTTCTGATATTTGCCCGAGATGAGGTAAAGCGGGCCGCGATTCTGCCACGGGTTCCGGTTTGTAAAGTCGAATTTGTTGTGGATCAGCGCGAAGTACTCGCCGCTTCCCGCCTCGCAGCCTTTCCAGTCGTACAGTGGGCACGGAGAAACCGGGTGCAGGAACGGTTTGCCGCCGTCACGGTCGAGCAGTTTTTCCGGCTGGGTCCACGTGTAACCGCCGTCGGCGCTGATGGTCCAGCACGGGTAACCGGTCCCGGTCCTCAGAAGCGCGAAAAGCCGACCGTCGGGGAGTTTCACGATCCCCGGCTCCTCGCAGTGCACGCCGATGTGCAGGCAGTTCTCGTCGGCCAGGACCCACTCGATCTTCAGGTCTTTCAGTTCCGGGTTTTCGTCAATATTCGGGAAGTGGATGAACTCCGTCACGGTGCGGTATTTGTGGTGGTTTTCCGGCGCAACGTACCGCGTGACGCCGACCAGGTAGTGGCCGTCGGTCCCGCCCAGCCGCAGCGGTCTCTGCCAGACGACCCATTCCGGCGGGATGGTTTGGTCGGACGAGTCGTTGATCGAGCGCGGAACGCCGGCGATAAACTCCGGTTCGGACCACGTCTCCCCTTTATCGTCGGAGTAAATGCCGCACATCAGACCCGTGTGCTGGCGGTTCGTCGAGACTTTGCCGGGAACGTACTGATTGTAAATGACGTAAATTCGTCCGGTTTTGGAAACCATCGCAAAGCCCCAGCTCGCGATCGGGGTCTCGTCGTGCATGGTTTTTGGCCCGGCGAGGACTTTCGGCTTGCTCCACGTTTTGCCGTGGTCGTCGCTCCGGTAAAACGCGACGTGCTGGTCAAGCGCACCTTCGCAGGTCGCCTGGCAGTCGGTCGCGAACATCGTGCCGTCGATCCCGTCAAAAACCTGGAAGTGGTCATTATAGCAGTCGCCCAAAACGTCCTCTTTGACCTCCGGATTATAAACGACAAAATCCGGTTTCGAGTAAAAAACGTCCTGCGGGTTTTCGGCCTTTTGCTTTTTGCGGGCGGCGAGGGTCGATTCGATGCGCTTTTGGTACTCGGCGCGCCACGTATCAACGTTCGCGCTTTGCTGGGCCAGAACCAGACCGGCCGGGAGGAGAAACGCCGAGCAAAGGAAAGTGAGCAAGATTTTTTTCATGGGAAATCCTTGGGGGGTGAGGGGTAAAAGTGACGGGAAGATTCGCCTTTCGCGAAACATTCTTTCATTATACCGGCCCACCGACCGTCTGTCAAGCAGGGCCTTTTTTCTGGTGGGGGGTTGAAAGGAATTTTATTTTGTTTATAATTAAGGAACGCGAATTAAAATTTATTTCATTTTATACCAGTTCAAGAGGTCCATAATGATTCCCGCACTGCTCGAAAAAATATTTCGTCCGGTTTTGACCCAGTACAGCGAAACTCCCGAAAAATTCCTTGGAATGATCAGCCGCTGCAGTGACCCGAAATTCGGCGATTATCAGGCCAACTTCGCGATGGCGATGGGAAAATCCCTGGGCAAAAAGCCGCGGGAAGTGGCGGAAATGATTCGGACCGCGGTCCTGGAAAACCCCCTCGCCGCCGCGCTTTTCGAGTCCATCGAAATTGCCGGGCCCGGTTTCCTGAACCTGAAAATCAGCTCGGACTGGATGATTCAGACGCTCGAAGCCGCCGCGAAGGATGAGCGCCTGGGAATTTCTGTCACGGAAAAGCCGAAAACGATCGTGATCGACTATTCCTCGCCGAACGTCGCGAAACCGATGCACGTCGGGCACATTCGCTCGACGATCATCGGCGACTCCATGAGCCGCGTCCTTTCGTTCCTCGGGCACCGCGTCATCCGCGATAATCACCTCGGCGACTGGGGCACACAGTTCGGAATGATCTTCTACGGCTGGAAACACTACCTCGATGAGGCGAAATTCGAGGAAAACCCGATCATGGAACTCCTGCGCCTGTACCGCATCGCGCGGCAGGAAATGGACTCGGACGAAAAAGTCGCGGACGAGTGCCGGCTCGAAGTCGAGAAACTGCACTCGGGCGACCCGGAAAACCGTGCGCTCTGGGCGAAAATCATGCCTTACTGTCTCCGCGAGATCGACCACGCTTACGAGCGGCTCGACATTCATTTCGACGAAGTGCTCGGCGAGAGTTTTTATAATGACAGGCTCCCGGGGGTGGTGAAGCTCCTGCGCGAGAAGGGCCTCGCGACCGAAAGCGAAGGCGCGGTCTGCGTTTTCTTCCCGGGCCGCGAAACGCCGATGATCGTTCAGAAAAAAGACGGCGCGTACCTCTACGCAACGACAGACATCGCGACGTTTCTGTACCGCGTCGAAACGTTTCATCCTGACGCCATTTACTACGTGGTGGACCACCGCCAAAGCGAGCATTTCGTGAATTTCTTCGAGGTCACGCGGATGCTCGGTTACGAGGGGATCGACCTGCGCCACGTGAAATTCGGGACCATTCTGGGCGAGGACGGAAAACCGTTCAAAACCCGCAGCGGCGACACGGTCGGGCTGGACGGTCTGCTCGACGAAGCGGTGGAACGCGCCCGGGCGGCGATCCGCGCCAACGAAGCAAGTACCATTCCGGAAGAAGATTTTGAGGAAACCGCGCAGAAAATCGGGATCGCCGCCCTGAAATACGCCGACCTTTCGCAGAACCGCGAGAGTGACTACGTTTTCTCGTACGACAAAATGCTGGCCCTCAACGGAAACACGGCGACCTACATGCAGTACGCCTACGCCCGGGTCCGGAGCATTTTCTCCCGCGGCGGGTTTGACGCTCAGGCCATTTCGCAAAACGCGAAGATCCAGTTCACGCACCCGTCAGAGCGCGCGCTGGCGATGGAGCTTCTGCGCTTCGACGAGGCGCTGGAAGCGGTGGCGAAAGATAATCGCCCGAACTTCCTCACGTCCTACCTGTACGACCTGGCAAGCCGGTACAGCTCGTTCTTCGAAAACTGCCCGGTGTTACGCGCGGAGAGCGAGGAAGTGCGGAACAGTCGCCTCGTTCTGTGCGATCTGACCGCCCGAACGATCCAGAAAGGCCTGGAACTGCTGGGAATTCAGACCGTTGAGAAAATGTAAAGCCTCAAAAGATCAGTAAGTATTTCATCAGGATTCCCGTACATTAAGGAAATAATCAATGGGAACTGGCGGTAAAATCGTTCTGCGCAAAGTCGCGGTCCACAATTTGAAAAACATTGATCTGGATATTCCGCATCGAAAACTTGTCGTCATTTGCGGGGTGAGCGGGAGCGGGAAAAGCTCGCTTGCGCTCGATACGCTGTACGCCGAGGGCCAGCGGCGGTACATCGAAAGTTTTTCGCCCTACACGCGCCAGTTCCTCGATCAACTCGAAAAACCCGAAGCGGAACTGATCGACGGGATCCCGCCTGCGATCTGCGTCGCGGGAAACCTTTCAACCAAATCCAGCCGCGCAACGGTCGGGACCGCCACGGAAACTTATGATTTCCTGCGCCTTCTTTACTCCAAGATCGGCATCACGTACTGCCTCTCTTGCGGCCATGAGGTCCGACGCGACACTTCCGAGACGGTCACGAAATTCATCGCGCTTCTTCCGCTTCGTACCCGTTTCCTCGTCGTCTGGCACATCACCGAAAAGCGAGAAAACACGTGGGCGGAACAATTCGCCTCGATGCGCGAGGAAGGTTTCATCCGCATTTTGATGAACCACAAAATCGTGGACCTTTCCAGCGAGATCCCCTCCGAGGAGGACGCACAAAAAGCGTTCGACTCCGAGGAACTGTACTGCGTCGCAGACCGTCTGAGCGGTGGAATGCCCGAGTCCCGGATCCGCGAATCGCTTGAATCCGCCTTCAGTCACGGTCAGGGAAAATGTTCTCTCATCATACAGATCTCGCTGGAAGAGGTAGAAAACCTCGACGCTTCCGGGATCTGGCAATCGTATGACCTGGCTGGTGAGCCATGGGTCATTCGACACTACAGTACGAAGCTTTCCTGTGAACACTGCAAGGTCGATTATGCTATTCCTGAGCCGCGCCTGTTCAGCTTTAACAGTCCGCTGGGAGCGTGTCCTGTCTGCGAGGGGTTTGGGAATACGATCGACATTGATCTTGATCTGGTGATCCCCAACCGCCAGAAAACGATTGCGGAAGGGGCTGTCGCGCCCTGGAACACACAGGCATATCACTACGAGCTGGAAAAAGTGATCGAGTGGGCACCGTCCCATGGCTTACGGACGGACGTTCCGGTCTCCCAACTCACTGAAACCGAGATGAACCTCCTGCTCAATGGTGAAGCCGGTACGGATTTCGGAGGAATTAATGGGTTTTTCGCCTGGCTCGAACGGCGCAAGTATAAAATGCCGATTCGTGTTTTTCTTAGCCGGTGGCGCAGTTACCGACCGTGCCCGGCTTGCGGAGGCAAACGGCTTCAACCGTTGGCCCTCGCCACGATGATCGGGAAACACTATCACGGCGACATGCCGAAAACCAGCGCAAATGACGAAACCTCCACAGGATCTGATTTCGAGGGCAAAAACATCGCAGAGCTTTGCGAGATGAAAGTCTGCGATCTGCGCGTTTTTCTGGAAAATCTGATCCCTCAGTTCACGGACTGGGAACGCCAGGTCGGGCTTCCCATTCTGCGTCAGGCCCTTTCCCGGCTTGAATTTCTGGAAACGGTTGGACTCGGATACCTGACGCTGAGCCGAACACTTCGCACGCTTTCCGGAGGAGAAATGCGGCGTGTTTCTTTGGCCGCTGCGCTGGGAGCCACTCTTGTGAATATGCTTTACGTGCTCGACGAGCCGTCCATTGGCCTTCATCCCGCCAACTCGCTTCAGCTTTTGAGCGCGATCGAGACGCTCCGTGACCGGGATAATTCTGTAGTCGTAGTCGAGCATGAAGAATCCATCATCCGCGCGGCCGACCAGGTGATCGAAGTCGGTCAATACGCAGGTGAACGAGGGGGCGAAATCGTTTTTCAGGGTACCCCGCAGGAGATGATGGACTCTGAATCCTCACTAACAGGCCAGTACCTCATAGGGGAGCGTGGCCATGTTTCTACCCAACGCCGTCCCACAGAGTCCGGCTGGATTCATATTCATGGCGCAAGCGGAAATAATCTTCAAAACACGGATGTTTCCTTTCCTCTTGGTTGTTTGTGTGTCGTTTCGGGGGTAAGTGGAAGCGGGAAAAGCACGCTTGTTGAAAAAACGCTTTACCCTGCTCTTTCCCAGCGTCTTCATCAACATGATTCAAGCATAAAACCCCTTCCATTTCGTGAAATTCTCGGAGCGGGTCAAGTCGATGATGTAATTCTGGTCGATCAATCCCCGATTGGCCGATCGCCTCGCAGTAATCCCGTGACATATTTGAAGGCTTTCGACGAAATTCGCGCCCTATTCGCTGACACCAAAGAGGCCAGGAAACGAAATTACACTGCTGGCCATTTCAGTTTTAACGCCGAGGAAGGCCGATGCCCAAACTGCAACGGGGATGGATGTATCTCGATCGATATGCAGTTCCTCGCGGACGTTTACATGAAGTGTGCCCAATGTCACGGAACCCGCTACAAAAAGGAGATCCTCGACATAACCTACAGGAATCGCAACATCGCAGAGGTTCTGGAGATGACCGTCGCGGAAGCGTTCACTTTCTTCCGGGGTTCTCGCGGGATCCAAAACAAGTTAAAGTTACTAAAAGAAGTAGGGCTTGATTACATTCGGCTCGGTCAGTCTGCCACAACCCTTTCCGGAGGTGAGGCTCAGCGGTTAAAACTTGCGTCTTTTATGGGGTCTGCCCGAAAAGACCGATGTCTGTTTATTCTGGATGAGCCGACGACCGGATTGCATTTTTCTGACGTGGTTCAGCTTCAGGATTGTTTCAACGCCCTGATCTCGGTAGGACATTCTCTGATCGTGATCGAACATAATATTCAGCTGATAAAATCCGCCGACTACATCATTGATTTGGGGCCTGGCGCTGGTGACTTGGGAGGCCGTGTTGTCGCGGTTGGAACACCTGAAGAAATCGCTCAAAATCCTGCCTCACTGACCGGGAAATTTCTGCGCGAGGCATTGGAACGAAACTAGACTTACAATTCTGTACCATTCAAAAAAACAGGCAAATCACAAAAAGAGAAATTCCCCCAAATGGGGGGGTTTCTTTTTTTTAAAATTATGGTAAAATTAAGACAGTATGGAATTTGTTTTCTTTTTTAGGGAGTTAAAATCATGAGTGTAATGGCTTTTCAGTACCAGGTGGCAGCGGATTCTCCGATTCTTGTGGCTTATAATCGTGAGGAAAATCCGGATCGTCCCTCTCAGGCGCCACGTATTCAATCCGGCTGCCCTCGTGTTATCTGCGGAATCGATCGCCGCTCCGGCGGAACGTGGTTTGGAGTCAATCAACACGGGATGTTCGCGTGTACGATGAATCGCCCCAAACGGGATATTCCGTTTAATCCCCGTTCCCGCGGACTGCTCTGCCGTGAAATGCTGAATTACCGTAATCCAAAAGAAGCTGCAGAAATGGCTCTGAAAGAACTTCAAACCGGCAATTACGCGGGTGTGAATTACATTTGCGCAGACGCGAATCACGGCTACATTGTGTACGGCGGCTCGGAAATCTCCATGCAGGAAATTGGCCCTGGCCTTCACATGTTCTCAAATGGGAAAATGGATGATTATAATGACGAGCGCCAGGAATTCGTCCGCCGTCAGCTTACACTTCAGCGTCTGGACTCTTCTGTGACGTTCCTTGCCATCGCAAGCAAAACGTTCTCGCGTAAACCCGATCCGAACGGGCGTCGTGGAATCGTTATTAGTGAAGGTGACATTCAGACCGTTTCCAGTTTATTGCTTTCACTTCCCAAAAAAGGGCACGGTGCGGTACTTCAGTGCACGCCAACCTCGCCGGCAGATTCCAGGTTTGAGGACGTTTCCGCCCTGCTCCGTCAGGTTCTTTCGACGGACCGGAATTCCCGCCGCCAGATTGATGAGGATGACGACGATCTTTGATCGCCTGCGGAATTAAAGATTCACGGATTTAATCCGGGATTCAAAAGTTTTTTGAGGAAGAAATCACCCCTTCTGAGGACATATTTCGTCCCGCCGAAATCAAGATGGAATCAGCTGCCAACTTTAATCCAATTTTAGAATCGCTTCACCGTATGCACAAGCAGTTTGCAGAGCTGATGGAGCAAGTAAACGGCGGCCTTCGCCGTATCCACGGTACCGAACAGCGCATCGCTGAAATGCAGGCAATTCAGGAAAAGGCCGTCAAAGCCGCCCTGAACCAACGCATTCTCATGGACAGCAAGCAGGTTATGCTTGAAGAAAACGAAAAGGGTATCGAGCGTAAAAAGAAAATGCAGGACGAGGCAAAAAACACGCGCGAGTTTAACAGTCTGCGTGACCAAATCGCCGCTGCAGAGGCCGCCAACGCAGTACTTTCCGATGAAATTCTGGAGGGGCTTGAGTATCTTGATGAACTGAACGCCAAAGCGGAAGAAGCCCGGAAAAATCTCCAGGCTACGCAGGACCTTTTAACCGATATGAAGTCCAGGACGCAGGAAGTCCGCGAAAGTGCGGAGGAAGAGATCCGGCGGCTGAAAGTCGATTTCCGAAAATTGGAAGCCCAACTGGACGGTGAGCATCGGATGCTTTACCAAAAGCTTTTCAATCAAAAGAAATTTGACTGCCTCGCCCCGGTCGATCGCCAGAGCTGCGCAGGCTGTCACACGACAATCCCGGTCGATCAGATCGCGAAAATCGTGTCAGGAACCGTTGCTGTTTCGTGTTCCCAGTGCGGACGGATGCTTTATATTCCCACAGACCATCATATCTGAAAAAACACAACCCTCGTTTCACCCCGTAAAGCACAAGGTGAAACTGACCCATTACCAGCCCTGTAAGCGTTGTCTCCGAAACGGTGACATCGCTGTCATAGCTTGTAATTCTTTTCCTTAATTTACTCTTCAAGAGCGTGTTCGTCTGAGCCAAACACGTGAATGTTACACGGCGTTACGTAGATTTCCTGGCCCGTTTCCAGGTTCAATTCGGAAAGCCGGGCGTGGGTCATTTCGGCCGTCATGGGGTCACCGCTGTGCGTTTCCAGCTCGACACGAACACGTGCGCCCGCCGAGTGGATCCGCTTCACCACGGCACGGAGATTAAAGCAGTTCGGTGTTTTCGTGTGCGAAATGATCAATTCGTGAGGACGAACAAACAGTTTAGCCTCCTCGGTGTCTTCCGGCACATCCATGATGTACTGCCCGCCCAGACGAACCTTTCCATCGGTGATCTGGCCGCGAAATTTATTCACCGAACCCAGGAAATTCATCACGAACTCCGTCGCTGGTTTGTGGAACACTTCGTTCGGCGTTGCGAACTGCTCGACTTTACCGGCACTCATAACGGCTACGCGATCAGCAAGCTCGAGCGCCTCGTCCTGGTCGTGCGTCACGAAAACGCTCGTCAGGTGAATCTCATCGTGAAGCCGGCGCAGCCACTGGCGCAGTTCGACACGGACTTTCGCGTCCAACGCTCCAAATGGCTCATCCAGAAGCAGAACCTGAGGCTCAACCGCCAACGCACGCGCCAAAGCCACACGCTGACGCTGACCACCGGAAAGCTGATGCGGATAACGATTGGCCTGCGTATCAAGCTGAACCAGACGCAGAAGTTCCAGCACTTTGCGGTGAATTTCCCCATTATCGGGCCGGGTCTCACGGGGACGGACACGCAGACCAAACGCGACGTTCTCAAAAACCGTCATGTGGCGGAACAGAGCGTAGTGTTGAAACACAAACCCGACACCGCGGTCGCTGATCTTCGAGTTCGCCATGTTATAATTATTAAACAGGACAGGGCCGCTTCCCTCGTCTGCCTCTTCCAGACCCGCGATGATACGCAGAAGCGTCGTTTTCCCGGAACCGGACGGTCCCAACAGTGCGACCAATTCGCCAGTCTTAATGTAAAGCGAAACATCGTTCAGGGCCAGGAAATTTCCGAAAGTTTTGGTGATATTCTGAACTTCGATACTCATCTTGTCAACCCCTTGGGTTGAATGAAAGAATGAATAACGAATAATGAATAATGAAAAGAATGAGTTCAAACTCAAGCGGGATTAATACTAAATATGAGGTTGAAGTCTTTCCCCATTATTCGTTATTCGTTATTCATTGTTCATTCCTTTTTATTTGTCTTGCGTTTTCATTTCAATGTACGTTTTGAGGACCAGCGTCACGATTGCCATGAGAGCCAGAAGCGTCGAAACGGCAAACGCCGCCACGAGGTCCGACTGGTATGTCTCGTAAATCAAAAGGGAGAGCGTATTGTTTTTTCCTCCGTGGCTTACGACGTTCACCGCGCCGAACTCACCCATGGCTCGTGCGTTGCAGAGCACCACACCGTAAAGGAGCGCCCACTTGATGTTCGGGAGCGTGACCCGGAAGAAGATTTGCAGGCCATTCGCACCAAGCACACGCGCCGCCAGTTCTTCCTCAGACCCTTGCGCCTGCATTGTCGGCAGAAGTTCACGGGTCACAAACGGGAACGTCACGAACATCGTCGCGATGACCGTCGCGGTGGTCGTGTGCAGAATTTTGATCCCGAAATTGGCCATCAGCCAGTCGCCGAAAATGCTGTGCATCCCGAACAGAATGACAAAAAGAAGACCCGCGATGACCGGCGAGACGGCAAACGGAAGGTCGATCAGCGAAATGAGCAGGCTCTTGCCCCAAAAGTTAAATTTTCCAAGGCACCACGCGGACATGATCCCGAACAGAACGTTGATCGGAACGGCAATACCAACGGTCAGAAGCGTGACACCGATCGCACGGATGGTTCTGCGGCTGGTCAATGCTCCCCAATACGTAGTAAAGCCCTCCTCAAACGCGCAGTAAAAAACCAAAATCAGGGGTAAAAGGAGGAAAAGCGCCATGAACGTGATCGCTACCGTAATGAGCAGGTAACGTACAAACGGCGGTTCATCGGTATTTTGTCGGGAAATGGACATTTTTTCAAATTACGAATTATGAATTACGAATTATGAATCACAAACCGACCAACATCAGGTCAATTCATCATTCATAATTCTTAATTCATAATTACTCATCACTGTATCTCCTGTTCATCCAGACCTGCATGAAGTTAATGCAGAACAGGATGACGAACGAGGCGATCAACATCGTCGTGGCGATCGCGACGGCAACCATCAGGTCCTCCTGGCCACCCTGGAGGTTTTTCACGATTTCAATCGAAACGATCGGAAGGCTTGTACCCGCGATGAAGACGACGGAGCCATACTCCCCCAGCGCACGCGC
Organism: Thermoguttaceae bacterium; assembly: GCA_030530205.1. Classification (GTDB taxonomy): domain Bacteria; phylum Planctomycetota; class Planctomycetia; order Pirellulales; family Thermoguttaceae; genus RGIG3701. Next base: position 147,733 of record JAUMVK010000003.1, on the reverse strand, counting down.
AAACGCCATGGCAAAACCGGTGATCAATGCCGGACGCAGAGACGGAAAAATCACCCGCCAGAATGTCTGCCACCGATTCGCGCCAAGACTGGCGGAAACTTCTTCCAGTTCCTTTTCTATGTCCTGGATGGCCGGTTGAAGCGTACGCACGACAAAGGGCAGGCCAATAAACGTCAGCGCGAGCAAAAGACCCCATTCGGTAAAAATGATCTTCACTCCGATAAGCTGTCCAAGACGTTTGTAGAGGGTGAGCAGCGCCACACCCGAAACCGCCGTTGGCATCGCAAAGGGAAGGTCCACCATCGCGTCCACCAGCCGGCGGCACGGAAACTTGTATCGGACCAGTACCCACGCTACGATAAACCCGAAAAAGGCGTTAATACACGCGGCCAAAAACGAAGCGCCAAACGTCAGACGAAATGCGGCAAGGACACGTGAAGAGAAAATAATCGACCAGTACTGATTCCAGCTCATTCCGCCAACCTTCAGAATCAGACCGGCGAAGGGAATCAGCACCAGAAGACTTAAATAAACCAGCGTCAACCCCATGGAGATGCGAAAGCCAGGAAGGACGCGTTTTGGATGTCGTCGGAACATAACTTTTTTAATGAATAATGAATAATGAATAACGAATAACGAATAATGAGGAGAAAGACTTTAACCCATTATTCGTTATTCATTATTCATTTTTTTATTCTTTCATCATATCTTCAAAAATGCCGCCGTTCGAGAAGTGCTTTTCCTGCACATCTTTCCAGGAGCCAAAAACGTCCTGAATACGGAAAAGCTCCACTTTCCCGAAAAGGTCGTTGCCTTCGAGAAGTTTTTCTTCACTCGGACGATAGAAATTTTCCATCACGAGTTTCTGAATTTCTTCCGTGTACATATAGTTCAGGTACTCTTCCGCCACGTCGCGTGTTCCCTTACGGTCCACCGTCGTGTTGATCAATGCTACGGACGGCTCGGCCACAATGGAGACTGACGGATACACGATTTCAAACTGGTCGTTTTTGTCACCATAGACGGTTTTCATCGCTTCATTTTCCCACGCGAGCAATACATCGCCCACTCCGTCACGCACGAAGAGGTTCGTCGCACCTCGCGCTCCTTCCGGCATTCCGGCGGCTTTCGCATTCAGGTGGATCTTCTTCACCAGCTCGTAGGCGTTTTCATTCGCTTCCTTGACCTTTTCGGCATTGGCCGGGTCGTTCAGGAACGCCGAGTCGAGGGTCCCGAGGTCCTGCTTCAACTGCCAGCCCCAGGCCGCCAGGTAGTTCCAGCGGGCGCCGCCGGACGTGCGCGGGTTGGGCGTGATCACTTCCACGCCGTCTTTGGCCAGGTCGCCCCAGTCTTTCAGGTTCTTCGGATTTCCTTTTTTCACGAGGAAAACGATCGTCGAGACGTACGGGCAGCTGTTATTCGGGAATTCCTTAATCCAGTTTTCCGACAGAGCTCCCGGAATGGAATCACCGATCAACTCGACGTCATACCCAAGAGCAAGGGTCACGACATCCGCTTCCAAACCTTCGGCGACTTTCTTGGCCTGCGAGCCGGAACCGCCGTTTGACTGGTCCACAGAAACGGTTTCGCCGGTTTTCTCGGCCCAGTGTTCGATGAATTTCTGATTATACGCTTCGTACAATTCACGAGTCGGATCATAGGAAACGTTCATGATTTCACGTGTTTTGCCTTGGCCGCAGCCCGCCAGAAAGAGCAGGCCCAAAGAAATCGCCAGCGTGGCAAACGCATAAAACTTCTTCATGTTTTAATTCTCCATAAAATGGTAAAGGTCCTGTTTAGGCGAAACCGTCACGATTGACTTCGCTTTTACTGTTCCCTGTATGTAAACCAGCTAAGGGTCCCAATGACCAGTGACGCAACAAGGAAAACTACATCAAAAAAGATGCTTCCTTTGTTAAATGGAATTCCAATGCTCAAATCAAGGATGAACAGGATGGCCAAGATGACGGAAAGCCCCAGCGAAAACAGACACAAAATTTTGGACATTTAAAATCTCCCGGTTACAGTGTCGCCTGAAAACAAAATATCACTCTAGGTTTCGGCAATATTTTATCTGGTCTAAAATTAATCATACCAGACTTTACTACTCTGTCCACCCCCCCCAGACCACTATTCAGAGGTTAAAAAAGGAAAAAAAAGAAAATTTTCTGCATTTTTCACAAAAATCCCGGTTTAACACTTTCGCAAGATCAAAAATTAGCGTATAATCAATTTGAAAAAACATCAAGATGAAGCGTTTGTTTATCGAAAGAAGCTCAATATGAAAACAGTCGTTTTTGAAGACTCCGCCGTTTGGGAACTAAACCCGATCACGATGGGCCGACCCGCATTCGCGATCACTTGCGGAACAATGCGTCTGCTGGACATTTTGAACCAGCTCGACACGGAATCGATTTCTTTTCTTTGCAGGCCGTACCTGGAAGCAACTTCCAGCTATGAGTATCCGGATTCCCGGTTCTGCTTCGGAATTACCGAGGTTTGCTGGGAACTGGAATCGTCTGCCCCTGAAGAAAACGTTTTGCTTGTCAACGCGCGGATGGTCCCGGATGTTCGGATCATTCCTTTTCTGAAGAAGTGCATGAAAAAAGGCGCGCCTGTTTTTTACCTTTGGCAGGATATTCCAGCTTGTGTCTGTTTGCCCGCTGCGCAGCTTCTCAAAGCGATAAAAGGAATTAAAACATCCTTAAAAACAGATGTCTTGCCAATCAATTTAAAACAGGCGGCAAAGAAATGCCCTGAGGAATATGACCATCCTTTTGAACTGTTCGACTATCCGCACGATGTGGTTCGGAATCACATGGAATTGTTCGCCCGAAATCTGGCTTACCGCCTGAAGCATACCGTGCCGGCGTTGACAGGAAAGCCCGAAAAACGCTGGACTTCCGGCAAATGGACCGAGATCCGTGAGGGTGTTTTCGTCGGCGAGGGGGTCAAGCTGGGCGAGTACCTCGTGACCGACACATCGAAGGGGCCGATCCTCGTCGATGAGGGCGCGTCCATCGGTCCGTTCTGCTTCCTGAAAGGCCCGGTCTATATTGGCCCAAACTCGAAAGTGATCGAGCATGCCGCGCTGAAGGAGGAGGTAGGACTCGCCCACACGACGAAAGTCGGCGGTGAGGTGGAAGCCTCCTCGATCGAGCCGTACACGAACAAGCAGCACCACGGCTTTTTGGGGCACTCGTACCTCGGAAGCTGGATCAACCTCGGCGCCGGGACGTGCAACAGCGACCTGAAAAACACGTACGGGAGCGTCTCGATGCAGTACAAAGACGGCCGCGTCGCCACGGCGATGCAGTTCCACGGGTGCATCATCGGCGACTACGCCAAAACGGCCATTAATACGAGCATTTTCACCGGGAAAACCATCGGAAGCTGCTCGATGGTTTACGGTTTTGTGACGCGGAACGTCCCGAGCTTCACGAACTACGCCCGGTCGTTCAACCAGTGCACGGAGCTTCCGGTCGAGGTGATGATCAGCACACAGAAAAGAATGTTCGCGCGCCGAAACGTGACCCAGGAACAGTGCCACATCGACCTCTTGAATCAGATGTTCCTCATTTCGGCCAGCGAGCGGCAGATGGAGAACGAGCCGCTTTCGCTTTGATTTACGGGGACGACGCATCTTGCGTCGTAGATCCGAAGGGCCGGCATCCTGCTAGTCAAGTTAATGGGTTTTACGCCCTCGCTATTAACTTGACCGGCAGGACGCCGGCCCTCTGAATCTTACCGAAGATAATCCACCAGTTTCTCCAGCAGCCACTGTGCCTCGGGACGGTCCTGAAGCAGATCGATCGCGAAGACCCACACGACCCGGTGGTCCCGGCTTTCCGCGAGGTAAAGCGACCACGCGCTCTGCCCCTCACCTACCGCCAGCGGGACGGCGTCTTTCATGAATTCCTGCGTCCCGACGTCCAGCGTTTTTGCGCCTTTCCGAATCAGTCGGAACCAAAGCTCATTCATCCACGGCCGGACCGGGAAGTCGCCAAAAGCCGGATGCTCCGCCTCGAAAGCCGTCCCGACCTGCGTCCCGAGCGACCACCAGCCAAGACTTACGTCCGGTTGGTCGGAGACCGGCGCGAGGACCAGCATTTTGCGCCCCTGCGCCTGCGCTTCTGCCAGGAGTTCCGTCTCGTCGCCGCTGACGATCAGCGCCGTTTCGGGAGCATTCTCGCCGGGCGTCCACGCCTGCACGTCCGTGAAACGTTCCTGGAACCACGGGAAAAGTTTGGGCGAAACGCGGCACCGCGCCAGCGACGTTTTCTCTCGTTTCGGGAAGATCCAGAATTTCCACCGGTTCCCGATTTTTGTCCCGTCGATCGAAACGACAAGCTCCGTTTCGAGCGGCTTCTGAACGTCCGGGACGGTGATCTCCGCGGCCCCGATCTTTCCGGCCGTTCCCGCGGGGATCGCAGCAATTTCGACCGTCCCATGAGCGTCCGCGAGCTGCCAGTTCAACCGGCCGGCGGGGATTTCCTGCGCGTCGAAGTGGGAAATCGAAAAATCGGCCTGAAGCGTCTGCCCGCTCGTCAGGACCGCGCTTTCCGTGTGGGTTTGCGCCAGCAAAACGGTCGGGCCGTTGAAACGCCGGAACTCTTCCAGCTCCCAGCCTCCCGGATGGCGTTCCCAGAATGTCGTGAAAAGGCCCTGCGCCGTGCGGGCGTCCCCCTGACGGAGCGTGCAGTCGGTGATCGACCAGAACGAGTACCCGTCGCACTCCGGGTCGAGTCGGGCCGCTTCCAGCCCGGTTTTCTGGTAGATCGCCTGGAGTTTCTGAGCCGCGAAAATGCACCGCGGGCCCCATTCTTCCGCCAGCCCCGCCGCTTCAAGTTTCTGCCGCCGGGTTTCTTTCAGGGGGTCCATCCGGACCGCGCCCGTAAAGCGGGTTTCCAGTTCCGGATCGACTTTCGTCGAAAGGTTCAAAAACTCGTGGGCGATGAACGGCATTTCCAGGTAGTCGAACGTTCCGATCGGCCACGGCCGGATGCTCGAGGCCCGCTGACCGCAGCCGTTCGGCGCGCAGAAATCGGAGTTTTCCTCCGTGCTTCGGCCTCCGTCCTGGTGCAGGACCAGCCGGTCTGGGTCGTTCCGCTTCACCCACTCGTAAATTTCACGGTCGAGCGGCGCGCCCAGGTGGCCTTCATTTCCCATCGAGTAAACCGCGAAGGAGACGTAGCGCCGATTCGTCCGCCACGATTCCTGAAGGTCCCGCAGCGGGTCAAACTCCGCGCCCTCGGTCTGAACGTCATGGTAGTACGGAAGCTCCGGCTGAAGCAGGATCCCGGCCTCGTCCGCCGCCTCAAAATATTCGGGGAGCGGGCAGTGCGTGTGGTGCCGCATGTAGTTGAATCCCGCCGCCCGCGCAAGCATTAAATGCTGAAGGAAGCGTTCGCGGTCCGGCGGCTCGACGAGATTGATGAAATCGTAGTGGTGATCGCCCGAGCCGCGCAAGAAGTACGGCTTTCCGTTCAGGAAAAACTGTTTCCCGACCACTTTCAGCTCGCGCACGCCGAAACGCTCGGCCCAGCCGTGAAGCAAGGCTCCGTCGGCGCCCCGGAGCGTCACGAAAGCGGCGTAGAGGTTGGGCGTTTCGGGACTCCAAAACCGGCAGTCGGGCAACGGGACGGAAAACGCGCCTTCCGCCGAGCCCTGGACGGTCTGTTCCCCGCGAGCCACGACCGGCCCGGGAACGAGTTTTCCGGCCGCATCGCGTTCCATCGTGCGGATCTCGGCCGAAACGGTGAGTTTCTCCGCGTTCTCATTCATGACCCGGAAATTCACGACGGCTGCGCGGTTTTGGAAGTCACCACGGACGTACACGTCATCGAGGAATTCCGGCCCGACGGCCTCCAGCTCCACGTCCCGGTAAAACCCACCGAACGCGTGCAAAACCGCCAAAAGCCCTTTGCGGCTGGGAAGGTCGTTTCGGACCATCGCGCAAAGCTCGTTTTCCTCGCCCGGCTTCAGGAAGGGCGTGATGTTGAATTTCACCGTCTCGCAGTAATTATTCACGTACCCGGCGCGCTGGGCGTTCACCCAGAGGTAAGCGTCGGTCCGCACGCCGCCGATTTTCAGGAAAATCTGCTTCCCGGCCCATTCTTTGGGAATCGTGAAGACTTTCCGGTAAACGGCCGACCCCATGAAGACGTTCCGTAGGTCGTTCTCGGCGCAGTCCCAATTACAGAACCAGGTTTTTGCGGGCCCCGGCTCGCCGACGCCCTGGGCTTCCCACGCGCCCGGGACGTGGATTTTGCGGCTTCCCTCAAATGAGAAATGGCTCCCCCAGACGCCGTCCCCCTTCGAGAGACGGAAACGGGGCACGCCCGGCAAAAAGTCCCACTCGCCCGAGAGGGAAATGAACTTTTGCGCGGGAGACCGAAGCGCAGGATTTACGACCGCCGGCGTTCCTTCCACGCCCCAGTTCGCCGCCTGGGTGAAAGAAACCGTGAGAAAAAGCAAGATGAAAAAAGAAAGGTGTGTTTTCATAGCTGGTTTGGGAGAGAAAAAAGGTGGGGATCTTATTAGACAGAGACGACGCTGGAAACGTCGTCCCCATAATTACAAATTAACGTTTATTTCTCAAGACTGGCCTGGATCAGACCCGCGACTTTCTTGCCGCTCATAAGCATCCCGCCGAAAATCGGGCCCATGCGGTAGCCGCCCATGCAGTTATTCGCGCTCATGCCACAGGCGAACAGGCCGGGGAAGTACTCCTTCGTGTTTTCGATGGTCGAGGCTTCACCAGAATCGACCCACATCGGACGCTCGCCGAGGATCTTGCCCGTCGGCGTGTCGAGCTTGATCTGCGCTTTATTGACCGCCAGGTTCATGATCTCGCTCGGGTGACCCGTCCCGTCGAGGACCGCTTTCGCCACGACCGTCAGCGGGTCCACGTGCATTCCAAGACGTTCGACCGGCGTCCAGTTCACGACCAGACCACCGACTTTTTCGCCCTTGAAAATGATGTCCTCGACGCTCATCGCATTGAAAATTTTGGCGCCCGCGTGGACCGCGCTGTAAATCAGGGCCGAGGCCATTTCTACCGAATCCAGCGTAAAGTACCCCGGAGCCGTTTCGATTTCGCGGTAAGTAATTCCCAGATCGTCGAGGATGGCCGTGGCGTCGGACTGAACGACGACTTCATTGAAAAGCATTCCTCCGCCCCACGTTCCGCCGCCCGGAGCGAGTTTGCGCTCGAAAACGGCGACTTTTTTGCCTGCTTTGGCCAGATAGAAGGCCGCGACCAGTGCGGAAGGACCAGCGCCGACCATCGCGACGTCAACTTCCAGGTGATTTAACAGCTTATCGGTGAACGAACGAACAATTGCGGAAGAGATGACATTTTCGATTGCAGACATTTTTTATCCTTTCTTAAAATATGCCACTTCAACAAATCCTGGAATGAATTTGGGAATCTCTACTAATTTGAGAGGGGTTTCTGCCTATTTAATATATTGTAATCCTTTTTGAAAAAAAATCAATCGGGGGCGCAAAGGAGAAAGTTTCCTTTTTCTTCAAAAAAATCTGAAAATTTTTGACTTTTTTCGGGGGGGTACACTGGATTTTCTTGGGAAGAAATAGTAAAATAGAAAAAATGACTTTTATGGCCCTCTTTTTAAAAGGAGCAAATTGTGAATCAACCAACTCTTCGGGGCTTCGTCTCCACTTTTTTATTCGTTGTATTCGTTTGCGCGGCTTGCGTCGTTCAGGCCGCTGACTGGCCGTGCTGGCGCGGAGCCAACCGCAACGGGCTTTCCTCCGAGACCGGCCTTTTAAGAACCTGGGACGAAAACACGTTCGCGAGTCCCTGCTGGAAAAACACCACGATCGGCCAGACAATGAATGGCGTGGCGGTCGTTGGAAATCTCGTTTACACCGTCGGGACCAAGGGCGGCGCAGAGTGCGTCTTCCTGATCGATAACGAAACGGGCAAAACCATTCGTGCCACCCCGATCGGCAAAGCGGGCGGCGGAAAGAGCAAATTCCCCGTGCAGCGTTCCACTCCGACCTTTTACAAAGATCGTATTTACGCGGTAAGCTCTGGTGGAAACCTGGTCGCGATGATGGCCGGAAACCTCGCTCCTATCTGGACCCGTAACATGGTCACGACCATGGGCGGAGTTCTGCCTCAGGGCGGCTACTGCGAATCCCCTTACATCGATGGTAAATGGGCGATCGTCTGTCCGGGTGGTCCTGCCGCTTCCATGGTCGCGGTGGATCGTCACTGGGGCGCCAACGCCTGGATCGCCAACGCCGGAATGTGCGCCGGGTACACTTCCATGATGAAAGCCTCTTTCGGACGTGAACACCAGTACGTTTCCTTCTCCGCCGACGGCCTTTTCGGCGTGAAAGTCCGCGGAAAGGGTCAGGTCCGCTGGCGTTATGAAGGTTCTGCGCATGCAAGCGGCTACAACCCGGTCGCTCCGATCTGGTTCGGTCAGACGCTTTTGACCTCCAGTGCCGCTGGAACCTCTTGTATTTGGGTTCAGAAAGAAGGCGACGCTTTTAAAACCACCGAAGTCTGGTTTGATGAAAAACTCAAAATCCCGGCCGGGGAAATGCTGAAGGTCAACGACTGCGTGTACGCCTGCAACGATGAGTACGGCCTTTTCTGCTTCGACTATAAAACGGGCAAGGTCCTCTGGACCGACAAATCCCTTTTTGCTGAGGCGTTCGAGGAAGAGATCGATGAATCCAAATCGAGAAGCTCTCGTAAAACGTCCAGCCTGGATCCGGTTCCGGAATCCGTGGCAGTCAACAGTCCGTTGATGGCTCAGATCATTATGCCTCCGATGGGAATGCAGGGACCAGGCCCGATCGCGCCCGCCGGAAAAATGAAGAAAAAGAAAAAAGTGGCCCCGCCGGAAGTTCCGAAGTGCATGGGCTCCATGACGTACGCGGAAGGTTTGATTTATCTGCGTACATCGATGGGCGAGCTGGTCCTTCTGGAAGCCTCACGTGACAAGTGTATCATCCGCGGCCGTGTTACCGCCGAGCAGATCCCGCAAATGCGTCCGGGTCTGGCCGTTACGCCGGTCGTCGCAAACGGATACCTGTATCTGCGTGAAGGCGGGACGCTCTACTGCTTCGACATTCGGGACAAATCCCATAAAGAAGGCTCAAAGAATCCGGGCGACGCAGCACCGAACGGCGGTAATTCCAAGCCTCTGCCTGGAATGCCCGATTCCCCGAACAGGAAGCGCAGACCGGGCCCGAACGTTGGGTAAAAGATTCTAAAACGCTCGTTCCCTTATCTATCCTAAGGGGACGACGCTTCCGGCGTCGTTATTAATCGAATCATTTAACGACACTGGAAGCGTCGTCCCCATAATTTTCCGAAGGACTAACATCATGACCAAATCTTCCATTTCGCTCCTTTTCATCATCTTCGCCACGGTCTTAACGACGATTTTCTGCCTCGACTGGATTAGCTACGACACACCGTTTCTGTCCGAGTCGCTCGCTCGTACAGCCGTCACGGACGAGAATTATATCGCGGGCCTTACACCGGAAGAAAAAGCCAATATTCGTCTTTATGAAAACGCAAGCAGAAGCGTGGTGAACATCGACACGCGAAGCCGGCAAAATGGCTTTTTCATGCAGGAAGTCATCGCTCAGGGTCAGGGAAGCGGCTCCGTCCTTGACAAAAACGGCCACATTCTGACCAATTTCCACGTCATTAACGGAGCCACGCAGGTCGATGTGACCCTTTTCAATGGAAACTCCTATTCCGCGCAGCTTATTGGGGTCGATCCGAATAACGATATGGCCGTTCTGAAAATCAAAGCGCCGGAAGACGAGCTTTTCCCGGTCACGTTTGGTGACTCCGCCAGGCTGAAAGTCGGCCAGCGCGTTTACGCCATCGGAAACCCGTTCGGTCTGGAGCTTACGCTCTCGACGGGCATCATTTCGAGTCTGAACCGTTCGCTCCCGAGTCAGAGTCAGAACCGTATGATCAAGCAGGTGATCCAGATCGACGCCGCCATCAACCCGGGAAACTCCGGTGGTCCCCTGCTCGATTCCTACGGTGAAGTGATCGGGATGAACACGGCGATCGCGAGCCGGTCTGGTGACAGCGCGGGTGTGGGTTTCGCGATTCCTGTGAACACGATCACACGTCTGCTTCCACAGCTCATCCAGAACGGTAAAGTGGTGCGCCCCAACCTCGGCATTGAGCAGGTCATGAAAACCGACTCGGGCCTTCTCATCACGCGGGTACAGGCGGGTGGACCGGCCGAAAAAGCAGGTTTGAACAGTCCGCGCGTCATTACGAAGCAGCGCCGTCAGGGGGCTTATATCTACGAATACCGTACGCTGGATAAAGCCTCGGCCCAGATCATCATCGGGATCAACGACGAAAAAGTCGAAACGCCGGATGACCTTCTGACCGTCGTCGAATCGTTCAAGCCGGGCGACACGGTAAACCTGGTGATCCTTCAGGATGGAAAGAAATTCCGTGTTCCGATCGTACTCGAACAGGGCGAGTGAGTTTTACGTTAAATTCAAGAGTTTAAAAAAACATCCGGGAAGAAGCCATTAAAAATGATTTCTTCCCGGATTCTTCCTGAACGCCTTTCTGATTCCATTCAATTCACTTCTTCTTCCACACCCGGATCCAGTCGATCTCGAAATCCCGCGGGTACGGCATTTCGGGATCCATTGGCCCGGTCCAGCCACTATTCTGATAAAGACCTAACAGAATGAGCATTTCATTTTGCGGGGTGGGTCCCTCGTAGGTGCGGATCTTCTCGCCGTCCAAATACCACGTCAGTCTTCCTTCCTCCCAGTTCATTCCCCACGTATGGAATTCCTGTGAGCAGTCAAAGTCAAAGCGGTACTTGTAATGGCCATTTTCCGTGAAGTGAACGTTAAAGTAGTTTACACGCTCATCTACTTTTGCGCCCAGCATCTCGAAAATATCTATTTCCACAACTCCGTCGCCAAATTTCCCACGCTTACCCTCTGGCGAAATTTCCTGTTGATACGCGCCCTTCTGCACGAGCCAGAACGCACTGTGCAAGCCGCTTCCTTTCGGCATCCGGCAGCGAATCTCAAACCATCCGTATTTCGTCGTGAACGTGTCCCGTGTCCCAAACTTCCCCGTGTCCGGATTGTATGTCCAGCGTGAAGTTTGAATCGACGAGACGCACGGCGCCAGAACGTCTTTCCGTTTCGGAAGCTCACGATCGACCCGGATTTTGAGGATTCCGTCCTCGATCACATAATTCGCTTTCCGACCATCGTAGTCGTTCTTTTTGCCCAATTTGATCGCGTAATACTCCCCGCGTCCCGGACGGTAGGCGTCGATCCATTTTTCAGGACTCAAAACCGTCTCGCCGTCAAAGCAATCCTCAAAAACGAGTTCCCAACCCGGTTTCTCCGGGGCAGTTTTCTCCTCAGGAGAGTCTGCCCAGGCCGGACGCAGAAAAGCCAAAACGACCGTCAAGAGAATCAGTGATTTTCTCATCATGATTCCCCCTTTAACGCAGTGTCTGCACACCGCTCAAAATGTCCCAGTTCCTTTTGATCATCGAAGCATTGGAGCTGGACTTGATTTTCGGCTGCATTTTCTCGTCGTGACCCAAGCAAAGTTCCTTTCGGAAAATTTTCACTTCCTCGGGAGCTGAGATTCCTAAAGAGACTTTATTCCCCTGGATTGCGGTGACAATGACTTCAATGTTACCGTCAATGATGAAACTTTCATCCAGTTTTCGCGATAGAACAAGCATTTAAGCCTCCTGCCTGATAAAACTTAACAAGTTTACCAATTTTATCAATTTTAACGTCCTTCACTATATTAATACCACACTTTTTAGACGGTGGCAAATTAATTTTTTAAGTTTTTTTGGGATATTTCTTTGTCTGCTCGTCTAAAAAAGTAGATTCACCTTTCATTCAACCTTTTTGGAGAAAAAACTATGAAAAACCTGGTTGCTTTGTTTGTTGTGTTTGTCGTGGCTCTGTTCAGCTGCTGGAATGCGAAATCTGCTCTGGCCCAGTACGTGGCGGAAACTGCGGAATGTTTCCAGGAGTGGGAAGGCGAAAACCTTCACGAACAATGGATGAAAGCGAAAATGCAGGGAAGGCTGGACATCGTTGAGCAAATCGGTGAAGACGGCGCCGATCGGGTTTGCCGCGAAAAAGGCTGGTCAAAGATACTGGGGAAAGAGTACAAAACTTCTGCCCACAGACAAGGATTCGATCAAGTCTGGAAGAGCGCTGACGGAAGGATCCACGTCGTCGAGGCAAAGGGCGGTTCCAGCACCGTGGATTGGGGCTACGGCTATCCCCAGGGTACTCCGGAATGGGCCGTCAAAGCCGCCGAGAAAACTCTGGGAAATCACACCGCTACGGAAGTCGAAAAAGCGGCCGCACGGTCGGTCCTGAACGCCGCTTCTGAAGGGAAGCTCAGCGTACACGTGATCCGTACAGAACACGTTCAAGGGACACCGACCCGAACAGTGTGGGAAAGCATGAGCAAGTGCACGTGGGAAGCCGAAAACCTCGCAAAAAGCGCCCTGGAATCCCTGCGCGGTTACACTGTACCGAAATACACGTCCTCGACGCCTCACACGAGCTACAGCACCGATCTGAGCGTACCGAAATACACGTCCTCGACGCCTCACACGAGCTATAGCACCGATCTGAGCGTACCGAAGTACACGTCCTCGACGCCCCACACCACTTCAGGCTACGGAGCGGCAAAATCCGCGGTCCAAACCGCCTCCAAAACAGGCGAGGCCGCTTCTCAGACCGGTCAGGTGATTCGTACTGTTGCCGAAGGCGCGGCGGTCGTGGCTGTCGCGGCGGATGTTGGGTTCCGTGGTTATGAAGCCTACCAGACTGAACAAATGTATCAGAACGGCCAGATTTCCAACCACGAACGGGTCAAATCCCACGTCCAGAACGGCGCCGGATGGGCTGGCGGAATGACCGGCGCGGTGGTTGGTGCCGAGACTGGCGCAGCGGCTGGTGCGGCCATCGGAAGTGTGGTTCCTCTTGTTGGAACAGCTATCGGTGGAGCGGTCGGCGGTATCTGCGGCGGAATTGGCGGGTACTTCCTGGGCGATAAAGCCGCCTCGGCAGGCGCCGGTGCCGCGATGGACGCCTGGGGAAAATAGAAACACTTGCGGGGACGACGCATCCTGCGTCGTCTCTGCCGAAACAAAAGAGTATCTCAATGAATTCTATCACCTGTTTATTTACCTGCTGCTCCTGTTTTGCAAACTGGGAAGCCGCCTCAAGGTTGTTCTCGATAATAGAAACGCCAGGACTGCCTTTCGATATTTTCAACCCTTACCATTGGCTCATTTCAGGAGTAGTTCTCATTTTGAGTTTAGTTGTTGAGGCAATTTTCGACCGATAGGCCGACTGGCCTCTTTCAAAATTTCAGTCTTTTGAGATTTTTCCTTTTTTGTGTCGGGGGGATTTGACGCGGGAGGAAGAATCCTTTATAATAGAAAAAGTCGATGAGGAATCTATCATCGGCTGGCGGCAAAAAAGTCTGCCCGACGGATGAATTTTCCCGGCTTGCAAGGGCCGGATTTCAGGAAATGATCTGTCCCCTTTTTGGGGGGATAAAAAAGGGCCTCGACGAGGGTCTGGAAGGCAACTTTCCCGATTTTTGTAAAATTTGTATTGGTTTGGCCGATTTTTAATTATTTTTTTGCCGTTTTATCTATACAGCAGCCCTACAGATTCGTAGGGCTTTTTTTGTCCGGACGGCGCAACAATCTCGGATTCGGGTTATACAGCAGCCCTACAGATTCGTAGGGCTTTTTTTGCGTTCCAGGACATTCAAAATCAGAGATTTATAGAGGGGAATTTGAAAATTTTGCCGACATAAGAGGGTTGGCTTTTTTCTCCCCAATTTGCACGGTGCATTTTGGGCGGAAATGATTCAAGATTAGAAAGGAATTGAAAAAATGAATCAGGAAAACACTCAAAATTTAAGGCAAAATTTCCCGGAACAAAAAACGCCGCAGCTGTTGACGCGTGAAGACTTAACGAAACTTTTTCACTGCTCGCTTCGGCACGTTGACAATATGCGTATGAAGTTGGGTTTACCGTGGATTCAGGTCGGGCGCAAGGTCCTTTTTCGTTGGGAAGATGTTCAGGAATGGATTGCCCGAAACCGAAAAGCGGAAAATATTTGAAAAAATCGTCAAAAATACAGGTCAGGGGGATTGCCCTCTAAAAAAAATTTGGTTATACTTGAAAGGAATTGAAATGGCTTCCATATTCAGGAATAAAAACTGGGGTTATGGGGTTGAAACCATAATCAATCATAACCGGCAGCGCTTCTATGGTTTCCCAACCACAAAAGAAGCGGAAATCGCAAAAGAAAAAATAGAGGAACTGCAAGACGCTCCCCGCCTCGGCGGTATTTCAAGAGAAACGCGCCTTTGGCTGAAAAATATGTGGCGGATCAGACGCAGCTTTTACGACAAACTCGTCGAACTGGGTCTTGCTGAACCTATTGTCGAATGTGGGACCCTTGGCGAACTGATTGAACATTATGTCACGTTCCCGATTAATGGGCGTGTTCCTAAAGCTCGAACCTCCCGAAATCGCCGGGTCGCCGTAAATATGCTGGTCCGTTTCCTTGCCAATCAGAGGCCGGGGAATTACAAGGCAGACGAAAGAGAAATTCAAAAAGTGCTTGACAAACAGGCCGATTTTGTCACTCCGCTGCTTGCGAATCAGATTTATACTTTTATGCAGTCCACCTATGCGGTCGGCACTTGGGGACGCAGAATCAAGCACATGAAATGCCTGTTTGATGATGGAATCCGGCTTGGCTGGTTCGAGAAAAACCCATTTCAGGATTTCAAGGGTAATTCCTCGGCAAATCGTTCGCGTGATTTTTACATCAGCCCCGAACTTGCGTATCAGGTCCTAAACGCTTGCCCCGATGCCCGAATGAAACTGATTTTCAGTTTTGGCCGGTGGGGAGGTTTGCGGATTCCGTCTGAAATCGCCTATATGACCTGGGCTGATATTCAGGCCGATTGGATCACGATTAAAATTCCCAAAAAAACGAGCCACTCCCAACAGGAACGAGGCGAGTTTACGACGCGTCTGATTCCGTGTTTCCCCGAAATCCGGCGGGCCGTTGACGAATACCGGCGGGAGCTCGTGCAAGTCCTGGAACGGGAACCGGCAAAAACTGAAAAGGTTTTCCCGGAATTGAACCAGTCGGAAACCTGCGCTACGCTCTTGCGCAAAGAGTTGACGGGAATCCTGAAACGGTCGGGCCTTCCGGTCTGGCCGAAGATTTTCCAAAACCTGCGGTCAACGCGAGATTCGGAACTTCAAAGGATGCGCGTTCCGATTGCGACGGTTTGCGCGTGGCTCGGGCACACCCAGCAAATCAGCGAGAAAAACTATTTTCAGGTTCCTGAATCTGATTATGTGGCCGCTTCGCGTTGGGAGTCCCCCCGAAAATCCGATTACACCGGGGAGATTTTTGAGAGCCCAGACATTTCAGGCCTGAAAAACCGGGATGCGCTCACCAGCCACACCGGGGAATACACCGGGAAGAATTGAAAATCAAACAGTTGTAAGGAGATGTAAAGAAAAAAATCAAATATGCTTTAAGTGTCGTAAAAAAGGGCACTTAAAGCGCATAGACAGGAAAATAAAAACAGGCAGGCGAACCGAAATTCACCTGCCTTGATACCCGGTATAGGACTCGAACCAATGACCCGCTGATTAAGAGTCAGCTGCTCTACCAACTGAGCTAACCGGGCGTTAATGATGTATTTATTATACGAGTTTTTGTTTTTTTTGCAAGAGGGGGGGCACGATTTTTCTTCGTTTTTCTCCCGATTTTCTTTCGGGCCACTGCTTGACAGGTTCTTGGGCCTCTGATAAAATGGTCTTATTCGGTTTATTCTGCTTTCAAATTCAATCCACGAAAGGAATCCCTCCATGAAACGTTTCTCGATTTGTGCCATTTGTTTCGTTTGTCTTGCCGCTTTTGCGGTTTCTTTCGCCCTGGCTCAGGAAAAGGCTCCGGCCCAAGAGGGGTGGATCAACCTCTTCGAAGGGAAAACCCTGGCCGATTTCGATTGCTACCTTGACGAAAACGGGGTCAAGGAAAACGTGTACACGCTGGAAGACGGCGTTCTCAAGGTCAGCG
Organism: Thermoguttaceae bacterium; assembly: GCA_030530205.1. Classification (GTDB taxonomy): domain Bacteria; phylum Planctomycetota; class Planctomycetia; order Pirellulales; family Thermoguttaceae; genus RGIG3701. Next base: position 131,571 of record JAUMVK010000003.1, on the reverse strand, counting down.
GGAATCCCTTCGGCTGGCTCTCTCCCAAGGGCACCTACAGGAATTTCGTCTTCGAGACGGAAATTTTCTATCCCACCGACGACCCCAAGGCCAACAGCGGGATTTTCATTAGAATCGCCGAGCCGGAAAACCGCCCCGCCCCGCTCTTCCTGCCGCCGTGCATTGAGTGCCAGCTCCAGACCCAGAATATTGGGCATCTGTTCGCCTTCCACGGGCATACGCTCATCGGGGCCTCGGACCGTTACTCCTATCGTGAGCGCAGCGAGACCAACGGGAACATCAAGCCTGAATTGCACAAACTCCTGAACGTGAAAAACGCGCAGGTCGAGGGCTGGAACAAGCTCGCGATTTTCTGTCACGAGGACCTGGTCACGGTTTTTCTGAACGGCCAGGCGGTCAACTGGGCCTGCAACGTGACGAACGCCGCCGGGCGCATCGGGTTCCAGTCCGAAGGCGGCCAGATTTGGTTCCGGAACGCCCGGATCCGACCGATGGATGAGAAATGAGCCGTGGTTCCCGTCCAGCGATTGGATTTAAAAGTTCAAGCCTTTTTCCAGAGGGTGAGAACCGCTTGGTTTAAACCTTCATTTAAACACGGATTTACACGGATTAAAAGGATTTACACAGATTAGTTTTAAAAGAGTTTCCAGTTTTTTTCCAGTTTTAAAAAATCTGAAAAGAAATCCTTTTAATCCCTTTAATCCGTGTAAATCCGTGTTTAAATGGAAGGTTTGAAGCGGAACTGGCTTGGAGTTTACCAAAGATGAGTCTCGCGTACACGGGATTCGAAACGTTTTTCTGTTTTTACTGTTTCACCTGAAGAGGAACCTCATGTCTGCCCAAAATTCTTCCCGCCGTCGTTTTTTGTCCGTTTCCGCCCTCGCAGCCGGAGGTTTGTTTTTAGGGCCCCAAGCCGCTCTGGGGGAGGATACGCCCGGGGTGAGCGAGCATCTGGACGAAGTCCTCGCGCTGCTTGCGGTGGACGTTCCGGGAAACTCGCCGCTCGAGAAGCAGGAGGCCCTGCTGGACTACTTCCGAAACCGGAAAACCGTCTCGGTCTATGAGCAATTCTTCGACCGGAAACTGGAAGCGCTTGCGGGGGCTTACCAGGTGCATCGTCGGACCGCCGATCTGGCGCTGGAGCACACTTTTTACGGCCAGTCGGCGTACGAGCCGGACTTTCGAGGGAAAGATGAGATCGACTGGGACCGCAATCCTCAGAAAGATAAAGAGTGGATCTGGCAGTTCCACCGTTTCCGATGGCTGAATTCTCTGGCGTTCCTGTACGTTCATTCGGGTGACGAGAAATACGCGCAGGAATGGGCCTTTGAAATGCGCTCGTGGATCCGGCACATGCACCGGCCCGAAAATACGTTCGCGCATCCGGGCTGGCGGTCGCTTGATACGGCGCTCCGAATGGTAAGCTGGAGCACCAGCCTTGAGTTTTTCCTGAAATCGCCCGCGCTCGATGGCCGGCTCCTCGTCGATCTGCTCTACTCGCTCGACGTACACTGCAAGAGGATCCGGGGATTCGTCGAGCAGGCGCAGGGGCGGGAACAGCTCGGAAACTGGGACATTTCCCACGTGGAGGGGCTTCTGTTCACGAACGCGGCCCTGCCCGAGCGCAAAAAGAGCGTGGAAGAAGTCGAGCTGGCGGCGCGGCTCATGGTCGATTTCCAGAGGAAAGTCCTGCTCGATGACGGCGTGATCAACGAGTTCATCCCCAGCTACCACAGCACGTATCCGACCCAGTTCGCGCGGCTTGTACGAGTCTGCAAAAACCTGAACCTTCCGGTCGAGATCCCGCAGGAATACATGGATCGGCTCGAAAAATCGATCAACGCGGTAGTCGTGTGGAGCCACCCGGACGGTACGTCCCCGGTTTTCGGCGACGCCTGGCTCAACGGTAAAGACACAAACCGGCGCTGGATCCGTCCGTTCCTGCCCCTTTTTGACCGGCCGGACTGGCGGTTCTTCGCGAGCCACGGAAAAGAAGGGTCCCACCCGGAATCCCGCTTCGGCGAGTTGCCCGCCGCGGGGTACTATACGATGCGCTCCGACTGGACCGACGAGGCCGTTTTCCTCATCACGAAGAACTCGAACACCAACCGGTTCGGGCATAATCAGCCCGACAATATGACGTTCGAGATCTCCGCGTTCGGCCAGCGGCTGATGTCCGATTCCGGTTGCTACAATTACAGCGGCGAGCCGGAATGGCGGAATTTCTTTCGGTCGCCGATGGTCCACCAGCTCGTTTCCCTCGATGACAAAGGGATCCATTCCCGGGGAAAGAAAATCACGCAGAGTTCCGAAAACGACCGGGACGTTCTGGTCCTGGAAAACGAACCGGTCCCGGGGTTGCGCCACGTGCGGACGTTTGTGCTCGTGGACGGCCGGTTTTTCGTGATCCACGACGAACTTTCCGGTCCGGCGTCCGGCGAGCTGCGGCAGCATTTTCAGCTCCTGCCCGGCGCGTGGGAGTGGGACGCCGAGCGGTTCACGGCCGTGACGAAGCACGAGAAAGCCGCCAATCTGATCCTCGCAGAGGCGCAAAACCCGGCGGTCTCCTACGCGCAGGAAGAGGGCTGGATCTCCAACGATTACATGAAAAAAGAGGAACGTCCCGCCTTCGCGTTCGTCCAGAAAAAAGCCCCGGACGCGGTGTGCCGCTTCGCAACGCTCCTCTACCCGGTCGCTCCCGGCGAGGACCCAATGAAGGTTTCCACTCAAATCACGATGGAAGAAAACGGAAAGATCAAGGTCCAGATCGACGAGAAAACGTGGGAAGTCGGAATTTGATCCACGAGTCCATAAAAAAAGCACAGAGCCGAAACCCTGTGCTTTTTTTATTTGTCAAGTTCTGTCAAGCATCACTCGATGATCGAGCCTTCCTGGACTGCCGGAGCGACAGGTTCAGCGGGCGTGGCTGTGGCCGGAGGGCATGGAGGACAAACCGGGCACACGGGAACCATCACCTGAACCGGAACCTGGACACAGGTCACTTTCGGCACGCAACGGGAAACCGTGTACGGAACCTGTTTGGTCACGCACTGGACTTCGTTGATCGTGCGAGTGTACTGGACCGGCTTGCAGACGGTGTACGGAACTTTGCAGCTGCGCTGTTCGCAAACCATCTTGCAGACCTTGCGGCAAACCTGACGCTGACGCTGTTCGCAAACCATCTTGCAGACGCGGTAGCAAACCTGCTTGCAACGGGTTTCCGGGACCATCTTGCAGACGCGGTAGTTCTGGACGCAGGTGCGGACTTCCGGAACCATCTTGCAAACTTTATAGGTGCAAACGCGAGTTTCCGGGACCATCTTGCAAACTTTGTAGTTCTGGACACAGGTACGAACTTCCGGGACCATCTTGCAAACTTTGTACTGGCAAGTGCGGATGCGGGTCTGCGGGACCATCTTGCAAACACGATAGGTGCAAACGCGGGTTTCCGGGACCATCTTGCAAACTTTGTAGTTGCAGACACGGGTCTGAGGAACCATCTTGCAAACACGGTAGGTGCAGCAGCGGGTTTCCGGGACCATCTTGCAGACGCGGTAGTTCTGGACGCAAGTGCGGACTTCCGGAACCATCTTGCAAACGTTGTAATAGCAGTTGCGCGTGCAGACCTGCGGGACCATCTTCGTCACGGTGTACGTGCAGGTACGGGTTTCCGGAACCATACGGGTCACCGGGCAGGTGTATGAGCAGGTGACACATTCAGGGACCAGCTTGCAGACGGTGTAAGGAACCGTCTTGGTGCAGCACTCGCGAACCCAGCGGGTCACGTTGTAGGTCACGACCTTTTTGCAAACCTGTGGAACACGCTTGCACACGGTGTACGGGACACAGACTTCTTTCACGCACGGAACCATTTTCGTGCACTGGATCTGCTTCTCGCAAACCTGCGGGCACCATACACGCACCGCACGGGTGCAGCACGGATTGCACGGATCCTGGACGCATTTGGTAACCCACTGACCACCGCAGCACTTCACGGTACGGCATTCAGTCACCGGCTGCCAGGAAACCTGACGGCAGACACGGGTACGCTGTTCCTGAACGGTCGTCCACGTACGGCAGCAAATCTCACGCTGACGCTGCTCGCAAACCGGTTTGCACACGGTATAAGCGACCTGGCGGCAACGCTGTTCCTGAACGCGGCGATAAACCGTTTTGGTGTATTGTTTCTGAACGTATTCCGTCTTCGGAACGCAGACCGTATAAGTACGAACGCGCTGTTCGCAGACCGGCTTGCAGACCGTGTACTGGACCTGACGGCAGCGGGTTTCCCACACCGGCTTCTGGACCGTGTACTGGACGGTGCGCTGACGGCATTCCCAAACCGGTTTCTGAACCGTGTAGGTACGCTGACGCGTTTCCCAGCACGGGACATTCACGGTGTAGGTGCGCTGACGGCATTCCCAAACCGGTTTCTGAACCGTGTAGCAACGCTGACGCGTTTCATAGGTCGGAACACAAACAGTATAAGGAACCTGACGGGTGCGAATCTCCCAGCACGGCTTCTGGACCGTGTACTGGACGGTGCGCTGGCGGCATTCCCAGACGGGCTTCATCACGGTGTAGGTGCGCTGACGGCATTCCCAAACCGGTTTCTGGACCGTGTACTGAACGGTGCGCTGGCGGCACTCCCAGACGGGACGCATACAAGTATAAACTACATTTTTCGTGCACGTCTCCCAAACCGGACGACGGACCGTGTAGTTAATAGTTTCGTAGCAATTTTCCCAAACCGGCTTTTGCACGGTGTAAGTTACATCGCGATAGCAGGTTTCAGGAACCATTTTCGTGCAAGTGATCGTTTTCGGAACACAAACACGCTCGGTTACATTGCGATAACAAGTGAATTCCTGCTTCTCCCAGACGACCTTACGGCATGTTTTCATGACCGTGTGGCACTCGTACTTCACACAATTATACTGTGGGCACACCGTTGGGCAGCAGCAGCAACGCATGGCACCGCAGTATCTCGCTTGAACTGGAGAAACGCACATCAATGCGAGCAGGAGTATCGCTGATATCGATAATCCCAACAAATTCTTCATTTTACATCCTCCATGGACATGAACTCGACTTCCTATTTCATCCAGAAATACGAATCGACAAATACTCAAATTTATTTTCGGCAAAAAATGTACTTTTCCTTAAAGCAAAACAGGGAATTTATACATTTTCCTTAGCGAAAACAATTTGCCTATTTATATTATACACCGTCTTTTAACAAATTCCACCACTTTATCAAATTTTTAGCTAATTTTTCCCAAAATATTTTTCCCTCAAAACCTTTTATTGGTAAATTGGGTATTTTAAGTAATATTAAAACTAATTCTCTTTGGAATATATGGTGAAACTTATTCCAATTTTCCGGCTTAGTCAAATCATATCGAGTTCAGACTTCCTTTCCTAAAACTAAATGGTCCTTTTTTGATACAAAATCAGGATTTGTCTTTTGTATCGGTTTTTAGGAAAATTTGGTATAGTACAAAGAGTTGGAATTTTAAGATTTTTTGGAAAATTCAGAGAAAGAGGGGGGAAAATATGAGGGTCCCACTTTCTGGTGAGGCCCTCAAGAAAAAAATTCTCTCAAAAATTCAGGCTAATCAAACTGATCAAACGTCAAGGTTGGTCACATCCAAGGCGTATTTCTCAATAAACTCACGCCTTGGTTCAACGCTTTCGCCCATGAGGATCCGGAACAGGTCATCGGCCGCGGCCGCATCTTCGAGTTTCACCTGAACCATCGTGCGCTGAGCCGGATCGAGCGTCGTGTCACGAATTTCTTCCGCGTCCATTTCGCCCAGCCCTTTGAAGCGGCTGACCTGAATCCCTTTGCTCCCTGCGGCACGGATGGAGGGAAGAAGCTCCCGCAGGTCGTTTATCCCCGATTTACTATCGCCGTAACGCAGTTCATAGCGGCTTCCTTCCAGACCTGTGCGCTGCTGGGGTATCAATGAGTCGATTTCGAAACCCATCGAACGCAAGGCAACCAGTTGCTTGTTCAGCGAGCGAACTTCGTGGATCTCAACGACCGGAAAATCGATCTTTTTCACCGCGCCTTCTTCTTCCGCCTGCGCTTCTTCCACGTCGATTTTGAGGCTCGTCCCGTAATGGACATTCAATTCAACGTGATGCTCCTGCTCGTACTGCTCCGCGAATTTTTCCACAGCGGCGTGATCGAGGAACCAGAATTCCTGCGTCCCAATAAACGCGTGAAGGACTGGCAAACGAGCTGTCACAGGATCCTGAAGCAGTGCGTGGCTTTTCAGGCTGATGCCGCGGCGTTCGAGTGTGTTGATCGGCTCTTCCATCGCGCCGAGGATCTTGGTCAGTTTTTCAAGGTTTTCCCCTTCAAGGATCCGGCCGTCCATCGGGTCGAAGACACAATCTTTCAGGCCGTTTGTCAGGAGCATTGATTTCAGCTCCTCATCGGTCTGAACGTAAGAGACTTTTTTCTTCTGTGTAATACGGAAGAGCGGCGGCTGCGCTACGTACACAAAGCCGCCTTTGATCAAATCGTACATCTGGCGGTAGAAGAACGTTAGCAGCAGCGTGCGGATGTGGGAACCATCGACATCGGCATCGGTCATGATGATGATCTTGTTGTAACGCCGTTTGTCGAGGTTGATGTCGTCGCCAAATCCGGTCCCGATAGCGGAGATCATACTTCGAACTTCCTGATTCGCCAGAACTTTGTCCTCACGAGCTTTGTAAGCATTGATGATTTTTCCGCGCAGAGGCAAAATGGCCTGGAATTCACGCATACGCCCGCCTTCGGCCGTCCCGCCGGCGGAGTCACCCTCCACCAGGTACAGCTCGCATTTTTCATAGTCCCGGCTTGTACAGTCGAGCAGTTTGCCCGGCAGACTTCCTCCGGAAAGCACTTCCTTGCGTTCCCGAACCGCCTTGCGGGCACGAACGGCAGCTTCGCGGGCATCGGCGGCGAGGAGACTTTTCTGGATCAGCGCACGGGCGTTTTCGGGATGATGCTCGAAGTAATCCATCATCGCTTCGTAAACGGCACTGCCGACGATTTTTTCGACTTCGCTGTTTCCGAGCTTTGTTTTGGTCTGCCCTTCAAATTGGGGAGACGGAACACGCAGGGAAATCACGACCGTCAACCCTTCACGAAAGTCATCACCGGAAGGCGTCACTTTTTTGAAAAGATCTTCCCTTGTTCCATAACGGTTCATGGAACGAGTCAAAGCTGAACGGAAACCGGAAACGTGCGTACCCCCTTCAATCGTATTAATGTTGTTGACGTAAGAGTGAATATTCTCCGTGTACTCATCAGTGTACTGGAGGGCGATGTCCCACTGAACGCCGTCCTGTTCACCTTTAATATTAATGACGTCCTGGTGGATCGGCTGTGTGCCTCGGTTCAGGTACTCGACAAACTCCACAATACCACGCTCGAAGTAGAACGAATCCGAATCACCTGTACGAGTGTCTTTGAAATTGATCCTCACACCCTTGTTCAAAAACGCCAGTTCCTGGAGACGGCGGTGAAGAGTGCTGAACTGAAACTTAATGTCCGGGAAAATCTCGGAATCCGGTTTGAACGTGGTTTTCGTGCCGGTGGAGGAGGATTTTCCGATTTTCTCGACGCCGCTGGTCGGGACGCCGCGCTCGTATTCCTGCTGCCAGATGAAACCATCGCGGCAGACCTGGCAGGTGCACCACTCGGAAAGGAAATTCACGACCGTCACACCGACACCATGCAGACCGCCGGAAGTTGTGTACGCGCCGCCGCCGAATTTTCCACCAAACTTGAGGATGGTCATAACCCCTTCAAGTGTCGAAATGCCCAGTTCAGGGAAAATTTCAACAGGGATCCCGCGCCCGTTATCCTCTACAGTGATCGAGCCGTCCGTGTTGATCGTAACATTCACGAACGTGGCGTAGCCGGCCATCACTTCGTCGATGGAATTATCGACCACTTCATATACAAGATGATGAAGTCCTCGAGTTGTCGTGTCGGCAATGTACATACTGGGGCGTTTACGCACGTGTTCCAGGTCGCTCAGGTGAGCGATTTGATCCGCACCGTATTCAGAAGAGGGATTAGAGTCAGAATTCAAATCAGTGGCCATGAATTACACCTTATCATTAATAGGAACGAAAAAACTTACTTTTTATTGTACCCGATTTTTAAGGTTTTGTAAAGGTGGTAGAGCAGAAAATTTTTAAAATTTTGCGGTTCTAAATTCAGTAAAACCGAATTTTTTTGACTTTTTTCTGAAATTCATTACACGATTTTGAACATCTGATGTATAATGAATATGGAATTGGATTTTGAGGAATGAACTGCCTGCAGTTTTCCTCCTTGCGTAAACCTTCTCAAACCTGTTTTTAATTCATATTCATTCGTGTTTCCATATATTCAAATCGCGCGTCCGGATCATTGGTTCAAAAACGTTTTTATGCTTTTGGGAGTCATTCTGGCGCTTTTTTACCGTCAGGACCTTTTTCATTCCCCTGAGCTTATGCTCGCGTGCGGAAAAACCATTTTGATCGGGCTGGCGGCCGTCTGCCTTATTGCGTCAAGCAATTACGTGATCAACGAAATTCTCGACGCTCCGACGGACCGCTCGCACCCCTCCAAATGTCACCGCCCGATCCCGTCCGGCAAAGTGAAACTTCCGATCGCGTACGCGGAATGGATCCTGCTGGGAGCCGCCGGTCTGATAATTTCCTGGGCTCTGAACCGGCCGTTTTTTTATTCCGCCCTTGCTTTGCTCATAATGGGATGCCTTTATAACATTCCGCCGATCCGTACCAAGGAATGGATCTACCTGGACGTTTTAAGCGAATCCATAAATAATCCGCTTCGCCTCCTGCTCGGCTGGTATTTAATCCTTCCGAATCAAATCCCGCCGCTTTCGCTGCTGATTTCGTACTGGATGGTCGGAGCGTTTTTCATGGCCACAAAGCGTTTCGCGGAGTACCGTTGGATCAACGATCCGGAGCGTGCGGCCGCGTACCGGAAATCATTCCGGTGGTACACGGAGGAAAGTTTGCTCATCAGCATGTTCGTGTACGCCGTCGCCAGCGCACTTTTCCTCGGCGTTTTTATCGTGCGTTACCGGCTGGAGCTGATTTTGAGCTTCCCGCTGCTTGCCGGTTTTTATGGTTACTACCTGTATGTCGGGCTGAAACCGAACAGCAGGGTACAGAATCCGGAGCATTTGTATCACGAAAAGGGGCTGATGGTTTATCTGACGATCTGCATGGTCGTGTTTATCGTGCTGATGTTCCTGGACATTCCGGAGCTTTATGAGTATTTCAACGTTACACCTCCGGACGTGAAAAGCCTGTGGGAAATTTAAAGGAGTTGAAAACGTCCTTTCGGAAATGTCGCTTGCCGATTTTGCGGGTCGTGCGTTTTGTTCGGGCCTTGGAGATTTCTTTTCCGCAAAACTCCCGAATTTGGCTTGAATAAAATTTTTCGACTCACACTTGAAATGACGATAAAATCGAATATACTGAAATAGACCCGTGCTGTGCATTCCGGCCGGATTTTACGAAAATGAATTTTAAAATTCAGGAGAATTAAACCATGCTTTCCTACACGCAGGTGCTGAAACGCAGTTTTCTGCCGGTTTTGCTTTTCGTTTATACGCTGATGCTTTCGTTTACGGCTTCCGCACAGAACAATAATAATAATTATGCCGGTGTGGAAATCGACGCGCAAAACGTTCTGAAAATGCAGACGTGGGTGGATCCGTCGCTTAACCTCCGCAAAATGAACGCTTCCCAGGGGATTACGCAGGATCTGCGTGAGTTCAACCCCGCCCGCGCAGTCTCGTTGACCCGGCTGGAAAGTGAGATTGCAAAGAATAACGGGATCCTGACCGATGAAGTACGCTATATGGCTGGACTTCAACGTGTCGATTACGTTTTTGTTTATCCCGAATCGGGTGATGTGGTTCTCGTTGGCCCGGCAGAGGGCTGGTACAAAGACATTTCCGGCCGTGTCGTTGGTTTGACTACCGGAAAACCCGTCCTTCGCCTGGAAGATCTGGTTACTGCGATGCGCGCTTACGCACCCGGTTCCAAAGCCGCCAACGTGATCGGCTGCTCTATCGACCCGACTCAGGAAGGACTTGCGCGGTTCCAGGAATTCCAACGCCGCATCGGAACTACCGCTACGCCGAATATGACGGAAATGATCGTGAATGGTTCTCGTGAAGCGCTGGGCCTCCAGAAGGTTTCCGTCACGGGCGTGAGCAATCAGACCCACTTCGCGAAAGTTCTCGTTGAAGCAGACTACCGCATGAAACTTATGGGGATCGGCCTGGAAAAAATCCCGGTCAAAAATATGAAATCATTCGTCGCTTCCGTCAATCCCGGGACGGTTTCCCGTAATGCCCTGTTCCGCTGGTACTTTGTCCCGGATTATACGCGCGTTCGTATGAGCCCCGATAAACTTGCGATGGGGCTGGAGGGAAAGAGCGTGAAACTGGTTGGAGCCGATGAAATGGTTAGTTCGGATGGTTCCCGGAAAGAAGTGGTCGTTTCGGACAGCGCGTCGAAGAAGTTCACGCAGGGCTTCACAAAGAATTACGATAAAATCGCGGCCGCCGTTCCGGTTTATGCCGAGCTTCGGAACCTGATCGATCTGGCTGTCGTCGCAGCCTTCCTGCAGGAAACCAATGCTTATGAGAAACTGGGTTGGGAACTGGTTTACTTCGGAGATGAACAGAAATTCCGTGTCGAGACTGAACGTGCGCCCGAATTCGTCGAATCGGCCGTGAACGCGATTTGGCGCGGCCATACGCTGACCACCCCGATTGGCGGCGGCGTGGAGATTTTCGCCAAACGCGCGCTTGAGAAAGAAAACCTGATCTCCGACTCCGACGAGACCGTCGCGCAGGCTCAGAAAGACGCTCCGCTCCCGGAAAACGGCTGGTGGTGGAACAAGTAGTTCCGTCTTGCAAGCAGAAAAAAACGAAACCCCAATATTCGCTTGAGTATTGGGGTTTTTTATTGGCTTTTCTTAATGAAAACTTCGGATCCTTTTGACTTCGCACTTTTATTTAAACACGGATTTCCACGGATTAAAGAGATTAAAAGGATTCCGTTTTTTTATGGAAACTCCTCTAAATCCTTAATATTTCTTTAAAATAATCTGCGGAAATCCTTTTAATCCGTGAAAATCTGTGTTTAAATCAAGGGTCGAAGTGGGGAAGACTTGCGCTCTGGAAACTGGGTTGCAGTTTTCGAAACTTCCTTTAAATCATCTCCGTGTTCTTCCCGCCGTTTCTCAAGCTCAGGTCGATCGGTTTGTTCGTCTTCCACGTGCCGCACGTAAAGTCCGGAACGTCGATCGAGTTGGACCGATGCGTGATCGACCAGAAACTCAGCGGCGTGATGCAGCTCCACAGGGCACCGTCGTACACGTCAAAATCGGGCGCCAGGCCGTTCTGGAGGCAGTTGACGAACCGCCAGTCCTCAATGAAATCCATGCCGCCGTGGCCGCCGAATTTCTTGGCGAGTTCCCCAATATGCACGTGAAGTTCCGGCGCAAACTCTTTCTGAAGTTCCGCCATTTTCTCTTCGGAAACCGGTTGATCGTTCCCGATCGAAATCAGCGGCGTGGGGTTTTTCTGGCAGAATGCCTTGGTCCCTGAAAGAAGGTGAACGCGCGAATACGGTCGGCCGACCGACGTGTGGTAGTCGAGGCAGATCGTCTTGCCGTTTACGGTCCGCATGATGCTCGAATTTCCGCCGCCGTAGTGGGCTTTTCCGGCAAACTGTTTGAAGTACGGGTCGTTCGTCTTCTCGGCCATTTCCGCGAACGCCTTCCCCACGACGAAATCGTCCGTTTCAACGGAGGAGAGGTACTCCACCCGGTCACCAGCCAGGATCCCCATCGCTTTGGCGATCGGTCCGAAACCGTGGGTCGGGTAGGTGTTTCCGCGCATGAGTTTCAGTCGGTGCTGGTAGTACGGCGAGGCCTCCTCGGAAAGCGGCGGCATGGGTTTCTGGGAGTACAAAGAGCCGGTACGGCCGCAGTGACAGTACGCGCCTTCCCCATGAATGATCTCACCAAAGAAACCCTTCTGCGCCATGTTGATCGTCATGGATTCGAAGAAATCGTAAACGCAGTTTTCGAGGATGAAGCAGTGCTTGCCGGTCTTCTCGGAAGTATCGACCAGCCGAATGCAGTCCCGCAGCGTCTGCGCCATGGGGACTTCCGTGGCGGCGTGCTTCCCGGCAAGCATCGCGTGAACGGCCATTTCCGCGTGCAGATACGGCGGAGTCGTGACGTAGATCACATCCAGATCATCCCGCGCGCAAAGATCTTTCCAGGACTCCTTCGACGAAAAATACTCAGCTGCTTCCGGAAGATTTCGGCTTTTCAGAAAATCCTGCGCCCGCCGGACCGGGTACTCATAGCAGTCGGCGATGGCGCGAATTTCCACGCCCTGCATTTTCGCCAGTCGTTGAAGGGACGCAAACCCGCGGTTCCCAAGCCCGATGTACCCCACACGCAGCGGGAGACATGGCGGCGCCTGAAAGTCGTGCATATTCCGGATCTGCTGCCGGCCAGTCCATTGGACGTCGGTTTCCTGAACGTCTTCATCCAGTTCAGCGGCGCAAGAGTAGCCCGCAAAACCAAGCGCGAGGCCAAAGGCGGGGAGTTTCATAAAATCTCTTCGTTTCATGGTGGGTCCTTTCTGAAAAAAGAAGTAAAAGAGGGCAGGATTTCCTGGAGATTTTTATTTTAACACTCGGAGAGTTCAAACACAAGGGGGGGCTAAAAAGTCCCCCCGATTTTTAAGAAAATTTACGTCAAATTTTCATTTATTCTTCCACACCCCAGCGGTCCATCAGAACGCGGAAGATTTGCACGAGCACGATTCCCGTGAACATGCAGCCGAACGTGAACATCGCGCAGCACATCGCGACCTGTGGCTGGGTTCCGAAGTAGATCCCGGCGAGCATCACACCGAGACCGGCGTTCTGCATGCCAATTTCGATCATCAGCGCGCAGGCCTTCTTAATATCCAGCCGGAGAATATACTTCCCACCGATCCAGCCGGCCAAAAAACCGCCGAAATTCAGGAGGATCAGCGGCGCGATCATATTCACGGGAAATTTCCCGCCGCGGTTTGCCGCCACGACACTGGCGATGATTATGATGATGACAATATTGGCCACGATTTCACCGAATAACTGGGAAAACGCGTGCCACGCCTTCGACACACGCGCGAGTGAAAAACCGATCCCGACCGGCAGCACCACCGTCAGGAGGAGGGTCTTCGCCATATCGATCACCACCTGGGTGTTGAAGTAGCTCTGGTTCACCGCGTCGGTGCAGCCAAAATACGGGCCGAGGACCGAAATCGCCAGGTAAAGCGTTACAGGAACGACCGCCGGCGAAAGAAGCGTCGCGGAAGTGGTCAGGCCGACTGAGTAGCTTACATTTCCGCGGGCGATCATCACCAGCATATTGGAAGCCATCGCGCCAGGCACGCAGCCAACGAGCATGATCCCAATAAAATACGGACCAGTCAGGCCGAAAATACAGGCGCTAATAAACGCGAGCAACGGCATCGTGATGTACTGGACGGCCGTCCCGCTGACGATCTGCGTCCAGTTTTTCGCCACCGCCCGAAGTTCATCCACGGGAAGCAGCGAGCCAATCATGAGCATCGTGACCGAGATGTAAATCTCCGCCGCACTGATCTTGAACCAGTGGCAATCGATCGGCGGCAGAACGAATGGGTCGAAACCCAACCCGAGCCGCGGCCAATAATACGCCAGAATACACGTGAGCGTAAGCCAGATGAGAAGGTATTTTGTCAGGATTTTCTTGAACATGGTGATCGTAAAAATGAAAAATGAAAAGGTTTAGCAGTTTCAGCCATTATCCCGGATGGTAAACCACTCGTCCGGACTGTGGAACGTTCCATTTGCGAACAGGGAAATCGTGCTCATCTCAGGCGTATCACCCCATTGTTTATTGTAATTGTAACGGGAAATCGTAAAACGGCTCCCGATGAGTTTTGCGTTTCCAAGCGCCGCGAGCGGGATCTCCATCCGGCCGATCCATTGCCCGTCCTTAATGTCCACTGAGTACTTGAAGCCCGACTCGAAGAATTTGTCCTCAAATGGGGTCGTTCTTAAAAGTTCCACGCGAGGAATGTGGAGCTGCAGCGTCTTCAGATTCGGAGTGACGTGCAGTTCGTAGTAGTCTAACCGGCCTTTGGGCTGGAAGAAAAACTCAAGAGCGTCGCCTGTTTTCCAGGTCTCTTCATTGTGTTTCTCCGCCCGATTGAAAATATCAGAATCCGTCATGACGGCAGTGACGAAAAGCGTCTCACCGTCACTTTTCAGGACCGCGATGCCCGGCTCGCGCGCCGGTTCACCATTCATCAAATGGAAAGGAAGGGCCTGACCAAGTTGATATTCCAGCATTTTATTGTTTCCTTAAATAATTTTTCTTAACTTTTCCCGAAATGCGGTCTGATTGAAAATTTCAGCGTTTTTCGTCGCCCCAGTCTTCAAGAAAGGTAAAATACTCTTTTCGATCAGGATCGCAGTCGTCATATCTACCAGTTCACGAAACGTGCTCCAGAGGAATCCATTCATTCCGTGCTGGACCACTTCCGCAGCGCTTCCGATGTGGAAAATCATAGGAATGGTTCCAGCAGCCTGGGCCTCCAAAGCTGTTATTACAAAAGGTTCCAGTTGGTCGGGAACATTATTTTCGTTCAATTCGTAACCTTGCGCCGACCAGTAGAAAGTGGCTTTTGAAATCGTATTTTTAAGCGTTTGCTCGTCCGCATCAGTCAGGATTTCCACAGGATAGCCGAATGCTTTTTTACGCAGTTTTTCCAAAAAAGCCTCATCTTCAGGCAATCCTGAACAGTTTCCAATCAGACAAAGACGCCAAACAGGATCCAGGTCGTAACGAACGATCATTTTATCCCAAAATTCCTGGAACGCGCTGATAATAACGTCTTGCCGCTTTGCATTTTTAGCCGAAAAATCACCAATCGAAACGATTAATGGTTCTTTTTCTTCGATGAACTGAAAATCCTCACGCGGAATCGGATAAAGCACCTGTGGCATTAACTGCCAGCGATTCCAACACCATTGACGCACAAACAGAGAGGGGCAAATAATCGTCTGGTAGGATGCGAACAGGGCGCGCCACGCCAAATAATGGTATTTATTGAGCCACCATCGTGAAAAAAAACCTTTACTTTCCCACTCCTGCGTATTATGGCCGTAGTATTCCTCAAAAGTGAAATGAGGAAAGGAAGTCAAAAAAAGACTTCGCCGGGCGTGAGAAAAAAAGGGAGGCACATTGCCAGTAGCCACAAACAAATCATAAGGCTCGCTGTATTCCCGGCAAAAATCTGACTCCTGCTTAAGCGTCCTTTTGTTTTGGAGGTCCGCATGGTTAGGCCATTCTGGGCCAGGAACACACCGAAACAAAATTCGGGAAAAATCTATTCCTAAAGATTCCCCATAGATTTGCGGATCCAGTTCTGAATTATGATGAATGATTTCCACCTCATCATCCTCTGAAAGGATCTGCGCGATGGAATTTACCCAACGTTCCGGCCAGCCTGTTTTTCCAAAGTCTTTTTGATAAAACCCGATTTTTTTCATGCCAATCCCTAATCAGTCAAGCTGGTACACGCTGTTCACTTCATCTTCGTGGCGGATTTCATCAACCGGCTCTTTCTTTCCCCAACCGGCATAAAGTTTATCTGGAAGATTGATGCACCAGCCCGGCGTTTCACTGATGCAGCGGTAAGCGTGTACCACTCCCGGAGGAACGATGGCACGAACAGGATTATCCACACCAACTTCTGCAGTCATTTTCACGCCAAACGTTGGAGAATCTTTGCGGGCGTCCCAGAGGTAAAGACGGAACATTCCAGGCCCGAGAAACACAAAAATATCAGTCTGTTCACGATGTTCATGCGGACCGCGAGCCACCCCTGGAAGGGTCTCACTCACATAAGACATTGCGGGGCGAACTCCTTCCGGAAGTTCATCGTCACGGTATATTTCGGAAAGCCAACCTCTGTGATCAGTATATTTCTTCAACGGGGTAATGGAAACCCCAAAGATTGTGGATTCGTTCATGATTGTGATGTTATGAAATGTGGAAAACTTCAGCGCCACTCAAGCACACGTTTCATGTAGGCGCAGTATTCGTTGTTCGATGCGTTAGCCAGTTTCGTAAATTCTTCGATGGAAATAAACCCTCGATCCAACGCGATCTCTTCAAGGCACGCAACCTTGAGGCCCTGACGATGGTCAATCGTCTCCATGAAATTGGAAGCCTGTAAAAGCGACTCGGGCGTTCCCGTGTCAAGCCACGCAAAGCCGCGACTGAATAAACGAACGTTCAGCTCGCCGCGTTCGAGGTACACGCGATTCACATCGGTAATTTCCAGTTCGCCGCGCGGTGAAGGTTTGAGATTTTGTGCAATGTCAAGCACAGAATTATCGTAAAAATACAAACCAGTCACGGCAAAATTGGAACGGGGATTTTTCGGCTTTTCCTCAATGTGCAAAGCCTTGCCCTGCTCGTCGAAATCAACCACACCGTACCGCTGCGGGTCACGAACCTGGTAGGCAAAGACCGTTGCGCCCTTTTCCTGACGCACAGCCTGAGCGAGCATATTCTGAAAGCCCTGCCCGTAAAATATATTATCCCCCAAAATGAGGGAAACAGAGTCGTTTCCTACAAAATCCCGCCCCAGGATAAACGCCTGCGCAAGCCCTTCAGGCCGGGGTTGAACGACGTACGAAAGGTTGATCCCCCATTGCGATCCGTCCCGCAGAAGCCGCTGAAACGCGGGCTGGTCCTCCGGCGTTGTAATGACCAGAATGTCACGGATCCCGGCCAGCATCAAAACGGAAAGCGGGTAGTAAACCATCGGTTTGTCGTACACGGGGAGAAGCTGCTTGCTGACGGCCTGCGTCATGGGATGAAGCCGGGTCCCCGCTCCGCCCGCGAGAATGATTCCTTTAGTCGTACTCATAATGGGCTCTCCTTTCTCAGCCATTCCCAAGCCGCTGACGTTGGTAGCGTCCCTGAGTGATCGCGTCACACCACGCCTGATTTTCCAGGTACCACCGGACGGTTTTCTCCATTCCGGTTTCAAACGTCATGGCAGGACTCCAGCCCAGTTCGGTCTGAACCTTGGAAATGTCCATCGCATAGCGGCGGTCGTGGCCCGGGCGGTCTTTTACGTACGTGATCAGACTTTCGCACGGGCTTTGCGGAACCTTCCGTCCATATTCCGGAGCCAGACGGTCCACCAGGGAACAGATCGTTTTCACGATGTGAATGTTTGTCGCCTCGCAGTTTCCGCCCAGATTGTACGATTCGCCAAGAGCGCCTTTTTTCAGGACCGTCCGTATCGCCGCGCAATGATCCTCTACGAAAAGCCAATCACGAACGTTCATTCCATCGCCATAAACGGGAAGCGGTTTCCCGTCCAGGCAGTTCAAAATCATCAGCGGGATCAGTTTTTCCGGGAACTGGAACGGGCCGTAATTGTTCGAGCAGTTCGTCGTTACGACCGGCAGGCCGTACGTGTGGAAGTAGGCGTTCACAAAGAAATCACTCGATGCTTTGCTGGCCGAGTACGGTGAACGAGGGTCATACGGCGTCGTTTCGTGGAATTTGCCGGTTTCGCCCAATGAGCCGTACACTTCGTCAGTCGAAACGTGCAGAAAACAGAATTCTTTCTGCGCCTCCGGTTTCAGTTCCTTCCAGTATTTGCGGCATTCTTCCAGCAGCACGAAGGTCCCCAGAACGTTCGTCTGCACAAAGACCGCAGGGCCGTCGATTGAGCGGTCAACGTGAGACTCCGCCGCGAAATGAACGACTTTTTCCACATCGTATCGCCGAAGGATTTCCGCCACACACACCGAGTCACAAATATCGCCCTGAACGAACGTGAAGCGGTCCTTCGTGGCTGGATTTTGGGTTAAAGGAGCAAGTGAGTCGTAATTCCCGGCATACGTCAGTTTGTCGAGGACAACCACGTCGAGAGTTTCCTCAGCAAGCCACTGGTGAACAAAATTAGAACCGATAAAACCGGCGCCGCCAGTAATCAAAATGGAAGGCATGAAAAAACTCCTGTGAATAAAAAGTGGGGAATGTCCAATCATTTCCCGGTCCGAAACCGCAAATCAGTCAATTTTGCCTCGGAAAATCTTTCCTGGAACGCACTGAGAAGCTCTGCCTTTCGGAAAAGGAGTTCCTGAGCGAAAATGGCATCAGTGACCTTAATTTCCAGTACCCCCCTGCGAATCGCAGCAACTGACGAATGTTCCGCCAATTCGCCTGCCAATTCTTTCCAGGCAGTCTCAAGCTCGTCTTCCTCCCTTTTTCGGCCAATTCCGAACTGGGAAACCAGACCGCCCAAAATGTCTGTTAGCGAAGAAGGCGCGGCATTGGGGCTGGAATCCGGCTCAAACATCCGAATCTCCCTGAGAAGACGGACGTTTACGATCAAGCTGCATCGGCATCACAAGGTAACTGTAACCATCCTCGGTCTCAAACAAAATACCTGAACGGGCATCCACAAAACTCATTTTCACAACACTGTCTCCCGAAAGTGTTTTGAGGAAGTCGGCAAGGAATTTTCCATTGAGTTTCAGCGTCACGGGTTCATCCTGATATTCAATCGCAAAAGCCAAATCGTCGGCTTCATCCGTTCCAAGTACCGACCAGAACTGCATTTTGCCGTCCCCAATTTCCATGACGATACCGGGGTTGGTCGCATCGGTACACACAGACGCACGACGAAGGCAGTGATCGAAGTTTTCAATCGGAAGCTGAATGGTTTTCGGATTACTCAGCTGTTTGATCCCTCTTCGCCATTCCGGAAAACGGCCCTCCAAAAGCGCGGCATAGTAAAACAGCCCTTCTGTCTGGATCTTGAATGAGTTTTCCAGGAGAGCAATATAAACGTCATCATCCGGCCGATTCAAAAGTTTATCCAGCTGAAGCAGGGAGTTTTTCGTCGCAATCGCGGTTTTCTGTTCTGGAAATTCTCCCTGAACTGTAGCTTCAATTGCCTGAACAGCCATACGTCTTCCGTCTGTGGAAACAAAGTGGAGTTTACCATCCTTGTAATCCAACAAAACTCCCCCCAAAGCATATCGGGTATTATCCGTTTCCGTCGCGAATTGGGTACGTTTAACCGCTTCTTTAAGATAACGGGCTTTCGTTACGATGTAACTGGTTTCGTCAAACGATGGTGTCCCGGGAAACTCTTCAGCGTCTTCAGTGGTAAATGAAAAACGACCATCCCCCGAAATAACCACTTTATTTCCATCGCTTTCAATAGTGAGCAATTCCTCACGGGAATCGCGCAACACATCACCGACTTTCGGAGGAAGAATAACACACCCCGGCTCGACGATCTGATCACACTGAAAAGATGTCCGGATCCCTGATTCCATATCTGTAGAGTAAAGAACGATTTCGTTGCCTTGCGCTTCCATTTTCACATTGCGCAGAATTGGTTTGGGAGACTGGGTTTTGGTCCCTAAAAAAGCCAAACCAAACGAAGCGGAAAGAACGGATTGGGTACAAATTGCTTTCATTGAAAAACTCCTGCTTTTAAATGGAATTAATATTTATACTTCATCATTATACCACAAAACCCATCCTTTTCAAGTGCTTGCAGGGAAAATGATTTCGAAATTTCTCAAAATATACCCAAATTTACAAAATCAACACCCCCAAAACATTGTCAAGTTGTAGAAATTTTTCTAAATAGATTTTTCTCTATCCAAAAATCAGACCATCCATGCAAAATAATAGTTGCAATTCTGAAATTATTATTTTGTCAGACTCTTCCATCAGATATGCAGATATATCCACACGAGTCTTCAGTCTCAGGCTTGGAATCTGATATTCAATATTTTAAAATTTATAGTAGCATATCCATGTCGTACAAAATGTTGAATATCTAATATCAAACTGAATGTAAATGGATTAAATAGTAGAGTTTATGAAAAATAATGACCAGATTTTGAACGTTTATATTTTGTGATTTTTGTGTTATAAAAATGTTTTGGATTTCGTGACTTGTGACGATTCAGAATTTTTGGCGTTGCGTTTGTCGTGAATGCAGAAGGTTTTGCACAATTAAATCACAGAGGTTTTTCAAAGAAAACATCTTTTCCACACAAGGATAAAAATTCCCCTTTCCTCGCGATAAGAAGAAAGGGGAACAAAACTTACTCTTCTTCATTAATTCCATTCAGAAAATAATCGTTAAGTAATTCTACGGTCTTCGCCATCATGGATGCGCTCAGCCGCATGCAGCGTTCCGAACGAAGTTTTTTGTGTTCCTCGGATGGGTCCTGAGCGAGCCAGAAACCTTTGCTTTCCTTGCACATCATCGACGGCGAAATCGTTTTGACGAAATTCGGGTGCTTGTCGTCTTTCGGAACAAAAACCGGCTGCGGCGAGCTCTGGTAATACTCCGAAAGTTTCACGATCATCGCGCACAAATCGGCGTAATCCGGAACGAAAAGTCCCATGAACATTCCCGCGCCGTTAAGTGTCCCGCAAAGAGATTCCTGCGCGCCGAAGCCGGTTTTTCCCGCCCGCATCGCGATGATCGGGAACGCTTTCACGGTCTCGGCCATTTCCGGGCAGACTTCGACGTACGCCTTCAGCCCGCCTTTCAGCACGGCGTATGTGCAGCCCCACGGGTGGTACGAATCGTACGTCAGCTCTGCGACCCTGGCCGGATCCATCTCGACGTACTTCCAAACGTCTTCACGTTCAGGACGGGCGCGGCGTTCCTGGGCTTCCGCTGAGTCGGCTTCCAGGGCGGTAAATCCGGCAAAAGCGAGTCCCAAACCACCGGCCAAAGCGCTGCGGCGATTGATTTTCTGTTCGCTGCTCATTTTTTGTTTTGATCCTTTCTGAAAAAATTGCGAGGGCCTCGCGCATTGCAAAACCCTCACAAGCTCGTTTTAAAACAAGATTTTATTTGAAGATATTTGTCGGCGAATTTGATGTACTGCGTCCAGTCGTACGACTGCACATCATGGCCGCCTTTGCGGCAGTGGTAGCCGATGATGTTCCCGACCGGGTTTTCAGCGCCGGGCCAGTTCGGAGCTTCCAGCCCATCGAACGGGGTTTTAGTCCCGTAAAGCTGGTAAACCGGCACGGCAAAGAAGCAGGACTGGTACTCACCATTCGGGTCGGCCCATTTGTCTTCCGAAGCGCTGGCGACGTACACCGGGCGCGGAGCCATCAGCGCGATCAGTTCGTGCTCATCCATCGGCAGGGCGGCGAGGTCTTCGTTGTACTTGCGGAAGTTCAGGCAGAACCAGAACGGGAACGAAACGTTGATCCGGTGCACCGTCTCGCCGTAGTTACGACGGCTCAGTGCCGCTCCGCCGCAGCCGGAATCGTTGGAGATCACGATGGCGAAGCGTGGGTCCGAAGCCCCGGTCCAGAGCGAGGTTTTTCCGAGTCTCGAGTGGCCCATGACCGCCACGCGTTTGGCGTCGATCTGCGGGTCGGTCTCGAAGTAGTCCATGACGCGCCCCATTCCCCACGCCCAGGCGGTAATGGAGCCCCATTCATCGGGTTCACGTGACTCGGCGTCGTGTGCAAAGCCGTAAAGTTTGCAGATCCCCGTCTCGTGGCAGCGGTTTCCGTCGAACGCGACGTCATTATAGTGGATGGTCGCCAGACCGTAGCCGGCGTCAAGGATCTGGTCCAGATCCCAACGGCTGGAGCTTCCGCCGCGCGCGCCCTTTCCTTCGAGCTTGGATTCGTCCACTGGTTCAAGGGAATTCCGCGTGTGGAAAAGCACGACTTCCGGTTCGTCCGTGATCGTGTGGTTTCCCTGGAAATTGTACCCGACGAACATCGGGACCGGCTTCGGCGCGTTTTTCGGAAGATAGATCAGGAGGTTCGCCTTGACCGTCTCGTCCGAAGTGAGCGACTTGAACGTGATTTCGACCTGCTTGCGGATCGCTTTTCCGTGGTACGCGTCGTCCGACTGCTCAAAAACGCGGAACGTCACGAAATCCGGGTGATTCCCGGCTTCGCGCAGCGCTTTGGGGAGGCGGCCGAACATTTCACGCTGGAACTGCTCCAGAATTTCGGGGCGGCGGACCTTTTCCCACTGCTCCACGGTCGTGACTTTGGTTCCGTCGTTGCACGTGAGCGGGTCGGGAAGCGTGTATTCGGGGACCAGGGCTTCATCGTAGTTGATTTTGATTTCTTCCGCGAAAGCGAACGTTGCGGAGAGTAAAAGAACTAAAGGGAGGAAATTTTTCATAAAAGCTCCTTGAGGAAGGGAAACGGAGTGGAAAAAAACGGGATTAAAGTCGATTTCATCTCAAATTTCCATTTTATTGCATCCCCTTCCGTTTGTCAAGTGGCCGCGAAGAAAAAAAAGCATTTTTCCCCGATTGCCTGTTTTTTTGTGGGAATCTGGAAAAAATCGGAAGAGAAACCCTTGGAAGGGCTTGAATTATTTGCCGCTTTCTGGTATAATAATACACATTAAATATTAACGTCAATTTTTTTAGAGAAGAGTTTTGTTCCTGGAACAGACGGGAACGAACCAGCAAAGGAGACTAAAGTGTCGCAGAAAAGTTTTCTCTTCACAAGTGAAGCGGTTAGCATGGGCCACCCGGACAAACTGGCCGATAATATTTCCGATGGTATTCTGGACGCCCTTTACGCGCAGGACCCGACCAGCCGTGTCGCGTGCGAAACGCTCGTCACGACCGACCTGTGCGTGATCGCCGGTGAAATCACCACCAACGCCAAGGTCGATTACGAAGCGGTCGCCCGTAAAGTCATTAATGAAGTCGGTTACACCAGCAACGACATTGGATTCTGCGGCGACACTTGCGAGGTTCAGGTCCGTCTTGACACGCAAAGCCCGGACATTGCGATGGGCGTTGACCGTGACGGCGCTGGCGACCAGGGCCTCATGTTCGGTTACGCCTGCAAGCAGACCCCGGAACTGATGCCGTTGCCGATCGCGCTTTCGCACCGCATCATGAACCGCCTGACCGAAGCCCGTCAGAAGGGTGAGGTCGATTGGCTTCTGCCAGACTCCAAAAGCCAGGTCACGGTCGAATACGCGGACCGTATGACCCCGATCAAGGTCACGACCGTGGTCGTTTCCACGCAGCACCGCGCGACCGTCAGCCAGAAAGAGATCGCGGACTGGGTCATTCCGAACGTGATCCTGCCGTGCATTCCGGCCGAGCTGAACAAAGGCGACATTAAATTCCACATCAACCCGACCGGGAACTTCGTCGTCGGTGGTCCTCACGGAGACTGCGGCCTGACGGGGCGCAAAATCATCGTCGATACTTACGGCGGCTGGGCCTCTCACGGCGGCGGCGCGTTCTCCGGCAAAGACCCGACGAAAGTGGACCGTTCGGCTGCGTACATGGCCCGTTACATCGCGAAAAACGTCGTGGCGGCCGGCTTGGCTGACGACTGCGAAGTCCAGCTCGCTTACGCTATTGGCGTCGCGGAGCCGGTCAGCGTTTACGTGAACACGTACGGCAGCGAAAAGGTCTGCTCGTGCAAAATCGAAGAAGCGATCCGCAAGGTTTTCCCGATGACGCCGAAAGGAATCATCGAGTGCCTGAACCTGCGTCAGCCGATTTACCGCGCGACGGCTTCCGGCGGACACTTTGGCCGCGACGGTTTCCCGTGGGAAAAGACGGATAAAGCGGAAGAGCTGAAAGCCGCGGTTGAAGAATAATTCTACGAAAAAGAAGTAACTGGGGTCTCGCAAAAGCGGGACCCTTTTTTATGGCATTTCTTACTGAATCTCAAGATTCTCACCGATGATATACGTGATTTTCTGGCCGAACGTCATGGTTTTCTCTACTTTCACCGGCTCGCCGTGGCAGTCGAAAGCGTCGGTCACTTCGCCGGAGATTTCGATGTTTTTCGTGATTTTCGTCCCCGGAGACCAGATCGCGTACGCCGTCTGACCATCTGGCCGCTTCCAGCTCAAGGTGCAGAGGTTTCCGTTTTCCGAGAAAAGCTCCCCGGGAATCGGTTCCGAGCCGGCGGGACGCGCTTTTGTTAAGGCTTTGTAGGCCAAAAAACCGGTTTTCGGCGTAAGGTCCACGTGAGTCAGCCCGAAATGATGTTCCGGGTCCGAATTATTCTGCTCGACCGACTGAAACTCGTACGGGAAGAAAACTTCCACGCCGTAAGTGATCGCGAGGAGCATCGCCTGGCTGAGGTAGATCCCCTGGAACGATTCGGCCGTCCGGTTCCCGTTCCCGATGGAGTCTGGTACAGTGTTCAACAGAATATTCCCTTTCCAGTCGCTCCGGAAGCGGTAAAGGCCAGCGATCGTTTTCGTTGTGTCCTCGGACCAGACGAGGAACGGTTCGAGCGAGTCGCCGTCTTTCAGGAACTGGTCGGTGAAAAACGCCTGGCCGTGAATGTTTTCGATGGCGTAATTTTTCAGAAGTCTCTCTTTTCCCGGGGCCAAAGCCACTTTGGGATGCTTGGGAAGCCCGTCTTCCGTCCACCATGCGCCCCAGTGGACGCGAAACGAGTGCGCGAGCGGCAGATTATTCAGCGATTTTCCGGTTTCAACCCGGTTCCAGACGCCATCTTCGCCCGGAGCCATACGGTAGTAGAACGGGATCCCGCCCAGCGCGCAGAGCGTCCCGCCGTTTTTGACGTATTCGCGGATCTCATCCTGCGCTTCGGTCGGAAAGGACTCGGCCGGAGGAAGGATCAAAACGGGGTTTTTGGCGGGATCCAGCGTTTTCAGGTCGGCGATGAGGACCGCTTCGCATTGGACCGGTGTTTGGAGCAGGCCTTGCCACATTTCCGGCGCAAGGCAATTGGAAGGCGGGTAAAGCGGGTCGAAAAGGACCGCGACTTTGCCCGGTACACCCTCCGGAAAGAGACTCACAAGCGCCGCGTCGATGAGCGCCGCGGAACGATTACCCGCCGACGGTGGCGTGGCCCAGCCCATTTCTGTGATCCAGAGCGGTTTTTTCCTGCCTGTGTATTGAACGGTCAGGTCCTGAAATTTCTGCAGATCGCTCAAAAACCGTTCGATGATGGACCGGCTCACCAGCCCGCTCCGGTACGGGTGAATATTGATGACGTCAAAGTACTCTCCCGCTCCGGCTTTCAGGGACTCCTCGTAGTAATCGAAAGGAACGCCGGCCAGACCGCCGTAAACGACCTGCGCGTCGGGATCGATCGATTTGATCGTTTCGTACGTGCATTTCAAAAAGGCCGCGTACGCCTTCGGGTCCGGGGTGGATCTCCAGAAACTTTCGATGTTGGTCTCGTTCCAGATCTCCCAGTACTTCACTCGGTCGTGGAAGCGGGAAACGACGCTTTTTACGTACTCGCACCACTCTTCATGATGCTCGCAGACGGGTGTAGCCCACGGCACGGAGTAGCCCAGAATGATGAGCGATTTCAGGCCGTTCTGCTCGACCTGATCCAATACCGACTCGATCCGGTCGTAATGTACGGGATCATTCGGGCCATCCTGAACCGTGCCCCAGTACCAGTCCCAACGGATCCAGTCGATCCCTGCCGAGCGCATCAGCTCGAGATTTCGCGGAACGAAAGGTTTTTCAAAGCCGCGCAGAATGTCTGCATACACGCCGTACGGACTTTCCTGAGCCGCCGCAAACGTGAACGAGAAAAAAATCAAAGAGAAAAAAAGGAGGGTGCGCATAGGAAAAAAGGTGGGAAAAAGGAAGTTTTCAAAGGCCCTTTCTTTGAGGGGGCTGGCTCGCGCAGCGAGATTGGGGGAGTAACGGAAACGCTTTTTCACTCCCCCCGGCACTTCGTGCCACCCCCCTCAAAGAGGGTGGCTTTAGTCAGAATCTCTTCGTGATGCCCGGTTTCGGACTCTCGTAATTGCCGTTTTCGTCCGGCATGATGTAGCCCGGGCCGTCAAACTTCAAATCGTCCAGGTTCGGGCAAAGCTCGTAAGTCGAGTTCCACGCGGTGTCCCACGTGAGTTCCTGACCGGATTCCATCGCCATGCGGCCCATGATCCCCGTGAAGTTGGACTTGATGCAGAAATCCACGTCTTCGCACGGCAGGTCTTCGCGGATCATCTTCGCCAGGCGATTGTGCTCTTCCTGGTACGAGTCGTTCTTTGGAGACTCGGCCTTCCAAACGACGTCTTCGTTTTTGGCTTCGTAGCCTTTGAAAATCTTCGGCTCACCAATTCCTTCACCGACGATCGCCATGCCTTTTGTGCCGCGGATCACCGAGCGGAAACTGTTCCACGTGTTCGCGATGTGGCGGACCTGCATGATGAGTTTCACGCCGTCGGGGTACTCGTAATCGCAGACGATGTGGTCCTGGATCTCGTCTTTCTCGGTGCGGCACTGCCGTCCGCCCATCCCCTGGACCCACGTCGGGTGCATCCCTTTGCACCAGTTGCAAATGTCGAGATTGTGCACCATCCAGTCCACACAGGGTGAGCCGGACATCCAGGTGAAACTGTTGTAGTTGCGGAGCTGGTTCTGGAGCGGCGTCCATTCCGGGCGCGGATTCCAGCGGCACGGGCCGTGCAGACGGTACACGTAGCAGGACAAAATGTCGCCGATCGCGCCGTCCTGGATCTTTTTTACGGTCTCTTCCGTGCGGAAATACTTGCGGTTATTAAGGCCCGTGATGATTTTCACGCCTTTTTCCTGCGCGACTTTCCAGGCGGCCAGGGAGCGTTTGATCGTGGGCGTATCGACGCCGAACGGCTTTTCAAGGAAAATGTGAACACCGCGGTTGGCCGCGTATTCGAAGTGCATGGCACGGAAGGCCGGCGGAGCGACCAGCAGCGCGAGGTCCACGCCGGGACGCAGACAATCGATCGCCTTCTTGTACGCGTCAAGGCCGGAGAAGATCGTGTCGTCCGTGAAGGAGCAGCGTTTGGATTTTTCCGGGTCCGCTTTCAGGATTTCCGCGAAACCTTTGGCCTGGTCTTCGAACGCATCGGCGATGGCGACGAGTTCAACCGGGCCTTCCTGAGTGCTGAGAGCCTGGAAGCACGCGCCACGTCCACGTCCGCCGCAACCGATCAGAGCGATGCGAATGGTGTCCGAACCAGCCGCATGAACACGTGGAACGGAAGAAAGTGAGGAAGCAACGACCGCGGCAGCGGCTCCGGCTTTAAGAAAATCACGACGATTGGAGGCAGGCATAATCATCCTTTCGAGTAAGTGTGAGATTGAGAAATCAGGAATCCTGACATCAGGCATAAAATGAAACCACTGTCCCATCGGTTTCAACAGGACAGTGGTTTGTAAGGTTTATTCAAGATTGTTTGTCAGTTCGTTGAAGGTAGGAACCTCAAGACTGGTAATGTTCTGTTTAAGGAACGGGTCCAACCGTTTTGCTTCTTCAAACGCGATTTTGGCCGCATTTGGATTGGAGCGAACCAGATAAAGTTTAGCCAGGTGGAACTGGTACATGCCGGAATTTCCGCTAGCGACAACAGACTTGAGGTCCGCTAATGCCTGGTCGGTCTTGTTCCGCTCTTTCGTGTTCATGTAAACCACGGCATGGGAGTCGCGCAGGTTCAGATCGGTCGGGAATTTTTCGACGGCTTCGTCGATCAAAGCCACTGCCCGAGCTACGTCTTTACCCGTCAGAGCGAGCAAATACGCAAGCGCGTTTTCAATGCTGGCAGTTTGTGCCGCTGAAAATGGTTCTTCGAGCAGTTTGTTGTAAATCGCGATCGCATCGTCGTATTTTCCTTGCAGTTCCAGAATTTGAGCCTTGAATACCTGGACTTCCAATGCATCCGGATCATCGCGGAAAAGAACTTTCACGTACTCATTGATCTGCTTGAATTCATCCTTGGTCACGGTCGTTTTGGCATGACGGCAGGCGGAATAAATCAGATTCAACTGTTCATTTTGAGTGATTTTTGCTTCGTTGGCCTGAAGGTACGCGAAAGCCTGCGTGAATCCCTGCTGGCGGGAAATGAAAAGGAGGAACTGAGGAATGTATTCCGGTTTGGAGTTCGTAAGCAGTGTCCATAAGGATTTGGATGCTTCGATCTGTTCGGCTTTCTCAAGCGCGATTGCAGATTTGTGAAGGAATTCCACGTTCTGGGCAGTGACCTGTTTGGGGAGGTTCTCCTTGAGCCACTCCTGTATTTGACGCGAATTTGGCGTCAAAAGGAACAAACGAAGACGGTAATACGAGGCCTGTGGATGATTGGCTCCCAAAATGGATTCCAGACGATCCACATAACTGGCTATTGTATCTGAGGCAGTGTTCTGGGCAAATAGCATATCAATGAATTCCGTCAGGTACTCCACGTTGTTTTCGTTAGAGGAAACCAGGTCGTTCATAACGCTCTGGCATTTTTCCTTCATGGAAATCGTTGATGGGTTGAAACTCTGCACGAAATAAAGCTTGGCCAGAACGAAAAGCTCACGGCTGGAAAGCGTCGAAATCGTGTCAAAAATTTCAATCGCGCGCTGGTTATCTTCCGGATTATGACGGGCCGCCAGAAGAATCGCCTTCACTTTCATATCTTCGAGCGAATCCGGCTGACGGGAAAGATTTTCTTCGATGAGCTGAAGACCCTGCGTCTGAAGGTCATAATTACCCATTCCGCTGTAAACCTGAGCTAAAGAGCGGCGTGTCCAGGCAAGCTGCTGGTTTTTGGTGTCCACATTCAGCCGATTGTCGGACGTGATCTGGGTGCTCATCTTTTTCAGGTAAGGAATCGCCAGCTCCGGGTGTGTCGTACACATATAAAACTGACTGATCGAAAACAAAACTTCCAGATTGTTCGGGTCAAGGTTGACAGCCTGCTGGAATGTTTGTTCCGCTTCTTTCGCATTTCCGAAAAGCTGGTAAGCTTTTGCCAGGCAGAGCGGGAGTTTTGCCTCTGGAACGGCCTCGCGGATCTTGCCGATGAATTCGTCCTGATTAACGTCCATATTTTGCATTTTCAGAACCTGCAGAAGTGAAAGCCAACCATTCGGATTTTCAGGAGCGATCTCCGTTACGTGTTTGAAAGCATCCTCAGCCTTGCGGTAATCTTTTGCGCGTAAAGCGATATGACCGATCCAAAGGTAATCTTTCGGATTGGAAGGGTCGATGATTTCGGAACCACGGCGTACCGCCTCATCGCCTTCACCCGAATTGGCGAGCGCTTCAACGCTCATCATGGCCGCGTCAACCGCAAGATTGGCTTCTCGTTTCCGCTGAATGAGCGCTTTTACGTCTGCATCCCGGTTTTTCAGATAAAGCAGACGAATGAGAAGGTTCAACTGCTGTGTCGTGAGAGTGCCGATCTGGTCCACACGGTTCAAATACGAAATAGCAGCATCGTAATCCTTTTCCAGAATAGCGATTTCCGCCTGAGCGCGGGGAATGTAAACCCACGTTGGACGAAGCTGCCCGGCAATATTAAGCTGTTCTTTCGCGAGGGTGAGCTTCTCAGGATTATCGGGTTTTTTGCTGTACTCCCAAACATTTTTGGTCGCGAGGCAATAACGATATTCAGGCGAAGAAGGGCCAAGCTCTTTATTCAAACGCTGCATCTGAGCTGTCATTTTCTGCTCATTGTCACTTTTGCGAGCCAGGTCGAACAGCTGGATTTTAATACCAACATTTTCAGGCTCGAACTGAATGATCGTCGTGTACAAACGGTCAGCCTCCGTCAGATTTTCGAACTGAAGCCACGCCATGGCCAACTGCTTCAGGATAGTGATTTTCATGGAATCAGAAAGCGTGTAGGCGATCTTTTCAATATCACGCAGCTGTCTTTCAATGTCGGCCTGCGCATCTTTGTCCGAAGATTTCATTTGGGAAAGAATACGCACTTTCGTGACAAGAAGCCCTGTCGCGTCTTTTTTGGACGCATATTCCGTATCGAGGATGGAAAGAGCTTCGTTAAAGTTCTTTTCCTGTGCTTCCAGAAGAGCAAGATAGGAAATGAACGACGGAGTATTCGGATGTTCCACCGCGGCACGGCGAAGAAGGTCTTTGGCATCCTTAACATTCCCTTGCTTCACCAGCATACGGACACTCAACAAAATCCCTTCCGGGTTATTCGTGTCCACATTATACGCTTGCATTTCACGGTTCAAGGTATCCCAGTTCTGTTCCTCGGCAGGCTTCAAAGCCTCTTTTTGCTGAAGGAGCGCGAAATAAAGAGTCCGCAGTTCGTGGTAACCCATAAATGCGTCCGTACCGATTTTGTCGCGCAGTTCTGTGAGTAGGTCTTCCATCTGTTGAATACGGCCAACAGAATGAAGTGCCTGAATGTACGCGATGTAAAATGGAACGATCTGTTCCTCGCTGGCGTTCATGATCGCTTTCTGAAACGCTTCGAACTGTTTGTCAACCTGGCCAAGTCTGCCATAGCACAAAGCACGCTGACGGTCGATATATGCCAGCATTTCAGGCTGCTGATCCATATAGGCGCGAGCCAGTTCCAGCTTTTTCACAGCCGAGGCCCATTTTTCCTGACGAATATCGATCATCGCCTCAAAGAAACCAAGGTATTCTTTCGGGGCGTTGGGGAGAACCTGCTGAAGGTTTTTGATTTCTTTCTGGGCGTCTTCCATTCGGTCAAGCACGATCAGACGCTGGAAAAGCTGCAGATGTTTCATGACGTTCATCGGGTCGTCGTTCACGTCACGCTGAAGAAGATCCAGAGCGTTTTCCGGTTTGCCCTCCGCATCAGAAAGCTCAACACTGAAGTCAATGAGGTACTGGTTCCGGGTTTTGTCCGGGAGATCCATAGCCATTCTGCGTGCTTTATCAAGATACTCGTGTGCCTGTTCGTACTGTTTCCTGTAAATGCACATCTTGACACCGGCGACCAGTGCGTCCACGTTATTGGGGTCAAGACGAATTGCGTTCACGGCCGATTCTTCCGCCAGTGCCATCTGTTCCAGTTCCGGATGAAGATAAAGGAAAATGGCACGCTGTGCGTAAGCTTGCGCCGTTTCAGTCTCGGCAACCATCGTGTTCAGTTGCTGCAAAGCGAGGTCGTACTGGTTGGCTTCCTGATAGTAACGAGCGAAGGCGATCCAGCCAGGAATGAAATCCTTGTGGAAAGAAACCAGCTTGGACAAAACGTCCACGGCCTTGGCATCTTTGGAGCGGGTGTAACACTCAGCAGCGTGAAGGAGGAAATCCGGATTATCGGGAAATTCATTGGAAAGCTCAACATACGTCTGAGCCGCTTTGGAAGTGCGGCCGAGCATTTCCTGGCAGCGCGCGAGGGCCTCTTTAATTTTCGCACGGTCTTCCCCAAGCTCCGAAGCGTCCATTTGAAGAGCGCGTTCTGCCCAGCTCTGGCATATTTCCACGTCATTGTGGCTTTTGTTCGACTGATCCAGAATGGAAATATAAGACAGAACAAGTTTCCGCATCGCGTTAGCGCGGTCTTCATCGTCCTTTAGTTTATCAACTACGTGACCAAGATTGCTTCTTGCTTCCTCCATGTCACCTCTCTCGAATGCGTCGAGTCCAATCTGGTAACAGGTTTCGACCTGGCGGCTGCTTTGAATACGCAGCATCAGAAAAGCGCCAAATCCTAAAACCACCAGAATTGTGGTGAGTATGATGACGAATTTAATATTCAGCCGTTTGCCAGCCATAGTTCTCTCTCCGTACGAATATATTATTACTCTACGTTTTTTTATAAAACTCTGTACCTTATCCAAATTATCGGTTTTTTTCCCGGTAGCTCGAACAAACTCGAACAAAATTACCAAAAAATCACGTTTTTTGAAAACAATCGGATTAATCAGTAAAAATAGGAAAAGTTAAATTATTGACACCCTGAATTTGGGTAAAGCAGGGAAAATAGGGGCTGTAAAAAACGGTGATTCCATTCGTTTCGATCACGGAGAAGTTATTTCCATAAAACTTTTGACGAGATTATGAAACGGAATTACTGTTTACGCCTTTTTTCAGTTATACCTTATTAATCTATTATGTAAATCAGGGGCAGAAGGTTTTTTAGAAAGTTTTCCGGAATTTTTCCAAAAAATTCCTTTCCCGAAAACCTTTTCACGGGGGATTGATTTTCTTTTAAAAAGACGTATAATTAATGAACTTTGAAATTCAATTTGTCTCACACCCTCGAAAAAGGAATTCCTCATGAGAAAAATCCTCGTAACCAGCGCTCTTCCCTACGCCAACGGGCCGATTCATATCGGGCATCTCGTTGAGTACATCCAGACCGATATTTGGGTCCGTGCCCAAAATCTCCGCGGGAACCGATGTGTTTATATGTGCGCCGACGATACGCACGGTACCGCCATCATGATCCGCGCCAAAAAAGAAGGAATTACGCCGGAACAGCTCATCGAACGTGTACACGAGCAGCATCTCGCTTCATTCACGGGTTTCGGGATCCATTTCGACAATTACGGGAGCACGAACTCGCCGGAAAGTTATGAGTCCTGCAAGGAGATTTGGGCCGCGCTTCGGAAAGCCGGTCTGGTTCACTCAAAAAAAATCAGCCAGCTCTTCGACACACAAGAGGGGACTTTCCTCGCCGACCGCTTCGTGAAGGGGACGTGCCCGAAATGCGGCGCGGAGGAGCAGTACGGTGACTCGTGCGACAAATGCGGCTCGACCTACTCCCCATCCGACCTGATCAACCCGATCAGCGCCCTTTCAGGAACCACCCCGGAACTGCGCGAAGCGGAGCACCTGATGGTCGAGATTGAGAAGCTGCACCCGTTCCTGACCGAGTGGACGCAGAACGGGAACCACCTGCAGCCGGAGATCGCGAATTACCTCGCCGGGTTCTTCCTCAACGACGCCCTGAACGACTGGGACATTTCGCGCCCCGCGCCCTACTTCGGGTTTGAGATCTCCGACGCGCCGGGGAATTACTGGTACGTGTGGTTCGATGCGCCGATCGGTTACATCGGCTCGACCCGGGATTGGTGTAAGGTGAATGGCGAGAACTGGGAGGATTGGTGGAAAAATCCTGAAACGGAGATCCATCACTTCATCGGTAAGGACATCACGTACTTCCACACGCTGTTCTGGCCCGCCATGTTGAAAGTCGCCGGGTTCAATCTCCCCGAGAAGATCCACATTCACGGGATGCTCACGACGAACGGCGAGAAAATGTCGAAGTCCAAAGGGACGTTCATCAAGGCCGACACGTACCTGAAATATTTGGACCCGGCCACGCTGCGTTACTATTTTGCCTCGAAACTTACCCCGCGCGTGGACGACGTGGACCTGAACTTCACGGACATTCGCGAGAAGGTGAACGCCGACCTGGTCGGGAAGCTCGTGAACCTGGCATCCCGGACGGCCAAATTCGTGAAGGACCTCGGAACATCGGCGGTCTATCCGGAGGATGGCGGTCTGTTCGCTTACGCGGCTTCACTGGCCGACGAGATCGGTCAGGCCTATGAGGACTGCGACTTTGCCAAGGTCACGCGCCTGGTGATGACGATCGGCGACCGCGCGAACAAATTCGTGGACGAAAAAGCGCCTTGGAAACTCCGCAAGGACCCCGACCGTCAGCGGGAACTGCAGGACGTCTGTACGATCGCTCTGAACGTTTACCGTCAGATGGTGATTTATCTGGCGCCGATCCTTCCGAAACTTGCGGAGGATTCCGCCGCCCTGCTCAACGAAAACGCCGCGGACTGGACGTTCGAAAGCGTAAAAACGCCGCTCACCGGCACGCAAGTCAATGAATTTACTCACTTAATGTCTCGTATGGAAGAGAAAGCGATTGAAGCCATGATCGAAGAAACCCGTGAAGAAAACAAACCGGAAGAAACCCCGGCCGACGCGAAATCCCAGTGGGACGACAGCGCGCAGCCGCTTGAGGACGAGCCACTCGAGGCCGTCTGCACGATCGACGATTTCTGCAAAGTCGATCTTCGTGTCGCGCGCATCGTGATGGCGGAGGAGGTTCCGGAAGCCCGCAAACTGCTGCACCTGACCCTTTCGCTGGGCGGCGGCGTGACGAAAAACGTCTTCGCGGGGATCAAATCGGCGTACAAACCGGAAGACCTGGTGGGTCGTTTGGTGGTTTGCGTCGCGAACCTCCAGCCGCGTCAGATGAAGTTTGGCCTTTCCGAAGCGATGATTTGCGCGGCCGGCCCCGGCGGAAAAGACATTTTCGTCCTTTCGCCCGACTCCGGCGCGGTCCCGGGACAGAGGATCCATTAATTAATATAGTCAAACCGTTTAAAATAGAAAAACCACCCTTCTCTTTTCGAAATGGAGAACGGGTGGTTTTTTTGTTAAACGGCAAGAGAAAAACTTCCAGGCCCGTTTCACTTCCACCTTTTATTTAAACACGGATTTCCACGGATTAAAAGGATTTACCCAGATTTTTAAAGAAAAAAGGTTGAAGTCTTTCCTGAAAAAATCCATTTAATCCCTTTAATCCGTGGAAATCCGTGTTTAAATCTCGTGTTGAAGCGGATTGGACTCGGACTTTACCGTTCACTCAGGAACTCTTCGATCAGGTCGAACGCCTGTTTCAGCTCCTCCATGCTGTTCGCGAAGGAGAGACGTGCGTAACCCGGCGCGCCGAACGCCGACCCCATGACCGTCGCGACACCCTTCTTTTCAAGCAGTTCGAGGCACCAGTCCGTGTCGGTCTCGATCATCTTCCCGCCGTATTCGCGGCCTAAATATTTGGAAATATTCACAAACGCATAAAACGCCCCGCGCATATTCGGGCAGGAAAGCCCCTCAATGGCATTGATACGCTGGAGGACATAATCCCGGCGCTTTGAGAATTCCGCGCACATTTCCTTCACGCAATCCTGCGAGCCTTCCAGCGCCGCGATGGCCGCGTACTGCGAAATGCTGCACGGGCAGGACGTTTCCTGGCTCTGAAGACTTGCCATTTTCTTCGCGATGTCGGCCGGAGCGAACGACCAGCCGATTCGCCAGCCGGTCATGGCGTATGTTTTAGAAACACCGTTCACGATGATCGTGCGGTCCATCAGGCCCGGGCGCACGGTCGGGAAGCTTACGAAAACATTATCGCCGTAAACCAGATTTTCGTAGATTTCGTCAGCGAGGACCCAAAGATCTTTTTCGATCACCACATCGGCCAGAGCGCCGAGTTCCTCGCCCGAGTACATGCTCCCGGTCGGATTTGAGGGGCTGCACAGAAGCAGGCATTTGGTCTTGGGCGTACACGCAGCCCGGAGCTGCTCGGGGGTGAGTTTGAAGTCGCTCGCTTCGGTCGTCTCGACGATGACCGGCACGCCGCCGGCGAGCTTCACGATCTCGGCGTAACTGACCCAATACGGGGCCGGGATGATGACTTCTTCGCCCTCGTCGATCAGAACGGTGAAGACGTTATGAAGGCAGTGCTTCGCGCCGTTAGAGACCGTAATATTGGCTGGTTTGTATTCCAGGCTGTGGCGGTTTTTGTAGAATTTACAGATCGCCTCTTTCAGTTCCGGAATACCGGACGCGACGGTGTAGCGGGTTTTTCCTTCCGCCATGGCTTTCGCGGCAGCGTCGCAAATATGCGCGGGCGTATTGAAATCGGGTTCCCCCAGGCTCAG
Source organism: Thermoguttaceae bacterium (assembly GCA_030530205.1). Classification (GTDB taxonomy): domain Bacteria; phylum Planctomycetota; class Planctomycetia; order Pirellulales; family Thermoguttaceae; genus RGIG3701. The sequence goes on along the minus strand of JAUMVK010000003.1, from coordinate 96,009 downwards.
ACTGATGACTTTGCGGCCAGAGGCTTTAAGCTCTTTGGCCTTGGCTGCCATGGCGAGGGTCGCGGACGGTTGAAGCGCGGCGATGCGGCGCGAAAGTTGGGTTTGCATTGTAGTTCCTGATTTGCGAAAACCAATAAAAGGGCGTACATTGAAATGAGAGTCCAGAAAGGGAAAAGCCTCCATTACTGACTCTCAATATTGATTATTTTAACCCCACATTATAATCCAATCCCGTTAAAAGAAAAGAAGGGGGGGGACGAACTTTCGCAAAATTTAGGGAAAATCTTTGGCAAAATTTTAATTTTACGCAACTAATTAAAAAAGATTTACGTATAAAACAAGGAGAAAGTTTCTCTTGAGAGAATATTTTCCAAATTTTAACTATTTTTACATAAAAATTTGCTTTTTTGAGGGCCCCTCTCTTTGACAAAAATCAAATTTTGTGTAAAATATAACTTTAAAGTAACCTTGCGGCCGGGCTTTGGGTGAGAAGACTTCTCCGGCGGCAGAGCAAAATCCCTTTTAATGGAGAAAATAAAATGACACAGCGAAAAGGCTTTACCCTTGTGGAATTGCTCGTCGTAATCGCGATCATCGGGATGCTGGTGGGTCTGCTCCTGCCGGCCGTTCAGCAGGCTCGTGAAGCCGCCCGCCGTATGCAGTGCGGAAACAACCTGAAGCAGCTCGGTCTGGCGTGCATGAACCACGAAAGTTCTAACCAGAAATTCCCGTCTGGTGGTTGGAGTTCCTCCTTCTGCGGCGACCCTGACCGTGGTTTCGGAAAAGGTCAGTCAGGAAACTGGGCGTACTCTTTGCTTCCATACCTGGAACAGAACGCGCTCCATCAGCTTGGCTCGAACGGTTCCAATACCTCCATCACGAAGAAAGCTTCTGCGGAACGTATGAGCACCGCAATCAATGCTTTCATTTGCCCGTCACGCCGTACAGCCAAACTCTTTACGGTTTCCGGTACGTATAACGACAGTAACTTCTCGGCCACCCAGGGATGCAAAGGCGACTACGCCGCCTGCTACGGAACGACCACGATGTCTGCAACGAATAACGCGACTTCGTATCCCAATAAAGTCAGCCAAATCAAGAATACCGCCTCGACCCAACCGACGGGCATCATTTTTGACGTCAGCGAAACGAAAATGGGCGAAATTCGTGACGGAACGACGAACACTTACCTCATTGGTGAGAAATTCGTTTACGCTGATAAATACGAAGACGCGTATAACGGCGACATGAACGTATTGTACGCGGGTGTTGTGAACGGCACCGCGAACTCGAACTTCCGTTCGGCTGGTGTGTACACTGCGTTCAGTATGAGCGGCAGTTCCGTTAACGCGACTGGAACTTCTTATCCGCCGATGCAGGATAAACCTACTACGACCACCACCACGGGCACGCCGTACTATGCGTTCGGTGGTCCTCACGCTGGTTCTTTCGCAATGGCGATGGCGGATGCTTCCGTTCAGCAGATTTCTTACAGCATCGACCCTGCAGTACACGCCTGCCTGGCTAACCGTAAGGATGGCATGGCGGCTCAGAAGCCGGAATGATGAGTTAACCTCCTGAAAAATACAAGGGCCTTACATGACGTAAGGCCCTTTTTTTACGGGGACAACGCTTCCTGCGTCGTCAAATGCGAGGCGGTAATGGAGCGCGAAGCGCTGAATTACGCGTCGGGGGGAGTCGAATAGCGCGCTCAAGATCTTTGCAAGTCTTTTTAAACGACGCTGGAAGCGTCGTCCCCGTAAGATCAAAACCTCAACACACACGACCGTTTCAGGGCCGGGATCGTGACCACCCCGTCTTTGACCGTCAGCTCCGTGTGCGTGTTCGTCCACGGGTCGTAGCAATCCAGTGTCCCGGCCACGATCCCGTCGAGTTTCACGGTCACGTTCTGCCGGGCCTCCACCGGTTTTTTCTCGATCAGTTCTTTCTTCGAGTCGTTCTCCCCGTCCCGGATCCAGACCAGCGTGGTTTTCGTCCCTTTCAGACCGTACAGACGCAGGCCGTTCTGCTCGGAGGTGAACGGCTCGAACGCCTCCTCGATCGGGTTCACGCCCTTGATCGCTTCGGTGAAACGGCCGATCTGCCACCACAAATCGTGCTTTTCGAGGTAAATATTCCAGTGCCAGCAATGGCCGGAACCGGCCGAGCCGGTGAAGAACGGCGCAAACAAAATGTCGTGGAACAGAACGCCCTCCGTGTCGATCTCGTAAAGCTCCGACGGTCCCGAGTGCCGGCTTTTCACCGCGCCCAGCTCCGTGGCGAGGATCGGCTTCTTCACGCCCCACGACCGCGGAGTCTGTACCGCGCTGGCGCAAAGCTGGTCCATAGGCGCCTGGCAGATCGGCAGCGGTGCGCCCGGGTCGTAGTAGCGGTGGATCTGGAGCAGAATATTTTTCGGGATCTTCGTGTACTCGACGTTGCGCTGGTACTGGATCTCCGAGTCGAAACTTCCGAGCGACTGGAAAACCATCTGCTTCGGCTGCATGGCGTTCACGCGGTCCAGCATGAAGTACGTCCACTCGACCGGGAAGTAAACCTCGTTCCAAAGCTCCCAGCCGTAAACCGCCGGGTGCGAGCCGAATTCTTCGATGTACTTCGCGGTCCGGGCGAGGTAGTACGCCCTGCCCGTTTCGGTGTCGGTGAAGCCCTGCATGTTCTTGAGCGTTTCCCGGTAGATCGGTTTGCTGAACGTGACGTGACCGTTTTCCCACGGGCCTTCTTCGCCCAGTTTGCGGAAGTGCTCGATGCAGAGTTTCAGCCGAATGCCGTATTTTGAGGCCAGATCGAGCATCCGGCGCACGTTTTCGATCTTTTTCGGGTCGAAATGCCCCGGTCTTTCCGTTTCGATGTCAAACTGCGGCATTCCGAGCCAGATCCGGGCGTAGTTTCCGCCGTTTTCCGAGATTTTTTGGAAGTAAAACTCCAGCCGCTCCAGCGCTTCCTCATCGCTGAGCAAACGCACGGTCGTTTCGTCGGCCGCGTTGGTTTGGGCGTCGCGCAGAATGCAGAGGTTCGTCCCGATCGGAATGTACGGCGAGCCGTTCGTCAGCTCGAGGTACGACGGGTTTTTGACCGAAACACGGACGTACGATTCCGCGTCCGGGACCGATTCGGGCCTTAACTCGTCACTGGCGGCGACCAGGTCGGGCGTCATGCTCCAGACGCGCGGACGGCGGGCCTTAATGTCCTCCGGGACGGAGCTGACTGGCCGCAGAACGAATTCCCACCGGTCCATTTGCATGTACGCGCGGCCCAGCGGGACCGGCAGGGCGTACTTCTGGGCCTCGGCGTCGAGTTTCAGCTGCCACGGCTCCGGCCCCTTTCCCCAAATCACGGCCTGAAACGCTGGCGCGGCGGCTTTCAGGGCCTTCCAGGCTTCAGCTGATTCCACGGTTGGAGCGGCCGAAACCAGCACGAAGAACGGCTTCTTGCGGGCTTTCCACGCCTGGATCTTCGCGTCGGTCACGGCATCGGTCAGAATGAAGTCCGCGCGTGGCGTGGAGATTTCTTCGTTCCAGCCCGTGGCCCACGTGATGGTTCGGGCGGGCAGGCTCGCGAGTTTCGGAAAGTCCTCACTCTCGCAAACTTCCGGGACGACGAAATGGACCAGATTCGGGTTCACGCGCGGCGGATTGGGCTTCTGGGTCCAGACGAAGCGGGAGAGTTTTTTCTCCGTCGGCACGGCGGGCGCGGCGGTCGTTTCCTCTTGGGGTTTGGCGGGCGAAACCGCGTCCGGAAGCGGCGCCAGACCGGAAGCCACCGCGTTGGCGTAGAGCCGGATCAAATGCGCGGTTTGGCCGAGGTATTTGGAGCGGAGACCGCCCACTTTCAGCGTTTCTTTCAGGGGTTCACGCGCCTCCGCCGGAAGTGGAAGGTCCGGAAGAACGGACTCCGCGATGAGAAGCTCCGAGAAATCCCGGAGGCTGGACCGCCCGACCGTCAGCTTCGGCAAACGTTTCTGCGAAAAGGCCGAGCAGACCCGGATCGCCTCAAGGATCCGCGCCTTGCGCTCCGCGTCCGGCTCGGTCACGTACAAAACTTCCAGCGAGCAGGCCATCTGGTACAGACTGTAGCTGGGGATCCACGCGTTCGTCTCGTTTTCCGGTTTGTTCGGCAAATCGAGGCTTTGCGTGATCGCTTCGTCCAAATATTTCAGGCACTCGGCGCGGTATTTTTCGTTCCCGGTCAGCTGCCACGCGGCGGCGTAGATCATCGGGAGGCGCGCCCACTCGTGCGCGTAAACCTTCCACATTTTGTGCAGTCCGCGCGGGTCGTGAAGACCGTCGGAGCGCCGGATCGACCAGTCGTTTTCCGGCGTGATCTCGTCGATGAGCGAGTCGGCCAGAACGGTCAGAAGCTCCTTGATCTCCTCCCGGTCCTCGGCGGTGCTCACCGGGCAGAAATAGTACGCCCAGATCGCCTCGACGTAATGCGTGTACTGGTCGCGGGAGGACGTGACGTAAGTGGCGGTCGGATCGTCGGGATGCACGCCGCGGGTGACGTAGCCGCGGATCCGGTGGGCGCTCCCGATGTTGCGCATCCCGAGCCAGGCGTCACGAACCAGCGGCGCCAGCGTGTCGTCGTGCGTCCGATTGTAAAGCCGCACCAGACCGTAAAGAAGCGTTCCGGAGTAAAGCGCGCAGTCGTCCAGCCCCGACCCGTAACCGACCGGGTTGGGGTTCAGGTCCCGCACCATTTCGGGAGTCGGAAGCTGCACCACGTCGCAGCCGTAGATCAGGTGCGTTTTGGGCGAGTAGCACGGCCCCGGATTTTGCAGGACCTCCAGAAGCGTCCGGTAAAACGCCTGGCTTTCTTCCTGCGTCAAAACCGGCTCGGCGGCCTGAAGGAAAGTAGAAAAAGAAAGGAAAAACAAAAGAACGGGAAGGAAGTGTTTCATGGCGAGGGCTGAAAGAAAGGAGGGAGGAATCAGGCGGGAGTCCCGCTTTCGCGAGACTCCCGGGTTTCGGCGTTTCAAATCTTACAAATTATCGCGGTAGCGCTTCGCTCTTTCAACCTGGTACTGATCTTTGCAGTTCCGAATGATCTCTTCCAGCACCGGGCGGAAGAAGTCGGCGTTCGGCTTGCGCACATTATCGTGGTGAGCAATGTCGAGGAACGCGCGGTAAGCGTCGAACTGAAGCTCCGGATCGCCGAAGAATTCCATCGCGAACTCGGCCGTTTTGCGGTCACGGATCGCGTTCAGGCGGCTGAGGATCAGCTTTTTCTCATCGACGCGGGTCACGCGTTTGAGGGCCTCGCGAAGCATTTCCAGCTTTTGCTGCGAATTGGCGCGGATCCCGATCTCCTCGTCACGGAGCGAAACGACCCGGATGTACGCGCGCAGAGCCTGAATTTTCTGGTCGGCGTTCACCGTGTCACCGTCCACCACGTCGAGCATCTTTTCGGCCTGCTTCGCGTTGGGAAGATTGCAAAGGCCACGGATGGCCGCGTCGCGGAGTTTCTCGTTTTCCATGCCGTCTTCGATCCGATCCCAGGCCGCGTCGTCACCAATTCGGCCAAGCAGCGGAAGGAGGATTTCTTCCGGGATTTCGATGTTCGTTCCAGTCAGCGCAGAGGAATCGCCCGCACAGACCGCCGCGATGCGTTTTTCCGCTTCGTCACGGTCACGGCCAGCGTTGAAAAGTTCCAGGGTCGCGGCGAGCTGCGGCGTTTGTTCTTTCGTCGCCATTTTGCACGCGCTTTCCATCAGCCAGTTCCGGTTCGGGCAGTCTTTCAGCTGGAGGCGCTTCACAATGTCCTCGAAAACGTTGCCGTTCCGCTCGGCCAGAATCGCGCAGATGGCCGAGAACGTATCTCCGTCCGCGTCGTTCATGGCTTTGATCAAAGCTTCGTCGAAACCTTTCGACTCGATGCGGCTTGAGACGAGCACCACCAGCCAACGGTCAAATTTCAGATTTTCGAGCAGAAGCGGGACTTCATTCGCGGTCCCGAGTTTTTCGAGGGCGAGGATCCCTTCGCGGCGCAGCGCCCGGGAGTCTTCATCATCGCCGGTGGTCTGGGTGGCTTCCACTGCGTATTTCGTGTACTTGCGGTCACCAAGGACGGTCAGCGAAGCAAGCGTCTGGATCTTCTTTTCGACGCTGAAACCGGACCAGCCTTTCATGTACTCTTCCACTTTGTCGGCGCTCACATACGGCAAAGCCTGGGGGAATTCGGTCTCCACGGCCGTTGAAATGTCCTGCTTGCGCTGGCGGATCGCCTGGGAAATACGCTGACGGTCCGCATCGTCGGCCTTCTCGGCGGCCTTCTTCAGCGTAGCGACGGCTTCATCGCCCGGGATCGCGGAGATCGTGCGGATCGCTTCGTCGCGTAGCGTGTATTCCTGCGAGGTGAGGAACGGCACGAGGGCGGGCAGATCGGCGGCGGTCCCGACGCGCTGGAACTGCATGATCAGGAAGACTTTCACGTCGTTCGGGACGGAATCATTCTGAAGCGCTTCTTTCATCTGCGCTTTGGCGTCGCTGGGGTCTTTACCCGGAGCGGAGTTTCTGTAAACGTACTCCTGCCAGGTCTGAAGGGCGGCCAGACGGTCGCCGTTCCAGTCCGCCATGGGGCCGAGCAGGTCGGCGAGTTTGGGATTCTGCTCGAAATTTCCGTTAATGGAACCGAGGTACCGCGAAGCGTCCTGCGCCGCGGCGAAGGAGCAGACGAAAAGGAAAATGAGGAAAAATATTTTTTTCATTTTAAATCCTGTAAAGGTCAAAAGTTAATTTGGAAGCCGCTCCGGAAACGGGAGTGGACGGGGTTCAGGCCTTTTCGGGAAAGAAGAGGCTTGAAAGAGGAGGGGGAAAATCAGACCTCTTCGATCTGATACGGGAATCTCTGCACCCGGCGCACGAGACGCGAGGCGGCTTCATCGTTTTTGAACGTGCAGGTTTCACGGTCCCAGTCAAGACGGCGGTTCACGCGGTAGCAGAAGGCCATGAGCTGGCACAGAACCGCGGCGGTGGCCGGGTAGATCACGTCCTGGAACGGACGCACGCGGTGACGAACGCACCACGAGAAATCGTCCTGGATCCGCTGCGCGCCGCCGTGGTAGCGGCGGACGTCCACCGCGTGGAGCGGCTTGATCCGGTCGCGGTCCTGCTGGTGGCGGAAGGTCCCTTCCGTGCCGACGAACGTAATGTCGTGGCCGCCGCGGGCGTGGTAGATCTTCATTCCGTTGGCGAAGATCGCCAGCACGCCGTTCGTTTCGTTTTCTTCACAGTGCGGCGGAAGGAGTGTCACGGGCTCCTCCGTGTCCATCCCCAGAATGTAGAGCGCACCGGCGAATTTGTGCGCACCCCAGTCCGCGAGGAAACCGTTCCCGTACTCCTGGAAAATACGCCATCCGCCGCCGTAACTGCCCGAGCAGCGCCATTCATTGTAGGGCGCCCAAGGAGCCTGCCCGAGCCAGCGGTCCCAATCCAGTCCTTCCGGCTGTTCCTGAGCGGGGAGCCAGCACTCGATCGGCGGGTTTCCGACTTCGACGTAAACTTCCTTCACTTTGCCGATGGCGCCGGACTGGATCACGGGGGCCATGTAGCCGTAGTCTTCCATCACGCGCTGGGAACCACCCGTGAAGACGCGATTGTATTTCCGGACCGCGCGGACGATCTGGCGGCTCTCGATCGGGGTGAGGGTCAGCGGCTTTTCGCAGTAAATGTCCTTCCCGGACTTGACCGTCTCGATGGCGATTTTCGTGTGCCAGTGGTCCGGCGTGGAGTTGATGATCACGTCGATGTCGTTCCGGTCCAGAATGTCTTCGTAGCGGTCGTACCCTTTGCAGTCGGAATTCCCGTACCGCTCGTTGATTCGACCAACAGCTTCATCTTTGCGGGACTTGAAGCAGTCGCTCACGGCGACGTAGTGGAACTCGTCGGCACCGAGGAACCCGCCCATCAGCTCATGACCGCGGTTTCCGTAACCGACGTGGGCACAGTAAAGTTTTTCGTTCGGGGAGAGTTTTCCTTCCAGGCCGAGTACGTGGGATGGAAGGACGCAGGGAGCCGCGGCCGCCGCGAGCGATGCGGAGGCGAGGAACTGACGGCGAGTGAGTTTGGGAACGGACATAATTGTTTCCTTTGGGTAAATGAAAAAAAGGATTTAAATGTGAAATTCAAGGGAAGTTCATCAAGTAAGGATGGAGAATTGGATCAAAATCTTATTCCCCATGGACGATTTTCACCAGTTTCACCACGTTTTCCACGGGCGTTTGCTGATGCACGCCGTGGCCGAGGTTGAAAATGAAGCCGGGACGGTTCCCGATCTGGTGGAATATGGCTTCGGTCTGGCGGCGCATTTCTTTTTCGTCGGCCAGTAAAACCGCAGGGTCCAGGTTTCCCTGAAACGCGCGGTCTTCGCCGATCATCGCCCAGGCCGCGGCGGGTTCGATGCGCCAGTCCGTGCCGATGCAGTCTCCGCCAGCCGCCGCCACCGCGGGCAGAAGCATCGGGTTTCCCGTCGTGAAGTGAATGACCGGCGTTTCCGGCGAGTGGCTTTTTACCTGATCCACGACCCGGGCCGAGTACGGCTGGACGAAACGAATGTAATCCCGCGGCGAGAGGCAGCCGACCCACGAGTCGAAAAGCTGCACGACGTCGGCCCCCGCGTCGATCTGGGCGCAGAGGTACGCGCTGACCGCATCGGAAAGCCGGCTCATGATCTGGTCCCACGCTTCCGGCGCGGTGTACATCATGGTTTTGACTTCGAGGTAGTTCCGGCTTGCGCGCCCTTCGATGGCGTAGCTGGCGAGCGTAAACGGCGCACCGGCGAAGCCGATCAGCGGGAGTTTTTCATCGAGGCCCGCGCGCGTTTTGCGTACCGTCTCGTACACGTACCCGAGCGCCTGAACGTCCTCCAGAGGACGCAGATTTTCGATCCGGGAAGCGTCATGGATCGCGTTATGCAGGACGGGGCCTTCCCCTTTCTGAAACTCCAGATCGAGGCCCATTTCCTGAAGGATGGGCAGAAGGTCAGCGAAAATGATCGCCGCGTCCACGCCGAGTTTTTCCACGGCCGTGAGCATGACCTCGGCGCAGAGTTCCGGTTTTTTGCAAAGGTCCAGAAAAGAGCCGCGCTCCCGAACGGCCCGGTACTCCGCCATGTAGCGGCCCGCCTGACGCATCATCCAGATCGGCGTACGATCGACCGGCTCGCGGCGCAGCGCTTTCATCATTCGGCTTTGGAAGCAGGGTTTCATGGGTGGGTTCCGGGAGAAAAAACGTTCAAAATCATTTCCATTTTCGAATTATACCATACGCCCCCGGGTTCGTAAATACCCCCCCTTGAAAAATCCCGGGCATTTATTTATAATGGTTTTAACTTGGGTAAAACCCAGGTCGATCGTCACCCATAAACACCAAATCAGCAAGAAACCGCAGGACGAAAAAAGCCCCGCGGATCAAGCGGATTAAGCGGATTTAAACGGATTTAAGGAAACAAATTGGTTTTATTTCGATCCATGACTGAATCCTTAAAAGGAAGTTAAAAAACCTTCCGTTCCAAGCACTAAACCCGTTCCGTTTCAAACCTTTTATTTAAACACGGATTTTCACGGATTAGAAGGATTTCCACAGATTATTCAAAAGGAAATTTTAATCTTTTTTCGTGACTTTCAATTAAAAAAACGAAATCCTTTTAATCCCTTAAATCCGTGAAAATCCGTGTTTAAATAAAAGGTTTGAACCAGGCAGTTCTTGCACTTTGAGAAAGATTTTGAGGGGTTGAGGACTTCCTTTAATAATTAAATCCGCCTCGATCCGCTTAATCCACTTTATCCGCGGGGCCTTACTCGGGTGGTACTTCGCTGGATTTGGTGTACTCCCTTTTTTCTTTTAAAGAACCTCCCGAAAATGAAACGCCTTCCTTCCTTTTTGTTGATTTTGATGTTTTTCGCCTCCACCCTTTTCGCGCAGGAAAACCTTCTGCACGACCCGGGCATGGAATTGATCGGCGAGGACAGTTCACCCTGGTTTTTGCGGGATAAAAGCACCGTGCTGACGAATCCCGATGGGACCCGCTCGCTACGCATTGAAACGGACGAATTCGGGACCTGCGGCGCCATGCAGGTCGTACATTTCGACCCGCCGATCCGCGCCCCGTTCCGATTCGGAGGCCGCGCGAAACTCGATGAAAAAGCCATCTGCTCGGGCAAAGGAAGCCCGGATTTCGACGTTTATCTCGATGTTTTCTACGAAGATGGAACCACCCTTTGGGGGGTAAAAGCCATTTTCGATCCGGAAACGCTGGGCTGGCAATCCGCCGAAGCGATGCTCTGGCCGGAAAAACCGATGGATCGGCTGGAGTTCCACATTCTGTTCCGCCAACATACCGGGAGCGTCACGTTTGACGATTTTTACCTCATTCAGGAGTCTTTTAACATCAGGCTCGACCAGATGAAAGTCCTTGGCGGTTTGACCGGTGACGGAAGCATCGCCGTTCGCGGCCATTTCGACTGGCACAAAGATTTTCTCCCCGAGAATCTGCGCTATGTGCTGACCCAGGACGGTTTTGGCGAGATCCCGTTTGAATTCGAGTCGGACGGGAATGGATTTTTCGTCTCCGCCCGGCCGCAGACCTCCGGCGGCGTGAAGACGTTCCGTTTCAAGGCCTTTTCCGGTGAGAAAGTGCTTGATGAAAAAGTTTTCCAGGCTGATACGACGCATATCGACGGGAAAAACGCAAGTGTCTGGACCGATTCGTCCATGCGACGTGTTTACCTGACGAGCCTGCCCGAAATTGGGACGACGCATCCGTCATCGTTAAAAAAGAGCGTTGAACTCGACTTGGCCCGCAACGAGGCTGAAAGTTTTCAGGTGCTTGTTCATTCTGCCGTGGATCTGAATGGCATCCAGCTCGCGTTTTCCGATTTGGTTTTGGAATCGGACCCGGCGGTGAAACTTCCCGCTTCGGCGCTTGAGTGGCAGGAAGTTGGTTTCCTGAGCACGCCGGAAATCGTCGAGCATCCGCTGGAAAAATCGGGCTGCCCGCGCTGGTTCCCGGACCCTCTGCTCCCGCGCAAAAACGGTTTCGTTCCGGCCGGCCAGACGGTTTCGTTCTGGGTGACGGTCACGACGAAGCCGGAGACCCAGCCCGGCAAGTACCGCGGAACTGTGCGCATGACGGCCGATGGTGACGCGCTGGCGCCGGTGGAAATTCCGCTCACGGTGAACGTTTTCCCGGCAGTGATCCCAGCCGAGGGCCATCTCGGGAGCGCGTTTGCCCTGATGGATGGTTTTCTCGAAAAAGTTTACGGTAAAGACTGCGATCTGCCCGCCCTGCGCAAGACGTACGACGCGTTCATGGTGAAGTACCGTCTCGCGCCGGAAGGGGACATTTCGCGCACGGAAATGCCGTCGATCGAACGTCTTCAGGAATGGAACGGCAAAGGCCTTGGCTACTTCAATATTTTAAATATGGTCCGCAAGCGCGGCGACTGGCCGTGGTGCTGCAACTCGCCGCTCGGGTTCTACACGCCGGAAAATCGTGAAAAATTCCTCGCCGAGCTGCGGCCGTACATCGAACGTCTGCGTGAGCTGAAACTCACCGACCACGCGTACATTTACACTTTCGACGAGTCGAACGAGACGATGCACCCGGCAATGAAGGACTTTTTCGGGATGGTGAAAGAAAACTTCCCCGAAATTCCGACCTTCACGACCGCTTACATCGGGGTCGATACGGAAAAAATGAAAGAGCTGAACGTCGATTGGGTCTGCCCGCTCACTCCGTCTTACAACCGGGAAAAGGCGGACGAGTGCCGCCGAAACGGTCAGAAGGTCTGGTCTTACATCTGCTGCGGGCCGGGTCAGCCGTTCGCGAATATTATGCTCCGCTTCCCGCTGATCGAAGGGCGGACGCTTGGCTGGCAGTCCTTCGTGGAAAAATATGACGGCCTGCTCTACTGGGGCGTGAATATTTGGGATAAAGAAGATAACGTGCCGATCGACCCGGAGAAAACGCTCTTCCTCGAGTGGAATACCGGCTGGAAGCACGGCCCGAAGCAGATCTACGGAGATGGCCGACTCCTGTACCCGGCAGCGGACGGGACGCCGATCGGCTCGATCCGGCTGGCGAATCTTCGGGACGGGTATGAGGATTACGAACTTTTGTACCTGCTGGAGCAGAAAGACCCGGAACTTGCGAAGAAGCTGAGCGAGGAAGCGGCACCGAATCCGGTGAAGTTTACGCACGATCCCGAGGTGATTCGGGAACTGAAGCGGAAAGTTTTGGAAGCGCTGTAAAATTGGTCGGGGTAACTTGTGGGGACGATGCTTCCAGCGTCGTCTCTAAAATGAAAAATCAGGTGTGGGGTTTAGAAAAAAATGCACTAAAAGTTAAAGGCTTTTTCAATTCTTCATTCCTGATTTTAAAATGATGCTGGAATCATTGTCCCCGTAATGACCGTCTGTTACATCTTTAACGATTAAACCGATTCTTTTTAAAACTTTATCCTTTTTCCGCTCGTATGACGAAAAGGAGAATGATAGAGTATAAATACGTAAAAAACTCCCTAAAAGGTGCAGATCATGTGTCTTTTTAATAAAATCCTGATTGGTTTGATCATCATCGCAATCGGAGCGTGCTTTTATTTTTCAGCCATTTCTCTGAAAACACATAGTTTTTGGGGTGAAGATTACAATAAAAGCGCGAAAGCCCTTCCGCTTCTTGAGGACGAAATTACTCTCTACAAATACGGCAAGGGAGTCCCCGATACAGAAGATTATAAACGTTCCACCTATGAGCTGGACAAATACCTTCGCGCCTTGCGTGACCTTCGCGGGCCGGTCTATCGCGATTGCAGTGTTGATTCCAATTTTACCTCGGACGGCGGGACATTTGCCGTTTCGATCCCGGGAGTGACCACTCAGGTACAGCTTTCAGTTCAGTTGCCGATTAATACGCCGATCTACGCTTTTACTCCGAGCACCAGTGACGCGAGTAAAATGCAGTATCTCGGTCGTTTCCTTGTGAAAGGTTACGCGCAGGATGAAGGTTCTCCCGAGTTCTACGTTGTCATGGAACCGACCCGTATGGCGTATGAGAAAAATGAGCGTATGCAGAGTGTCCTCTCGAAAGCCCGCGGTTTGTGGACGATCTTCTTTGAAATGCCGATTGACAAGGCGGAACACGGCAGTGACAATGAGGACTATATCCCGTTTGAGACGAAAATCCAGTACTATGTCGAGCAGGAATACATCATGCAGGACCTCATCGACAAGCAGGAAAAACACATCAAAGGGATGGAAGCGCTCATCGGAAGCAAAGAATCCGAAAAAGGCGAGCCGGCTCTTTATCGGATCGCTCGTGTATTCAAAGGCGAAACGGAGCTGCGCAAGAAAGACGATGGTTCTTATGTGAAAAACCTTGCTTCCCTCTACAAAGATTTTGAGGAACAGAACAAAGCCATGAAAGACGCGAATGCCGCATTGGCCAGTGAAGTCCAGAGGCTGGAAAGCACAAAGCAGGGGTACGAGCGTTCGATCGATCAACGAATGAAGCCCATTATGATGAAGCAGTGATGAGCGAACTTAAAATCCAGGCCGCTGCGTTTGATATGGACGGTCTGATGTTCAATTCTGAGGACGTTTATTTTGAAACGGGTGTACGCCTTTTGCGTCTTTTTGGCTGTGAGTACACCCACGCCCTTTCGAAATCTTTGATGGGCTGTACGCCGCAGGACTCTTTCCAGAAGATGATCGACGCGCATGATCTGCCGGTTACCTGGGAGGAGCTTCAGGTCAAGTCCAACGAAATTTTTCTCTCGATCATGCCAGACCTGTTGCAGCCGATGCCGGGTTTGTTTCACCTTCTGGATCGCCTGGATGCGCTTGGAATCCCGCACGCGGTCTGCACGAGTTCCTGCCCGGAGCTGGTGCGTCAGATGCTTCCGATCCATGATCTTGAGAGGCGGTTTGACTTTATCCTCACTTCTGACGATGTAACGCATGGCAAGCCGCACCCGGAAATGTATCTGCGAGCTGCGGAACGTTTTGGAGTGGCCCCAGCGTCGATGATGGTTCTGGAGGACAGTCATAATGGCTGCCTTGCCGGAGCCAACGCCGGGGCGTTCGTTGTGGCTATTCCGGGAGAACACAGCAAGGATCAGGATTTTTCGATGGCCTCGCTCATCGCCGAAACACTGGATGACGAGCGGATCATAAGAATATTGTAGAATCTTTTTTCGTCTTCATAATTTTTTTTGAGATTCCTCTTTCCAAAATCTCTTTTTTGTGTTAAAATACGTGAACTATTAAAATCACCCAAATTTCAAACAGTTGGAGACTGATTAATGACCCGTATTTTTTCATTCCTTTCCGTGATACTTTTACTTTCTTCTGCGGTACTGGCCCAGAACCAGGTACCTGGAACTGTTCCGGAAGCGCCAATCGTGCCGCAGCAGGATGGTTCAGCCGAGCGTCCCATGCCGGCTCCGTTTGTTCTGAACGCGCAGGAACAGGCCGCCACGGACGCAGTACTGGCGCGTTGGGAAAAATTTAGTGTGGGAATTCACACGTTTGAGACGACATTCAACAGGATCCTGTACCGCCGTTCGATCGATAACGCGCAGTTCCAGAAAACCCAGGAAACCGGCGAGCTGCGTTACGAAGCGCCGGACCATGGAATGTTTGCGGTCTCGACACTCGATGGCCAACTCAGTGAGAAGTGGCTCTGCGATGGTAAAAGTGTTTTCGAGTACAAATTCGCGCAAAAACAGATCGACCAGTACACCCTCCCGCCGGAATTACGCGGTAAGGGGATCACGTCCGGCCCGCTCCCGTTCCTTTTCGGGGCCTCGGCCGACGAACTGAAACGCCGGTACTATATCCGTCAGATCCAGCCAGAGGCCAATCTCGCCCGACCGGGGCAGATTTGGCTCGAAGCGTATCCGAAAAATTCCGAGGACGCGAGCGAATTCCAGCGTGCGGTGATGATTATTTCGTTTGCCGATGAAGTGCGTCCGCTGGCAATCAAGCTCTTCAAAGCGAATCAGGATCAGCACGTGTATATTTTCGACCTGAAAGAGATGAAGGTAAACAAGACACAGCTTCTTCCGAGTACATGGCTCCCAACGGTGCCCGAAAAACTCAAGATGAAAGTCGTTCCGGTGGAATGACGGCCAATGCCTGAAAGGAAAGGGATTTTTATGAAAACATTCCTCAACGCCATCTTGGCTGGTATCGCTCTTGGAATCGCCGGGACCGTGAATCTTTCCGTTGGAGGAGGGATCCCTGGTGCGTTCCTGTTCGGGTTCGGCCTGTTCCTGATCCTTTGTTTCACGTTCAAGCTGTACACTGGCGCGATTGGGTATCTCATGACCCAGACCTGGACCTCGTTTATTCCGTACATCGCGACACTCGTGTTGATCTGGCTCGGCAATTTTCTCGGGACGTTCCTCGTTGGAATGGCGATCCGACAGACGCGTGTTGCGGAGAAAATCGTCCCTGCCGCGATGAAACTTTGCGAGGTCAAACTGGCGGATACGTGGTCAAGCGTACTCATTCTGTCGGTGTTTTGCGGTCTTTTGATGTTCATCGCGGTCGATATGTTTCGCCAGGAACAGCCGCCGCTTTTCCGGTTCGCGATGGTTTTTTTCTGTGTGATGGTCTTCATCCTGTCCGGTTTTGAGCACTGCATTGCCAACATGTACTATTTCAGCGTTTCCGGCTGCGTGACCTCCAACCCCGGCCCGACGATTGGTTCCATATTAATGATGACGCTCGGAAACTCTTTGGGCGGCTGGTTCCTTCCTTTGATGAATCGCATCAGGTAAAAAATTTCTTTTTTTAAAGTTCCAGAGGCGGTTTTGGGGCCGTCTCTGGAACTTTTTTGTGAAAATAGCAAAAATTTTCTTTAAAATGGGAAAACAAGAAAACAGGTTGAAACTGTTCTGTTTCCTTATAAAATCTATCGAGATAATGAAAAATAAAGGGAAGAGAATTATTAAAATTCTACTTTTTTAATAAATTTTTATAATTTTTTTAGTCTGTTTATTGACATTTCACGTATATGTGTTATAATAATAATGTTAGGAAAAAACGACGTAAGTTGTATAATTGCACTTTCCGTTATATTTTACCTATATTATATAAAGTTGCATGTACTAATGGATGCTTTATCTTAGGAAACAACTTTATTTAACGATTTTGAAACGTTTGTTCCTGGAAGAATCGTCGCGTTTGATGAAACGTATTATATTTCCCTGTCGTGGGAATATAACGAATCCGGCAGCAGCGTTAATGAGAACGATCGACCCATCCAACTTTTTACCGGTACTCCCGGTAATTCGTTAAGATATAATGTCCTTGACCAGGCTTTTTAAGCTAGGTTTTACCAAATGTTCCTTGTACTTCAAAAGTGTATGCCAGTTTGATTGGCCTCAGAATGCAGGAACCCGTTTTTACCCTCAACAAGGAGACTATTATGCTGAATCGTTTGTACAATGAGGAATCAGGCGTTTTGACTTTCGAGTGGATCCTCCTCATCACCGTTATGGTCATCGGAGTCGTTGGTGCTCTGTCCGCCGTTCGTGACGCGATCAACACCGAACTTGGCGACGTCGCCGAAGCCATGGTCGCTCTTGACCAGTCCTACTACATCTGCTGGCCGTGGGAAGTTGGCACACCCGATAAAGTTGTTGATGGCGCTTCCAATTCCTATTTCATCGATGGCGCTTATATTTATCAGGCTCGTGTGGATGAAGCCGAAAACTTCGAAGCCTGTGAAGATGATGGCAATAAACCCAGCCAGGGAGTCACGGCTTTTAATACGCAGGCTCCGAATGACGGTTCTGATGTCAACTTCACTGAACCGTAATCCATTTTGCTGCGTTTAACCTAAAATCCACGACCGGGCTTTTTAAGCCCGGTTTGTGTTTTAAAAGAGGTGAAGTTTCAAAATTTATTTCTGAAGCGTCAGCGCCACGGCCCCCATCAGAGCGGCTTCGTAGCCCAGCGCGGTCGGCTCAATGAGAATGGAGTCGTTCGCACGGTGAAAAATATTCTTGTGGAAAGATTCTTCCAGTGTCGGGTAAAAGAGTTTCCATGCTCGCGACACGCCGCCGCCGATGATGATTTTCGCCGGGTTCAAAATATTTGAGGCGTTTGCCAGCGCGTGACCCAAAACACGCCCTTCCCGGCGGTACGTCTCCAGAGCGGCTTCTTCGCCGGCCTGCGCACGGCGAGCGATCTCCGAGGCGGGAACAAACTCCGGGGAGCCGGTCAGCCGGGCGTAGTATCGTGAAATGCCCGGTCCTGCGCACTCGGCTTCCATACAGCCGCGATTTCCGCAGCCGCACAGCTCACCGTCCGGCACGACGTTCAAATGGCCAAATTCGCCGGAAAAGCCCAGCGCGCCGCGGTAGATTTTGCCGTCCAGGACGATCCCGCCGCCGATGCCGTTGGAGATGGTGAGCCAGATGAAATCCCGCACGCCCCGGCACGCTCCGAAAATGCCCTCGGCAATCGCACAGGCGTTCACGTCGTTTTCGATCGCGATCGGCTTGCTAGGAAACCGGGCTTCGAGCGCGTCCATGATCTGGAAATTCTGGATCCCGCTGAACGGGGCGTAGATCCAGACCCGCTCGTCGGCCAGGCCGGGAATGGTCACACCGACCGCGTCGATCTGGTCGAGGGGGAGCTGGGCGCAGAGTTTGTCGATCTCGCGCAGGATCCCGTCTTCGGTCATCTCGGCCGGGAGCGCTTCTCCGACGGAATGAACGATCTCAAACTCGTCACCTTCACCGCGGGCCAGCCCGGCGAGCATCTTCGACCCGCCAATATCGATTGCAAGGATGGTTTTCATAATTGAATGAATTCTTCTTTTAAAGGCCCCCTCATTGAGGGGGCTGGCTCGCGAAGCGAGACTGGGGGAGTTAAACACCGAGGACGATTTTCTTCAAAGGCCCCCTCCTTGAGGGGACTGTCAGCGCAGCTGACTGGGGGAGTTCCGTGACTGTGCCATCCAACTCCCCCCGGCCCTTTGGGCCACCCCCCTCGGTGAGGGGGGCTTTAAAATCAGAGCCGTTTTTTCACCTCGTTGTCGATTTGTCTGCAGGCGATGTTGAAATAATCATGAATCAATTGATTGGAAACCCGAAAGACTTTCAATCCATACTTTTCCAAAATCTCCGTTCGCTGTTGGTCGTATTCTTTTCCTGGTCCCGTAGTGTGTTGGTAACCATCGACCTCGACGATCAATTTTGCTTTATGGCAATAAAAATCTGCGATAAATGAGTCGATTGTTTTCTGACGCTGAAATCGTGGTTTATATTTGCAAAGAAAATCATACCACAAGTGTTTTTCCTCGGGCGTCATTTCCCGCCTTAATTCACGCGCCAAAGGGATTAATTTAGGGTCATATTTTAATGACATAATAATTCCTTTTAAAGGCCCCCTCCTTGAGGGGCTGTCAGCGCAGCTGACTGGGGGAGTTCCGTGACTGTGCCATCCAACTCCCCCCGGCCCTTTGGGCCACCCCCCTCGGTGAGGAGGGCTTATATCAATAATTCGCGAACGCCTTGTTATTGTACTCATCCTCCGCGGCGGTCAGGACGTACGGGCCGTTTTCCGTGATCGCCACCGTGTGTTCAAAGTGGGCGCTCGGCTTGCCGTCGGCGGTGCGCTGGACCCAGCCGTCTTCGCCCTCGCGGACTTTGTGCGTTCCCACGTTCACCATCGGCTCGATCGCCAGCACCAGGCCCGGCTGGATGCGGAAATCGGCGTGCGGGCAGTAGTAATTCGGAACCTGCGGGTCCATGTGCATTTCACGGCCGATCCCGTGTCCGACGAAATCATCCACGACGGAGAAACCGTGGTCCTCGACGAAGATTTCCATCTCCTTCGCGATGGCGTTCCAGTGGTTCTTCTGCGAAAGAAGCGAAATGGCCAGATCGAGCGTCCCTTTGGTGACCTGGAGGAGCTTTTTCTTCTCGTCGGAGATTTCCCCCACCGGGCTCGTGTAGGCGGAATCCCCACACCAGCCGGCAATTCGCGAGCCGATGTCCACGCTCACGATGTCGCCCTCGACCAGAACGCGGTCGCTCGGGATCCCGTGCACCACCTCCTCGTTCACCGACATGCAGCACGCGGCCGGGAACGGTTTGTGGCGGGAATGGAGCTGCACGCCCTTGAACATGCACTCGATGTTTTTGGAGTGGTAGTACTTCTCCACCATGTCGTTCAGCTCGCGGGTGGTCAGACCGGGCTTGATGGCTTTCCGGATCATCTCATGAGCGACCCAAACCTGGTACCCGGCACGGCGCATCAAACGAATTTCGCGTTTCGTCTTGATCTCGATCATTTTTTTCTTCTTTCTCACTTGGGTGCGGGGGTAACGCGCAAATAAAAGATTCTGATTTATTTTACTCTTTTTTTACCAAAGAACAAGGGGGTGGAACGAAAAACTCCTTAAATCCCGTGCACGCGACGGTGCACGCGAGAATCAGTCCCTTCGGGAACGCCGGAGGCCGCTATAGGCCCCGCGGATCAGGCGGATTAAGGCGGATGAGATTTTAAAAAGAAAAATTCCAACTTGACCGTGTAAACTCCAAGTCCATTCCGCTTCCAACCTTTCATTTAAACACGGATTTCCGCGGATTTAAGGGATTAAAAGGATTTTTTCAGGAAAGATTTCATCCTTTTTTCTTTAAAAATCCGTGGGAATCCTTCTAATCCGTGAAAATCCGTGTTTAAATCAAGGTTTGAACCGCGTGTGACTCACCCACTGGAAAAGGGTTTGAACATCTTTTTAAAAAACCAATCCGCCTTAATCCGCCTGATCCGCGGGGCCTATAATCGCTGGAGCTGACAGCGGGTTGGACGTGAAACTTGAGCTGGACCTTTTCAAGTTGGGACCTGAAACTAGTCGGGGAGCCCCCTTTACAAAACCCGAAAATAGTTTATACTTCTATGTGACGGTAAATTTTCGTTTCGATTCTTTAACCCAAACTGACAAAATGCCCAGTAATTCCGAAGTCCTTGAGTCTCTGCGCTGGAAAAAGTTCCCCGTTTTGAACGATGGTTTCGTCACGCTCGTCGATTGCATGGGGGACGACGCAGCGATCGTCCAGGCCGCCCGCACCAGTTACGGAGACGGTACGCGCCGTGTTTCCGATGACCGGACGCTCATCCGCTACCTGCTCCGCCACCGCCACACCACGCCGTTCGAAATGGCCGAGGTGAAACTGATGGTCCGCGTTCCGATGGACTGCTGGCGGCAGTGGATCCGGCACCGGACCGCCTCGGTGAACGAATATTCGACGCGGTACTCCATCGCCATTGACTCGATGCAGACCACCGCCCCCGACGCGTGGCGCATCCAGGCGACCTCGAATCGCCAGGGAAGCGACGGTTTTCTCCCGGAAGAACAGGGCGTCGGGCTGACCGAGCTGGAGACGCAGTTCCACCAGACCGCCCGCGACTGCTACCAGCGCCGCCTCGAGCTGGGGATCGCGCGGGAGCAGGCCCGAAAGGACCTTCCGCTTTCCACGTACACCGAGGCGTACTGGAAGTGCGACCTGCACAATCTGCTGCACTTTTTGGCGCTCCGGATGGAAAGCCACGCGCAGGAGGAGATCCGGAAGTACGCCACGACGATCGGCGAAGAGATCATCCGCCCGCTGTTCCCGCTGACGTGGCAGGCGTTTCTGGACTACACGATGAACGCCATGACTCTCACGGCGCTGGATTCGGGCGTGATTGCGCGTCTGGCCCAGACCGGCGAGATCCCGGCCTCGGAAGAAACGTTCCTCGCGTGCCAGGACCCCACGTGGACCGACTTGGCCCGCTGCCGTGAACGGGACGAATGCCGCGAAAAACTCCAGGCGCTTGGGCTCGTGAAGTAAACCAGATCCGTTCCGCTTCCAACCTTTATTTAAACACGGATTTCCACGGATTTATAGGATTAAAAGGATTTTTTCAGGAAAGACTTCAGACTTTTTTCTTTAAAAATCCGTGGTAATCCTTCTAATCCGTGGAAATCCGTGTTTAAATGAAGGTTTGCACCAGACGCGGCTCACCCTCTGGGAAAGGGTTTGACGCGAACGTGGTTTAAGCTCAAAAGAAAGGTGAAAGAAATGCTCGTTTTAACCTCCCGTTACGCTTCCGCGCTTTCGTGGATCTGAGAGATCCATGCCGACCAGCGGCGGAAATTCAATCAGGACCCGTACATCAGCCACCTTCTGCGGGTCAGTGGGATGGTTCTGGAATGGGCGGAAACCGAAGATGAGGCGCTGGCCGCCCTGCTCCACGACGCTGCGGAGGACTGCGGCGGTCAGGCGATGCTCGACGAAATCCGGCGCCGCTACGGGGACCGTGTCGCCCAATGGGTCGGCCAGTGCAGTGACTCACTGACGCAGGACCCGAACAAAAAAAGCCCGTGGCGGGAACGCAAAGAGGCCCACATCGCCCACGCTCGCGCCGCCGGGCTGGAAGCGCGCCGAATTATGCTCTGCGACAAAATCGATAATTTGCGGGGGATCGTCGCCCGATTCGAGCAGGACGGCGACGCGGTTTTCTCATACTTCCACGGCGGACGTGACATTCTGTGGTACTTTCGCTCCATGTACGAGGCCCTCACCCCTGGCCAGCCCGCCATCCTGACCCGCGAGATGAAACGACTCGTCGAGGAGTTGGAGAAGTTTTAGGGAAAAACTCTAATATTAAACTCTTGATGATTGCTCCAATTAAGAAAAATCCCCGCGTAGGCGGGGAAGGCTTATACTGAAACCATTTGATCTGGAACGCCTTGGAAACACCCCCGCGTAGGCAGGGAAGATTCTAAATTGTATCATTTCTTATTATTTTATCAAGAGTGGTTAATTTTTTTGGTTCTTCCAACAAGTGCCCCTGATCAATGACGCATTTTTAAGCCACAAAGAACACAAAGAACGCAAAGAGGATAAAAATGAGATAGGATAAAGATTTCGGTGACGCAGCGTTGATCGGTAACAAGAAAAAACTCTTTGCGTCCTTTGCGGCTAAATCAATCAAATTTAAAGCCGCTTTTCTTGCTTGGGAGCGCCTCTTTCAGACCTCATGCGGAGCTGCGGAGGCGCGGAGGATTTGAGATCGACCCAACCATAAAAACTCCGCGTCTCCGCATCTCCGCGTGAGAAAAAACACCACGATGATGTTTTTTAGCCGCAAAGAACGCAAAGGACGCAAAGAGGAACCAGTGTGTTTTTTGCGGCGGTTTGATGAAGGGGTTTCTACTCGTTCGTGTCACAGACGAAAATCAAACACTGAATCTTTTCCAGCCGAACGGAAATCTTTCCGTCGGTCACCGGGGTGGTTTGAATTTCGCCCGTCAAGGGATCCAGAATTTCGCACGATTTCGTTTCACGTGGAACGCTCAGCGTGCCGGTGAAGTCCGTGGACGAGTTGCAGAGGGCGTAAATCGTTTTGCCGCCGCGGGCGAATTCGCCCAGAAGGACCATTTTCGGCTCGCCTGATTGGGTGGTCAGCGGGGTTGGAAGGGTCTCGAGGAGGTTCAGCGAGGTTTCGTCGATCACCGTCCCGCCTTCTTTTTTAAATTCCGCCAAAAACGCGGCCGTTTCTTCCGGAAGGGTCACGCCCGACGGGATCAGGACCGTTTCGATCGCGCTCTGGTTTCCGATCCGGATCACGGCTTTACCCGCGGCGTCTTTCGTGATTTCGGCACTCTTGAGCATCTGGTCGTCCGCGGCCATGAAGGGGATCTGGTGTTCGGCGAGGAACTGCCCGTGCGTGTAGTATGCCCCGATGATTTTCTTCATCCGGTCCGACTGCGAGTTCGTGTCCAGGCGTTCCGCGATCGGTTTGTACTCTTCCTGAAGGTCCCGGGCGGGGTAGTAAAGCAGCGCGCGTTTCACGATTTGCGCGTCCCGCAGCGCGGCGTTCAGTCGGCCGACGTACGTACAGTACGCTTTGTGCGCTTCCGGCCCGCGATGCTCCACGGCATAGTAAAGTGTGAACTCGGTGCAGCCGAGCGCCGCTTGCCAGGCCGCCGCGAACTGCATGTTTTCCAGAGGCGCGTTCTGCTTGAGGCTGATGCGCTCGGAATGGTCACTGATTTCAGTCATCATGAGGCGGTTCCCGTTCATGATGTTCGACGAGGCGGGGTAAGTGGCCGTCCGCCAGCCCCTCATGGCCGCCTGGGGGGAACTGCTCAGGAAGTCCATCCCCGCGATGTGCATCGTGTTGGTGCCGACGAAAACGTTTCCGTAGCATGGCACGTGGTACACGAGCGCCTCCTCATGAAGCGCGTGGCCGGAGGAGCATTTTCCGTTCTCGGCGCACCATTTCTGAATTTTCCCCATGAAGTTCTGCGTGTAGAGCGCGCTGACCATCGACCAGAACTGACGCCGGACCTTTTTGTCCTCGGGTGAGTCCCCGGTGAAAAGGCTCTTTCGGACTTTCATGAGGTCCTCGTCGTACATTTCCTGGTAAACCCGCGGGAAATCCCGGCTCCAGATGACCATCGGGAGGTTTTTCTTTTCCGGGTTCGGCTCGTCCTCGGTCCTTACGACCAGGTTGGGAATGACGCCCGTGTTCACGCCGTTCGTGCTCGGCTCGTCGGTGAAGAAAGCCTCCACCACGTCCCAGCAGCCGGCGGCGGTCAGGTGCCTGGCGTAGGCGCGGTGCGTTACGTCAAGGAAACGCTCCATGGCCGCCCCATCCAGAACGTTCGGGTAGCGGCGCAGTGCGCAGTAATTATTCGTCGCGTGGGTGAACTCGTAGCAGTCGCGGACCGTGAACGGATTCTCCGGGTTTTGCGCGTCATAGACGAGCTCCTGGGCCTCAAATTCCGGGTGGCCCTTCAGAGTCAGACCACCGGCGGTCGGGCTGGGGTAGCCGTCCTCGTCGTAGATCCAGACGCGCAGACCGAGCTTTTTGGCCGTGGCGACGGTTTCGACGAGCTGGTTCCAGCAGTCGTCCGTCTCGAGGTAGCCGTCCCGGCGGCAGTTACAGACGATCCCGCCCAGCCCGCACTGGTCACGCAGGAACGTCAGGCGGCTTTCGATCTGGCTCGTAGGGATCCCGCCGTGGACGATTTGCAGCGGACGGTCTTTTGCCGGCGGGTCGATCCACTCGCCGCGCCAGGAGTCCGAAAGAAACTCCCCGGCGAACGTAAAAGTGGTGAAGGTCAAGAGAAAAAGGAGGGTCAAAAGGCTGGTTTTGTACATGGTGGGCCTCAAAAATGGAGGGGCATTAAAGGAGGGTCAAACCGTTCCCGGCTCGTATTTCAGCGTCTTCTCGCGGATTTCTTTCAGGAACATTTCCACGCTCTTTTCCAGCGTGAAATTCCCAAGGTTTCCCGAGATCCGGTCACGAATGGCCAGCGTTTTTTGGGAGGCTTCCCGCTCGCCGATGATGACCATGTAAGGAACAAGCTGTATCTGCGCACGACGGATCTTCGCGCCGATTTTTTCAGACCGGCAGTCCGTCTGTACCCGAAAACCCTGAGCGCGGAGCTGCGCTTCGATTTCCTGCGCATACTCTTCGAACTTGGGACTCACAGGCAGGATCCTGACCTGCTCCGGGGCCAGCCAGAGCGGAAACGCACCGGCGAAATGCTCGATCAAAACACCGATGAAACGCTCGAACGAGTCCAGCGGCGTGCAGTGCAATACCACGGGCTCGTGCGGCCGATTATCCGTACCGACGTAACTCAGGCCGAAACTTTCGTCTGCCGGGAGTTTAAAGTCGATGTGAATGATCCCGAAATGCCAGTCACGACCGAGGGAATCCTCC
The DNA here is from genome assembly GCA_030530205.1 of Thermoguttaceae bacterium. GTDB lineage: Bacteria > Planctomycetota > Planctomycetia > Pirellulales > Thermoguttaceae > RGIG3701. The sequence goes on along the minus strand of JAUMVK010000003.1, from coordinate 71,254 downwards.
GCGACGAAATCAATTCCAGGTCCTTCCGGGTGAACCTCGCCGCCGGGGAACGTCTCGATTCCGAGTTTCCTGCAAAGGCTTAAAATCATTTCCTCGCCCCATTGCCACTGTTCGAGGGAACCGCTGTACTTCACGCCGTTTTCCGATCGGAAAAGCGTCTGCACACGGAGGTTTTTGAAGCCGAAAGTCCTCAGATTCCCCCGCAGCAGATCAAGACAGCGCTCGAATTCTTCCGCGGCCTGTTCCTTCGGGCAAAAAACATGCGAGTCGTTTCGGGTGAACGCCCTGACGCGCTTCAGGCCGGAAAGTTCGCCGGATGGCTCAAAACTGCAAACGTTTCCAAATTCAAAGAATCGAAGCGGAAGCTCCCGGTAACTGCGCGGGTGGTTCTGGTAAATCGTGACGTGGTGCGGACCACAGGTGGGCCGAAGGACGAACGAGTCGTTCTTTCCGGCCTCAAAAACAGGATAAAGGCTTTCCGCATCCAATGGATTGTTTCCCTGCATCCGATACAGACTCACGCGGCCGATTTCAGGCGTGTACACGCGCTGGAACCCGCGCTGGGTCAGCTCGGCGGCGAGGAAGGTTTCGAGCTGCTCCCGCAGAACGGCCCCTTTGGGTAGCCAAAGTACCAACCCTGCTCCGACCCTCGGGTCGAAAGCGTACAGTTCCAGCTGACGCCCAAGGATCCGATGGTCACGCTCCTTTGCTTTTTCCATCAGATACAGAGCGCGGTTCAGTTCCTCGGGCTTAAACCAGGCGGTTCCGTAAATGCGCTGCAAGGGGCGGTTTGGATCATCTTTCCAGTACGACCCTGTGATGGAAAGAAGGCGGAAATTGCTCAACATACCCGCGCTGACGACGTGCGGGCCACGGCTCAAATCGAGAAATTCTCCCTGACGGTAAAAGAAAACGGTGGGAAGATCACGTAAATTCGTGTTCAGATGTTCGAGTTTCAGCGGCTGGTCCATCGCTTCGAGGATCCGTTCAGCCTGACTGTGCGACACTTCGATACACTCGAAACTTCCTCCCTGGGCAATGATCCGGCGCATTTCCGTTTCGATTTTGGGCAGGTCGGCAGGGGTGAGTTGAGTTTCAAGAGCGAAATCACAGTAAAAACCGGTATCGATCGACGGCCCAAAACCCAGCTGAACACCCGGATAAAGACGCATAAGGGCACGAGCCAGCAGATGGGCGGTGCTGTGACGCAAAATCGCCAGAGAATCAGGGTCTTTTGAGTACAAATACTGGACACCAAACAAACCATTCTCGGGGCAGTACGTCTGAAGGCCGACCACTTGACCTTTGATCGTGGCTGCAACCGGGAACTGCCCCTCTGGGTGAGGAACGTACGGGGCTACATCGAGGAGACGAAGACGACGAAGGGAGGATTCAGGCATTTTTAATTTGGACTTGGAAAAAGGTGAGGTCGCTTTCGGCCCTGCTGACAGGACGGGAGGCAGGAGTGAATCGAAATCGTTCCGGGAATGGGGAGATTGAAAAAACGATAATCTCTCACAAATTTATTTTATGTCAAAATCACGTTCTGTCAAGGAATATTCCAGGCAAAACAGAAAAAAAACAAAAAAAGAGCACAGTAAAACAGATTAATTTTGTCTGACTCTTTCAAACTTACAGCAGGAAAGATAAACCACAAGTAAAAATATTCAAAAAAACAGGCGCCACCCCCCTTGTAATTTTTCAAAAAAGTGGTATATTATTGTTTCCTTTGTTTATGGGGGAGTTTGTGTAAAAGCCGTCCCCCTTGACAAAAGTGAAAAATGGGGTAGAATATACCCCACGCAAATTGGGCAAAAGCTCAGTTGTTTGTTTCTTTGGAAATGTGGAAAGGTGAACAGGAGGCTGTAGTGGCTGGACAAAGTAGTAATAATATCAGAATCCGAATGGAAGCGTATGATCACTCAGTGATTGATCAGAGCGCAACGGAAATTGTGGATACTGCAAAACGCACCGGCTCGGTCGTCCGTGGTCCGATTCCACTTCCTACCCGGATTGAACGTTACACGGTTAATTCTAGCCCGCACGTTGACAAAAAAGCTCGTCAGCAATTCGAAATTCGTACGCACAAACGTTTGATCGATATCGCGGACGTTACTCCGAAGACGATCGACGCGCTGAACAAGCTCAGTCTGCCGGCAGGCGTAGAAATCAAAATCAAGGCGAACGGCCGTTGATTTTGAGTGCAACTTAGATCCATGGGAACGCTCGCCAGAGCGTGAAGGATGGATTCGGATTACAGTCGTATGTTAAGCCGCATCAGAAGCGGTAAACGGTTTCATTACAAGCAGTACAAGTTGATGGTTTTCGGGTAAACGCCGCGTCTCGAAAAGGCGGAAAGTTCCCGAAAGGCGATAAAGAAAAGGTGAGAACTATGAGTGTTGGATTACTCGGACGCAAAATTGGAATGACGCAAGTCTATGAAGTGTCAGGGAAAGTTGTCCCGGTTACGGTTCTGGAGTTGGGTCCTTGTGATGTCCTTCAGATCAAAACCAAAGAAAATGATGGTTATGAAGCCATTCAGGTTGGTTTTGGAGACAAAAAAAGTTCTGCCGCGTCACGTTCAGAACGTGGTCATGTCGCTAATATCGACAGCAAACGTCAGGAAAAAAGAGCTGCATCGGGAGTTCAGAGTGCTCCCAAAGCCGGCTGTGAAGCGAAAAAATTCATCAGAGAATTTGCAACTTCCGTTGAGGGTTATGAAGTTGGTCAGAAATTGGACCTCTCCGTTTTTGACAATGTTACCGCGGTTGACGTGATCGCGACCAGCAAAGGTCACGGTTATTCCGGAACGATGTCCCGTCATAATTTCAAGGGTCAGCGTGCCAGCCACGGTGTTAAAAAATGTCATCGTCACATGGGTGGTACGGGCTGCAGCGCCTATCCGTCCCGCGTGATCAAAGGCAAGCGCATGCCTGGTCAGTATGGCAACGTCCGTGTCACTGTGCGCAATATCGCCATTGTGAAACTGGACAAAGAAAACAACCTCATGCTCATCAAGGGTGGTGTCCCTGGTCCGAATAATGGTAACGTCATTGTTCGTCCCACGAATTACCAGCCCCGCGCCCGCAAATTCGAAGGTGAACTGGTCGCTAACTGATACGCGCCAGAATCACGATTATCGGGGACGGCGCCAGGTCGCCCCCACAAGAAAAAAGGATGACGGTGAAACCCCGTCGATCTCGTACGAACCATATTTTTGCATTGCTTAACGGCGTGTAAAAGAATATAACCTCTGCAACAGTTTCGCGCTGTTCAGATGAAGGTTCGCAAGGCGTTCCAAGGCCGCAAGGCTAACGGATGTTTGGTTAGAAACTCATTTTAAGAAAGATTTTTCAATGGTCAGTCTGCCGATTTATGACCGCACCGGAAAACAGGTCGATACTTACGAGTTTGATGTGAATGAACTCGCGGATCGTATCAGCACCCAGCTTCTGCACGACGCGGTCGTTATGTATCAGTCCAACCAGCGCCAGGGTACCGCGAAGACCAAGACCCGCGGTGAAGTCTCTGGTTCTACGAAAAAAATGTTCCGCCAAAAGGGAACGGGTAACGCACGCGCTGGATCCAAGCGCTCCGGTATCCGCCGCGGTGGTGGTCACATCAAGGCCAAAACCCCGCGTGACTGGCGCGTTGCCATGCCTCGTAAAGCGATGAAACTCGCTACGCGTATGGCCCTTCGCAGCAAGTTTGAAAACGAAAAAGTCATCATCGTTGAAGACTTCCAGCTTGACGCTCCGAAAACGAAAGAAATGGCTTCGATCCTCAAAGCGCTCAATGTCGCTGGGACCGCGCTTTTTGCGACCTTTGGCTACAATTTGAACATTTACAAGAGTGGACGCAATATCCCGGGTCTCCAGGTTCTTCCGATGAGTGACATCAACGCTCTGGAAGTTCTGAAGCCGAAATGTGTGGTCGTAACCCGTGCCGCGCTGGATGCGTTCCGCGGAACTATCGCCAAGAAAACCGCTTGATGAAAGGGACGAACAATGAAAGATATTATCAGCGCCGGCTTGATTCTTGAGCCTTACCAGATCATTATCCGTCCGCTCGTCACCGAAAAAGGCGTTCAGTTGGCGGAAAAAACCTTCAAACGTCCGAAGCGCGACGAGAAGGGCAACAAAGTCATTGGCAAAAATGGCAAACCCGAAATGGAAGAAGTTCCTTTGAATGCCTATTCTTTCCAGGTCCACACGGATGCGACGAAAGAAGACATCAAAGATGCCATCGAAGCCCTTTACGACGTCAAAGTCGTGAAAGTGAACACGCAAAACCGTCACGGGAAGAAACGTCGCTTCAAACAGCGTATGTTCCAGACCAGCGACTGGAAAAAAGCGATCGTTTATCTTGACGCGGAAAGCCGTATCGACTTTGTTTGATTTATTGTTCTGATTAGGGGGCGGCTGAACCCTGCCTCCAAAATCGGATTGGAAAGCGGTTGTGCAAAGGCCATACAGAGTGCCAGTTAAACGGCCGCGAAGTTGAGAATTCAACTTGGAAACGGATGAATATCAATGGGAATTCGTAATTACAAACCTACTTCTCCTGGTCGCCGTGGAGCGCAAGTCAGTGATTTTGCTGACCTGACGCCGGGTGCAAAGGTAGAAAAATCGCTTCTTGAACCGAAGCGCCGTACCAACGGTCGTAACAACCAGGGCATTATCACGTGCCGTCATCGTGGTGGAGGTCACAAACGCGCTTATCGTCTGATCGACTTCCGTCGTAACAAGGACGGTGTGCCGGCTGTCGTGGACTCGATCCAGTACGACCCAAACCGTACCGCACGCATTGCTCTTCTGAAATATGCGGACGGTGAAAAACGTTATATTATCGCTCCGAACGGACTTAAAGAAGGCATGAAAGTCGTCTCCGGCCCCGATGCCGTGAGTGAAGTTGGCAACTGCCTTCCGCTCTCGAAGATCCCGCAGGGGAGCAGCATTCACAACATCGAACTTCAGCCCGGCAAAGGCGCTTGCATGTGCCGTTCTGCCGGAACTTACGCGACACTGGTCGCCAAAGACACCGATTGGGCGCAAATCACTCTTCCGAGTGGTGAAATTCGTCGTGTTCCGTCCGCCTGCCGCGCGGTCATTGGTATTGTCGGAAACGGCGACCACATGAACATCGTTCTTGGCAAAGCGGGTCGTGTTCGCTGGCTTGGCCGTCGTCCTCACGTTCGTGGTACTGCGATGAACCCGATCGACCACCCGCACGGTGGTGGTGAAGGTCGTACCAAGGGTGGCCGTAACCCGGTTACTCCGCAGGGTAAACCGACCAAAGGTCACAGCACCCGTAAACGTCATAAGGCTTCGAATAAGGCCATCGTTCGTCGTCGTAAGTCACGTCGTTATGGTCAGCTCAAACTTGCAGATTAGGATTAAAGAATAATGGGACGATCTTCAAAAAAAGGACCTTTTGTTGAACTTAGCCTGTACAACAAGGTCGCAAAACAGCTGGAAGCTGGCACGAAGGAACCGATTAAAACCTGGTCGCGTCGTTGTGTCATTATTCCTGAATTCGTTGGTTTTACCTTTATGGTTCATAATGGTAAACAGTTCGTCAACTGCTTCGTAACCGAAGAAATGGTTGGCCACAGACTTGGTGAATTTGCTCCTACGCGTATTTTCCGCGGGCACGGTGGCAAAGGCAAACGTTAATAGAAATAAACGCGAGATTCAAGTAATTTCGCCTTAATAAGGAAAAGTAGTCATGCCGTACAGTGCATTATATCGTTATGCAAGAATTAGCCCGCGCAAGCTGCGTTATATGGCAGATCTTGTTCGTGGGAAGAACGCGGTAGAAGCTCTCGAAATTCTGAAGTATCAGCCGAACCGCGGCGCGCGTATGGTCGAACAGGTCATCAACAGCGCTATCGGGAACGCGAAAGACAAGAACGAACAGAAAATCGACGAGCTCGAAATTACCATGCTTTGTGTTGATGGCGGACCGATGTTCAAACGTTTCCGGCCGAAATCGCGTGGTTCTGCGACCGTGATCAAGAAACGAATGTCACACATTCGTGTCACTTTGGATACTCCGAAAGAAGCGAAAGAGGCATAACATGGGACAGAAAGTTAATCCGACTGGTTATCGTACTGGTGTTTTCCTTGGATGGAAGAGCCGCTGGTATGCTTCGAAGAAAGAGTTCGCCGAGCTGTTGGTCGAAGATGCGAAAATTCGCAAATTCATTAAGACCCGTACCGCGACGACCAAAGACAATCACGAAGTCAAGATGTACCCGATGATTTCGAAAATCGAGATCGAACGTACACGTGATGCCGTGAAACTGATCCTTTTCTCTGGCCGTGCTCGTGATCTCACGCGTAACGAGGGAAAAGTTATCCAGGATTTGACTGAGGATTTGCAGAACCTGATCGGTCGTAAATTCCAGATCGAAGTCCGTGAAATTCGTATGATCAACAAAGACGCGCAGCTTGTCGCCGAGGATATTGGCAACCAGCTCGTGAATCGTGCGTCGTTCCGCCGTGTGATGAAACACGCGATGGAAACCGCAATGAAAGATGGTGCGAAGGGCATCAAAATCCAGCTTTCCGGTCGTTTGGGCGGAGCTGAAATGTCCCGCACGGAAACGACCATTCAAGGCTCGATTCCTCTTTCCACACTCCGTGCCAACATCGATTATGGTTTCTACGAAGCCAAAATCGCTCAGGGCCACATTGGTATCCAGGTTTGGATCAACAATGGCGAGTATGGCGACAAGCAGGAAGAAGAAGTTGAGGCGAAACCGTCTCGTGGTCCGAGAAAATCGTATAAGCGAGGGTAGTAATCATGGCGATGATGCCGAAACGTATTAAGCACAGAAAAGTGCAGAGAGGCCGTATCACGGGTTTTGCGACTCGTGGTAACCGCGTTGTCTTTGGTGAATATGCCCTTCAGGCTACCCAGGGCGGGTGGATTCCGGCCAAAACTATTGAAGCGGGCCGTATTGCTGCTCAGCAGTATCTCCGTGGTGAAGGTAAACTGTTCATTCGTATTTTCCCGAACAAACCGATTACGAGTATTCCGCTTGAAACTCGTATGGGTAAGGGAAAGGGTGAACCTGAGTATTGGGCTGCTTCCGTTCATCCGGGCACGGTCCTTTACGAAGTTGGCGGAACCACGGAAGACGCGGCGCGCCTTTGTCTTGCCCGTCTGGCTCACAAAATGCCGATCCGGGTTCGTATGATCCGCAGACGTTTGAAGTAACCATTAACAAGAGGAAGAGAGTAAACAATGAAAGCCAAAGTACTCCGTGAACAGAGTAACGAGCAGCTTCAGAATACGTTGAACGACGCCATTAAGGAGCTCTTCACCTTGCGTCTTCAAGCGCAGAATGAACGTTTGAACGCTCCAAGCGAACTGAAACGTAATCGTAAACTGGTCGCCCAGATTCGTACGATCCTTAGCGAACGCGTGGCAGAAGAAGTCTGAACTCATTGAAAAGAAGGATTGATTAATTATGCCGAAAAGAGTAGTCGTTGGTGTCGTTACGAGCGATAAACAGGATAAAACTCGCCGCGTGGAGATCTCCCGTCTCGAGAAGCATCCGAAGTACGGAAAATTCATTCGTCGCAAGACCGTCTGCACCGCACACGATGAGAACAACGAGTCTCACGTTGGTGATACGGTTAAAATCGAAGAATGTCCTCCGAAATCCAAAATGAAGCGCTGGACTCTGATCAGCGTCGAACAGAAGAGTCGTTTGGTCGATGTGAACGCCATGAAGGCCGAAGCGGAAGCCACGAACAAATAAATGTTAAACGTGTCAGGGAACGGAAAAACTCTGCTCCCTGGCCAGTTCCAATAGAAAACAGGTGTTGTAATGATCCAGATGCAGACCCGGCTCGCTGTGGCCGATAACACGGGCGCGAAGGAACTCATGTGCATCAAAGTGTTGGGTGGTACTCACAGACGTACCGCTGACATTGGCGATGTCATCGTTTGCAGCGTCAAAAGTGTTATTCCCGGAAGCGATATGAAAAAGGGCGGCGTTTGTCGCGCGGTTATTGTGCGTACTTCGTATCCTGTCCGTCGTGAAGACGGCAGTTATGTCCGTTTCGATTCGAACGCTGCAGTTATTATTGACAAAGACAACAATCCGCGTGGAACGCGTATCTTCGGTGCAGTCGCACGTGAACTCCGTGAAAAGGGTTTCATGAAGATCGTCAGCCTCGCAAGTGAGGTGCTCTGATGCGTATTCGTAAGGGTGATAAAGTTCAAGTGATCTCCGGCCTGGCCAAAGGTACTGTCTCGCGCGTCAGCAGCGTTGACAAAGACGCCAATAAAGTGGTCGTTGAAGGAGTCAATACGGTTACCAAACACATTCGTCCCAACAAACAGAACCCACAGGGTGGACGTCTTCAGATCGACAAACCGATTGATATGTCCAATGTGATGATCGTTTGTGAATCCTGCGGCAAAGCCTCCCGTATGGGTGCGCGTGTCCTGGAAGACGGAACGAAAGAACGCTACTGCAAAAAGTGTGGAGCGGGTAACGGCCAGATTTCCAAGGCCAAGAAAGCGTGATTTTGAAACATCATCATACTGATGGTCATAAGGAGCGCGCTTCCTGAAAGCCAAATGTGCGCGTGAAGGCCGTGCTCCTTTTTCTGAAAATTTCAAAATATTCAGAAAAAACAGGGTAGGTGTACCTTGAAAAAATTTTAGAGTTGGTTATAATAAACGGCTCTATTCTAAATATATTTTTAATATATGGAATTCGTCGATGTCAACTCAGCCTGCTGCAGGCTTGAAAGTGGCATTGTTTCAATAACTTAGGCCAGTGGTTGTATAAGCAACCCGTAATACGGTAAGAGATATGATTCCGAGACTTCAGGAAAAGTATAAGAATGAGATTCTGCCGGCGCTCGAAAAAGAGCTTGGTATTGAGAATCCCATGGCTCTGCCCAAACTAGAGAAGATCATCATCAACATGGGTGTTGGTTCTGCGATCAACGAGAAGAAACACCTCGAAGAAGCTGTTGATGCATTGACTCAAATCTCCGGTCAGAAGCCTGTTGTTACGGCTGCGCGCAAATCCATCGCAGGATTCCGCCTCCGTGAAGGTATGAAAATTGGGTGCAAAGTCACACTTCGCCACCAGCGGATGTATGAATTTTTGGACCGTCTTATCTGCATCGCTTTGCCGCGTGTGCGTGACTTCCGCGGTTTGAATCCGAACGGATTCGACAGACGTGGAAACTATAACATGGGTCTTGCGGAACAGATCGTGTTTCCGGAATTGAACCCGGATAAATTCACGCGTCCTCAAGGTATGACAATTACTATCGTGACTACGGCTAAGAATGACGACGACGCTCGTCTTCTTCTGAAGAAATTCGGTATGCCGTTCCGTGCCGAAAAATAAGGGATAATTAAATGGCAAGCAAATCAAAAATCGCAAAAGCGAGCAAAACGCCCAAATTCTCCACACGGAGCGAAAACCGCTGCCTTCTGTGTGGACGCCCCCGCGCTGTCTATCGCAAATTCGGCATTTGCCGTATTTGTTTTCGTAAAATGGCAGACCAGGGACTTATTCCTGGTGTGAAAAAAGCTAGTTGGTAATGGTAAGAGGTACAATACAATGATGACAGATCCTATCGCGGATATGTTGACCCGTATCCGGAACGCTGTTCGAGTCGAGAAGCAGTTTGTTGACCTCCCCTTCTCCAACCTGAAGAAGAACATCGCTGAAGTGATGAAACGGGAAGGTTACATTCGGGACTACCAGATTGTGGAAGCCCAGCCTGTGAATTTCCTTCGTATTCAGTTGAAATATGGTCCCAATGGAGAACGGGTTATTCGTCACATCCAGCGTGTGAGCAAGCCTGGTTGCCGCGTTTATTCCGCCGCTGCCGACTTGAAACCGGTTCTCAATGGTTTGGGAGTTTCGGTGGTCAGCACCAGTAAAGGTTTGTTAAGTGACCGTGAGGCCAAGAATCAGCAGGTCGGCGGCGAAGTCATCTGTGAGATTTGGTGATTTCCCACACGCTGATTTCCTCAATGGGAACGCCTGGCAGGGCTCGTGTTCTGTCAGATAGAAAAAAGCGAAAGTAAAACAATGTCGCGTATTGGAAAAAAACCGGTTGCTGTGCCCGCCGGAGTTACCGTCACAGTCGCTGACTCCAAAGTCACAGTTGAAGGCCCGAAAGGAAAGCTGGAATTCCAGATTGCCGATTTCATTTCGGTAAAAGTCGAAGACGGTCAAGTAATCGTTGATCGTGCGAATGACGAACGTCAGAGCCGCGCTTTCCACGGAATGACACGTGCCATGATCCAGAATATGGTCATCGGAGTCACTCAGGGTTACGAGAAACGTCTTGAACTGGTTGGTGTTGGTTACATCTGCGCCGTCCAGAACAATGTCCTCCAGCTCCGTGTTGGTATGGCGAATGAACTTCAGGTTCCGATTCCGGAAGGCCTGAAAGTTGTCTGCCCCGACCAGACTCACGCAGTGATTACTGGAATCGACAAACAGAAGGTTTCCCAGTTTGCCGCATCGACGCGTGCCCTTCGTCCGGCTGAGCCTTACAAAGGCAAAGGCATTCGTTATCAGGGCGAGAACATCCGTCGTAAGGCCGGTAAAGTTGTTGCTAAATAAGAGTTTCATCAGCGCGTAAAGATGTCGGCCCCAGTCGGGCGCTGACATCAACGCTGATACAAAACAGAAATAGAGAATAGCCGTGGAACGTACAAAGATTAATAGCAAACAGCGCCAGCGTCGCTGCTGGAGAGTTACGAATCGCATCAAGGCGAATTCGACGCGTCCCCGTCTTGCGATTTTCCGCAGCCTGAAAAACATCAGCGCCCAGATCATCGATGACAAAACGGGTACAACCTTGGCCCATGCCAGCTCTCTTGAGAAGGACATCGCGTCTGAACTGAAATATGGTGGAAATGTTGCGGCTGCGACACGAGTTGGACAGATCCTTGCCGAACGCGCTCTTGCGAATGGCGTAACCTGTGCAACTGTTGACCGCAGAAGTTACCGCTATCACGGTCGAGTGGCGGCCCTTGCCGACGCAGCGCGTGCTGCGGGCCTGGACCTTGGCGGCAAAGTTGATTCTGCCGAGTAGTCGAAATAACTTTTAACGACGAGACGAAAAACCATGTCGAATGAAATTAGAGAAACAAGAGAAGACGGAATTGTAGAGAAAGTTGTGAAGATCCGGCGTTGCGCTGCCGTAGTTAAGGGCGGTCGTCGTTTCAGTTTTGCAGCTTTGGTAGTCGTTGGCAACGAGAATGGCAAAGTTGGCTGTGGTTACGGCAAAGCCAATGAAGTTCCGCCATCCGTTGAAAAAGCGGCGAAGGATGGTCGCAGAAATATGATGAGCGTCACCCTGTCTGGTACAACGATCCCGCACGAAGTGCATGGTCGTTTTGGTACAGCTCGCGTCGTGCTCGTTCCTGCCCGTCCTGGAACAGGAATTATTGCTGGCGCAGCGGTGCGTGCCGTCTGTGAAGCATGTGGTATTCGTGATATTCTGACGAAGAGTTTTTCCTCGAATAACCCCCTCAACCTGGTGAAAGCCACGTTGAATGCCTTGCAGCAGATCCGTTCCAAAGAGGAAGTGGAAGCACTTCGCGGAGTGAATTTGTAAGGGAGGTTACTCATGAACTTAACACAAGTCAACACTGGAATTCAAAAGCATAAAAAAGGCGTGCGCCTTGGCCGCGGTAAAGGTTCCGGAACGGGCAAAACCGCTGGTCGTGGGCACAAGGGTTTTGGAAGCCGTAATGGTTCTTCCCAGAACGTGAGCTTCGAAGGCGGTCAGATGCCTCTGTTCCGTCGTATTCCGAAGCGCGGCTTCAATAACGCGGGTGCTGCGAAAGTCGCGAACATTAACGTTTGTGACATTGATAAATTCTTCGAAGACGGCGAAGTGGTTTCCCCGGAAACCCTCAAGGAAAAGGGAATCATCAAGTATCGTTATGATGTTCTCAAGGTCCTCGGCGATGGCGAACTGACCAAAAAAGTCACGATTAAGGCGCATCGTTTCAGTAAATCCGCTGTTGAGAAAATCAACGCTGTCGGCAGTACAATGGAAGAACTCCCGGGCAAGAAAAAGCTCGTGAAATTCCAGAAAAAAGAGAAAAAAGTTGAAGCCTGATTTTACGTTTTAACTTTGAAAACTCGGCGTAAGACTGCTCTTGACGTGTGGTTTTACGCCTTTATTTTTGTGCGAAAACGCCCATCCTCCTTTTATGGGGAAGGAGCGGGAAAACCTTTCAGGATCAGCGTCCAGATGGTATTGGTTTAATTTCCTATCGTTTTAACCTTCCGAAGGTTAGCGGTTTTGAAACCTACCCTCTTCAGGCTGTGTTCCGAACGAAAAATCCCGGATTTTTCTGGTTTTTTTGCGAAAAAAGCGGTTTTGCGAGGGGAATTCCCCTAGTGAAAATTTTAAAGTTATGGTAAAATTAAGCGAATTTTAAAATTCGTATTTTCATTTTGTTTCGGATTGGAACACTCAGTCCGTACATGTTTGTGTTTTAAAGGATGAATCATTCATGTTCGAGAAGATTCGAGTCATCTTTACCATTCCAGAACTTCGCCGCAAGATCTTTTTGACCCTGCTCCTTTTGGCGATTTTCCGTGTTGGTTACCAGATTAACCTTCCGATGGTGAACCCGGATGAGATTAAAATTGCTGACGCTGCCGGCGGAAACGACGCGCTTCAGTCCCTGCTGAACCAGGCGGCGGTATTCAGCGCCTCTGATATTCGTCAGATTACAATTTTCGGTCTGGGAATTATGCCGTACATCTCCGCCTCCATTATTTTCCAGCTATTGGCCAGTGTTTGGGCACCGCTGGAGAAACTTCAGAAAGAAGGTGAAGCTGGTCGGAAAAAGATAAATGAGTACACACGCTATGCGACGATTGGTCTTTGCATTTTCCAGAGCTGGTTCTACCTGCTTGCCATGCCGACCATTTTCAGCAGCAAAGCGATTTTCCTGGATGGATTCGCTAACCCGGCTACGGGACATTTGTACCTGCACTGGCAGATCATTGCCGTGTTTATTATGACGTGCGGTACCGCGTTCCTGATGTGGCTTGGTGAACAGATCGACGCGTTCGGTATCGGAAACGGTATCAGCCTCCTCATTATGGCTGGTATTTTGGCCCGTATGCCTCTGCCGATCATTCAACTTTACAAGGATTTCCACGACGCTGGAGGCCTTGCCGCGATGAAGATTTCGGGCGGTGAAGCGTCTCTGGTGAACATTTTGATGCTGGCGTTCCTGTTCTTTGCGGTTGTGACGGGTGTCGTGTTCATCACGCTCGGTCAGCGCCGTATTCCTTCCCAGAGCGCGAAGCACGTTCGCGGTCGCCGTGTGATGGGCGGAACGAAACAGTATCTTCCGATTCGCGTGAATCAGGCGGGCGTTATGCCGATCATCTTTGCCAGCTCGCTGCTGATGATCCCGGCGTGGTTGTTCAATTCGCTCCGTATGCAGGGTGGCTATTTCGGAAGTTTCTGTGCCTTCTGCGGAGATATGTTCTCTCGTGAGAGCATGTTCACGTACAATTTCTTCTACATCGTCCTGATTTTCTTCTTCTGCTACTTCTGGACGGCCATCACCTTCAACCCGAAGGATATGGCTGAGAACCTGAAGAAGAACGGAACGATCATTCGTGGTCATCGTCCGGGCAAACAGACTCGTGACTACCTCGAAAAGGTGATGATTCGTATCACGTACGTCGGCGCGGCATTCCTGGCAGTTGTGGCCATTATCCCGCACATTCTGGCGAGCGCGATGCACATCAACTACAATCTGGCGAGTTTCTATGGCGGCACGAGCCTGCTTATCGCGGTGAGCGTGGCGTTTGACCTCGTTCAGAAAATCGACAGCCACCTCGTGATGGTAAATCACAAGGGACTGCTGGAGAAATAAGAGCAAGGGGGCGGAAGTCCCCTTTCGAATGAATAATGAATAACGAATAACGAATAATGACGTCTTTCCATTATTCGTTATTCGTTATTCATTATTCGTGTGTTCAGATTTGGACTTTATTTAACGGAGACTTTATTATGCGTTTGGTTTTCATTGGCCCTCCGGGAGCCGGAAAAGGCACTCAGGCTGAATATCTGATCAAAAAGTACCATCCCGCTCACCTTTCCACCGGTGACATGCTGCGCGCCGCCCGTGATGCCGGCACCGAAGTCGGTCTGAAGGCGAACGAGTATATGTCCAAGGGCGAGCTGGTCCCCGACCAGGTCATCGTTGACATCATTAAGGAACGGCTGGCCCAGCCCGACTGCGCCGAAGGTTTCCTTCTTGATGGTTTCCCGCGCACGATCGCCCAGGCGGAAGCGCTGGATGTGATGCTTAAAGAAGCCGGCACGCCGCTGGACGTGGTGCTTGAACTGCGCGTCCCGGAAGAAGAGCTTTTCACCCGTCTGGCGAGCCGTGGCCGTGCGGATGACAAACCGGAAGCGATCCGTACGCGTCTGGTCGGCTACCGCAATCAGACCTCGCCGCTGCTTGAGTACTACACGAAGCAGGGCCTTCTCCAGACGATCGATGGCCTTGGCGCTATTGAAGAGATTTGGGGCCGTATCGAGAGCGTGCTTGACAAAATCGCGTGACAAACAATCGAGACTAAAATAAGCGAGCGGGGTCAGTGATGACCCCGTTTTTTTTAGTTAAATGCTATCGCCAAAGCTTTTTAATTCTTAATTCCCGTTATACGGCGGTTCCGTTTTCTGCAGGCGGTCGGCCGTTTCGTGCCATTTCTTCTTGGACTCGGCAAAAGCCGGGCCGGCAGTCGTTTGGACGAAATAAAGCCGCGAGCAACCGGTTTGGATGTTGGCCCGCGCATCGGTTCGCAGTGCGCCCTCGTGACCAAGCCACGCGTCGAAAATCCAGTTCCCGACCGTGTACGGCTCGGAAATTCCGTCGGGGGTTTGTTTGACGCAGAGGATCTCGTCGAACGTTTTCTGGTTGATCAGCCGCCGCCCTTTGTATTCGCCGTGGTGCGCGAGCATCTGCGAGAATTTGATGAAATCCTGCGGCGTGGAGTACAAACCGCCGGCCGCGTCAGCATAAACGGTTCCCTGCTGGGGGAACGTGAGCCACGGGTGATGTGCGTCTTTCACCGGCTTTCCGTCTCCGTTGTAGCATTTGGCCAGACGTTTCTGCTGTTCCGCATTGGGCCAGAAGGTCGTATCGACCATCCCGAGCGGGTCGAAGATCCGTTTCTGGAGGAATTCTTCGTACTTCTGTCCGCTGACCACTTCCAGAATCGCCGCCCCGGTATCGATCCAGGCGTTTCCGTAGCTGAACGTTTCGCCAGGCTGGAATTTCAGCGGCGTGGCGGCAAGCTGGCGGGCCACTTCGCGCAACGGTTTGGAACGCAGGGGAAACCACATTCGAGAGCCGGTCACGTGGCTCATGCAGTCACGGATCGTCAGCTCACGTTTCGGAGCCTCGAGTTTTACGGAGCCATCTGCCTGTTTCACCTCGATTTTCACGTCGGCGAACTCGGGAAGGTACTTGGAAACCGGGTCGTCGAGGCTGATTTTTCCCTCATCAATGAGCATCATCAGGGCCGCGCCGCAGACCGATTTGGAGCTGGAGAAAATCGCGAACATTGTGTCGGGGCGCATCGGAACTTTGTTTTCCACGTCAGCCCATCCGACGCATTCGACCTCGAGCGAGTAATCCGGAGCGGCCAGAATGGAGACGAAACCGGCCATGGTCTGCGCGTCCACGTACGGCTGGAGGGTTTCACGGATGGCGGTCTGCGCCGACGCGATCGCCGTGAGGAGGCAGAAACAAAAAGTCAGGAAAGTTTTCATTTTAAACCAGGAATCAGAAATGGAGGAATGAAACTCAAATCAGGAATCACTTTTCAATCAGCAGGCCGCCGTGGCCGCACGGAATGACCATTTTCCCGTTCACGAAGACGGGGAGTTCCGGGTGGGCGTGGAGTTTCCAGCTTCGCGTGATTTTCGGGTTTTGTAAGTCCGAGACGTCCAGCGTCAGGATCTCGCCCCGGCAGCGGTCAGTGTACACGATCTCCCGGCCGTTTGAAACCGTCTTCCCGGCATGAGGAAGGCCCGGGATTTTGGTCAGCGGAACGTCTTCGATCTCCCGTTCTTCGCATTCGTTGACGAGGCGGAAGCCGCCGTTGGCGAAAAAGAAGATCTTCCCGTCGTGGAAGCATGCGCTGTTGGTGAACGAAACCTTTCGTTCCGGGAACGAAACCTTTTTCAGCTCGGGGACCTCACCGGAAAAGTCGAACCAGAGCAGACCGTTGATCTGTGCGACGCATAAAAGGATTTTCGATTGGATGGGTGTTTCCACGAGGTCACGGCCATACAAAATCCCGAAATTATTGTAAACGAAAGCCCGTTTGGGGCAGAACGGGTCCGAAATGTCGAGGAAATCAACTCGCGCGTTCCCACACTTGGCCGCCAGCCACTTCTTTGGGTCGGCGAGAACGACCTGACGGACGGGAAAATCCTGAACGAAACGCCCAAGCGGCCTGAATTCGCCATTGGGTTTCAGGTCGTAGATCCCGACGCCCGCGTCCCCCTCGGCGGTGTAGGCGCGATTCCCCGAGATTTTGATGTCATAGGCGAACGTGGGGATGGGGAAAACCTTTTTAATGGCCGGCTGGCCGCCGTTCTGGACGTCGGAAATGTCCACGAGCAGGAAACCGTCCGTCCCAGCCGCGACCCAGACCAGACCGTCTTTCCAGGGAGCCGCGGCCATCGCCTGCCCACCGGTCGGGAGGACCGCGAAATCTTTGCGCACTTCGGCCAGTGGGTCAACGTCCGGGAGTGGCGGATCTTCGAGCGTCGGCGCTTTGCGTTCTCTCGGGATCGGATGGGCGATTTCCGGAGCCTCGGCGACGTAAAGCCCTCCCTGAGCGCCTGCGACGTAGAGCACGCCCTCACCCGGGATCACTTCCATCACGGGGTCCGGGTCGCCGGTCATTTCCAGCACGGGAAGAACCGCGTGCGCGACGCATTTGGGCCTGGTCGGGTCTTTCACGTCCACGCAGAAGAAACCGGAGTAGGAACTCGTCGCGTACGCCATGCCGTGATCGTCCACGGAAACGACCCAGGAGTCGGGAAATTTCAGCTTCGCCTGAGGGGGAAAATCGAGCCGCGCCACTCGTTTCGGCTCGCGAGGGTTTTCGATCGAAAAGATTTCAAGGCCGTAGCCGGGAACCGGGCTGAGCTTGCGGTCGGAGGGGCCGGTCGAAAGGAAGGCGTAATTTCCGCGGACGAACACGCCGTCACCGAGTCCCGTGAGACTCGCCTGGCCGATGATCTCCGCGTGCTGGAGGTTTCTCGCGTCGATGACCGTCAGTTTTTTCACGCCCCAGTCACCGGCGTAGAGGATTCCGTTTTGAAAATCAACGGACTGTGCCTCCCCGGAGACCACGTACCCGATGTGCGTCGGGTGGCTCGGGTCGGTCACGTCGATGAATTCCGTGCCGAACTGACGCTGGGAGACGAAAGCCACGTCGCGCCCGGTGGCGGAATCGACCCCGCAGCAGATCCCTGTCGCCAACTCCATCGTGTCGTAGTGCGAACGCAAACGCGGAAGGTCCGGGTTTGTCACGTCAATGATGTACAGGCCGCCCATTCGGGAGGTCAAGTACAAGTGATTCTTGTACCAGACGACCTGGCGGGACTCGCCCAGGCCGAACATCGTGGCGGTTTCGCGGGGATTTTTGGGATTGGAAACGTCGTAAACGGTCAAATGCCCATTTCCGACGGCGAAAAGCCGGTCGCCGTGGAGCGCCAGGTCGGTCGTATTCAACGAGTCCTCGACTTTCCGGACGGCCAAAGCCTTTCCGTAAAGCGTTTCGTCGTGCGAGACCGCGAAACCCTCACTGGGCGTTTTTTCGCTGGGCGGCTCATTGACCCACGCTGCGAAAAGAGGCACTGTGAGGAAAAGTGAAAAAAGCAGGGTGGCCAAAGCGTGCATTTTAAATTCTCGTTTCCTATTTTTCCGGGCCGTTCGCGATCCATTCCAGCACAGTGTCGCGGTCCCAGATGGAGAGGTCGCCTGTATTGGGGAATTCTTTCGCGTGAACCTTTGCCGCGATTTCACGGATTTTCTCCTCGGCCGTCCGGAAGACCGATTCGGACCATTCCGCCGCACAGAATTGTGTGCTTTCCACCTTTTTTGGGACCAGAATGTAACCGACTCGCACGTGTTTCGGGTCGATCTGGTTCAAATCTTTGTATTCGGGAAGGCCCGACTGGCGTGCCGAACGAAGAAGGTGGAGGTAAAGCGGAAGCTGGAAGTCCTTCCAGTCATCTGGTTCTACGGAGTCTTTTAACTGTTTTCGGCCGAAATGCTTTTCGGTCGGTGTTTCCTTGAACGTTTTGTAGTCCCAAATCCGCCATTCGGTCGAACCGTCTTCGAGCCTGCGGACGTCGATCCGGTCGAGCTTTCCGTGGATGAGCATGGGTTTGGGCGAGGTTTCCAAGGGTTTTGTCGGACCGAATTTCAGGATCTCGCCGGCCCCGCCATTTTCACGCAGGTATGCGGTGAGAGGATGCTCCACGGCCCAGATACGCCATCCGTCGCGGTACTGCTCCGTCTGCTTTTCGGCCAGAAATTTCAGCCGCTCCTCAAGTTGGCTGCATTGGATTTGCACGATCGGAAGCGCCTGTGCGCCGAAACGGGCGAACGAGTACTGCTTCAGGATTCCCAAAAGGTCGTTTTGAATTCGGTTTTTTTCGGCTTTGAATGCTTCCGGGTCATTAAGACGTGCAGATTCCGTGAGGGAATTGAGGTTTGATTCCTTTTGCCGGGCGATCTCTTTCTGACCAAAAGCCTGTAAAACATCGTGGAAAAGGGTTCCGAAGTTTGCCGCGTCCAGTTCACGTGCCGAATCATTTACCTCATTCAGACGCAAAACGCGCTGGAGGTAAAAAATATAGGGGTTTTGAATATAAACCGCAAAATCTGTCACCGACATATCGCAGATCGGCGGGAAGGATTCCGGGATGGCTGGCGTTTGAAAAAGGCGTGAAGCTTTTTTTTGACCGGATTTTTGAATTCCTGTGAGTTCCGGTTCTTTGGGCTCGTCAAACAGTTCGATAACCTGCGGAATCAACGCGTCCGACGTATCCGTAAGCAAAAGCCGGCTGGGGAAAAGGGACTGGCCGTCTGATGAGATACGACCCAGCGTGACGCAAATATCACGGCGTGACGCAAGGATCAGCGAAAGGTTATAAATATCGCGTTCCAGCCGATTTTGGTTCGTTTTGACGTGCAGTTTTTCCCGGAGCTGGTTCGGGAGGAAAATGTGCTCGGAAATGGACTCGGGGATGAAGTTTTCGTTCATTCCAAGCAGAGCGAGCGCGGACGAATCATCCAGAGCCAAATCAAGCCAGCGTTGAATCGAAATGGTTCCCGGGATACTGGAGGTCACCATCTGTTTCGAGGTGGTCTGGTTCAAAAGGAGGCTCAGCGCTTGAGGGAGATTCAGGTCCAGGAAAGGCAAAAACTGCTGTGGGATTTGCAATTTGTCGCTGAACACGTGGTTTAGCTCCATACACCCGCGGATGATCTGGTACTCCTCCTCATCCTCCGAGTCGTAATTGACTTTCCAGCAGCAGATCCGTTTCAGGAATTGCATTACGATGGAAAGGAGGGAATGGAAATTCACGTACTCGACAGCGTATTCAAACAAAATGGAGTGAATCGTCTGGTATGCGCAAAAAAGATTGGGAAAACCGTTTCGAAGATTTTCCGCGCCCTTCGACGCCGGGTGAGGCATTCGGGCCGGGTAGTACTGATTGAAGTATTTGTCAAGCTCTACGATCCAGTCGCCGGGAATCAGAGGTTCACCTGTTTCGTCATGCAGGGAACGCAGGTAGTTTCCGACGTCTTCCTGACGCAAAAAAAGCGCGAGTGTCTCGTATTCCGGCCCAACGGCTTCCATCAGTTCAGCCAGCGGTTTGCCCGGCTGGTAAGACGCGATGCTTTGGAAGTACTCGTACATCCGTTTTACAAGACGCCAGGGCTGAAGATCCGGGAGCATTTTTTTACCGGAACGGATCGTTGGTACACCATTAAGAGCGAGCTGCTGGAGTAGGATCGGTTCGAGCGATTCGTCCACCAGGCCGAGCGTGATTTCATCGATGCTTGTTTGCGGTGCGATTTTGCGAAGCCACTCTATAACACGCTGCACCTGTTCCTCCGGTTTGGTTTCCTGGAAAAGGTTCTGCTTCAACCGTTCATTCAGTTCCGGGTCGATTTGGGACCAATGGCCAGTCTTGAGAGTTCCATCTTCCTCGAAACGGTCTTGCATCGATTCAGGAGCGAAGATAAAAACGTCCGTTTGAGCGGAGACTCGTTTCAGAAACTCACGCTGAAGGGCGCTCAGGTCCACGCAGCCGACGATCCCAAGCCGGAAATTGATTTGAAAATCATGTGATGTCAGAAGATTCAGCCCGGAAGCGGAAGGGGAAGCGGGAGCGTTTCCGGCGGTTGGGATCGGATTGTTCCGCAGAGCGAACAGACGTGCGGCCTGTCGGTCCCAAAGTCCGGCAGCGTCGAGGCGCTGAAAGTACAACGATTCTACTGCAGCGAGAAATTCCCACCGGCGTACTTCCTGAAATGGGAAGAAAGTCTTTTTGGTTTGTTCCGCTTCCGCAGCGAGGGCTTGGCAAAGGGCGTAAACCTCCTTGAAACTGAGATTTTCCCGTGCGATTTCCTGGAAAATTTCAGTGAGCTGAACCCCAAGTATATGCCAGGCTTCCGTGTCTTTTTCGTCCGGTGCGGCTGGGAACATGGAAGCGAAAAGGTTCGGGGCTTCGGCATGAACTTCACGAAGAGCTTCCGCCCAAAGAACCTGTTGGGTCAGAAGGGACGCGCAAGGGGCTTTTTGTTCGTAAAGAAGCTCCATAAAGTCGCCCATGTGCTTTACGCGCGGCGGCTCAATCGTGCAATGGTTTTGCCAGGCGCAATCCGCAAGAAGGGTGAGAAAACGTTTACTCGATGCACGGTTGGGAAAGACCAGTACGTAATCCGAAAGATCGTAGTAATTTGAGCCAGGGACACGATAAGCAGCAAGCAGGCAATCGATTAATGCCGGGATACTGGGTTGGTTCCAGTCAAGGAAAATACGGTTCATTTTAATAAAAATACTGAATTATTTGTAAAACTCGGCGATTCCGTCCACCACTTCTTCCTGTTCGTCGGACGTCAGCCCGGGGAAAATTGGAAGCGCGAGAATGGACCGTGAGACGCGGTACGTTACCGGGAGGTCTTCCGGCGCGTAGTTTAAATAACGAAAACATTCCTGCTCATGCAAACCAAAAGGATAGTAAATGGCCGTCCCGATTTTGCGATCCGAGAGGAATTTTTCCAGGTCATTTCGTTCATTCGTGCAGATGCAGAACTGATTCCAGACCATCCGCCCTGCTCCGGGTTGGGCCGGAAGCTGGATTTTGCCTTCCAAAAACGGTTTCGATCTGAAAAGATTCAGATAGTGTTCAGCGATTTGCTGGCGTTCCGCGGTCCAACCGTCCAGACAGGGGAATTTCTGGTTTAGCACGATCCCCTGGAACGCGTCCAGCCGGCCATTGATCCCAATTATTTTGTGGAAGTAGCGCGGCTGCATCCCGTGCCCACGAATGAGTTTCAGCTTTTCAGCGAGCGCTTCGCTTTGGGTCGTCAGCGCACCGCCGTCGCCCATCGTTCCGAGATTTTTCGTTGGATAAAAACTGAAGCATCCGATCGACCCCATGGAACCCACGCGGTGAGTTTGGCCGTCGGCCAGAACCGCCTCAGCCCCAATCGCCTGAGCGCAGTCCTCGATGAGCTCCAGCCCTTGCTTTTTTGCGATCGCGTCGAGTTTTTCCATCTCGGCTGCCCGGCCAAAGAGGTGAACGGGAAGGATCGCCCGCGTTCGGGACGTGATTTTTCGTTCAACATCGGCTGGGTCCATATTCAGGGAATCCGGGCAAATGTCGGCGAAAACCGGTGTTCCTCCGAGGCGCACTACTGCGCTGGCAGTCGCGAAGAAAGTGAAAGAAGGAACGATAACTTCATCGCCTGGTTTCAGATCGATCGCCATGAGCGCCATAAGAAGGGCCTCACTGCCGGAGGCACAAGCCACCGCGAAACGAGTACCGCAGTACCCAGCCAAAGTTTTTTCAAACTGAGCGATTTCTGGCCCTAAAACAAAAATCCCGGAATCGACCACTGAGGCGAGCCCCTCCTTAATCGAAGGTTTCAGCGAAGCAATATGACGGGAAAGATCAAGGAATGGAACCATTTCTTTAATTATGAATTCTGAATTCTGAATTATGAATTGGGCTGAGGAAAAGGAAATCAGGAACTCAGAGAATTAAAAAATTTCTGAGTCCCGGAGTGACATTTTGCGCTCCACCGCTTTTTTGATTTGCTCGAAAATTTCTTCCACGGTCTTTTCTGCGGAAATGACGACGCATTTTTCCGGGTCGCGAGCCGCCTCGGTGAGGAACCCCGCGCGAACACGTTCGTGGAATTCATCCGCTTCTGATTCCAGCCGGTCCGGCGCTTCTGTTCGTCGGGCTTTTGCCACGGAAAGAGGAACATCCAGCACGATATTCAGGTTAGGAAGTACGCCGTCGGTAGCGATTTGGCCGATTTGACGGATCTGCTCAACATCCAGTTCACCCCCCCAGCCTTGGTACACGATACTCGAAAGGAGAAATCGATCCGCGAGTACCACTTCACCGCGTTCCAGTGCAGGGCGAATGATTTCCGCCACGACTTGGGCACGCGCAGCCATAAAGAGCAAAAGTTCGCTCATTCGGCTCATCTGCGAAACTCCCAGATTCTTCGAAAAAAGGAGGATTTCACGGATCCTTTCGCCAAGCGGGGTACTTCCCGGTTCACGGCAGACGGTCACGTTGTATCCCTGCGCCTCGAACCATGCTTTCAAAAGAGGGATTTGCGTCGATTTTCCGGCGCCGTCACCGCCTTCCAGTGCAATAAACATTCCGCTTGCCTCGCCTTTCGTCTAACGTTCTTCCGGTTGTTCACGCAAGGAATTCAGAGCTTCCTCCAGCTTGCCGGCGTTCAGGTTTTCCACGCCCGGAAGGTCGTAAGGTGTTTTGTGCTGGAACGCGCTTAAATCTGCCGGGTTCATATTCTGGATCACTCCGTACATGTACTGGCTCAGCTGCGAAACGTACTGCATCGCGTCAGCATCGTCCGAATGTTCCTGACGAATGTGTTTGATTCGATCGAACACAGTATGGAATTTTCCCTCACTGACGGAATAAGCGACTTCCATAATATCGAAGAAAACATCGGAAAGGTTGTTGTCTTTGCACAGCGTCCGCCCTTTTTTGATGACTTCCTGTGTGCGGGAAACCAGTGGGGACAAGCTCCAGAGGTTTTTCAGAATTTCTACACGAAGCTGAGGCGAATACCGTTCATCATTCTCGGCCATTTCAAGAATAGGTCGCGGAATATTGTTCGAGTTGAAAATTCGGGAAACGTAAAAAACCTGTTCCAGAATTTCTGGCGTGATCAGTTCTTTGGGAAGCTGATCATAGAAAATCGGGGAAAGGGCCGGAATCATTTCCGCCGTGATTTCCGGAAGAGGCGCGAGATTCAATGCGGAACGCAGTTCATCGAGGATGGAAGCGCTGACTTTCTCCCGTTCGAGCAAATGGCGCAGCGCGTACAGAACCGTTTCTACCTGAGCCTGAAATTCGGCTTTTTTGGCCGCGCTGCGAATGGAATGATTTTGAAGGATCCCCAGCGGGTAGTTGATCCAGCGGTTTAACAGGATAGAGCGGCAGTGGGCGTTTTTCACCTCGCGGACTTTCTCATCCGAAATGCCGGCAGGAAGGTTAATTTTGCGCAAAATCGAGTCGAGAGTCACAGAGATGTTCCGTGTAACAGTCTGTTTCATTTCGCCGGCGAGCCAGGGTTGAATGACGCTTTCCATCGCTTCGCGCACGAAAGAAGCGCCGCCTTCCAGAACGTTGATCACTTCCAGATGCGCGGGTTTTTCATCCGATGCGGACCATAAAATCGCATTGGCGATCACAACAGGGATCTCCTCAAGATTCAATTCCTCAATGGTCGTGACGGCTGGTGCGTCCAGAACATCAAATGCGGCCAGAATTTTTTCACCGTTCAAACTCTGGTTACGCATATTTTCCAAATGCGCGAAAGTCGGCTCGGCCTGAAGCTTTTCCAGAACAGCCTGCGCATCCGTCAGAGGGTAATCCTGCGTGCAAATGTTCATTTCATCCTGGAATGGACAGTCATTGAAGAAACTCAAGCGGATACGTTTTTCCAGAGCATCGTAAAATGGAACGTCTGCGCAGGCGAGGTACTCGTTCCAAAATTTCTTCGCAGAGTCCAAATCGCAGAGCCACTCGCTCAGAAGTGCCAAATCATACCAGAACGCTGCGTTCTTGAGGATTTCCGCCTTTTGACTGGCCAGTGTTTTTAAATCATAAATGGCCTGGTTCCAGCGAAGTTTCAGAGCGGATTCCTGAATAATACGGTCGAAATCTTCTTTCCACGAGGCGTCTTCAGGCGCAAAGCGGATTTTCAGCCCCACACGGAAACAGAGCGGGATCGCTTTATTCGTCTTGAGCTGGTTCAGCATTTTCATGAATTTTTTGCGGGTTTCAGATTCCAGATGAAGTTCCGGCATAATCCCCAACCAGGCGTTGACGGATTCATAAAAACCGGCCTTCATCACCATTTGCAGGATTTGAACCAGATTGAGAACGACCTGCTCGTACTGGAATGGCTGAGGCGCGTAAAAGGCTTTTTCGTATCGTGAAACGACTTCCCGAATAACATCACGAAGCTTTTCACGTTCCTGGATCTGAAGAAGCGGCTGAGTAGACGTCACGTTCCCGAATTCGGTCTTAATCGCTTTTAGACCCTCGATCAAAAGAGCCTGAGCCGATTCTGCGACTGCGATTGGATTATCCGGGTGAAATTCATAAAAACGTTTGGCCGTTTCCGTGAAATCATTTTCCCGGTCCACGATCGCTTTCAGAACGAGGCAGCGAATCGCAAGGAGGCAGGCACATTTGGGGTCCGTATTAAGCAATGTGTCCACGTAATTCAGGCACGCGGTGTACTGATTTCCGTCAATATATTTGTAAATCTTGCGAAAATCCTCCAGCCGCCCCCGGCAGCAGAATTTAATTTTCTTCCCGGTTCCGCCCGGGCAAAGGGAATAAGCGTCGATCATCGTGGTAGTTGGTATTTAAATTGAGGTTTTGGCGAACCTTGAGAGGAAAGGAAGAAAAAGAAGCAAAACGCTTTTCCCCGATTCCTCTGTTCTTCCATCAGTTTTCTTCTTTCAGTTTCTTTCGGATTCTTTCTTTTTCCTCAGCGATGATTTGGAGGGAATCTTCTTTTTTGAGGAAAATGTAACTGCTCAGCGCGTCCACAACTCCCCATAGGGGGATCCATAATAATATCAGGAAAAGGGAAACCGTGAGGCAGACGGCACTCTCATAAAGACGTTCCTGTTTTAAATAAAAATCAAACGCGGTAATGCAAAAGGCTAAAAGGAGGAACGAAATACTCAGATTTATTCGAATCCGGTACTGAACCCGAGCGTAATGCTGAATCCGTTGGAGCGATGGTGAATCTTCCATTCCTTTCCAGGCCTCCGCTCTTTTTTTCCAGACTTTCCTCGTAACATAAAGGGAAAAAATCCCCACAAGGAACGAAAAAACGGAAATCAAAAGGGTTGGGGTCATGGCATAAAATTAGAAGAATAAATCATCAAGTCATTCACTTCAACGGGCCCTGCTCCGCTTCCATGGAATCAATGTAGGCGCGGAGACGTTCCAGCTCGTCGGTCACGGAGTGCAGCTTCAGCATGTTACGGACACGCTTGAGGAGTTCCACTTTATTGACCGGCTTGCTCAGGAAATCATCGCAGCCGGCCTCCACTGCACGTTCAATATCGCCGAGTTCGTTCAGGGCGGTGACCATCAAAACCATGATCTGCGACGTTTCCGGCGAGGATTTGATCTTTTTGCAGACCTCAAACCCATTGAGTTTCGGCATCATAATGTCCAACAGGATCAGATCCGGCTGGAAAGAGGCCACCTTTTCCATCGTCTCCGCTCCGTCACTGGCGAATTCAATTTTGCAGTCCAGGTCCAACAGAAACGTTTCGAGCAGTTCCACGTTCGTTTGATTATCATCTGCAATCAAAATACGATTTTCGGCCATTTTTATCCTCCATAATAGTTTGAACCAATTAACCAATTATAGCATATTTTGCCCTGACTTCAAGAGACCCGCCCTGAAATCCGGCAGAAAAGAACAAAATATTCAGATTTTGAAAAGATTTTCGAGTCTGAGCTTGACAGAAATAAAGGAGATTGAGATAATCGAGGAAAACAAAAGAAACAGTCAGGGAAGAAAATACAGGTGGCCGAATTCGATCCCCTTTTCCTGAAAATTTTTAAGGGTGGAAAAAAATTTATTCTTTTTGACAAAAAATTCAGAATATTTTTAAAGTAACGATTAAAGAAAATAGGCAAACTTTGACGATTATAACAAGAGAGACTGATTTTCCCTGCACACATTGTGTAAGGGCACGTATTTTATGAAATTTCCGAAGGAATGAATCAATGACGAACTCAAACGATTCCACGTTCTGCCTTAGTGATGAATTGCAGCAGAGAGCCAATCAGGTCGCTGCCCAGCTTCGTGTCCGCGAAGAAGAGGTTTCGGCTCGTGAACTTGAACTGCGTAAAAGAGTGGCTCAGCAGGAAACTATGGAAGCGGCGCGAAATCAGGAGATTCAGAACAGGCTTGCGGACCTGCATCAGAAAGAGCTGAAATTTCAGGGAAAGAATGAAGATTTGGAGAATCGGCTCTACGCGTTCCAGTTAAAGGAAAAGGAATTTGAGAACCAGAGCATTGATTTTCAGGCCAAGAAACAAAATCTGGAAAAGAGGCTTGCTATTCTTGAGGAAAAGGAAAAGAAAGCAGCCCAGGAACGTCAGGCCAGTCAGCAGGAAATTCAATCCCGAATTCAAATCCTGAACGAAAAACGTGCCCGGCTGGCGGAAGAACAGAAAAATCTGGAAGCGGGAATCCGCGACAAGTACGATGAAATCGACACGTACATGAAAAACCAGCGTGACGCGGCCCGCCAGATGATCAATGAAGCCAATGTGCAGATCCAGAACCGGATGAACCAGCTGATGGTGCGTGAGGAGGCGCAGAAAGAAGCTGAAAAGAAACTGAACGTCAGAATTTCCGAATTCAATGTCGCCAAAGAGCAGCAGCTTGCGGAAATCGCTGACATGAAGAAGAATATGTCAAAGACGCTTCAGCAGCAGGTCCAGGACCGCCTGAGCGAGCTGGAAGTTCAGTGGGAAATTCAGGCAGATCAGAAAAACAAGGAGTTGGAAGCCTTGAAGGAGGAGGCTCGCAAGACCCTTTTCAATGCCAGAAATCAGGCTTCGCAGCTTATTCAGACCGCTGAAGATCAGGTACAGAAGAAAATCGCCAAATCGCAGGAAAAAAGCGATTCCATTTTGCATGAGGCGGAAGCACAGTCCAAAATGATGTTCACGCAGGCCAATCAGGAAATTCAGAAAATCCAGAGTGAAGCGGAATTGGCCATTCAGGATCAGATGCACGAAATCGCGAATGAAAAGAATCTCCTGCATGATGAACGCCTGGAGCTGGAACACAAGGAAACGAAATTCGCAGAAGCCGTTGCGGAACTGGATGAACGAGTTTCCAGACTGGTTGAGGCCGAGAAAGATTATACCATCCGCAGCGAAGAGGTTAAAAACATTCAGGACGAGCTGGAAAGGCGAACGTCTGAACTTGAAAGCAAAGAGCAGCAGGTAAAGGAGGAACTGCAGGCTCGTGCGCTGGAACTTCAGGGACAGACTGACGAACTGGAAACGGAAAAAGCGCGGTTCCTGGCCGAAAAGAACAAGTTTGAACAGGATTCCCGGATTCAGATCGAGCAAATGGAGGAAAAACGCGCTCATGAGCAGGATGTCCTGGAGAAAAAAGCGGCTCAGCTGGCGAATAATTTCAAGGACCAGTTAGCGCAGATCCAGATCAAGAGTGAGGAACTCGATGACCGGGAAAAAAGGCTTGCTCAAAGAATCAAGAAATTCGAGAAAGACCAGCAGGACGCTCAGGAAAACCTGGCTCAGATGAAACAGGAATTTGCGGAAAGCACCCGAGGGAAAGTTCAGGAACGGCTGAAGGAGCTGGAAAGTAACTGGCAGAAAGAATCCGAAAGCGCCCGAGCGGAAATCGAAGCGCTGAAAGCGGAAGCCAGAAAAGCCATTTCCAACGCTCAGGCGGAGGCCATGCAGATCACCAAGCGTGCGGAAGTTGAAGCTCAGAAGAGAGTGGAACGTGCCCACGAAATCAGCCGTGAGAAGGTTCAGGACATCGACGGCGAAATTTCCCAGAGAATCGCTCACGCAAAGCTGGAAATCCAGACCATCCGTCAGGAAGCCGAGGACGAAATCCAGCAAAAAATGCAGAACCTGGCCGCTCGTGAAGAGGATCTGGCCCGGAAACTGGCCGCTTTTGAAACCGAGAAAAAAACGTTTACTGTGGAACGTGATGAGTCGCTGGAAGAAGCTCGGGCTACAGTGTCTCGCGCCAACGAACACGCCTCGGCTTTGTTGGAAGACGCACAAAAACGCGCTGAAAAAACGACCCAGATCGCCCGTGAGCAACTGGTCAAAGAACGGGCTGAACTGGAAGAGGGTCAGAAAAAACTGCAGCAGGCCCGCGAGATTTTCAATCGGGAAAGAATGAACTACATGAACGAGCAGACCGAAACTTCCCAGAAGATGATGGGCGAAGCCAATTCGCAGATTCGCCGTCGTCTCGAAGAAGCAGCCGAGAGGGAAAAGTTCCTCAAGGAAGAACGCATTCGCCTCGCTGACAAGGAAAAGAAGCTCGAAGAAACGTTCCAGAAGCGTATGCTGGAAATGGAGGAAGCCGTTGAAAAACGTGTTCACGATCGTATCGCGGCTCTGAAAGGTCCTGGAATTGCCGAAGTGGCCTCGCTCAAAGGTGAAGCGGAAATGCTTCTCCATCGTGCCCAGGAAGAAGCCAAAATGATCATTCAGAACGCCAAAAACGCGTCTCAGAAAGAAATGGAAATTTCCAAGGCGGCGTCACTTAATTCAACACGTGAAGCGGAAGGGACGCTGACCCAGAAATTCGAAAAAGCCCGCGAAGAAATTGAAAAACTCAAGCAGGCCGCCGAGCAGGAAATTCAGGAAAAATCCCAGAAGCTCGCCGCTCAGGAAAAATCCCTTCAGGAGCTTCAGCTTGCGCTGGAAAAAGAAAAAAGCACCATTCAGGAGTCGCACCTGAACGCGCTGGTCGAGGCGAAAGGAATCGTTTCCAGTGCCAATGACAAGGCTGCGGCGGTTCTGGCGGACGTTCAGCGGCGGGCCCAGACGATCATTGATGACGCGAAATCCCAGGCGTCACTTCAAATGTCGCAGCTTGTTATGGAGCAGAAAAAACTCGAGAAAGAAAGGAGTGATTTTCATCAGGAAATGGAAACCCGCAGAGGACTGGAAGATTACCAGTGGAAACAGCGGGAAGATGCGTTGATTCAGGAAGACGTCAAAAACGCCAAGCTCCAGGCCGCGGAAATCCTGAGAATCGCACACGAACAGGCCGAGAAAATCATTCGCGGCGCCTGCTCTCGTGAGGAGATTCCGGTTTCACGCCCGGCCAGCTCGCTTTCCGAGCGGGAAAGACAGTTGGAACTGCTCGCCCGTCAGCTTCGGGAAAAGCAGGAAGCCCTTCAGCAGAGAGAACTGACCCTGGCGGGAGTCCGTGCCGAAATGGAGGCTTTGGCGTACGAACTGGTCGATAAAAAATGAAAACGGTTCAGGCTTTCTGAAAAGGCAAAAAATCAGGGAGGTTTGGGGAAGATTTTTCCTCAAACCTCCAATTCTTTTAAAGCGCGAAATTCTTTATTCCGTCAATGGCTGGCAGATATTTTGCGCAGATTTTTCGCTCAGGTCAAAGATCGTGAACCCTTTCGCGCCGATTTTTTTCGCCGCCCGAATCTGGTTGATCGTCTCTTCGGGAGCCAGTTTCCACTCGCCGATCCCGAAGTAAAGCGGGAAGCCTTCTTTCACGAGCGTGGCCTGATTCGTGCTCATGTTTTCGTAAGTTTCGGCGTTTAGTGTGTAGTTCATCGGGCAGAGAAAATCGACCCAGCCTTCGTTCGCCCAGAGGACCCAATCCTGGCCATGGAATTCCCGGCAACTGGGGTACCCGCTGAAGACCGCGGCAGAGATTTTCACGTTCGGGTGCTTCACTTTCATCTGGTCGTGGACGGTCTTCACCACGTGCGTAATGAGGCCCGTGCGCCAGTCAACGAATTCCTGGTACAGTGGGCCATTATGCCTTACATCCGCCGGCCAGTTTTCGACTTTCTTCCCGATCGCCTTTTCAAACCGCTCGCGGCAGCCGTCGCAGTAACATCCTTCCGTTCCGTTGTAACGAATGTAATCGAAGTGTACGCCGTCGATCGGGTATTTGTCGGCCATCTCCATCATGGTGTTGATCTCCAGAGCGGCATTTTCCGGATTGGAGGGGCAAAGCCAATTCCGCGTTTCGCCCTGAGCGGACTTCTGAAGACGGCCGGCCTCCTCCAATTCTTTCTGACGTTCCGGCGAGACGTGCCAGTCCGCCTTCCAGCAGACGCGCCAGACGTGGACCTGCATTCCCTCGGCGTGGCACGCGTCGAGACACTGCTTCAACTGGTCGCCGTACTTTTTGTAGTTTTCGCTCGTTGGGACATACTGGCTCGGGAAAAGCGCCTCGCCGACCCAGAGCATATTCGGGATGACCGCATTAAAACCGGCGGCTTTCAGCTCTTTGGCCGTCCGTGCCCAGTCGCCCGGGTAGGCGCCCAAACCATTGTGATTCCACCAGCCGCGGAACTCAAAGGAATCGGCGATTTTCAGGGCCTTTGCGGCTTTCCCAAGATTTTCCTGATGGATTTTTTCGCAGAATTTCCACCCGGCAATTAACCCTTCAGCGTCAAAAATTTCCTGCGCCTTTTGGCGGAGTTCGGCCGCTTCGGGGACTTTTTCGCCAAAAAGGGTTTCGACGCGCGAAAAGCTTCGCGCTTTGATCAATTCCTCGATTCTGGGCGCTTTGGCCACGAGCTTCATCAGAGGTTCCACTTCGATCGGCTCGTCTCTCAGGTCGGTATTCAGGAAATGTACGACCGTGTGGTTTTCCTGTGCCCATTTTTCGAGCAGTGCCCGCGTTTCGGGCAGAAGGTGCGCCGTGTGATTGATGAAACAGGCCTGACGGTTTTTCAGAAGGGCCAGCCATTCCGCCTCCGTCGCTTTTTTGGCCATGACGGTGCGATCAGAATTGATTCCGAAGGACGCGAGACGCTGACTCAAAAGGAACGCGTTATTCTTGCCGATCCAAAGCTCGATTCCTTCAGAATTCAGAATGGAGACGAAAATCACGGGCTCTGCGACGCATTCCAGCGATTGGAAAAGGACCTCCGAGTCTTTATTCCCTATGCGCCAGAATGAAATGCGGATCGTATCGATCTGGTCCCAGCCTTCAGGGGTTTCCTCGGTGCGGAAATCGGCTTTGCGGAAGCGCAGGATGCCGTCTTTTCCGGGGAGCGCATTCCCGCCGGAGAACCATCCCTTTTTACTGTGGAAATAAAGGGTCGTGCTGGTGAACGCTCTGGGATTGGAAACGGAGGCTTTCAGGACGAATTGGCTCCAGCTGCTCAGGTCGAGGTTCACTTTTGCGTCTAGGCTCAGCCGTTCCAGACCTTCGGAATCGTCGGCGCGAACGAAGGCTTTCAAGCCCTCCGGCACATAGTTCAGAGGATTACTGCTTCCCATCACCTGACGCCACTTCAACCCGTCCGGTTTGAAGTCGCTGATCAGGAGATTTTGAGCGGAGACGCCCGAGGTAAAAACGCAGAGCGTCACGAGAAAAAAGAGGAAGGAAAGATTTTTTTTCATGATGGGATCCGGGGGCTAAAGGAAGGAAAGGCTTCACCTGAAACGAAGCCGACCCCTTTAATATACCAGAAAATTTCGGCGTCACCAGCCCCCCCCCTATTGGAAAACTCCCGAATCGTGTATAATAGTTAGAAAATTCCCCTCCGAATTCATTTTCTTCCGAAAAGGATTTCCCATGAAAAAGACCCTCCCCCTTTTGTGCCTCGTCCTCTTTTTTGGCGTGCTGATGAACTGCGGACGTTTGGCCGCCGAGGACGCGCCGTACGAACCGCTCGCCTTTACCGTCTCCACCAACGAGGCCGGGCCGGTGAAAGTCCAGCTTGCTCCGATGGAATTGATCACGGAGCTGAACGTGGTCCAGACGCTGAACGCGACGCTTTCCAGTGCCGCAGACGCGCCGCTTTCCGCTGCACTCGAATTTTACTCCTGCGACACGATCGCGCCGGTTTTGGACGGGAAAAACGTGAAAAAAGTCACGAGGACCGTCGAAATTCCGGCCGGCGGTTCGCTGGAAACCGCTTTTCAGTTCCAGGCGCTTGAGGGAACGTACAGCGCACACTACCCGCTCCACGTGAAGTGCCGTTTTACGACGCCCGACGGCAAAACCCACGAGGCCCACGCGGTCCGCGTCATTGAGACGAAGGTCCCGCAGGTGAAAGAGGCCGACTCAAAAACCGTGGTGAAAATCGGCGGCGTTTCGCTCATTGGCAAATCGTTCTTCCCATGGCGGACGCTCGATGATCAAACGTTCCTGCTCCCGAATTTCACGGGGAGCGACCCGGATTCCCGGGCGGCTTATAATACCAGCTCTTACAAAGGCCGCCGGTGTATTTCCTCCCATCCGCCGTACATGCCGCGGGGCGGGAGTTTGTTCGCGGCTTACGAGGTCCAGCTTCCCAACGAGCCGGGCCTTTCGATGAATTATGGCGCGTGCGTCCGTGAAGTTTTTCCGCCTGAGCCGCCGACTGACGGCGTGACGTTCCGGTTTTGGGCCAGCGAAAAAAAATACGACTCACGGGGAGAAATCATTCCCCAGGAGAAAACGCTTCTGGAAGAGTTCCATACTGCAAGCACGAATTGGGTGGATCGTTCTTTCCCGCTTGAAAAGTTTGCCGGGAAGGCGATCAAGCTGATCGTCGAAGTGAACCCGGGGCCGAAAAATAATACGACGTGCGACGGCTGCTTCCTCAGCGGCCTGACCATTAATACGGGTCGGGGAAAGTCCCTGGCGGCTTCCGATGCGCCGGCGGGGAAACCGTTCACGCTTGCGTTGAGCAAGAAATATTCCGCGGTCATCACGCCCGGCCCGAACGGTTTGCTGGACGGCAAAATCTCGATCGGCGACCCGGCAAAACCCGAGTCCTTTGTGACGTTTAACGGGATTTCCTTCACGGTTGGCTCGCAGATGGTGAATTCGACGGGCGCCAAATTCACGGAACTGCCGAAACTCACCACGGACCCGAAAGACCCGAACCGCCTGCGTTTCACCGCGACGCTGTTGACGAACGACCAGGAATTTCCGATTTTGATCGAGGTTTACCCCGAGAATGGAATGCTGGTTTTAGATGTTCCGAAGTCCAACCCGGCTGAACTGCGTTACTTCCAGCTGGGCGGCTCCGATCAGTCTCTGAAACGGATCTACTGGGGCCACGGCTTCGTGGCGGAAAATCCCGGCGCCTTCCGCAAGGGGATGGGCGGCCACGACCTGGCGGCGAGCCACATCGGGATGGACTACCCGAACGGAACGTCGATTTGCCTGGGGGCCTCCTGCGCGCCGGTGGCGATGGTGGTGGACGGAGAGAAAAACCTCTGCACGCTGGAAATGGCCAATTCGTTCAAACTCGCGCTGGTTCCGGCCTCGGGCGGCGCTTTCAACGCGGCGATCAAGTACCGCAAGAATAATTCGTGGCTTCCGAAAACCGCGCCGGGTGTGGAACGGAAGCGCGGCCGCCTGACGTTCGATGTTTGGGGAGGCCGGTACGCCAAAGACGCTGAGGACGTCAGCAAGGCGGTTCAGTACGGCGTCAACGATGCGCTTTTCCTGAAGCACGTCTGGCAGGTCTGGGGGTACGACGTCCGTCTGCCCGACATCTGGAACGAAAACCCCGACCAGCCGCGCGTCCTGCCGGGTCTGGGGACCTACGAGGAACTGAAGGAACTGGCCGAAACCTGCGCCAACGCGGGGATCCCGTTCGGCGTGCACGACAATTACATCGATTTCTACCCGGACGCGGAGGGTTTTTCTTACGACCTGATCGACTTCAACGCGGACGGGAAACCGAGAAAGGCGTGGATCAACCACGGTGCGAAAGCGCAGAGCTACCAGTGGCGGCCGGACCTTTTCAAGCCGTTCCTGGTGCGGAACCTGGAGCTTGACCGCAAATATTTGCCGACGATGGACGCGTACTTCGTGGACGTTTTTACCTCGGCCAACGTTTATGATTACTGGGATCGTGAGGGGAATTTCCACTCCATGACGCAAACAGCCGAATGCTGGAAAGACTGCTTCCGGACGATCAGCGCGGCCCTTTCGCATACGAAAAACGGGAAAGTGGAGGAAGGGATCACCGCCAGTGAAGCGGGTTCCGACGGGCTTCTGGGTGGAATTTCCGGCGCAGACTGCCAGTGGATGCTGATCGATAATCGGAAGGGCGGCACCTGGCGGCAGTACGTTCCCTGCGATGATTGGGCGCGTACGCCGTGGTTTGCCTCGGTGAACCACACGAATTTCTCCCGTCACGGCGCCGGCTACTCCAGCCGTTACCAGGCGTACCGTGATCCGGCCTTGCACAATTCGATGAGCGACGACTACATTTCCTCGGAAATGCTCGGCGGCCTCGACCTGATGGTGGAAGCCGGTGCGGTTTTTGCCGGGAGCGTCCGCAAGCACTACCTCGCCCAGCACGTCAAGCGCGCGCAGGCCGACCAGGAAATTTCCAGCGTGGAATTCGTGGAGGATTGCCTCGCGCATCAGTGCGTGACTTGGACGAATGGCATGAAAGTGTACGTGAACCAGGCGGAAACCGACTGGGCTGTCGCGGGGGCAGTGCTTCCGCAGTACGGTTTCGTCGTTCTGGATGCGGAGGGGAAAATCATCTCCGCGATCGTCCGCAACCCGAAGGATCAGGAAGAAATCGTGGAATATTCCGTTCGCGCGGACGGCTCGTTCTACCTGAACGGCCGCGGGAAGAGCATCACGGACCTTCTGCAGATCATCCCCACGATGAAGAGCGCCCGCGTGAGCGAGGACGGCAAGAAATTCGAGGTCGTGACGAACTGGCACACGATCGCCCCGGCGCCGAAGGAACTCGCCATTTTCGCCCACGTTTTCGAGCCGCATCGCGGGTACGGCTTCACCCCGACCGGGTGGTATGACGGCTACCACTGCCCCATCCCTACGACGCAGTGGGGGACGAGCGACGAAACGCGCGATCTGGAAACCGGCGCCGATCACTGGTTCCACGTTCCGGACGGCCAGCGCAACGGCAAGTACCAGGTCATGGTCGGTCTGTACGATTCCAAAGGCTCGGGCCGCCGCTTCCCGCTGATGGGTGAAAACGCGCAGGAAGGCCGCTACGCCGTTGCGGAATTCGAGGTCAAGGACGGAAAAGTCGTCAGCGAGATCAAACCCGTGCCGATCACCGAATCGCCGGAACGGTACCGGTCGATCATGGGGAATAAGACCCCGTTCGCGTTCCAGGGCGTGATGACTCTCGGCTCGGTGTATGTGAAGCCGACCGCGAAGGGGCTGGAGATCCTGCCACTCCCGCCGATGGAAGAATTTGACGTGACTCTTGACCGCCCGGTGAAACGGGTCACGTGCGACGGTCAGGACGTCCCGGTAAAAGACGGAACGTTCCGCGTGAAAGTCGGCGACGCGAAAATTTATCAGGTTGAGTTTTAGGAAACCCGGATCGACCCGATCCGAATTCATCACGAAAGGAAATTTTTATGGCTTTTAAATACGCAATGTGTAACGAAACCTTCTTCCCGGGCTGGAGCCTTGAGAAGCAGTTCGATTACGTGGCCGAGTGTGGCTACACCGGCATGGAAATGGCGCCGTTTACCATCACTCCGACCGACAGTCCGGCAAACGTCTGCGACATTACGGCGGCCAAACGCGCGGAGATCTGCAAAATCGCCGAAAAGGCCGGCATTGAAATCCTCGGTCTGCACTGGCTGCTCGCCAAGACGGAAGGTTTCCACCTGACCCACCCGGACGCGGAAGTCCGGAAACGGACCGTCGAGTACGGCAAAGCCCTGACCGAACTGTGCGCCGACCTGGGCGGAAACATCATGGTCTGGGGGTCCCCGAAGCAGCGCAACATTGAAGTGGGCGTCACGCGGGACGAGGCGTACCAGTACGCGGCGGACGCGCTGAAAACACTGGTCCCGACGCTCGAAAAGCGCCAGGTGACGATCGTTCTGGAGCCGCTTGCGCCGTCCGAGACGAACTTCCTGACGTGCGCGATGGAAACCCTGGCGTTGATCGAAATGGTGAAGTCGCCGTTCGTCCAGCTTCATCTCGACTGCAAGGCGATGTGGGGCGGCGAACTGAATGCGGACGGCACGCGGCGGCCGATGGAAGAAGTCATTCGGCAGTTCAAACCGTGGACGCGCCACTTCCACGCCAACGACCCGAACCTCCAGGGGCCGGGTTTCGGCGAACTGGACTTCCACCCGATTTTCAAGGCTTTGAAAGAAAACGAGTACAAAGGCTGGATCAGCGTCGAGGTTTTCGACTACACGCCCGGCGTGGAAAATCTGGCGAAAAAGAGCATCGACTACATGAAGAAAGTCGAAAGCGAAGTCTGAAAATGAACGAATAATGAGGAACGAATAACGAATAATGGGAAGGAAGACTTTAATTTTTTGCCCGGAATGACTTCCGCTTGAGTTTGAACACATTCTCCTCATTATTCGTTATTCGCTATTCATTATTCATTTTCCTGCGCTTCCTGCGCGGCTTAAAAAATCCCCCCTCCCCTCTCCTTCAAAGGCTTTCCAATGAACGAAATTTCAGAATACTCAGATTGGTCTCCCGAGGTCAAAAAACGTTTTTGGACCTGGCAAATGCGCACGATTTTCGCCACGATGATCGGCTACGCGCTCTTTTACTTCGTGCGGAAAAATTTCTCGCTGGCCATGCCGGGCATTGAGGCGGAAATGGGAATTTCCAAGACCCAGCTGGGAATTTTTCTCACCCTGAACGGCCTGATTTATGGTCTTTCCCGTTTCTGCCACGGCCTGATCGCCGACCGCTGTAACGCGCGGGTCCTTATGACCCTAGGCCTTTTGTTCTGCGCGGCGGCCAACTTCGCCTTTGGTTTCGCTCCGGAGTTCGCCCAGGCCGTCACGGGAGCATCTTCCGGCACGCAGTTCACTACGGTGATGGTGACGTTCATGGGGCTGCTTTGGGTCCTGAATGGCTGGCTGCAAGGCTCCGGTTTCCCGCCGTGCGCGCGGCTTCTGACGCACTGGATCCCGCCGAAGGAACTTGCGACCAAAATGTCGCTCTGGAACACGTCGCACTCGATCGGTGCGTTCATCGTCGTGGTCATGTGCGGCTACATCATGGGAAACTCGGTGGTGGATAAAGCGCCGAACCCGAACATCATCCCGAACGACATCTGGGCGAATTTCCAGGCCGGAATGGGGTTTGGGACCGGCGCGTGGCGGTACTGCTTCTGGATCCCGGCCGGGGTTTCGATGCTCGGGGCTGTTGGTCTTTGGATCGCCCTACGCGATACGCCGACGTCGGTCGGACTGCCGGAGCTTCCCGGGACAGGAAAGGCGAGCGTTGGCAAAGACTCCAAACCCTCGAAAGGTTTTCTCCGCCGGGCGGTTTTTGCGAATAAATTCGTCTGGATCCTCGGGATCGCCAACTTTTTTGTGTATATTGTTCGTTTCTCGGTACTGGATTGGGGGCCGACTCTTTTAAGCCAGTCGAAGCACGTTTCCCTTTCTCACGCGGGCTGGCTGGTTGCGGCCTTTGAAATTGCCGGGATACTCGGGATGCTTTTTTCCGGCTGGGCGACCGACCGGTTTCTGAAGGGGCTCGCGCATCGAACGTGTGTCTTTTGCATGCTCGGGACGGCGATTTTTGTCACAATTTTCTGGATGTTGCCTCATAACGCTCCGCATTGGCTGCTTTGCTTCCCGTTGTGCGGCGCGGGATTTTGCATTTACGGCCCTCAGGCCCTCATTGGGATCGCCGCTGCAAACCAGGCGACGAAACGGGCTGCCGCGACGGCCAACGGCTTCACCGGGCTTTTCGGTTACGCGAGCGTTATCGTTTCCGGCGTCGGTGTCGGAGCGATTGCGGAACATATCGGCTGGAACTGGGTTTATATCATCATGGTGGTCATTGCCGTGATCGGGATGGGGATTTTCATGCTGATGTGGAACGCGCCGCGTGATGGTTACGAGCGGTTGGGTGACGAAGAATAAAGAATCGCTCTCAACCCGTTTGGTTTTTTTGCGGACTTATTCGTTTTTTCAGTTTCACCCCCTACTTGCACGAATTTGTGTTTATGGTATAATGTGATAACTGTTCGGGGCATAGCGCAGTCTGGCTAGCGCATCTGCTTTGGGAGCAGAGGGTCGGAGGTTCAAATCCTCTTGCCCCGATTTGAGAAAAAGAGCGTGTTGACTTTGGGGTCAAGACGCTCTTTTTATTTAATCCATACAACTGGAATATTTTTCTTGTTTTGTGTATTTTTAGCTTTTTTTTGTAAATTACGACTATCCATTTGTTCGATATAAATACATAGATAGAGTTATTTCAGAAGGAATATTCTGTAGTTTAGGTAGTTCCCCCCAGGATTTCCAGGGAAAAACGTCTCTGGAAGTTTCAAATGGGCAACTACTCCCGCATGGAGGCGGAATGATGAAGTACACTAATGGTGGCGTCCTTCTCGCGGTCATTTTTTGGCTGTGTGTTAGCCCAATACAAACGTTTGGAATTGAAGAAACCCTTGAACAGGCGTTTCAGACCGCCATTGCGGCCAGCGAAAATGTGCGTGCCGAGGACGATGCAATTCATGCGGCACACATGACCCGAATGGCCGCGACTGGGGCACGTGTCCCGGAGCTTACGGTTACAGCCGGATACACGGCTCTGAGCGCTCAGCCAAACCTGACAATGGATAATGAAATCCATCTTCCGCCGCAGTTGGGCGGTCTTACGCTTCCGGTTCACATGGACGTGCCGTTGGCGAACCAGGATTTCGTGACTACCAGCGCGATGTTTACGGTTCCGCTTTATGTCGGCGGAAAGATTCGGGCACTCGAGGACGCCGGTTACGCGATGGTGGAGGCTGCGAAAGCCGGGAAGCAGATCGTCGTGGCGGATCTGAAACTGCAGGTTGTACAGAATTACTTCATGATCCAGCGTTTGCAACGGCTTCTTCAGGTGGCGCAAGCAGCGGAAAAGTCGCTTGAGCAGCACGAGAAAGACGTGGAAGTCCTTTTGGAACAGGGGGTCATTACGCCGACCGCCCAGCTAACCGCGAAAGCCGCGCACGCCAAAACGAAACAGATGATCGTTCAGGTGGAAGCCGGCCTTAATACCGCCCGGGCGAATTATAACCGCCTGATGTGGCGTCCGCTTGATACTCCGGTAGAGCTCAAAGAGCTTGAACTTCCGCCCGCTCCCAAAAATGTTGAGGAGTTACAGGCGCGTGCCGTTGCGCAGCGTCAGGAGCTTTGGAAAATCCAGTCACAGGCCAATGCCGTTGAAGCCAAAGCGCGCAGCGAAAGAGCCGAGCGCTTGCCGCACGTCGCCGCCGCCGCGGGTGGAATGTACGTCCAGAACGACTACCTGAAAGATGAAGCGTATGCTCAGGGAACGATTGGCGTAACCTGGACCCCGATCAACTGTACAAGCCGTGCCAAGGAACGCGCCGCACAGAGCCAGGCTTCCAGTATCCGCCGCAAACGGGAAGAAGCCATTAATGGGATTCGTGTACAGGTCGTCAAAGCGTTTAATGAGGAACTTTCAGCTCGTCAGAATATCGAAACAGCACATGAAGCGGTTCTGAAAGCGCGCGAAAACCTGAAAATGGTCCAGGAACAGTTCAAGGAAGGCATCGCTTCCTACTCGGAAGTCCTGGACGCGAACGCACTCCGTACACAGGCTTATACCGACTACTTCAACGCCCTTTATGACACTTTAGCGGCTTCGTACACTTTACGCTACGCCATGGGAGAACTTTGAAAATGCTTTTCAAATTTAAAACGCTGACCGTCCTGCTGCTCGCAGTGGGTGGTTTGACTTTTACCGCGTGCAAGCCTCATCAGAAGGCGACCGATCCGGAACTCGCGGAAATTCAGAAAGTCCCGCTTGTCAAAGTGCTAGAGATACAGCCAACGCAAACTTTACAAACCCGTTCGTTTACTGGAACGGCAAAAGAAGGGCAAACGACGCGCCTTTCGTTCCGGGTTCCGGGCCCGATCGTGGAATTCCCGGTTGGGATCGGCCAGAAAGTGAAAAAAGGGGATGTTCTGGCGAAACTGGACCCGCGTGACTTTGAGCTGGCGGTGAATCAGGTAAAGGCCGGACTTGGAGAGGCGAACGCTGCGTTGAAAGCTATGAAAACCGGTGCGCGGTCCGAAGACATTGAGGCGTTGGAAGCGAAAATCGAGATGGAAAAGTCCCAGCTCGAAACGGCCGAGAAAAACGAGGCCCGCTTCGCGAAGCTCGTTGAAACAAAAAGCATTGCCCAGATTAAATACGATGAAATCAAGCTGATGCGGGACAGAGCGAAAGCCGCCCTGGAAGCCGATGAGAAATTGATGGAAAAAGCCCGTAAAGGCTCGCGTGACGAAGAGATCGAAGCGATGGAGTCGAAAATTGCCGGTTTGAACGTGATGCTTCAGAAGGCCGAAAACGCGCTGGCTGACTCCGTTCTGGTCGCACCCTCTGACGGCTGC
This sequence comes from Thermoguttaceae bacterium, assembly GCA_030530205.1. GTDB lineage: Bacteria > Planctomycetota > Planctomycetia > Pirellulales > Thermoguttaceae > RGIG3701. Next base: position 30,308 of record JAUMVK010000003.1, on the reverse strand, counting down.
GTCTCGCAGAAATTCCTTGAAAATGGCGAAATCGCGGCACCCGGGATCCCCGTGCTGGTTTTCACAGACACGAATTCCATTCAGGTCGAAACGACTATTCCGGAATCGGTTTTGATCGAGCAGGAACGTTTCGAGTCGTTTACGTGTGAGTTTGAGGCGTACCCCGGCGTGAAATTTGAAGCGAAACTTCACGAGCTGGGTCAGGCCCTTCAGACCGGAAAACCCGGTTGGCCGCTGACGGTGGAAATTACAACGGATGCTGAACATCCAATTCATCCCGGAATGACGGCAATCGTCTCGATTGGAATTCAGAGCACGAATGATGCACTGATCGTTCCTTTGGCCGCGCTGGTCGGAACCGTCCAGACGGAAGGCGAGTATCAGCCAAAATCGGAAGCAACACACGTGTGGGTCGTGGGTGAAGACTCCACGGTAAAAGCCCGTCCGGTTACAATCGTGCGTCCGACTGAAAAGGGGATGGAAATTCAGGGGGACCTGAAACCCAATGAGAAAATCGTTTCGGCCGGTGCCCGGTTCCTGCACGAAGGAGAAAAAGTCCGGATTCAGTAAAAGGGCGAGTTGAAGGCCCCCTCTTGGAGGGGGCTGGCTCGCGAAGCGAGACTGGGGGAGTATGGGGTCGTGCCGATTTTCTCCCCCCGGCACTTCGTGCCACCCCCCTCAAAGAGGGGTGCTTCTCCCATCGTTTGCCTTCACCATCAAAAACGAGTCACTAAAATCAAGGCAGAAAAATGAATCTCCCTGAATACGCATTAAAACACCAATTCGCGGTCTGGTTCGTCCTTATCCTTTTGACGGTCGGCGGCCTTTATTCCTACTTCACGCTTGGTCGGCTTGAAGACCCGGAATACACACTGAAAACAGCCGTCGTGGTGACCGTTTATCCCGGGGCGACTGCGCGCGAGGTCGAACAAAACGTTACGGATACGATCGAAACCGCCATTTACCGCCTCAAGCAGGTCGATAAAGTACGCTCCATTTCCCGGCCTGGTTTTTCGATCATTTACGTGGATTTGAAACCCGCGACTCCGCTCGAGGACCTGGACGGTTGCTGGACGATCCTCCGCAACAAGCTGAAAGAGGTTCAGACTTCCCTTCCAACAGAGGCCCTTCCGTCAATCGTGAAAGACGATTTTTCGCAGGTGTACGGCATCGTTATGGCGCTTGAAGCGGATGATGGGATCTCACAGGCGGAACATCTTGACACGGCGCGGATGATGAGGCGGGAACTAGCGCTTCTCCCGCAGGTGGGGCGCTGTGAGCTGTGGGGAGTTCCGTCCGAACACATCGAAATCGAGCTTTCCAGGGCGAAACTCTCCGAGCTTTCGGTTCCCCCTGTGATGGTTTTCGCGGCCCTGATGGGGCAGAATCTCAACCCCGGAGCCGGTGACATGGAATATGAAGGCGACGTCGTTCGGCTTCGTCCGACCGGGAAATTCCAGTCTGTCGAGGAGATCGGCGATCTGATCATTCCCGCTTCGCTCAATGCGGCAGCGGCCAGTCTGCTCGCGGCGGTGGACGCTTCCGGCTCGGCGAACGGTCTGATTTCCAGCCTGGCGAATCAGGGCGCTTCCACTCTGGCCGGCGGTTCCAGCGCGAGCGGTCAAACGGGACAGATTCATCTGCGAGATATTGCGGAAATTCGCCGCGTGAAATCGGACACGCCATCCCAGATTTGCCGCTTTAACGGGAAAAACGCGATTGCGGTCGCGGTCTGCCCTGCTCCGCAAGGAAACGTGATCGAAATGGGCAAGCAGGTTCACAAGCGTACCGAAGAACTGATGGCGGATTTGCCGCTTGGCTACACGCTGGGGACGGTCGCGTTCCAGCCGGATAACGTAATTTTCTCGGTGAACCAGTTCATGAAAAATCTCAAGGAGGCGGTGTTCATCGTCGCCATCGTCGTGATGATCGCGATGGGCTGGAAGAGCGGACTCCTGATTACGAGTTCCCTCCTGATCGTGATTTTGGCCACGATGATTACGCTCCCTATGATGGACGTGGTGCTCCAGCGCGTTTCGCTGGGCGCGTTCATCATCGCACTGGGGATTTTGGTCGATAATGCAATCGTGGTGGGCGACTTGATCATCGTTCGAATGCAGCGAGGAATGGACCGTCATTTGGCTTGCGTGGAAGGCACCATGCGCACAGCGTGGCAGCTCCTTGCCGCGACCGTGGTCGGAGGTCTGGTTTTCCTGCCGGTCATCCTTTCGAGAGAAAACGTGGGAACCTACTGCTGCAGTCTGTTCCTGGTAGTGAACGCCTCCCTCCTTTTGAGCTGGTTTATTGCGATGGTTCACACTCCGGTGGTTTACTGGGAGTTCGTCCACATTAAACCCGTTGAAGACGGCAAGGACCCGCACTCCGGGCCCGTTTACCGCACATACCGCCGGATGCTGGAGTTCACGCTTCGCCATAAAACGATCACACTTTTGGGAATTCTTTTGCTCTGCGTTTTCGCCGGTTTGTCGTTCAAGCACGTGGATAAAACGTTCTTCCCGCACGCCCAGCGGACTCAGTTCTGGGTCGATTACTGGCTCGATGAGGGGTCCTCGATCCACGACGTTGAGGAAGACCTGAAGTGGGCAGAAGAGTTCATCCAGAAGCAGGAAGGCGTTTCGTCGCTGGCCACGTTCATCGGGGCTGGTCCGCCGCGCTTTTACCTGCCGTACGAGCCGCAGCTTATGAATTCGTCCTACGGCCATATTGTGGTGAACGTGGAAAAAGTCTCCGACCTGGATCGTCTTATGGACCCGATCGAGAAAGAACTGAAAAACCACTACCCGCAGGCGCGGATCCGTGTTCAGCGTTTCGCGCTGGGCGTTCCAACGCCGTACGAGGTGGAGATCCGTTTCCGCGGCCCGAACCCGACGGTTTTGGCCAGGCTCGGCGAGCAGGCGGAGAAAATCCTCCGCGAAAGCCCGTACTCCAAGGACGTTTGCGGGAATTGGCGTCAAAAAGTCCTCACCGTTGCGCCGCAGTACTCGCAAGCTCGCGGTCAGCGCATGGGGCTGGCCCGCCTGAACCTGAACCTTTCGATGGTCTGCGCGACGAAAGGCGTGCCGGTCGGAGTTTACTCGGAAAACGAGAAAAATATGCCAATCATCGTCCGAGGCACGGAGTCCGAGCGCAACGATCTGACCACACTGGAGAACATTCCGGTCTGGAGCCTGATGCCGGAAAGCGCGTCGCTCGGCGAGCTGAGCAGTCAGATGAAATACGAGTGGGAAGACGCGGAGATTTACCGCTACCAGCGCGTCCCGACGGTTACCGTAAGTGCCGACGGATACGATGTTTCCTGGACGAAGCTCCTGAATGATGTAAAGCCGCAAATCGAGGCGATCGAACTGCCGGCCGGTTACACCATGGAATGGGGCGGCCAGAAAGAAAAATCGCAGCAGTCGTCCGCGAGTCTGGCGAAAAGTTTCCCCATCGCCGGGATCATCATGCTGACCATCCTGGTATTCCTCTTCAACGACTGGCGCCAGCCGATGATCATCATCCTGACGGTTCCGCTCATGATGATCGGGATCGTGATCGGGATGATCGTGTTCGGCAAACCGTTCGGGTTCATGGCGCTGCTGGGGATCATGGGTCTGCTCGGCATGATCATCCGAAACGGGGTGGTTCTGATGGACCAGATCGACGAGGAACTTCAGAAGGCGCACGCGGCCGGAACCTCGCGATTCCAGGCGGTGGTGGCGGCCTCGGTGGAAAGAATGAGGCCCGTGACGGTCGCAGCCACGACGGTGGTGGTGGGGATGATCCCGCTGCTCTCCGACGCGCTGTTCGACTCGATGGCGGTCGCCATGATGTTCGGGTTGATTTTCGCAACGCTGCTGACGTTGTTCGTCGTGCCGGTGCTTTACACGATTTTCTTCCGGATCTCGCCGAGAGATTAAAAGCAAAACTGGGGGAGTTTCGTGACGCGCCGACCAACTCCCCCCGGCCCTTCGGGCCACCCTCCTCAAAGAGGTGGGCTTTCAACGACGCTGGAAGCGTCGTCCCCGTAAAATCAGCAATTCTTTCTGAACCACTCGATCAGCGCGTTCGTTGAACTGTCGTGATTCAAGGCGGCGGTTTTGTCCTCCAGCTCGGGCAGGATCCGCTTCGCGAGGACTTTGCCCAGCTCGACGCCCCACTGGTCGAAACTGTTAATGTTCCAGATGATCCCCTGCACGAAAATCTTGTGCTCGTACATTGCGATCAGGCTTCCGAGCGTCGCGGGGGTCAGTTTCTCGGCCAGGATCGTGTTCGTCGGGCGGTTCCCCTGGAACACTTTGTGCGGAACGAGCTCCTCTTTCACTCCCTCCGCGCGAACTTCCGCCTCGGTCTTGCCGAAGGCCAGCGCCTCGGTCTGGGCGAAAACGTTCGCCATCAGCTTGAGGTGGTGCTCATTCGGCGTGCAGCCGATCGGGTTCTGCGACTTCGCGAATGCGATGAAGTCGGCCGGGACCAGTTTCGTCCCCTGGTGCAGGAGCTGGTAAAAAGCGTGTTGGCCGTTCGTTCCCGGCTCGCCCCAAATCACGGGGCCGGTCTGCCACTGGACCCGCTGGCCATCGAGCGTGACGGACTTCCCGTTCGACTCCATATCGCCCTGCTGGAAGTAGGCCGCAAAGCGGGAAAGGTACTGGTCGTAAGGCAGGATCGCGTGCGACGCCGCACCGAAGAAATTGTTGTACCAGATCCCGAGCAGCGCCAGGATCACCGGGATGTTCTTTTCAAACGGCGTGGTGCGGAAGTGCTGGTCCATCGCGTGGTAGCCGTCGAGCATCGAGAAGAAGTTTTCAGGCCCGATCGCGACCATCAGCGCCAGCCCGATCGCGCTCGGCATGCTGTAGCGGCCGCCGACCCAGTTCCAGAACTCGAACATGTTATTCGTATCGACCCCAAACTCGGCGACTTTTTCGATGTTGGTCGAAAGCGCTACGAAGTGACGCGCCACAATATCACGGTCATTCGCAGTGGGGGCCAAAGCCCTGATCCCTTCAACGGCCCACTTGCGGGCGGTCATGGCGTTCGTCATCGTTTCGAGCGTCGTGAACGTTTTGCTCGCGATGATGAAAAGCGTTTCCTCGGGATTCAGATCACGAGTCGCCTCGGCCAGGTGAGTGCCGTCAATATTCGAGACGAAACGGACGGTCAGGTCGCGCTTCGTGTACGGTTTCAGAGCCTCGTACGCCATCACGGGCCCCAGGTCGGAGCCGCCGATCCCGATGTTCACGACGTTTTTGATCGCGCAGCCGGTGAAGCCTTTCCAGCAGCCGGAACGGACCTCGTTCGCGAAATTGGCCATTTTTTGAAGCACGCGGTTCACGTCGTCCATCACGTTCTTTCCATCGACGTAAATCGGCGTATTGGAGCGGTTACGCAGCGCAACGTGCAGAACGGCGCGGCCTTCGGTGATGTTGATTTTCTCGCCGGTGAACATTTTCTCGATGGCGGCCGGAACTCCCGCGGCCCGGGCGAGGTCGAAAAGGGCCTTCATGACTTCGCCGTTGACACGGTTTTTAGAATAGTCGAGATGGATCCCGCAGGCGTCGAGCGTCATTTTTTCAGCGCGGGCGGCATCGGAAGCGAAAAGGTCACGAAGAGTCACGTTCTGAAAACCAGCGGCAAGCTGTTCCAGTGTTTTCCATTGGGCTAAATCGGTTGGGTTGGGCATGAAAAACTCCAGCAAATGGTTAAAGGTTGAAAGGGTGAAAAGAAAATCACCCTACTATTTTCCCGTTTTTTGGAAAAATTTCAACGGGGGGCGGGGGAATTTTTTGAAGAAAACACGAAAGAAATTAATAATTAAAAAAATTCAGGAAGTAATTATTTATTTGAAGCGTCCAAATTCTTTTTAAAGGGCTTTAAAGAGTAAATTAACAAGAGCGACATAAATTATGTGATATTATTACAAATCTTAAAAGTTTTTCAAAATATTTTCAAAAATTTTAACTCCCACCTATTGACAAAACGAAAAAATTTTGCAAAATAATAGAATGATTGAAAACAGCTCTGAATTGACACTAAATATTCCCGCAAAACTGAACCTTTTTTTTGAGGTAATTCGCCGCCTTACTACCGGATTTCACGAGATTGAAAGCCTTGTAACTCCCATTTCGATTCACGATACACTACGTGTCAAGCCTTCTGCCGGGCTGAACTTTTCGGTTAAAATTTCACCTGAAGAAAAATACCAGCGTCTTTTTGCTGGTAAAACGATTCCTACGGATGATTCCAACCTGGTTCTGCGGGCTGTGTACAGGCTGAAAGAGAGTTTACTTCCACGACGTGATTTGCCGGGCGCAGATATAATTTTGACGAAACGCATTCCTTCCGAAGCGGGAATGGGGGGCGGTTCGTCGGACGCGGCTGCGGCGCTTTTGCTCCTTAACGAGTTTTGGAACGTGGGCCTTTCCCGGGACGCGTTGGCAGAAATCGGGGCGGAAATTGGGAGCGACGTTCCGCTTTTCCTCAAGGGTTTTCCGGTGATTTGCCGGGGCCGGGGGGAAATCATTGAGTCAGTGCCGAACGGCGAGACTCTCCCTATGCTGCACTTTGTGGTGGTGAAGCCCCCAATGGGCTGCTCCACGCCGGCGGTTTACCGGCTTTGCGAGCCTCAGGGGCCTCAAAATTCGGGCGTCATTCAAAAGATGGTCAACGCGTGGCGGGAAAACGATTTGGAAACCTTTGCCGAGGGGCTGAAAAACCGCCTCATGGCCCCTGCGCTCCAGGTGGCGCCGGACGTTCGGAAGGTTTTGGAAGCATTGAGCAGCGTGCCCGTTCCGCTGGTTGGTTTTTCGATGACGGGCAGCGGCTCCGCCTGCTTTGGTTTGTGCAGGACACATGAAGAGGCGCTTAAAAACGCAGAATTTTTGGAAAAGAATTGCGCTGGAACGGTTTTTACAGCGGAATCGGAACTTGCTCCGCTTCAGATATTGCGGACCGGATAATCAGCCAAACTCCATGGAGGAAATACCGTGCAAATTACGGAAGTACGCATTAAGCTGATGGAAGAGCCAGGCGAAAGACTCAAAGCGTTCTGCTCGATCACCTTCGACGACTGCTTCGTCATTCGGGACCTCAAGATCATCGACGGAACCAGCGGCTATTTCGTTGCGATGCCCAGCCGCAAGCTGACCGCGCACTGCCCGTCGTGCCGGTACAAAAATCCCATTCGGGCGGGTTTCTGCAATCAATGCGGGACGAAACTCCCCTCCCAGTTCCCGACCCGGGACGAAGACGGCCGGGCGAAACTCTACGCGGACATTGCGCACCCGATCAATTCCGCCGCGCGTGAAATGATCCAGCGAGAAGTGATCGCGGCTTATGAAGAAGAAAAAATCCGCGCCCAGGCTCCGGGTTACGTCTCCCGCTACGACGATTTCGACCTGGACTACGCGGACGATGAACAGGGGGGTAAACGGTTCGGCGAAGGGATTTTTGATTAAATTCGATTAATATCTAATTACAGAAAAAGCCGTAACGCAGCTCCAGGAGTCAGTTGCGTTACGGCTTTTTATTTGGTTAAGGATTCTTATGCGCCAGGATGGAACAGGCGTTTTCTGACCACTCCGATTCCGGCGAGGCCAATCAGGATCATGACCCACGCGGCAGGTTCCGGGACTTCCGGCGAGGTCATCACGCCCAGCGTGTAGAAACCCGTCTGCAGGAGGCTGGCCGGTAAGGTGAACGAAATCATTTTATCGCTGAAAACTTGCGGGTCCAGGTCACCCACGCGGAAATACTCGCCATTCTCTTCCGTTTTGGAGATCAAATACCACTCGGAGTCGGCGTAGCTCTCGAAATCGGTGAAATTCGCTTCCTCCGCGTTGAATTCCAGGGTGATCTCCCAATCCTGCGCGCCGCCGCTTTTGTTGGTGAAGTACCACTCTTTCGCCCATTTGTCGTAGGTGCTGCCTTTGATCCCGGCGATGTTCGTCAGAATTCCGGCATCGGTTCCCGCCGGGATGTTGGAAACGGCGTAAATTTCCGTACCTTCCGAGGGGGCCTGGTATGTGGCGAGGCCAAAAATGTCGTACGCGGATTCGGCGGGTTTTGAGCCAAGGATTTTCCCGTAAATCCCCAAGCCCCCTTCACCGGAACAGTCCTGGAAGTACGCTTTCCCGTCAATGGTCCGGTTGATGACTCCGATCACGTCATTTTTGTAAGCCGTTTCCATGATGGGGCCGGGAAAAATGTCCAGCGTGTTGGCGATTTCGATCCCGTATTTCAGGGCGAAACCGGTATTTACGATTTTCGTCTCGTAGTCCGTCAGTGCGTGGTCATAGACGACGACTTCGAGGATCTTCCCGTCGTAACCGCGGCTTCCAACGCTAATGGTAAAGTAGGAACCAACTGCATTATTCGAGGTAATTGGATAGGGGGCATTTCTTGCCGCCTGGGTCAGAACCAGATTGTTTTGCAATACACCGGAAAATTCGGACTTTGGGGTTCCATTATAGTAATAATTCCCGTTTGTCGAAATAAAATCATTGGTATTTCCCCCAACGTCCTGCCAAAGCCCATTACTGCTATTCAAACGGATCCCATAGTCACCGGTCTGGCCCCAGATTGCGGTCAAACCGTGATTGATGTCGTTCTGCGCGAGAATGAAAACCGTCTGAGCATTTACTTCTTTGTTCGTGGTGAGGAGCTGCCCGCCATAAGGATTTTCCGTCGTTTGGGTTTCTTTCGTGAATTCCAGAGCTTTGAACTCCTTGCCGTTGATCGAGATCGTGCTCATCGTGGGGCGAAAATCGGCAGTCGTTTGTGTAAATTCAAATCCGTTCGAGTTGGAATCCGCCCAGGCGGAGACCTTGTTGTTCTCATCGACCGTCAGCGTCGCGGTATTCTGGGCGTCCAGCGAATAGACCGAACCGACGTGGTTCATGAGCTGCGCAACCGGCAAAAGCGGATTCCCGCTTGTGCGGCCGCTCGTAACCTTATTTCCGAAAAGCTCCAGCTCGCAAAGCTGGGTCGCGTCATTGCTGGAAGTCGTATTGACTTGCAGTTTGTACCAGGAATAGGCGCCAGGCGTCGAGAAATCCGGGGTGGAAATGGTCGTTCCCGAACCGAGCGAGGCGGAAACGGCGGCTTTTTGCGCGTCATTTAACTGGGTCGCGGACGTAATATTCCCATCCGCGTAGGTAAACGAAGAGTACAGAACCGTTGTATTGATGGTTTCCGTGAAATCGGCGGTAGTGGTCGTGTGGTAAATGGGGGTCCAGTTCAACCCGTCGTTGGAACCGTAAAGGCCCCAATCCTTCGGGTTGCGGCTGTTCATGGAGTCGTTGCCGGACGTGAGCGTAAAGTGTGTCAGGACGAACGCCTCCGGGAACTGAAGGGTCACGTAAGCGGGAGTCGTCATGTTCGGCCCGAAGGAATCGTACCACTTCGCGGTCCCACCGCCGACCACGTTATTGAAGAGGTTGGCCGGACATTCATTCGACTCAAAAGGACCTTTCTTGTAAGACTGAATACTCACCCACGTCGCGTCCGCGTAACGGGCTTCCCAGTCTGCCTCGTTGGTGTACGTACCTGAAGCCTGGATTTTATTCCCCGGGTCCGTAACGTCTCCACCCATCAGACCGGTCAGTTGGGTTCCAGCCTGTGACGTGTACGCAAGCGCAAGGATGAAAAGGAAAACCAGGGCATTTATGATTTTTTTCATTTCAAAATCTCCAAGCAAATTAATACTTTAAACTCATTAACAAATATTGTAAACGGTTTTCCCGAAAACGCAAGGAAAAAACCTGAAATTTTCGGGAAAAAAGAAAATTTTTTCGGGGGGTTGAAATTTTCAGGATTTCGGGTAAAATAAAAAATGAATGAATAATGAAGAACGAATAACGAATAATGAGGAGAAAGACTTCAACCTCTTCTTTTGTTTTCGGAGACGTTAATATGGAGGGCCGGCCCGGCTGCAAAAGTCTGGGCTACAGTAACGAAAGGCCCCCTCACTGAGGGGGCTGGCTCGCGCAGCGAGACTGGGGGAGTGGGTGGCTGTGTGTTCGACTCCCCCCGGCCCTTCGGGCCACCCCCCTCAAAGAGGGAGGCTTTAAACGATGCATCCAGCGTCGTCCACATTATTCGTTTGTTTGGTTTCCCCTTTCCAAAATAGAATAAAGTTTTGTCCATGAAATCCGCTTACGACATCATCGTCATTGGCTCCGGACTTGGAGGAATGACTGCCGCGAATATTCTCGCCCGCGCGGGGCATCGTGTCCTTTTGTGCGAACATCATTTCCAGCTCGGGGGGCTGGCGACCTGGTTCCGGCGCAAGGACGGGATCATTTTCGACATTTCGCTCCACGGTTTCCCGGTGGGGATGATCAAATCGTGCCGCCGGTACTGGAACAAGGAGATCGCGGACTCGATCGTTCAGCTTCCGTCCATCCGGTTCGACAATCCGATGTTTTCGCTCGAAACGACGTTCAATCGGGAGGATTTTACCCGGCTTTTGATCGAGAAATTCGGCATTGACGCGCAGACCGTCAACGCCTTTTTCGACAAAGCGCGGAGCATGACCTTCGTGGACGACCAGCAAATGACGACTCGCGAGCTTTTCGAGGAGTTTTTCCCCGGCCGTGATGACGTGGTGCGGCTTCTCATGGAACCGATCACCTACGCGAACGGCTCGACGCTCGACGAACCGGCCATCACCTACGGGATCGTTTTCTCGAATTTCATGTCGAAGGGCGTTTTCACCTTCACCGGCGGCACCGACCGGCTTGTGGCCATGATGAAAGCCGAGATGGAGAAAAACGGCGTCGAGATTGCCACGAAAACCCGCGTGGAACGGATAGTCGTGGAGGACGGAAAGATCCAGGGCGTTGAGGCGAACGGCCAGTTTATCAAAGCGCGGGCAGTCGTTTCCAACTCGAACCTCAAGAGCACGATCTTCAAAATGACCGGCGCGGAGAATTTCTCTAAGGATTTCATCGAAAAGGCCGAAAAAGTGCGCCTGAACAATTCGAGCTGCCAGGTCTATATGTCGCTCAAGCCGGGCGAGACGGTGGACGAAAAAGTCTGCGGCGATCTGCTTTTCACGTCGGTCGCGCCGAAGTTCGACACGAAAATGCTTCTCAGCCGGAACATTACGAGCCGCACGTATTCGTTCTATTACCCGAAAACGCGGCCGGGGGTGAGCGACCGGTACGCCATCGTCGCCAGCACGAACGCCAACTACGACGACTGGGCGAAACTCAGCCCGGAGGAGTACGAGGTGAGCAAGAAGGACCTCATCGAGGACACGCTGAACGCGGTGGAGAAGTACGTGCCGGGGATCCGTCAGAAAATCGACTGGGTGGAGGCCGCCACGCCGAAAACGTTCGAGCGGTACACGCTCCACGAGATGGGCGCCAGTTTCGGGACGAAGTTCGAGGGCCTCGAGATTTCCCGCGGCCTGCCGGAACAGGTGCCGGGGCTTTTCCATACAGGGAGCGTTGGGATCATCATGTCGGGCTGGCTCGGTGCGGTGAATTATGGGGTGATCGTCGCGAACGAGGTGGACGCCTTCATGAGAAAATAAGAAAGAATAAAAAGCACTCTTCCTTAATCTAATATTAAAAAGTTTTTGAAAGAGGGGGTCCCGGGGGAGGAACAATTTTCAAAATGTTCCTCCCTCCGCGGCGGCAAACGTTTTCGCGGGCAAGTCTTTTTTCTCCCGCAGGGTGAAAAAAGCGAGGTTTTTAACCGAAAATCTCAAAGCACGCTCTTAATGAAACGCTCTTGAAACCCGGTCGATTTCTTTCGCCCGGAGCAGAATTTCCCGGATTTCGGCCAGCGGGATCTGATTTTCCGCATCGGAGATCGCCCGGCTGGGGTCGGGGTGCACCTCGGCGAAAATCGCGTCCACGCCCACGGCCAGGGCCGCGTTCATCAGCGGGGCGGCGTACTCACGGTTTCCGCCCGAGCTGGTCCCGTTGCCGCCGGGTTTCTGCACGCTGTGCGTCGCGTCGAAAACGATCGGGAAGCCGATCTTCCGCATCTCGATCAGGCCGGTAAAATCCACGACCAACGTGTGGTAGCCAAACGACGTGCCGCGTTCGCAGAGGAGGATCTTTTCGTTTCCCGCCTCGGTGAGTTTGGCCGCCACGTTCCGCATATCATCCGGGGCCATGAACTGGCCTTTTTTCACGTTGACGGCTTTGCCGGTTTTCGCCGCCGCGACGAGCAGATCGGTCTGGCGCGCAAGAAAAGCCGGGATCTGGATCAGGTCCACCACCTGCCCGACGGCCGGGCATTGGGTCGTTTCGTGAACGTCCGTGACGACCGGAAGGTCCAATTCGGCTTTGACTTTTTCCAGGATCCGCAAACCCTCCTCCAGCCCCACACCGCGCGGGGAGAAGATCGAGCTCCGGTTTGCTTTGTCGAACGAGCCCTTGAAGACGAGCGGGATCTCCAGATCCTCGCAGACACGCTTCAGCCCTTCTGCGGCGGTCATGACGGTCGTTTCGTCCTCGATGGCGCACGGCCCGGCGATCAGCGTGAACGTTTCGGCCTCGCCGCCAATGGAAACGCGCGGCGTGATGGAGATTTTACGGGTGGTTTGCATCATAAAAAGATTGACGATTTTATGAAAATGAAGAGAACTAAAACCTTAACCTCTTGAAAATACATTCAGGAAGAAGCTGGACGCAGCACATCACGATGCGCCACCACCACGGTGTATAGAGGACGTTCCGCCGGTTTGTGATCGCACGGTCGATCGATTCGGCGACACGGCGGGGATCGGCGGCCAGGAACGATTTGCTCTGCGGCCGATCTGCGATCATACGCGTCTGGACCAGGCCGGGTTTGACCGTCAGGACGTTTGTCCCGATCGGCTGCAACCGTGCGCGAAGCCCGGAGAGGTAGGCAGTCAGCCCCGCTTTGGCAGCTCCATAGGGATAATTTGAACATCGTCCCCGATCTCCCGCTACCGAGGAAAGGACCGTGATCCATGCGCCATTTGCGGCAAAAGGATGTGTCTCGTACCAGCGTGCGACCGCTTCAAGGAAAATCGTCAATGAGGTGAAATTGACGAAAACCGTCTGTTCAATTTCATCGCCCCAGCGTTTTGAGTCCTGTGAGGGGAGCATACCCTGAGCGATGTAAATACCGGTAATCGGTTCTTCCCACGTAACCCGTGCCAGAGCGACACACTGAAGCCAGAACATCTCGGCGGAAAGAATGGATTGAAAAGTCTCTGAGGCGTTATAATACATAAATTCCGAGTCCGGCCTCGTTACCAGGCTGCGCAGTTTCTGTGGATTACGTCCCACAAGAATAAGATGTTCCTCCCTCGCCGCGAAAAAATCGACGTTATGCCGTGCAATTTCAGAAGTGGCTCCGAGGAACAAAATAGCCATGGGAATGGTGCTTTCAGGTCTCTTGAGGGGACGGTCGAATAAAACGATGGGAACGAACGGGGCCCGAAATTACTCTTCAGCCTCAAATCCTGGCCAAATGTGCCCCATTTTCTCGACCTTAGTCCGAATATACGCCTCGTTATAAGGGGTGATCTCTCCCAAAATACGGACCTGTTCCGTAACTGTGAGATCGAATCCGCTATATATAAAAGCATCGACTTTTTTTGGATTGTTCGTTAGCAAACGAATGTGCGTGATGCCCAAATCGTTCAAAATTTGCAGCCCGACGCCATAATCCCGGCAGTCCGCGCGGTGCCCGAGGGCCAAATTCGCCTCTACCGTGTCAAGTCCCTGCTCCTGAAGTTTGTACGCTTTGATCTTCTCGGCCAGACCGATCCCCCGACCTTCTTGCGGGAGGTAGATCAAGTAACCGTAACCGTCTTCCTGCATCCGTTCCAGCGAGCGGGTCAGCTGGTCGCCGCAGTCACACCGCAGCGAGTGAAGCAGATCCCCCGTGAAGCACGAAGAGTGCATGCGCACGAGCGGATTTTGTGCGATTTCAGGACTTTTGGCGGTTTCGGGCGAGCCGATCTGAACGACCACGGGTTCCATGGTTTCGTACTTGACGCCATACACGTAAATGTGGCCCGGGCCGTACTTGGTCGGAAGGTTCGCGTCGGCGATCCGGTAAATGAGTTTTTCCCGATTGCGGCGGTAGCGGATCAACTCCTCGATCGTGGAGCACTTGAGATTGTACTTTTGAGCGATTTCGGTCAGTTCTTCTCTCGTAGCCCGGTCACCATCCTCACCCAGGACTTCACAGCAGACTGCGGTCGGCCGAAGCCCCGCGATTTTCATGAGGTCAATGCACGCTTCGGTGTGCCCGGCACGACGCAGAACGCCGCCTTCTTTGGCCTTCAGCGGGTACACATGGCCCGGACGGGTAAAGTCTGTGACTTTCGATTTTGGGTCAGAAAGGGCTTTGATCGCTACTGCACGTTCCTGAGCCGTGACGCCGGTTTTGGCGCTTATATGGTCCACCGCCACGGTGAATTGGGTCGAAAGCGGGGCCGTATTGTGCTGAACCATCTGGTCGAGTTCCAGTCGTTTACAATCATCGGGTAGCATGGGGACGCAAACGATCCCTTTCCCGTGAGTAATGCAGAAGTTTACGAGTTCGGGCGTGGCAAACTGGGCGGCGAAGATAAAATCGCCCTCATTTTCCCGGTCTTCGTCATCCATCATGATGACGATCTCGCCGCGCTTCAGGGCCTCAGCCGTCTCTTCGATCGTTGAAAATTTCATGGTTTTAAACAGGTTAAAGGTAATTAATAAACAGATTCCTTATTTATTTTACCACAAACAGGAAAAAAGTCAAGTGGTTTCGCGTGGGGCCAGGGATTCAGGGGGGCTTTTCAACGGGAATCGCCGTGGTATAATTAAGAAAACGAGGCCGGAAGAATTAAGACCCCGGCCGACTGAAAATCCTCTCCTGAAAAGTTTCACCTAAAGAAAACCCCATGAAAAACCTTTTTTTGTTTTGCGTTTCCATTCTGCTCGTAAGTCTTGCTCTGGCCGATTCCATTCCGGAGGGCTGCACGATCAATGACGGCGCAGAGATCAAGTTTCGCGACCCGCTCCCGGCCATGAACGTCGCGGGGAGGCATAACGGAACGTACAATAATTACGAAATGGGCCTTCCCGCCCTCCTGACGACCACGGATCCAAAACTGGGCGAAATGATCCACCAGCTCCGAAACACCATTCAGGATGACCGCCGGCTCGTCTTCATTGACGGCAAGGTCCTGATGTGCAGCAACAACTGGATCCGGGACCATGTGCAGCAGATGAAAGGATTCCTTCACTGGGAGTACGACCTGGATTCTTTCCTGAATTTCATCCTGGAAACCCAGCGCGCGGATGGCTGCTTCTACGAGCTGATCAAGCAGTTGGACGATCCTCACTGGAAGTTTGTCGATGCGGACTGCCGCGTCTTATACCCGGAGGATAATTTGTCGCTCGTGAGGCTTGAAATCGAGGCGGATGTGGAGTATCTCGTGGTGGAAGGCGCCATGCGCTACTACCAGGTCACCGGCGACGATGTATGGCTGGCCCGTGTTCTGCCGAAACTGGAAAAGGCAATCGACTACATGACCTCCGACCCGAAACGCTGGGATCCGGAGCGCGGTCTGGTGAAACGCGGGTTTACGATCGACACGTGGGACTTTACGTACAAACCCGACGCCGGAACGAACCGCCGCATTAACAACCAGACGCCCATGGGGATCATGCACGGTGACTGCACGGGCGTTTATCAGGCGATGAATCAGCTCGCGTGGTTCCACGACCGGCTGGGTAATTCAGAAAAAGCCAAAGAATGGCTCGAACGGGCGGAAACGCTTAAAGCCAGCATTTTCCAGCACTTGTGGAACGGAAAATTCTTCATTCACCAGATCGGCTTGAACGGAGCGGGTGTGGACGACCAGGAAAACGTCCGGCTTTCACTCTCCAACGCCTACGCACTGAACCGGGGCATTTTGAACGTCGAGCAGGCACGCTCGATCATCGGGGAGTACCTCGCCCGGCGAGAAACGACCAAGGCGTTTGCAGAGTGGTTTTCGATCGACCCACCTTACACCCCGGCTTTCGGAAATTGCCAGCCCGGGCAGTACGTGAACGGCGGCATTTCCCCCTTCACCGCCGGCGAACTGGCCAAGGGCGCGTTCCGGAACGGTTACGAAGCGTATGGCTGGGACATTTTACGGCGGTTTGAAGAAATGATAAAAGAGGACAAGGCGATTTACTTCCTTTACGACCCCGCGACCCGGAAACCACTTGGCGGTGGGCCGAGCGCATGGGGCGCAGCCGCCCTGCTCTCCGCGATCGACGAAGGTCTCGCCGGGATCACCGACCTGGGGACCGGTTACAACGTGATGGAATTCGCACCGCGTTTTCCTGTCACGCATTACACGGAAACGCGCTACTTTACCGGCTACGAAAAAACGGCCAAATTCGTGGATGTTCGCTGGGTTCTGCGGGACGAGGGAATGCGGTACTACGTGCTTTCACCCGCCAAAGAACTCCGCGCCCATCTGCTCCTCCCCAAAGGAAAAAGCTGCTCACGGGTCAAATTCAACGGTCAGGAACAGACGTTTGAACTCGTCAATGTGGGCGAGAGTGTGTACGTCGATTTCGTTGTGAAGCCCGAAGGAAAAGCCGACCTGGAGGTTTTCTTCTGAACCGGGTTTTACCGCGTGTGGAGGAGTTTATTTCCTGGCTCTTTCAGGAAGTTTTCGTAAAGCGCCACGAGGGCCGGGTTCTCGCCGCAACGGCGCTTTTCGCGGGTTTTGTCGGCGGAGAAAAGGCCGCTCATCCGCTTCGTCCGCAGCGCGTCCGTGACGGGGAGTTCCGTTTTCGGCTGGCCTCCGCCCCCGATGCAGCCGCCGGGGCACGCCATCACTTCCACGAAGTCAAACTTCAAGTGCTCTTTGGTCTCCAGAAGCCGGCGAATGTTTCCCGCGCCGTGAACGATCCCCACGCGGAGGGTTTTCCCGCCGATCTTCACCTCGGCCCGGCGAATGGCGTCCAGACCGCGGACAGGAGTGAAAAGGAGCCAGTCTTTCGGCGGCTCTTTGCCCGTCCAGGTGAAATAAAGCTGGCGCAAAACGCTTTCCGTCACGCCGCCCGTATTTCCGAAAATCACGCCGGCCCCCGTCCCGTTCCCAAGGACCGAATCAAATTCCCCGGGTTCAAGCTGGTCGAGTTTCAGGCCGATCTCCATCAGCCACCAGCCCAGCTCGCGGACGGTCAGGGCGAAATCGACTTCCGACCCGAGCGTCCGCTCGTACTTTTTGGCGGTACACGGTGAGAACGAAACGACGACGAGGTCTTCCGGTTTCATCTTGAGTTGATCGGCGTACCACGTTTTCACCACGGAAGCCAGCATCCGGATCGGGCTTTTGCACGAGGAGATCAGCGGCTGGACCTCCGGAAAGAATAGTTCCGCGAAACGGAGCCAGGCCGGGCAGCAGCTCGTGAACATGGGTTTCCCCGGCTCGTTTTTCAGGTGGTTTTCCAGCTCGATCGACTCCTCGAAAGCGGTCAGGTCCGCGCCGAATGTGACGTCGAAAACGTAGTCGAAGCCGAGTTTCCGCAGGCCGGTGATCATCTGCTTTTCCACGTTCGTTCCGCGTTCCATTTTGAACATTTCACCCAGGGAGGAACGCACCGACGGGGCGGTCAGTGCGACGAACTTTTTCGGGCCTTTGTTCTTTTTGTTCGCCTGGATCTCGTTGTAGATCTCCTGGAGCTGGAACCGCTCCGTGACCCCGTTATTCACGCAGTTGACGGTGCATTGGCCGCAGTGGATGCACGGGACCGTGTTGGCGGGGAAATGGCCCTCGTGGTCAAAAACCGTCTGAACGTCGCGGCAGACGAAAACGCACTCCGTGCAGCGCTCGCAGTTCATCGGGAAGTACTGGATCGCAATATTATCGTTCGCGAACGGAATGTGGCTCGGCCCCTTTGGAGTCTCCGGCGCCGGCTTCATCCAGCTGAACTGGGCGTCAGCGGTCTGGGAGGCCGCGGTCAGACCGGTCAAAACGGAGGTTTGAAGAATTTGACGGCGATTGAGTGAGTCCATGGTTTTCTCCTGCGCGGGTGGATCAAAGAAATAATGAAACGGTGCGTTTTTAACGCGTAATTCCGGCCTACGGCCTTCATTACCGCCTTCCAGTGTCCGTGGTGGTTTAGGCCGGCGCGTAATTCCGGCCTCCGGCCTTCATTACCGCCTTCCATCGTCCGCGGTGGTTTAGGCCGGCGCGTAATTCCGGCCTCCGGCCTTCATTACCGCCTTCCATTATTTATTTCGGGATTCCGATCCCGCAGTTACTTTGGGCGCGGTCGAGCACCTCGGCGGCTTTCGCCCGGGCGCGGGCCGCTCCGGTTTTCAGGACGTCGCGGACGTAATCCGGGTCGGCGATGTATTTGGCGTAACGTTCCCGGATCGGCGCGAAATACTCCTCTGCGATGCGGGCCAGTTCCTTTTTGACCTGGCCGTAACCGAACCCGCCGCGGCGGTACATCGCTTCCATCTCGGCGCGCTGCTCCTCGCTGGCGAAAAGTTTGTAGAGCAGGTACAAATTATCGGTTTCCGGGTCTTTCGGATCTTCCATCGGGCGGCAGTCCGTCTCGATGCGCATGATTTTTTTCTTCTGTACCTTGACGTCCTCGATGACTTCGAGCGTATTATTGTAGCTTTTCGACATTTTTTCGCCGTCCGTCCCCGGCACTTTCCCGGCGGCAGGGACGACGTAGGCTTTCGGAAGGACGAACGTCTCGCCGAAATTATAGTTGAAGGTCTGCGCCAGGTCGCGCGCTACTTCGAGGTGCTGCTGCTGATCCTCCCCGACGGGGACGCAATCGGAATCGTACGCCAGAATGTCGGCGGCCATCAGGACCGGGTAGGTGAAAAGCCCCGCGTCCGCCGTCAGGCCTTTCGCGAGTTTTTCCTTGTATGCGTGGCAGCGTTCCAAAAGGCCCATGGGGCAGCACGTCAGAAGAAGCCACGTCAGCTGGGTCACTTCCGGGACGTCGGACTGAACGAAAAGCGTGGATTTTTCCGGGTCCAGGCCGATCGCAAGGAAATAGACCGCCATGTTGAACGTCGCCTGACTGAGGCGCTCTTTGTCGCGGACGGTCGTCAGCGCGTGCAGATTGGCGATAAAGTAAAACGCGTCTTCCTTTTTGCTCTGAAGCGTGACATACTGGCGGTTCGCGCCAAAATAGTTTCCCCAGTGCGGATTTCCGGTCGGTTGAATACCTGATAAAATTCTCATGTTAGGTCTCATTTGGGATTTAAAGGGAAAAAGATCCAAGTAAGAAAGTATTATACACGATTTTGAAATTTTGTAAAGAAGGAACGGCCAAAAACATTCAGAACGCGCGTGGCCGACCTTTTTCCGCCTTAACCATTGACTTTTATTTTGTTTTTGGTAAAATGAAATGATTACTTCCGTATTCTCCCAATCAAAAGGTCCTTTTTGGAGTGTTCCTGACCATGAAACGCCCTTCCTTCGTTTTGGCGTTGTTTGCAGTCGTCGCGTTCTTCGCAGCAGTAAACGTTCAGGGAGATGAAACCCCTGGCCCGACAGAGGCGCAGACTCCCGTGATTCGCGTCGCCATGTACGCCGATAAAGGCGTCGGACCGGGCGGTTACAAGAACTTCCCGCCGATTTTCGATTCGGACCCCCGCTTCGAAATGACCCAGGTGACCGGCCAGCAGATCCGTGACGGCATTCTGGAAAACTTTGACATTTTCCTCCTTCCCGGTGGTATGTCGAGTGCGGAAGCGGCCTCGATGCAGCCGGAAGGCGTCGCGAAGCTCAAGGAGTTCATCAAGTCGGGCAAGGGGTACATCGGCTTCTGCGCCGGCGCGTATTTCCCCATCGACCAGCGGTTCATGGACAACGCACAGATCAAAACGCGAAACTGGCAGCGCGGCCTGGCGTTTCTGAAGATCGAGCCGACGGACCTCGGCGTTAAGATTTTCGGCGAGAAGTACCGCGGGATCCAGATTTGCCGGTACCACAACGGGCCGATTTTCACCGTGAACATCAACCCGCTTCTGCCGCCCGTGCAGACGCTGTGCTGGTACCGGTCTGAGGTCGCCGACCTGGGCGCCGCGCCGGGAAACCAGATCGATTCGCCGGCGATCGTCATCACGACGTACGGGAAAGGGACGGTCATCACGGTCAGCCCGCACCCGGAATACACGCCGGAACTGTACGGGTTGGTTCTGGGGTGCCTGCATCATCTGGCGGATAATCTGCTCTTCGGCCAGCCGGAAATTGGCGTCGTTCGCACTGGCAAAACGCCGTCGGAAGAAAACCTCTCGCTCCGGCAAAAAGTGCTCGATTACATGCGCTCCATGGCCGAAATTGAGTGGACGCCTCAGGAAGATCTGCAGTGGTGGGCGAATAAAACGCGTGTCCTCTACAAAAAGGGCGAGACATACAAGGGGATTCCGTACTCCCGCAACTGGCAGTGGACGGGCCTGGAAGATTTCAAATCGTACTTGCAGGAACAGGACGGCAAGCTGGTTTATACCGGCCCGGCGGAACATTACCAGTACAAAGCGAACGCCTGCGCCACCGCCTGTTCGTTCTCGTGGCGTTCCGTCTGCCCGGACATGCCGATTCTGAAAACGTTCAATCTGGAGCCGGGAAAAATCTACATTTCATCAGGGGTTGACGGCCGGACGCGCCAGGCGTTTCTGAAGGTCGGCGACTACAAAATGACGAAGTACGACGATTCCAAAACCGTCGTCAGGGAGAACGGCAAAGAAACCATGTTCGCCTGCTACAGCCAGCTACTGCCGGGCGATGGTCTGGTCAAACGTCCAGAAGGGCACGCCATGATGGTCATGCGCGTCGATGCGGAAAATCAGACAGTTTACATCATCGACCAGTACGGCGTGGAGAAGGGGAAGAAGGAACTGGTCAACGGGAATCAATCCTGGCATATTGATCAACCGTACACGTTTGAACGGCTGTTTGAACTTGGCTACCTGCCCATTAGCCCGTTCTTCCTCAATGACTAAAATGGAAGGTAGGTTCAAGAGTCACGTTTTTTGTGAAGCTTGTTCATTTCCCGGTCCAGATTGATCCCCAGTTTTTCGCACCGAAGTTCCAGCGAACGCTGAAAGTAGTACCACGCCTGGTTTTGTTTGGGTTGCTGTCGGGCGTAATTAAACGAGGAAATGACGAGTGATTCGGGTACAATCCCACGGGCGACCAGTGTGAAAACATCGTCCACAAACTCCTTGGACTCGTCGGTCGGGCAGCGCAGCGCGGCTTTCATCTGCTCTGCAGAAAGTTGCATATACTGCGCCTGAACCTGCTGAAGAAAATAGGTTCCCGGCAGGAATCCCGATCCTGAAAGCAAAACGGAACACAAAAGTGTTAATTTCTGGAAATTTTTCAGCATACACCGCCTCTTTTTCGGGAAAAATTTTAAAAAATACGGAATAATGGGTGGACTTTTATGGATTCTTCAGGTATAATACCAAAAAAGGTGTATTTTTGCAAGAGCAGAAAATTTCAGAATTTTGTAGTCATTATGAACGCCCGCCCGATCAAAATCCGATGGATTCTTTTGTTTTTCGGGCTGGTTTTTTGTCTTGAAGCCACCCTTCACGCGGAGGACTGGTTTGCACTGCTCGACAGTAATTCGTGCCAACGCAGAAATCGGGCGTGGAAAGTTCTTTCTCTTGAGGCCCAGGAAACTCCAAACCCGGTGGAATTTTTGAGCGAGGTTCAGAAGGAGCTTCAAAATTCCTCTCTTTCCTTTGAGGCCCAGGAACGGCTTGAGACCTTGGAGCGTATTCTGGAAAAGCGCCTTCATTCGGAGCCCCAAACTCTTGAGAAAATGGTTCCACCGCCAGTAGAACTGGAAGATATTTCGGTTTGGGAAATGCTAACCTCGGAATCTCCGGTAAAACGCAATCTGGCGGAGCGTGAAATTCGCGGCCTGATTCGCAGTGGTCAGAAACTTTCCCAAATGTTGATCCGCCTGCGGGAAATCATTGTGCAGGAGTCTCTTTCAACCGACGACCGGCTCCGTGTCTGGAAGCTGGAACAGCTCGCCCGGCAAAAATGGCTTGAAAACGCGGACTTTCAGTCGGATTTTTCGGAAACTCAGTTAAAAGAAAGCGTAAATATTCTCGCCTCGGCGAATTTGCCCGAAGACCGCCTTGTTCCCTGGATGAACCTGGATGAACGGACTCGAACCCTTTATTCCATCGCGATTTATGAAGATCCGTTCGGTGGGGACTGTTTACCTTTTCTGGACTTTGAGGATTACAAATCGGGCAAACGCGAAGGGCTGAAAATCTGGAAGGAGGTTCAGTTCCTTGAAGACGCTTTGATCTGCGATAAGACCCAGGCGAAAACACTGAAATTGATCCAGGACAGTCTGGCGTCCGAGTCGGTTACGCCGGCAGGAACGATCATACTCAAGCGGCTTGAATTTCTGACGGTCCCTTGCATGGCTGCGGAGTATTGGACTCGCGGAACGTTTCATCGTGCGCAGATACTTCACATTGGTGTTCCTCAGCAAAGTGGAACGGGTATTTCCTTTTTTGATTCCTCGACGGATGAAACGGCGCACTGCCAGCAGGGGACGAACCTCGCGACTCGTGATTATCTGTGGGGAGTAGCCATTCGTCATCCCCATAATCGTGAGGCATTTTTCTATCTCTTGCCTCTGAAAACAGTTGAGTCGAAACTTCTCTACGCCTCCCGAATCCTGGAAGATCAGGAACAAAGACTGCGTGTGCTTTCGGAAAAAACGCTTCAGAATCTTCCGGAATCGGAGGAGGAAAAACAGGACCTTGTGGTTTTGCTTTCGCTCCTTGATCCGCATCTCGCGTCTGTGAAAGCGGGAGAGTGGCTTTCTCTCCCGGAGATGAAACCTTTTGAAGCGGAAATCTGTGAGTTTCTTCAAAAAAAGGGGACCAAAGAGGCGGTTCCGGCTTTGCTCCGCCGGCTGGAAGGGGAACCGATCCTCAAAGGAAACCGCCGTGTGGACTGGCTGGCCGCTCTGGGAATTGCGGAACGTGACCCTTGGGATGATGTGGAAACGTGGCTGAATGACGTGGCCCAAAAGGAAATCCCTTTGACCGAGAAAGGTCCCGGAGAGAGCAGCTCCCCCATGGTTTTTACGGCCCCGGGAGGAAAGCCGGTCAAGCCTGAAAAGCAGGAAACGAAAGAAGAAAACGCTCCGACGCTGGCATCGGAAGCAAGGAAAATCCTGGAAAAGCGTTCCGCGCAGTGACTACGGAGATGACGCCGGAAGCATCATCTCTACAACTTACAGCGTGGTTAATTTTTCTCGAATATCGTCCGGGATCCGCATCGTTTTTTGATTTTTCAAATCGTAATAGACCATCACGACTGTCCCCTGTGCCGCGAGCGTGCCGTCTTTCAGGTACGCGCCGTGCTCAAGCTGGATCGAGGAATTGCCCACGTGGGTGACCCGGGTCCGGATCTCAATTTCACGCTCGGTGAACTGGATCGAACTCTTGTAGTCCAAATCGATGTGTACCAGAAGCAGATTCCACCCTTCCCGGCTCATCGAGGGGTTGAAAATCTCAAAAATCCGGTTTCTGGCCTCCTCGAACCACATCGCGGGGGCAAGGTGGTGGCAGTGACCGAGGAAATCGGTGTCGAAAATGCGTATTTGAATTTTGTGCGTCAACATATTTTTAGCTCCAAAGTCAGGAAAAATCGATTCTCGCCGCCGCACCGCTTGGCAGAACACGGCCGGTGGCGGTTTTCAGCTCCATCGGGTAAAAATCACACCGGGCCGGAGGGAAATGCTCCCGCAAAAGTCGGGCCAATCCGCGTTCGTCCAATCCCGGCGAGTGGGCGGTCAGAAGCACAAAAGCCGGCGAATCAGCAATCAATTCCGCGCAGAGGTCCAGCAGTTCCGGAAGGTTCTGATCCAGTTTCCAGACTTCCCCTTTCGTGCCGTGGCCGTAGCTTGGTGGATCGAGGATCACCGCATCGTATTTTTTGCCGCGCTTCAGCTCCCGCCGCGTGAATTTCAGAGCGTCCTCCCCGATCCAGCGTACCGGAGCATCAGCCAGATCCGATATTTCGGCGTTTTCGCGTGCCCATTGCACGATGTTTTTGGCGGAATCGACGTGTGAAACGGAGAAAATTTCCGCGTTGGCTGACGTTTTCCCGGCTTCCCGCATTGCCGCGGCCGCCGCGAGTGTACTGCCTCCCGTATAGGCGAAAAGATTTAAAACCCGGAAGGCTGACCGGCGTGCGAGATAAAATTTCGTCCGATCGTAGATCCACTCCCAGTTAGGCTCCTGCTCGGGGAAAACCCCCAAGTGGCCGACTTCCGTAGGTTTCAGGATCAGTGAGAAATGACTCGTTTCAAGCTGCCAGCTTTGCGGAGCGGTAGCCGTTTTCCAGCGCCAGTTTCCTTTCAGCCCCTCAGATCGGCGAAACATTCCGTCAGCCTTCTCCCAGATGGAAAAAGGTTCACGAGTCGTAAATAGTTCCGCTGGTGGAGACGGGCGATCGAGGAGAATCCCGCCAAACTTTTCCAGCTTGCGGCCTTTGCCAAAATCGAGGAGCCGGTAGGAGAAAGGCATCTTTGTGATTCAATCAATTTCTGTAGGAATGTTTCCCGATTCCTCTGGCCGCGGTGCGGTTTTCCAGATTCGGGCGGAAAATGACCAGAATCATTAACGGGAGAAACCACGCCATGTATGTCCCTCCCTGGAATGGGTGACAAAATTGCGCCCCAGCCATCAATGCCGCGGAACTGCTCATGAGAGTTCCGAAATTCTTTTGCGAAGGCCAGAACGTCAGGAAAAAGACCAGCACCATATAGGTTGCAATGACCGGTAAGCGATAAAAAACACTGTGCTCTGTAATATCCCAAAAGCCGGCAGCATTCCGGGAGAAAAGCCCAACGCAGCCGAAAATATCGCCTGACTGTGCCACAAACGCACTCCAGCCGCCTGAGAGAGGAATTGCGATCGCAATGAGAATCAGGAACGTACTGAGGCTTACAATGAAAAACCTCCAAAAGCCCTTTGACCAGTAAAACGTGCACCAAAGGGGGAGCAGGAAAACAGGGTAGTACGATAAGGCCGCAGCGAATCCGAGCAATACTCCCGCCAGTGAAGGAAGCCTCCACGAAAAAACGGCCCACACCAACAGTGCGGCAGGAATCAAATGATCCAGACGTGACGGCATTTGTGAAACATAAGGAAGCAGCATATAAAGTGTGGCAGCCGCAATCCCCGTGTTGAAATTCTCGAAATGTTTCCAGCTCACCAGCACAATACCCGAAACGATCGCCAATTGAGCCAAAATCGACAGGAAGATCGTCAAGCGAATTTGTGCGATCGGGAAAATGGGAAACTGGTCCAACTGGTAGGCTGGGGGTTGAACAGTCTCACTGATGGAGGGATTCGTTAATTGTTCGACCCGCTTCTTTTTCAGAAAATCGTAACGCCACTGCCGAGGAAAGTCGCAGAGTTTCGTAAAAAACGGAAGCCCCGGTCCATGAACGAGATGGGCCTTTTCATTCACAGGGGCAGCGTCCGGGTTCATCTCCCGCTCCAGATCAAACGTTACCAGATGATCGTTCAGGTGGTACGTGATGAGTTGTTCCAAAGGTGCGCTCGCCTGGGAATCCGAGTAGTCTCTCGTTTGCGTTAAAACCACACTCGCGACCTGGAAAACCATCAGGGCCACACAGGTAAAAATCAGGCCGCCTCTGGAAAGGTTCACTTCCAGCAGCGGGCGCCGGACCATCATCGGGTCGCAAAGCATACGCAGCGTCAGGAGCAGGATGTCCGTCAGAACAAGAATGTAACCGAGGTAATAATCACGCGCGATGAGCAACAGCCCCGGGCCGAGAAATAAAAGAAGGAAAAGATCCAGATTGCGGACGCTCCACACCCTGCGGAATTTGAAAAAAATGCCCGTAATCATCAGCAGCGACAGGTAAAACCATGTCGTTGGATTTACGTCGTAAAGCAAAAAAACTTCAAACATACGGACATCTCCCAAAACCGGAAACTAAAAGTTTACAATATTAATTATACAAACTTAAAAAAAATTACAAGGGGGGATGGCCGCTGCAATCATGGGAAAGGATCGAGCGCTTGGCGATACAGGAAACATTGCCTCTGAATGAATTATGGACGACGTTTCAGCCAAAACAGTCCTAACGAACCAAGGACAAGCAGCGCCCACGTTCCTGGTTCCGGCACCGATGGATCCTCCGGGATCGGAGCTTCCTGAATCTGCCCCATATAGAACGTCGTGCTGATCCCCTTGACGGCGATTCCTGTATCCTCGGCGGTTCCGTGGTCTTCTTTGTCTTGGACTTCCACTTTCCATTCGCCGGTCGGGTCTTCACCCCAGAACGCATTGGAAGTGAACGTCCAGACCAAATCATTGTAATCCAAATTCGAATTGTTGCCTGCCGCATCCGCATAACAAAGGATGCTCTTGGTTTGGGACGGCGAAGTCAGCTCGATTTGGATGTCGCCCATGTAATTACATTCCAGGAAGATCACAAGCGAGACCTCTTCAAGCGGCTGAACCGAAACGCCCCCAAAAGTATCGGGAGAGAATGTCGCGTAAAACGTTTGCGTGTCCGTGGCTCCCATAACGCTCATATTTCCCTCATTGGTAGCGTAGGAATTCCCGGTCGTGTACCCCATCGTGGTCATGCAGACGTCGCTTTTGTCTATGGAACGAGTCAAAAGGACATCCGCATCGGAAGAGGTAACACTGCCTCCAGAGTCCCACCAGTTAATACCGCCGCGAAGAAAAATCTCACGTGGAGCATTCAGTTTGGTTACGTTGCAAACGGTCGAATCGGAGGAATTGTACGTCCAGCCCCAGTCAGCCGCCATGACCGTCTGGGCCGTCACGTCCATCGTGGTTTCCGCCGCCGTCACCAGGGCGCCAGCGTCCACCTGACCGAAACCGTACGTCGGGGAGAAAGAAATTCCTGCGGCATTGGTCGTCCAGGCGGTCTCATCACCCGTAGCTCCCAGGTCGATCTTCGCGCAGGTCTGAACCAGCAGGTGCTTCATCAGACGGGGAGTAACTGCCGCGACGTTGGGATTGGACTTGAGAGCTTCCACGCCCAGCGCAACAACGCCTGCCGCGAGCGGCGACGCTGCCGATGTCCCACCGAACTGTTCCATATAATTACCATCTGCGGAACCTCGTAATGTTGTTGTTGCGTAGCCGTCATCTCCGGTTCGGTCTGAAGTGGGGATCCCTGATCCCGGCGCACAGCAGAAAATGTTGGCTCCGTAGCAGCTGAAACTTGCGTATTTTTGGTAGAGGTCTAAATTGTAATGACTGCCAGAGCCTGTAGCCGCAACGACCAGTGTATCCACACAGGCCTGAGACATTTTTTTATTTGAGTCACGCTGGTTAGGCAAAATATTGGATGTGCCTGAGGCCGTGTCCGTTCCTGCACGAGAGTTTCCGGCCGAGAAAAGAATGATGGCGCCATTCCTGGCAGCGGCGTGGATATTCACGAGGGAGTTCATTCCGGCATCAAAGGGGTCATCGGGGTCAATGAGGTCTAAACTGGTTTCAGGGATCCCTCCGAAGCCAGCAAATCCCGTGGTACTTCCGTAGCTGTTATTAATGACGTTGCACCCCTGGTCTTTTATATAATTGTAAGCTGAAGTAGCGGAATAAGAACTCAAATCGAACCCAATGGTGATAAGATTGGCGTCATAAGCGGCCCCAGCGACGATCCCGCTGCCAACCACCGTACCAAGGACGCCTCTGACGTTGACGGGGTCTCCGCTATTTGCGGCAATGCATCCGGTGACGGCCGTGCCGTGGTTTGCCGAACTGGTGCGTGGGTTGGAGCCGTTGGTCGTTACATCATCGCCCCCCTGGAAAAACTTGCATTTACCGTTTTGGATACGTGCGTAATAGGCAGGATGATCCATCTGGATGGAATCATCAATAACCCCCACCAACACTCCATTGCCGGAGTAGCCTTTATCCCAGGCGCCACCGAAATTGCAGGCCTGCTGGTGAATATAAACTGCGTCAGAGCTGGTAAGCGCAGCGGCAAACACGGCAGTGGAACAAACTATCAACGAAAGGAGGAACGAGTTGATGATATTGCGAAGCATAGGGGCATCTCTTGAAAAAACCTTTAACACATCGTTTACATTATATACCAAATCAGGCCGGAACCCAAAAAAATTTTTAAAATTTTTTCTCAAAAAAATAAAAAAAATGGAACCCTGAACCCGAATAATTCAACCAACCTTTAAAATTCCCCAACCTTGAAGGCTCGCGAGGAATAAATAAGACCGGATTCTTCCAAAAGACGCAGACTTTTTTTAACTTTCTTCCTACCCCCCACCTTGCGTTTTTTTCGGTCTGGTGTAAACTATAGAGACGTTTTAATATGCAAAAATCCAAACCTCTTTTCGGCAGAAAGGTGATAAAATGTCTATTATCGTTCAGAAATTCGGCGGTACGAGTGTCGCTGACAGCAATAAAATTCTCGCGGCCGCCCGTAAGGCGATCCGCGCTCAGGAAGAAGGCCATCAGGTCGTCATGGTCGTTTCGGCCATGGGCAAAAACACGGATAAACTCATCGCTTTGGCCAAAGAGATCGAAGAGAATCCCCCCGCGCGTGAGATGGATATGCTTCTGTCCACCGGCGAGCAGGTTTCGGTTGCTCTGGTCGCTATCGCCATTCAGCATCTTGGTTACAAAGCCGTCAGTATGACTGGCGCCCAAATTGGTATTAAAACGAACAACTCATTCATGAAAGCCCGTATTGAGTCGATTTCTACCGACCGCATCCGCAAGGCTTTGAACGACGGGAACATCGTCATCGCTGCCGGTTTTCAGGGGGTTGACGACAATTACAATATTACGACGCTTGGCCGCGGTGGTTCCGATACGACGGCCGTGGCTCTGGCAGCAGTTCTGAATGCCGAGTCCTGTGAAATTTACACCGATGTGGACGGCGTGTACACGGCCGACCCGCGTGTCGTTCCGAAGGCGCGTCGTGTGAAACAAATCAGCTACGACGAAATGCTCGAAATGGCCAGCCTTGGCGCCGGTGTTATGCACAGCCGTTCCATCGAGTTCGCGAAGAACTTCCAGGTCCCGATCCACGTTCGGGCTTCTTACAGTGACGAGCCTGGGACGATGATCGTCTCGGAGCCTGAATCGACCGAAAGGGCTGTCTGCGGCGCGGCGATTGCCAAAGACGAAGTGCGCTTTTCCATCGTGGGCATTGCGGACCGGCCGGGAATGGCCGAGCAGATTTTCCGCCCGATCGCTGGCCGTCAAATTGCCATGGACATGATCGTACAGAACATTGGAATCGATGGCAAGGCGGAGCTTTCCTTTACGATCCCGGCTACGGAGCTTTCCTCAACCCTCAAGGCAATTGCCGAAGTCAAGGAGAATATCCCGGACGCTTTCGAATCTTACACCTATGACAATAATCTGTGTAAAGTCTCGATCGTTGGCTTGGGTATGGAACGTCAGGTTGGCGTTGCGGAAAAAATGTTCGAAACGCTCGCCGCCCGCGGGATCAATATTCAGATGATCACCACCAGTGAAATCAAAGTCTCGGTTCTTGTTTCGAAGGAACAGGGCGCCGAAGCGATACGCGCGGTACACGACGCATTTGAACTGGGAGTACTTCCATCGGATGTAAAGCCTTTTGTCAAGCCGCAGATGATCAGTGACGAGGAAAAGATCCGCCTGATCAACCGCCTTGAACACATGGAAGACCTTCTCATCGAAAACGTTACACTTGATGAAACGCAGGCGAGTGTTACCTTGTTCGACCTGCCCCAGGAACCTGGCCTGGCCGCCCGTATTTTCCGCCGTGTGACGGAAGCGGGGATCGTGGTCGATATGATCGTCCAAAGTTCTGGGGACAAATTCACGAACCTGACGTTCACCGTGGAACGCTCCTGCGCCGACGCGGCTTTGGAACTGGCGAAAGAAATCGCTGCCAAACTGGGCTGCACCTCGCCGAAAACCTGCCCGCCGGTGGCGAAGATTTCCCTGAGCGGAACCGGTATGCGCAGCCACACACTCGTCGCGGCCCGAATTCTGGAAACCCTCTCGGAAGCCGGGATCAACATCGAAATGATCAATACGAGCGAAATGCGTTTCAACCTTGTAGTGGAGGCTAAAGACGGTCAGCGCGCACTGACGGTCCTGAAGGATGAACTGAAAGACGTCATTGCAGATTAAAACGAATAATGAATAACGAATAATGAATCAACCTGACGCGTAATTCCGGCCTTCGGCCTTCATTACCGCCTTTCATTATTCGTAATTGGTCAAGTGCAAGCGAAAAGTAGACAGCTGAGTGCAAGCGAAAAGTAGACAC